>NZ_RHUM01000009.1 GCF_003937915.1 Erwinia sp. 198 | reverse complement strand
ATCGACCTTTGAATGGGTTCATGTGCTTGCTCCTTCCACTAAACAATGGCATCAGTTTACCATCGCCAGATCTTTGCGACAGTGCCTATCTGAGAACACTGTTAGTCAGAAGCACGACTTCGGATTGCTTCGAGCCCAACCTGCTGTCCATAAGAAAGCTCCAGAGTATTGCCATCAGGGTCTGCGAAGAAAACGTAATAACCCACAGGTTCTCCGGCATCTTCAGGCTCTTTGCGTAACACGCCCTCAGCTCGGGCCATACCTGTTTTGCTGTCAATTTCTTCGCGGTCGGCACAGGCAACGCCCAGATGACCGAAATGACCCAACGGGGTATCAGTCACTTTGTCTGCCTGAACTAAAACCAGCGCAAATGGGCGGGTATGATCGCTTAGCCATGCAACTTTACGGGCATCTGGAACATCAGGTTCGCGCCGGTGGACAACAGACATACCGGCATAGCGCTCATAAAACGCAATACTTTTATCTAATTCTCTTACGACAAAAGCGACGTGCGTAAAACCAACGTCTATCTCTTTCATATCTCTGACTTACCTATTCAGAACCAAAAGCTTTATTCTAAAACCTGAAGTAAACTTCAGGTCAGGATATTAAACTTCCCGCTATCTACCAGATGTGAATGTCCGCTTTTCGCTCATAGCAGACATCCCCTTCATGCCAGAAGCTGATATGTTAATGTATATTGTACAAGCCAAATCAGATTATTGTTTATAAGTGACTTATTTGCGTACGCTATCTAAACAATGAGTCGTCCGGTTTAAACTCCCGGAAAGCATCATCGGCTGGCTGATAACCCAGCATTTCCCGTGTTTGAGATAGATCAAATCTCTTGAACCGGTTATTGGAAATTCCATAGCCGATAAAAAAGGTAATCTTTTCAGCTTCTATGGCACAGGTTATTAGATTTACCGCATCCTCAGGACTTAGCCAGGCGCTGTAGTCACGGGCGGTTTTAAGCGCATCCGCATTTTTATGTTCAAAAGCACCTATTCTGAGAGCTACACATGAGAGTCCGTGTTGAGTGGCATAAAAAGAGCACAGCGCCTCACCGTAACATTTAGTCACGCCATAAATATTTGCCGGGGATACCGCCATACCTGGATGTATCTGGACATCAACAGGATAACCTTCAATCGTCTGTGCACTGCTTGCAAACACAAAGCGTCTACAGGTTGTAGCTGCCGCAGCTTCCAAAAGCCATGTAACTGACAAAATGTTAGCGGGCAGTAATTTATCGAACGAAGAATCTGCATCGGGAATGCCTGCCAGATGTACTATTACATCCGGCTTTGATTCGGCTAACAGCTTTTTTGCCGCTCCTGGTATCGAGAGGTCTGTCTGAATGAACGTGTGCGGGGAACCGATCGTATAATCCGGCCTGTTCAGGTCTGTCAGGATAAAGTCATAGCTGTCGCACATTGCCCTGAAATAAGTACGTCCAATACGACCGCTGGCACCTGTAAGGAGTATCTTTGTTACTGCCATTGCATTGTGCTCCTGATTGACACTTCCAGAATAAGGTATGACGTATTGCCACTGTCTTGCATATAAAAAAGCATACTCTGCACTTCAGGCTCCCAGGTCTGGTGCCAGATGTGAGCATTTTAGATGGTTGCACGGAAGCTAATATCTGAAATCTTATGATACTTTTACGGGGAAATTCGCTTTTCCTCTTCAGCTTGTGACTCTGATCTCATGACTAAAATACTGCATCCGCCCCATTTCATCGCCTTTGTACCAGCATCAGAGGATACCCCATCAAAGAGACCATTTTCCTATATGCTGATTCCAGCCATTCCGCGGCTACGAAGAATGGCAGGCTGAACGCTGGTTAAAATGCGGAGGGAATATGAAAATATGTCTGCTTCTCGCTCATAGCAGACTATATGCCCGTACTATGTCTGCAAGTACCAGAAGTTGAGTTAGCAAATCTCGCGTCAACTAATGTGTGACCGGATTATGCTTAGGCTTTAAATGTATGTCTTGACCGGCCATCATTCACCTTAGTGCATAGCCATGCAGCCGTGCACAAATCATCAGGGGCGTTTTCAGTGTCTTGGACAGGGATCAGGCCCGCATACGCCAGAATCGTGCTGAGGACCTTTCAAAGGGGGGCAAAACTCTTATGTTAAAGCGATGCAGTGAGCCGCTTTATCAATGGACAAAAGCGTGTACGGAAAAGGCAATAAGCAGTATCCCGCCAGCAATGTTGACGTATTTTTTAAGCAATAAGGGAGCGGTTTTTTTTACTGAAACGACCAGCGTTCGGCTGACAACTAAAAGCCACACGCACATGACCACTATGTGTACTGATGCCAGCGTCAGATAGTTGCTGATGCCCCCCTCTTTTCCTGCGAACTGTGAAACAACTGTCAGGTAAAAAATGATGGCCTTAGGGTTTAAGACGTTAGCTATCCACGCCTCTCTCAGCGTTACCGAATGCTTTGTATCAGTAAGACCTCCATGGCTTGCCCTTATGCCGCTGCGAATGAGCATGGTTCCTAACCAGAGAAGATAAACGTTCCCTGAAATTTTCAACACAGCAAACGTTGCCGGAGAGGATATGATCACTGCGGTTATACCAAGCCCGATAAGAACGGCATGGGTGTATATGCCCAAAGCTGTCCCGGCAAGAGTTCTGAGCAGTCCCTTACGACCGCCAGCAATAGCACTGCTCATAACAAGAGTGAAGCTTGCTCCTGGTGACAGTGCTACAGGGAGAAGCGCTGGCATAAAGCCATGAAGGTTTATATCCATAGATTTAAGATAGTAAGTGACGCCTTGCTATGTTGCCAGTCGAAGCACTGCATAACAGGGATGTTAGGTCTAATGTGGCATAACATCTCCATCGCCATTATTTTGACGTCCGCTTTTCGCTCATAGCGGACATAGGTCTTGCGTTAGTCCGCTATGTGCCAGGAACGGACGTTAAGTTCGCTTAGGTATCCTGTATAACCGTAAGAGATGGACGATTATTAAAGCCGCCAACTGGCGGCTTTTGTGCAAAAAGGTAATTTAGCTGTATTCAATAATATCAAAACCTTCATCAGCTGTTGGCTCTTCGAAATAGCGCGTTATGGTTTCAAATTGTTGATCTGAGGCAGCAAATTCATGTCCTCCTTCTGCATTACGGGCGCGCAAGCGGGATTTACATACTTCATCAGATACTTTCAGATAATGCAGCCTGTTACTGGCACCTGACTCTTTAATGATGCTCATCATCCATTCACGATTTGTTTGTGTGTTTGCCGGAAAATCCAGAACTACGGATAAACCAGCTTTGAGTAGTGACACCAGATGAGGCTTCATAGCGTTTCTGAGTCTTGAGGAATACTGCACATAATCAGATATGGACAACATTTCATTGGCAAAGAGGGCGGCCAGCCAATGATCTTCACTGACAATTATGGTGCCGGGTAATGATCCCAACTTTGCTGACAATGTGGATTTGCCTGATGCAATTTTCCCACATAACAAGTGCAAAGAGGGTTTTTCTGACGTTGTTACTGTAGCGGTGTCCATTATTTACCTCACTGGATTGTTACCGGTAAGGCCCGCCTTACCGGCGGGAAAATGGCGAACGTTATCCCACCTGAGTCAGACAGGTGATAATAATCATTGAATGGAATTGGACAGAGTGTGCTTTCATTGTCATTCAAGTTAACAGGGCCTGAATGCAAAAACAGCAATTTTTTCACTTATACACCGAATGCCGCTCCTCGCTCATAGCGGATGTTACGCCCAAACCGGTCTGCTTTGTGCCAAAAGCGGACCTTCGTTAAGTAGAAACGGCGACTTTACGAGTTTATTGCAGACCGGTTTTTATTGTGATTGCGTGTTAAACCCGCCTGTAAGAAAAGATGCTTCAACCGCAAAAGAATGATTTGCAGGGTTGTTTGTATGTCGCGCTGCATCAGGTGTAATGTTAAAAGCTGGTAGCATCCTTACGCTGATTTAGAGGCCCTATGTTCGACTGGGAAGACCTACGCTATTTTTCAACTTTTGCGCAAACGGGTTCGCTTGCGTCAGCGGCAAAAAAACTGGGTGTGGATCATGCCACCGTTGCCAGGCGAATAGCTTCCCTTGAAGCCTCTGTGAATCTCCGTCTGGTAGACCGGAGGCCGCGCTCTTATATTCTGACCGAAGATGGCCGGCAGGTGGCCCGCTACGGTGAGAAGATGAGTGACTCTGCATACTCATTAGAGCGGTTTTCCGGGGCGGGACAGGGCGTAGTGGAAGGTGATGTAATTATCGCTGCACCTCATGTCTTCATGGGCAATCTTATTGCCCCGCACATTGGCAGCTTTTACAAACGGTATCCGCGTATTCGTTTAAGCCTGACGGGAACCAAAGAACGTCTCTCTCTTGCCCGTCGTGAAGCGGACATAACCCTTGGCCTGGTTCGTCCCGTCGAGTCAGCAGTAGTAACCAGACGGCTCGGCCAGGTAAATTTTACGCTTTACAGCAGTGCAGAGTATCTTGCATCAGAGCAGGAATTACGCGTTATCGCTTATGATGATTCAGTGGCAGATACGCCACAGCAGGCGTGGCTGAAAAAACATTGTGCAGGGTGCCCCGTCGTATTCTTCAGCAATGATCTGCGTATACAGGCTATAACAGCAGCCGGTCATGCTGGCATAGCCCTGCTGCCCGATTATCTCGCAAAAGAATATCATCTCGTTCCTGCCCGGCCCGACGGCCCCGTTCTTACTCAGGATATCTGGATGAGCGTACACAGGGATGTGCGCCATGCCAGTCACGTCTCACCCGTAATCGATTTTTTGAGCAGTTGTATTGAACCCGCCTATGGCTTGTGAATTTTTGCATAGCTGAGATGAAGCTATACTGAATATCGCACAAGCAGGCCTCAGACTATACTCGCCCCCGACTTCATATCGGATGGGCCTTAAACCCTTTTTTACCTAGCCTCATCCTTTATTTTTTTATTTTTAAGCCCATAAAGGAAATCCTCCATGACCAGTAATATCAGTGGAAAAGTGGTTGTCATCACGGGTGCCAGCAGCGGTATTGGCGAAGCCACAGCCCGCCAGTTAAGCGCAGCCGGGGCCAGTGTCGTGCTGGGCGCACGTCGCCTGGAAAAACTTAATGCCCTGGCTGAGGAAATCACCGCGACAGGAGGAAAGGTTGAGGTAGCGCAGACGGATGTGGCAAATCTTCATGACGTCGAAGCGTTGGTAAAAAAAGCGGTTGAGGTGTTTGGCCGGGTCGACGTACTTATTAATAACGCGGGCATCATGCCAAACTCGCGTCTTGATGAGCTGCAGGTTGATGACTGGAACCGGGCGATTGATATCAACCTGAAAGGGACGCTTTACGGTATCGCTGCTGCCCTTCCTTTTATGAAAGTGCAAAAAAGCGGACACATAATCAACGTGTCCTCGCTCTCTGGCCATCGCGTCCGTCCGACTACGGCGGTCTATTCCGCCACCAAGTTTGCTGTGAGGGCCCTGTCTGAAGGTCTGCGTATGGAAATGACGCCTTATAATATTCGCAGCACGATTATTTCTCCCGGGCCGGTCGATACCGACTTACCGTCCAGCGTGACGAATGCAGCGGTAGCAGAACAGGTCAGGATGATACATGAAATAGCGATCCCTGTAGAAACGCTTGCCAATACTATCGTATTTGCGATCGGCCAGCCGGAAACGGTCGACATTAATGAAATCGTTGTTCGGCCGACAGCCATGGAATAGCCCCACAGGCACACCGCAGCTCAAAAATGCCTGGTTTATTTTCCGGACCGGACAGTTAGGATTCAGAATAACCAGCCAGGCCGCAATCAGCCGTTAACGTCAGCGCCTGGCTAAGCACAAAATCGCAGTATTACCGGGCGTTAGCCCGGTTCATCCTTTATTCAGCCCTGCCCGGCATGGTGAGACTTAAACCACCTCGTCAAACTTGTGTCAGCCCACCATCCACACAAATTTCTGCTCCGGCTATATAGCTACTTTCATCACTCGCGAGAAATAATGCTACATTGGCAACTTCTTCAGGCCTGCCCATTCTTGCTAATGGAATGGCGCTGATTATCCCGTTGCGTAGCTCTTCAGAGGCTGCCTGCATCATCTCCGGATCAACAGGGCCGGAGGCAACAACATTAATTCGAATGCCCCGGTCGGAGAGTTCACGTGTCCATGTGCGGGCAAAAGAACGAAGCGCCGCTTTACTGGCGCCGTATACGCCATATCCCTGGGTGCCAGGGACATCGGCGACAGAACCTGTCAATACCACGCTGGCGCCTGTTTTCATCAGGGGAAGCGCGGCCTGGAGAGCAAACAACGGTACGCGCACGTTCAAACCGAAAGCAGTATCAAAATGCGCAGGGGTGGCTTCATCAAGGGGCGAGCAGCGTTGGCTAACCTTGCGATGGGCCGCCCGGTCTTGCGGGTTGTTGAAGGCTTTAAGGAGGTGAAAGCATCCGCTGCTTTCCGTTAAAGAGGATTAATCGCGCAGCAGCGTCAGCACGTTTTGCGCCTGCTGGTTGGCCATTTTCGTGACCGCGTTTTGCCCCTGATCTTTGATCTGCGCCATAGCCAGCTTGCTGGCTTCCTGCGCGTAGTCGGCGTCCTGAATGCGGCTCTGTGCCGCCTGCGTCGCGATACTCTGCTGTGACAGCACCGATTTATTTGACTCGTAGCGGTTGATCTTTGAGCCATAATCGGAACGGTAGCTGCTGACTTTATTCAATGCCGCATCCAGCGCGCCCATCGCCGTACGAATTGCACCATCGGTCAGCAGGCTGGTGTTGTCCAGACCCAGCGTTTTGGTATCGGACGGCGTCGGCCCCAGGGTATCCGACTGGATCGGCTGACCATAGTTGGCGCTGGTGATTACCTCTAAAGGCTGGCTCTGTTTCGGCGGCACCGCTGGCGTGGCGGTCGGCTGCGGCAACGAGCCCCACGTCAGGTTGCTGTTAAACGAGCCGTTGCCAACCACCACCACAATAAGATCTTCGCTGACGTTATCAATGCTGACCCGTTCCAGGGTGTTGCTGGTTACCGTGCCGTCGTTCGCCGCGCCCGTGGCCGCATCTTCATAGCGATCGCCGTCACCGCTATAGGTGATGCTCATCCCGTTGTAGCTGGAGGTTTCGCTGCCGTTCAACGCCCAGGCCGGGCCGCCTTCATTCAGATCTGAAGCGTCGTAGCTGGCGCCGCTGCTGAAACCGTTACCGACGCTCATCAGCTTGCTGGTCGCGGAGGCGGCATCGGTAACGCCTTTACTGGCCCAGGTAAAGTCGGGCGTGCCGCCTTCGATCGGCGTGCCGGCCAGATGCTTGCCGTCGCGCGTGAACAGCTGCACATCGTCATCCATGCTCAAGGAATCGACGGTAATGGAAATATTCGTTGTGCCGGCCGGAATATACGCCAGCGAGATCACTCCGGAGTTAAAGGAGTAGTTTTGTCCGGCTATCGGGAATTTAGTGCCGATAGGCGCAACGTTGCCCAACAGCACCGGCGGCAGCTCCGGCTTATCGGTCGCCAAAGGAAACTGTCCAAAAATTTCCGTGCCGCTGGCGATGCCGTTGATGCTTGCCAGCAGCTGCTGGTATTCCGCGTTATAGCTCTGGCGGTCGGACACTGACATAGTGCCGTTGGCCGCTCGTACCGCAAGGCTTTTTGCCTTGATCAGCATATCGCCGATATTGCCCAGCGCGCTTTCCGCCGTCTGTGCATAGCTGATAGCATCGTTAAGGCCGCGCGTTACCACGCTGTCGGCGTTGACGTTCGCCTGCATACGGTTGGCGATAGCCTGCCCCGCCGCGTCGTCGCGCGCGCCATTAATGCGTAAACCAGAGGAAAGCCGCTCAATAGATTGCGCCAGCAGCGAGCTGTTCGCCGCTCGGGCATTGCCCGTGGCCAGCGCAGTTTCATTGTTGTAAATCGTTAACATTATCACTCTGCACAATTATTGAGGTAGTGAAGTTATCGGCTGCGGCCAGAACGGCTTTAGACGGCGCGATTAATCTTTACACAACCCAAATAAATCTCGCCCTTCCCCACCACAGGCCAACATGATGCACGATCGGATAAGTTATTTTTCACTCATTAATAACTTATGACGCGCTCAACCGCGCCGTTTTAGCTCGTCGGGTCGCGTCAGGCGACGGCAGAAACGTGATAATCCTCTGTTTTTGGTAAATTAGCGTGCATAAACCACGCATAATATTGCTTAACTTTGCTGCGGTAAGAGAAGTATCCGGCTGTTACGTAGAGGTTATTAATAGGGCTTATTGCGCAACTCTTAATCTTAATACAGAGCAATATGTTTAACATTTATGTAAAAAAAGCAGTTTATAGCAGGCGCGGGCTTTTCAAATGTAATAAACACTAATAAAACTGCACTTAACCTTATTTGAAAAAAGGCTTGCCTGACAGCACGCAATCGGCGAAATTAACCGCCGATTTTCCGAATTTATAACTATGCGGCTAAAGCCCGTCCTGATGAAAACCGACTTAATTTTCGCTTCAAATCAGGCGATTGACTCCAGAGGTATCCGTGTCAACTGCAAACAAACATCCTGAGAACACCAGCCTCAACGCGTTTAAACAGCCCCGCTCCTTTTATTTAATTTTTTCGATTGAGCTTTGGGAACGCTTTGGTTACTACGGCCTACAGGGCATCATGGCGGTTTATCTCGTCAAGATGCTGGGCATGTCCGAAGAGCAGTCTATTACGCTGTTCGCCTCTTTCAGCGCGCTGGTCTACGGCCTGATCGCCGTTGGCGGCTGGCTGGGCGATAAGGTACTCGGCACCAAACGCGTTATCGTGCTGGGCACGCTGGTACTGGCGCTGGGCTACGCGCTGGTGGCCTGGTCAGGCCATGACGTCAGCATGGTCTATATCGGCATGGCAACGATTGCCGTCGGTAACGGCCTGTTTAAAGCGAACCCCTCTTCGCTGCTCTCTACCTGTTATGAAAAAGACGATCCCCGCCTGGACGGCGCCTTCACCATGTATTACATGGCGATCAATATCGGCTCCTTTTTCTCCATGCTGGCCACGCCCTGGCTGGCCGCGCACTATGGCTGGAACGTCGCCTTCTCGCTCTCTTTTGTCGGGATGCTGATAACCCTGGTGAACTTTATGATTTGCCGCCGCTGGGTTAAAGATCACGGCTCCCGGCCTGACTTCCAGCCGTTGCAGACAGGCAAGCTGCTGGCGACGATAGTGGGTATCGCGGTGCTAATCGTCATTGCGACCTGGATGCTGCACAATCAGGGCGTCGCGCGTCTGCTGCTGGCGGTGGTCGCTATCGGCATCGCGCTGCTGTTCGCTAAAGAAACTTTTGCCTTACAGGGCGCGCCACGCCGTAAGATGATCGTCGCGTTTCTGCTGATGGTGGAAGCCATCGTGTTTTTCGTGCTCTATATGCAGATGCCAACCTCGCTGAACTTCTTTGCCATCCGCAACGTCGAGCACAGCATCCTGGGCCTGACCTTCCAGCCCGAGCAGTATCAGGCGCTGAATCCTTTCTGGATCATGATTTTCAGCCCGCTGCTGGCGGCAATCTATAACAAAATGGGCGATCGCCTGCCGATGCCGCACAAGTTTGCGCTGGGCATGGTGCTTTGCTCCATCGCTTTCCTCGTGCTGCCGCTGGGCGCGAAATTCGCCAGCGATCTGGGTATTGTGTCGGTGGGCTGGCTGATCCTGAGCTATGCGCTGCAAAGCGTGGGCGAGCTGATGATCTCCGGGCTGGGCCTGGCGATGGTCGCCCAGCTGGTGCCGCAGCGCCTGATGGGCTTTATTATGGGCTCCTGGTTCCTGACCACGGCGGGCGCCGCTATGGTAGCCGGTAAAGTTGCTAACATGATGGCGGTGCCGGAAAACATCACCGATCCGCTGCAGTCGCTGCACGTTTATGGCGACGTCTTTTTGCAGATCGGCATCGTAACCGGCGTTATTGCTGTTCTGATGCTGCTGACCGCGCCTAAACTGAACCGTATGACGCAGAACTGATATTAACTTAGTGCTGAAAAGGGTGACGTAGCGTCACCCTTTTTTATTGACCGCCAACGTTGAGGCGGCAACCTCCACTGCCAGTCCGGCGGCGGGCAGCAGCTGGCGAAAGCGAACTATTTTTTCTGACGCGTTCGCCAGGCAACGTCTCCTTCCTCCTTTTATGGCCAGACAAGTTCCGCCGTTCCCTGAATATGCAGCGCCGCGCCAGAGGTTCGCCGGAGTGCAACAGGGTTACGCTTCTTGTGGATGCGGCAGCGGCGGCAGCGCAATAAATCCCGGCAGCGCCTCGACGTTTTGCAGCCATTGACGAATAGCTGGATAGTCGCGCAGTGAAATGCCGCCTTCCGGCGCGCAGGCCACATAGGCATAGCAGGCCAAATCGGCAAGCGTCGCGCTGTCGCCCACCAGCCAGCTTTTGCCGCCTAAATGTGCCTCCATCTGCGGTAAAAATTTACGCGCTGTCGCGACCGCCGAGTCATAATTTTCCGGCGTGCCGAACTGTTTAATCAGCCGCGCCGAGGCAACCCCGTAGCGAATTTCGCCTGCGGCTTTGCCCAGCCATTGCTGCACCTGAGCTTGCTGATGCAGATCCTGCGGCAGCCACTGGCTGTGCGGCGCATAGCGTTTTACCAACCAGATCAGTATCGCGTTGCTGTCGGTAATGACGTGCTCGCCATCCACCAGCACCGGCACCTGTCCCAGCGGGTTCAGTGCCAGAAAAGCGGCGCTTTTTCTGACATCGGCACCAGCCTCTTTCAGGGTGGCCGGCAGGTTCAGCATAGCCAGCAGCAGCCGGACGCGATGCGCGTGCCCCGAAAGTTCCGTTCCATAAAGCGTTAAGGCAGTCATGACGTTTCTCCTTTGTTTATTCCAGCATACTCTTGCTGAAAACGGCGTAAACCAGCAAAGATAGCAATTCATAATTTCATAAAATGAAACAGCGATGGATAAACTTGATGAGCTGTCAGTCTTTGCCGCCGTGTCTGGACGCCTGACAACAGGCGCTTTACCGCCGCTGGCTTGCAGGAGCGCGTCCGTATCATGCCCAGGCTAACCGTTAAAGAGGTGGAAACGCAGTCGATCGCCGCCCGCGTGCGGGCACTCCGGGAGCTGGCTCGCGCCGCGCTGCCCGGGCTTGCCTGATTTCAGACCAATTAGCCGCGCCACCCTGAAAAAGAGATCGATTAAGCCAGCCGCGTACGCAAAGCCGCTGACTTTTTAAGCAGACGGCACTAAGCTAAGAACATCTTTTCCTCTGAGTCAGGGAGTACGCCATGAAACTGTTCTTTAAGCCCGGTGCCTGTTCGCTTTCGCCGCATATCGTGATGCTGGAAACGGGCCTGGATTTCACGCTGGTCAGGGTCGATACCGCTGCCGGGATCACCGAGCAACAGGAAGATTACCGTCGCATAAACCCGAAAGGAAAAGTCCCCGCGCTGCAGTTTGACGACGGCACCGTACTGACCGAAGGCGTAGCGATTGTCCAGTATCTGGCGGATCTGAAGCCCGACCGGCAGCTGCTGGCGCCGACCGGCACGCTGGCGCGCTACCAGACGCTGGAATGGCTGAGCTTTATCTCATCGGAGCTGCATAAAGGCTTTTCGCCGCTGTTCAGCGACGCCGCGCCGGACGACTACAAGGCCGTATTGCGCCAGCAGCTGGAGGAAAAGTTCGCCTGGATCGACGGCGAGCTGAAAGACAAACAGTGGCTGTCGGGCCTGCATTTCAGCGCCGCTGATGCCTATCTGTTTACCGTAATGCGCTGGGCGAAATTGCTGAAGCTGAATATAGCCAGCCTGTCGGCGCTGGAAGGCTGGTTTCAGCGCGTTGCGGCACGACCATCGGTAATTGAGGCTTTAGAGGCGGAAGGACTGAGCTGAGGGCCTGCGGATGAGCCAGCGCATAAGGTGTTAAACCGCGTAGCGGCAATGCCTTATACTCTGCGGCTATTACATCTGGAGGTACTATGAGTTCCGTAATTGATATCCTTACCGCCCATAAAAGCGAGCGCAGCTTTACCGATCGTCCGATTGATGACGCTATCCTCGATCGTCTTGTTGCGTCCGCCTACCGTGCGCCAACCTCGGTGAACTCACAGCAGGTGTCGCTGGTTATTACGCGCAATCCTGAAGCTCGCGGCAAGATTTCCGCTATTGCCGGCGGCCAGCCGTGGATTGCCAAAGCGCCGCTGTTTATCACCTTTGTGCTGGATATGCATAAAAGCCAGCAGGCGATGGCGGCCATCGATAAAGAGCAGATTGCCCAGCAGAGTATTGAAAGCGTGGTGTCCGGCGCGACCGACGTCGGCATTGCGCTGGGCGCCGTGATGACGGCAGCGCGGGCTGAAGGCCTGGGCATTGTGCCGATTGGCGGCATCCGTCGCGATCCGCAGGCGATGATTGAGCTGCTGCATCTTCCCGATCTGACTTTCCCTGTAGTCGGGCTGGCGCTTGGCTATGTGGACGAGCCGGCGCATCAGAAACCCCGCCTGCCGCTGAGCACTTTCCGTCACGAAGAGCGCTACAGTACCGAAGGCCTGCAGGAAAACATCGCGGCGTATAACCAGGAAATGGTGCAGCACTGGCAGAATATCGGCCGCCAGGACGGCGAAAGCTGGAGCGAGAGCGTTTCCGGCTACTATCAAAATATCTATTTCCCGGACGTGCTGTCCGCGCTGCTTAAGCAGGGCTTCGGCAACGAGAAATAATGAGGTGCCGGGCTGCTTTCAGCCCGGCAATATCAAAGTTTTACCGCATCAAAATGCTGCTGGGGATTGGCAATACTGTCCTGAGCCGCCACCAGCTGAAGCTCGTACTCACCCATCTCATGGGTTTTCAGCATCACTTCATAGACCGCCGCCGTAATGTGCTCCAACGCCTCCTTTAGCCCCAGACCATGCAGCAGATCCACCAGCAGCAGCCCGCTGGTCAGATCGCCGACGCCTACCGGCTGACGCACGCCAAAATCCACCAGCGGACGGCTGATATGCCAGGCCTCATCCGCCGTAACCAGCAGCATTTCAAAGCGATCGCTGCGCTGGCCTGCCCGCGCCAGATGCTTCACCAGCACGATTTTCGGCCCTTTGGCGATCAGCTCGCGCGCGGTGGCGATAGCCTGCTCCACGCTGTTGACCTCATGACCGCTGAGCAGCTCCAGCTCCAGCAGGTTCGGCGCAATAATATCGCTGGCGGGCAGCGCGCTACGGGCATGAAACTCCGCGACGCCGGGCGCGACGATGCAGCCCTTTTCAGGATGACCCATCACCGGATCGCAGAAGTACCAGGCGTCGGGATTAGCCGCTTTCACCTGACGAACGATTTCGAGGATCTGCTCGCCCTGCTCTGCGGAGCCAAGATAGCCGCTGAGCACGGCATCACAGGTTTTCAGCCGGTCAATAGCCGCAATGCCGCTGACGATATCGGTCAGGTGGCTGGCAGGCATGACCACGCCGGTCCACTGGCCGTACTGGGTATGATTAGAAAACTGTACGGTATTCAGGGGCCAAACGTTTGCGCCCATGCGGCGCATGGGGAATTCCGAGGCGCTGTTGCCGGCATGGCCGAAAACGGTGTGCGACTGAACGGAAAGAATGTTTTTCATGGAAACCTTGCCGGAAAAAAGGGACGGATGCTTAAAAGCGGGCTGGCGCGCCCGAGCTTCAGGACGCGCCTTTGTCTGTTCACGCCTGAAGCATTATTTCCAGACGATCAGACAGTAGTTCTTTTTACCACGGCGCAGCAGCGTAAAGCGATTAAACAGGCGATCTGCCGGTACAAAGGCGTATTCCGCGCTGAGCTGTACGTCACCGTTGATACTTACCGCTTTCGATTCGATCAGCTTACGCGCCTGGCCGCGAGACGGCGCCAGATCGCCATCGACCATTGCCTGCTGCAGATCCTGACCCGACTCCAGCTCGACAAACGGCATCCCGTCCTGCGCCAGCTGCTCAAAGTCCGCTTCGGTCATTTCCGCCAGGCTGCCGGAAAAGAGGCTTTTGGTAATACGCTGTGCGGCGGTCAGACCTTCTTCGCCGTGCACCAGCTTCGTGACCTGCTCCGCCAGCACATACTGGGCGCGAGGCGCTTTGCCGCTGTTTTTGTCCTCTTCTTCCAGCGCATTGATTTCTTCAATGCTCATAAAGGTAAAGAACTTCAGGAAGCGGTATACGTCGGCGTCCGCGGTATTGATCCAGAACTGGTAGAATTTGTACGGGCTGGTTTTCTTCGCGTCCAGCCAGACCGCGCCACCTTCGGTTTTACCGAACTTAGTGCCGTCGGACTTGGTGATCAGCGGGACGGTCAGGCCAAACACCTGATTCTGATGCAGACGACGAGTCAGATCGATACCGGAGGTGATGTTGCCCCACTGGTCGGAGCCGCCAATCTGCAACGCCACGCCGTAGCGCTCGTTCAGGCAGGCGAAGTCGTAGCCCTGCAGCAGATTGTAGGAAAACTCGGTAAAGGAGATGCCCTGGTCGTCACGGTTCAGGCGCTGCTTCACCGCTTCTTTATTAATCATCTGATTAACGGAGAAGTGCTTGCCGATATCGCGCAGAAAAGTCAGCACGTTCATGCTGCCGAACCAGTCGTAGTTATTGGCCGCTACGGCGCTGTTGTCGCCGCAGTCGAAGTTCAGGAAAGGCGCGACCTGACCGCGGATCTTTTCCACCCATTCGTTAACGGTATCCGCGGTGTTCAGCTTGCGCTCGGCCGCCTTAAAGCTCGGATCGCCGATCAGGCCGGTCGCGCCGCCCACCAGCGCCACCGGGCGGTGGCCGGCATCCTGGAAGCGCTTCAGGCAGAGAAGCGGGACCAGATGGCCCAAATGCAAGCTGTCCGCGGTCGGATCGAAGCCGCAATAGAGCGCGATTGGCCCTTGCGCCAGCCGCTCTGCTAACGCTTCCTCATCCGTTACCTGGGCGACCAGGCCACGCTCTTGCAATTGTTTAATCAGGTTACTGCTGCCCATCTGTGACTCCGTGTAAAAAAAGTCTGCACCTTTGCTGGTACACAGCTTTCCGCTGGCTAGCGGATGAAAAAAAGGGGTATAGAATAAAGCGCCGACGGGCTCTGTGCCAGCGCTTAACGGATTATTTCGCGCAATCAGGGCGCCAGGCGATCGATTTTCCACGCCTCGCTGTCGCGCTGGTAGAAAAAGCGGTCATGCAGACGATGTTCGCCGCCCTGCCAGAACTCCATTGAGTCTATGGTAATACGGTAGCCGCCCCAAAAGCTCGGCAGCGGCACCTCGCCCTGCTGGAATTTTTGCTTCAGTTCCAGGAACTTGCCTTCCAGCACGCCGCGCGCGGAAATACGGCTCGACTGTTTCGATACCCATGCGCCTATCTGGCTTTCGCGCGGGCGGCTGTGGAAATACTTTATCACGTCGATCGTTGACAGTTTTTCAACACGGCCCAGCACCATCACCTGACGCTCCAGCATATGCCACGGAAACAGCAGGCTGATGCGCGGGTTTTTTTCCAGATGCTGTGCTTTGCGGCTGCCCAGATTGGTATAAAACACCATGCCACGCGTATCAAAATGTTTCAGCAGCACGATGCGCTGGTAAGGCTGCCCGTGCTCGTCCACGGTCGCCACGCTCATGGCAGTAGGATCCGGCAGCTGCGCGGCAACCGCCTGGCTTAGCCACTGTTCAAACAGCACCAGCGGGTCGTCAGGCAGATCCTTGCGGCGCAGGCCGCCACGAGTATATTCACGGCGCAGATGAGCAATCTGCTGTAGGCTGTCATCATTCATGGGATTTTCCGCTATCAGAGTCGAGGCATTGTGCGCCTCATCACAATCAATTTCAACGAGTTAACGGTTTTCGAGCCGGCAGTCGTCGATGATGATTTTGCCGTTGCGCTCCACAAAAGCGCCGTCGCCTTTTGACCAAAAAACGTAGTGTTCATCGGCATAGCGCGTGCCGGAAGCCGCGGGCTGCTGCTTCAGCGTCAGCGGGTTGCCATCCAGAATAAGGTTTACTTCCTCACGATCGTTATCCAGCAGCACCGACAGCGGCAGCGTGCCGCAGCGATAGTGCAGCCTGCTGATTTTTTCAGGCGGCTGATGTAGACATCCGCTCAGCAGCAGCGCGGCCATCAGCAATAAACATTTTTTCATCTTTGCTCCATTCAGATAACTCAGCGGCAGCGCTGAACATTAGCAGGAAAGATTGCACCGATCACGGAGGCTTCGCGCGCGCCGGTCACGGAAGGCAGATTGCCCGGCTGCGATGAGAGCGTACGGCAGGCCAGCCATGCGAAAGCCAGCGCTTCCATATCGTCACCGCGAATGCCGACCTCATCGGTGGCGTTGACTTCAATGCCCGGCAGCAGCGCTTTCAGCCGCGCCATCAGCAGCGGATTTTTTCCGCCGCCGCCGCACACCAGCAGCCGCTCGCAGCCGCCGCTCAGCATCACCTGCTGCGCAATAGTGGAGGCAGTCAGCTCGACCAGCGTGGTCTGCACGTCCTGCGGCAACAGACCAGGGAAGTTAACCAGCTGCCGGTCGATCCAGGCCGGATTGAAATATTCTCTGCCGGTGGACTTGGGCGCGGCCAGCGCAAACCAGGGATCCGCCAGCATTTGCTGCAATAAAGGATACACTACCTGGCCGCTGCTGCCCCAGGCGCCGTCCCGATCGTAAGGCTGCCCCTGGTGACGCCAGATCCACGCGTCCAGCAGCATATTGCCCGGCCCGGTATCGTAGCCGCCCACCGGCTGGCCGGGGAGCAGCAGCGAGAGATTGGCAATGCCGCCGATGTTCAGCACCATCCGCCGCTCTTCAGGATGCATCAACACCGCCTGATGAAAAGCGGGCACCAGCGGCGCGCCCTGGCCGCCTAACGCCATATCCCGCCGGCGAAAATCCCCCACCACCGTGATGCCGGTCAGCGCGGCTATCTGGTTATTGTCACCGATTTGTAGCGTATTAGGCGCGTCGCCCAGCGGCTCGTGCCAGACGGTCTGCCCGTGGCAGCCGATGGCAGCGATATCCTCTTTCTCCAGCCCTTCGCGCTCGATCAGCGCCTGTACCGCTTCGGCAAACAGTCGGCCCAGCCGCGTATCCAGCTGCCCCAGCCGGGAAAGCGTCAGCGGCTGCCCCTGGCTGACCGCCAGGATCTCCTGGCGCAGCGCCAGCGGCATGGGATGGCAGTAGCTGGCCTGCTGCGCCACCATCTGCGGGTCAATTGCCGCCAGCACCACGTCCACGCCGTCCAGACTGGTTCCTGACATCACGCCTATATAACGTCCCGATCTCATCAAAGTCCCTTACCCGCTGTGGGAATATCAAACCTGGGTACAGCGTCGCAAAAACGGTGCAGCAATTCTATGATTAACTGTGCATTTTTACATGATGACAGACTTTTTACCGCGCTTTCCGCGCCGCCATTGATTTCAGGTTTACCCGTACTGCGCTATGCTTAAAGCAATTTTTTGACGTAACCACACAGCAGGCATTGCCTGTACCGTATAATTAGGTTATTGATCGCTGCGCAATTGACTGCAGCACATGGAAAAGAAAGGAGTTTGATGATGTTGAAGCGCATGATGATCGTAGCACTGACCGGTGTGACTTTAGCAGGCTGCGCCAATGACAGCTCGCTTTCCGGCGACGTTTACACCGCCTCGGAAGCGAAACAGGTGCAGAGCGTTACTTACGGCACGCTGGTTGGCGTCCGTCCCGTTCAGATCCAGGGTGGCGACGACAACAATGTTATCGGCGCGCTTGGCGGCGCGGTGCTCGGCGGCTTCCTGGGCAATACCGTTGGCGGCGGCACGGGCCGTAGCCTGGCAACGGCGGCAGGCGCAATTGCCGGCGGCGTAGCGGGCCAGGGCGTTCAGGGATCGATGAACAAGACCCAGGGCGTGGAGCTGGAGATCCGTAAGGATGACGGCAACACCATTATGGTTGTGCAGAAACAGGGTAACAGCCGTTTCGCTGTAGGACAGCGCGTTGCGCTGGCTTCCAACGGCAGCCAGATCACCGTTTCACCACGCTAAGCGAGGAACCGGCAATCGCCGGTTCTTTTATTCGCGGTTTTGCAGATCCAGAATATTCTTTTCCAGCCTGGCGATTAACGTTACCAGCTTGTCGATCTCCTGCTGAGAGATACCAGCCAAAATATCATCCCGCGTGGCGTCAATAACATGCTCGACTTCGCTAATGATTGGCGCCGCTTCCTCGGTCAGCTTGATGCGCTTGGCGCGGCGATCGCTGGCGCAGGTAGTGCGGGTGATTAGCCCTTTCTCTTCCAGCTGATCCAGCGTGCGCACCAGCGAAGGCTGTTCAATGCCGATGGCTTTGGCCAGCTGGATCTGCGACTGCTCCGGCGGCAGCTGATGAATATTGTGCAGCGTGACCCAGTGCGTCTGCGTCAGCTCCAGGGGTTTCAGGCGCTGGTCGATCAGCGATCGCCAGATGCGCACCAGTCTTGCGAGATCCGTTCCTAATGGGGTATCCAATTTCCTCTCCTTATAATTAGCCTGCTAGCTATCAAGCCTCATTCCAGGCTATTCTGCGAGTTTACAGGACAGAATACAAATATCATTCACATTAAGCGTAATGCCAATCTGCAGCTATGCTGTGACCTGGGTAACAAGGAGTGCTTTAAGTGAACAATGCTTTTACAGCGGCTTTTTCGCCGCTAACCGACCTGGTTTTCGGCGCGTCGCTCTATTTTCCACCGCTGTTTAAAGCCGTGCTGGCCGGGTTTTTCCTCTGGCTGCTGATCCATCCCGTGCTGCGCGGCTGGATCTATTCCGGCGAGATTTGGCATCCCACCCTGCTCGACCTTTCCCTGTTTATTCTCTGCGTCAGCGCTTCGCTGTGGCTACTGATGGCATTCGTATGAAATTCAACTCGCTAAAATATTTTTCAACGCTGATCTTCTTCGCCGCCGCGCTTTGTGCAGGCTGGTGGCTATGGAATTTTTATATGCAGTCACCGTGGACGCGTGACGGTAAGGTGCGCGCCGAGCTGGTTAATATCACGCCGCAGGTTTCCGGACGTATTGAAACGCTACTGGTAAAAGATAACCAGTTCGTGACCAAAGGCACGCCGCTGCTGACGCTGGATGCCGGGCCTTATCGCATCGCGGTGCTGAACGCCGAGGCGCAGCTGACGAAGGCGCAGGCCGATCTGCTGAAGGCTCAGCATGAGTCGCGGCGGCGTCAGAGCCTGCCGCGCAACGCGATCTCCGCAGAAGATTTGGATGCGGCCGAGCTGAACGCGAAGTCGCTGGCGGCGGCGGCAAAGGCCGCTCAGGCGCAGCTGGAGCAGGCGCGCTGGAACCTGGCCCAGACGCAAATCGCCGCGCCAACCGACGGCTGGATCAGCAATCTGGTGGTGCGGCCCGGTAACTATGCCACCGGCGGAACGCCGGTCTTCGCGCTGGTCGACAGCCATTCTTTTTATGTGATGGGCTATTTTGAAGAGACCAAGCTGCGTCATATTCGTGACGGCTATCGCGCGACCGTGCGGCTTTACAGCGATAACCGCGTGCTGCATGGCGAGGTCGAAAGCATTGGCCGCGCTATTTACGATCAAAGCGTGGAAAGCGACAGCGCACTCATTCCCGATATCAAACCGAACGTGCCCTGGGTGCGCCTTGCGCAGCGCGTGCCGGTGCGTATTCGTCTGACTGCATGGCCGAAAGATTTGCCGCTGGTAGCGGGCACCACCTGCACTATCACCGTTGCGCCATGAATTGGCAGTGGCTGGAGTGGCAAAATCTGCCGTGGATCAAAGCGACCC
The DNA here is from genome assembly GCF_003937915.1 of Erwinia sp. 198. Taxonomy (GTDB): domain Bacteria; phylum Pseudomonadota; class Gammaproteobacteria; order Enterobacterales; family Enterobacteriaceae; genus Erwinia; species Erwinia aeris. The sequence continues at coordinate 195,664 of NZ_RHUM01000009.1, read as the reverse complement.
GAGGCCAGTGGCGCTACGCGTTGCGCAATGCTCTCGCGATGTGTCTGGCGCTGAGCATCGCCTATGCGCTGGCGCTGGACGAGCCTTACTGGGCGATGACTTCCGCCGCCGTGGTGAGTTTTCCGACCGTCGGCGGCGTAATCAGTAAAAGCCTGGGCAGGATTGCGGGCAGCCTGCTGGGCGCGGGCGCGGCGCTGCTGATCGCCGGCTATACGCTGAACGAGCCCTGGCTGTTTGCGCTGGCTATCGCGGGCTGGCTGGCGCTCTGCACCTGGATCCAGAACCATTATCAAAATAACGTTGCCTATGCATTTTCCCTGGCGGGCTACACCGCCGCCATTATTGTGTTTACCACGGTTAATATTACGGAAATCGGCGATCTGTGGGAGATTACCCAGGCGCGCGTTTGCGAAGTGATTACCGGCATCCTGTGCGGCGGCCTGATGATGATGATCCTGCCCAGCACGTCGGACGGCGAGACGTTGATTAACTCGCTAAAAGAGATGCATTTTCGCCTGCTGGATCATGGACGACTGCTGCTGCAACGTGAAAGCACCGACAACGTGCGTAGCGCGCATGAAAACGTTATTGGGCAGATCCTCACGCTTAATCTGCTGCGTATCCAGGCGTTCTGGAGCCACTATCGCTTTCGTCGGCAAAACAATGTGCTGAACTATATCCTGCATCAGCAGCTGCGCCTCACCAGCGTGATCTCCAGCCTGCGCCGAATGCTGCTGAACTGGCCCGACGCGCCGGAAAGCCTCTATACCGTTGTGCAGCAGCTGCTGGATGAGTTGGCGAGCGCCGACTGCGATAAATATCGTCTGGCGCGACTGCTCGCCAGCGCCGCGCCGCAGGATCAAAGCGACTATCGCTATCAGGCTTTCTGGCATCGTCTGCGCTATTTCTGCTGGCTGTGGCTGAATATCCGCCGCTGGCTGCGGCTGTTTGAACAGGCCGACGACGATACCCGCCTCGCGCCGCCCGCCGCCCCGGCGCTCGCCAGACACAGCGACAGCGCGGAAGCCAGCTGGAGCGCACTGCGCACCTTTAGCGTGATCGTGTTGGGCTGCGCCTTTACCATCGCCACCCAGTGGGATGCGGGCTCGGCAGCGTTAACGCTGGCCGCCATCAGCTGTGTGCTCTACTCCTCCGTGCCTTCGCCCGTCAGCAGCGTGTCGCTGCTGTTGAAAACGCTGCTGCTGCTTTCCGTGTTCAGCTTTATCATCAAGTTCGGCCTGATGGTGCAAATCAGCGTGCTGTGGCAATTCTTGCTGCTGCTGTTTCCGCTGCTGGTCACGCTACAGCTTTTCAAGGTGCAGCAGAAAAAGCGCGCCGCGCTGTGGGGCCAGCTGATTGTGTTCGGCGGCTCGTTTCTTGCCGTTACCAATCCGCCCACCTATGACTATCAGAGCTTTATTAACAATAATATCGCCAAGGTGTGCGGCGTGCTGCTCGCCTGGCTGGCTTTCCTTGTTTTGCGGCCCAGTTCAGACAAGCGCCGCAGTCGCCGCCATATCCGGGCGCTGCGCCGCGAGTTTCTCGATCAGCTCAGCCGCAGGCCGCACCTTAGCCAGAGCCGCTTTGAGTCGCTGATTTACTATCGGGTTAACCAGCTGAACGCCAGCCGTGACGAGCCGGCCAGGCTGTGGCTGCTGCGCTGGGGCGTGGTGCTGCTGAACTGTTCGCACATTGTCTGGCAGCTGCGCGACTGGCAGTGTGATTCACCCGCGCTGCTGGCGGTGCGGGACGCCATGCTGAGCAACCTGCATCGTATTATCAGCGGTAAAGGCGTACAGCAGCGCGCGCTGGAAGAGACGCTCAAGGAACTGCAGGAAAGTCTGGCTCTGCTGGCGGCGGGAAAAACAAAAAGCGAAACGGAACTGGCGGGTATTACCTGGCGACTCTACTGCTCGCTTTCACAGCTGCAGCAGGCTGCGACATTGACATAACGCCGACTTTTTCATTTATACTGGGCCACGCTTACATGGAGTTTAATGAATGAGGGATTATGATGAAAAAAATTTTTGCAGCCGTTCTTCTGCTGGCCTGTTCTCTGCCGGCTTATGCTCATGCGGCAAAAACGGTCACGGTTAAAGAGGCGAAAACGCTGCGCGACGATACTCGCGTGGTGCTGACAGGTAAAATCACCGGACATGCAGGCGACGACGATCTTTACTGGCTGCAGGACAGCACCGGAAAAATCCGCATCGACATTGATGATGACGAGTGGGAAGACAATCACATAGCGATTGGCAAAACCGTGCGCGTGGTCGGCGACGTGGATAAAAACGACGGGCATACCGAAATCGAAGTCGATCATATTAACGTGGCGCATTAGGCAATAAACCTGCCGCCGCGACGGGCGGCGGCGGTTCGGTTAGATCACGCCGCAGGCGAAACGGCCACCTCCGCCACCCAGCGGGGCAGGATGATCGGCATGGTTATCGCCGCCGGCATGCACCATCAGCGCTTTGCCTTTAATATCCGACAGTTTTTTAATGCGCGGCGCCAGCACCGGATAGGTCGCCGTCCCGTCGGCTGCGACATAAAGCGCCGGTAAATCACCCAGGTGGCCGTCCTGCCACGGCCCCAGATGCTTGCCGGTTTTTTGCGGATCGAGATGACCGCCCGCCGCGCCTGCGGCTACCGCTTTCCCGTCGGTAGTTTTGGGATCGCAGCTGCCGTTGGCGTGCACATGGAAACCGTGAACACCCGGCGGCAAGGCTTTCAGCTGCGGCGTAAAGCTCAGGCCATAGGCCGTTTCTTCTATCGTTACCTGACCGATACTGTCGCCCGCGCCCTGCGGCGTGGCGAGTTTAATCTCGACTTTTTCGCTGGCGGCCTGGGCCAGGCCACAAAAGGCCAGCGATACCATAAGCAGGTTTATACGTCTCATTACACTTCCTCACATTTTGCCGGGGAAGCTATAAGCCTGGACGCTATTTGCAGAACTGCATAAGAATCTGTCTACTAAAACAAAGAGGGCTGTTCCGGTTCATCCGGCTCGGCGGGCTTACCGGCGCGCAACAGTCGCTGCCGCCGCAAACGGCAAAGCCGCAGCACCTCGCGTTTTTGCGCATCGCTGAACTTCATCCAGTTGAAACGCTCCTCGCGGCTACGCAGGCAGCCACGGCAGTAGCCGCGATCGTCGCTCTGACAGATCCCCCGGCACGGGCTGGGAACGGGGAAGAATTCCAGTTGTTCGGCCAACGTCGCTCCTTATGCAGGGAAAAGTTAAATGTAATATTAATGTTAGTCTTTTAAGATTGTTTAGCGTCAGTTAATGTTTAATTTTGCTAATAAAGCTATGCTCATTCACCGTTTACTGCTGATGAACCTATATGAAGCTGACTGCCTTACGCTGCAATGAAATCAGTTTTAACTTTTATGCTGCCTTGTTTTTTACGCTAATTCCAAACGCGCTGTTCTTTTTTCACGCGTGGGAGCGAATTCCTTATAGCGAGCTGAAGGATTATTTTTTTGCTGCCACCATGCCGCTGGTGCTGTTCTGTGGCTTTCTGTTTATTTTCAGCGTGGCTGCCCTGCCGTGGATCAGAAAACCCCTGTTAATTTTTCTGGCTATCGTCAGCGCGGCGGCCAATTATTTTATTTACAGCTTTGGCACCGTTATTGATACCAATATGGTTCAAAACGTGTTTGAAACGGATCTGCAGGAAGCGACCGCCCTGTTCAGCCTGCGCTATATCCTCTGGCTGATCCTGCTGGGCTTGCTACCCGCGCTGCTTATTTGGCGGGTCAGGATTGTCACGCGGCGTCCCTGGTGGATGAATATCGCTTTTCGCACCGGCACGGCCCTGGCGGCGCTGCTGGCGATCCTGCTGGTTGCCGCGCTGTTTTATAAAGATTACGCCTCGCTTATCCGTAACAATAAAGGCCTGGTGAAAATGATTACGCCGGTCAACGTCGTCAGCGGCATTGGCCACTATATTGATAATCGCTGGTTTGACGGCGATCGCACGCTGATTAGTATCGGCAAGGATGCACGCAAAGGCCCGCAGATTTTAGCGCAGCAGAAAAAAACGCTGGTGGTATTTGTGCTGGGCGAAACGGCACGGGCGGAAAATTTTTCGCTCGGCGGCTACGCTCGCGAGACCAACCCTGAACTAAAAAAAGATAACGTCATCTATTATCCCAACGCCACATCGTGCGGAACGGAAACAGCCATTTCCGTGCCCTGTATGTTTTCTAATATGCCGCGCGAACATTACGATGCCAGTCTGGCGCGCCATCAGGAAGGGCTGCTGGACGTAATGGCCCATGCGGGCGTCAGCGTACTATGGCGGGAAAACGACGGTGGTTGTAAAGGCGCCTGTGATCGCGTGCCGCATAGCGACATGACGCGCTGGCAGCTGAAAAACTTTTGCCGTGACGATTACTGCCTTGACGACGTGCTGCTGTGGCGGCTGGATCGCTATCTGGACAGCATGAAAAACGATACGGTAGTAGTGCTGCATCAGATGGGCAGCCACGGCCCGGCTTACTACCGGCGCTATCCGGCCGACAAGCGGCACTTTACCCCGACCTGCGACAGTAACCAGATCCAGGACTGTGACAGCCAGGCGCTGGTCAATACCTATGACAATACGCTCGTCTATACCGATTCAATGCTGGGTGACACTATCGGCCTGCTCAAAACCTACAGCAGCCGCTACAACGTCGCGCTGATTTATCTTTCCGATCACGGCGAATCGCTGGGTGAACGCGGGATGTATCTGCACGGCGCGCCTTATCTGATTGCCCCCACGCAGCAAACGCATATTCCCTTTCTGCTGTGGCTTTCTGACGGCTACACCAGCGCCTTTGGCATCAACAGCACCTGTCTGCGGCAGGCTTCCGGCGCGGCGGTTTCGCAGGACAACGTTTTCCATACGCTGCTGGGAATGATGAATATTGAAACCAAAGAATATCAGCCCGCGCTGGATATGATCCGATCGTGCCGTACCGTTGCGGGTAGCGGCGATTTCTCTACTACGCTCAATAGTCACTGAAAATTTTGGCTTTGCCACCGCCGTATCGGCGGTTGGCAGCCGGTGTACCAGGAGCGATAAATGCAGCTGAAAAAACTTTTTACCCCTTTAAAACTCGGCGCGATTGTCGTGCCCAACCGCATCTTTATGGCGCCGCTGACGCGCCTGCGCAGCATCGAACCGGGCGATATTCCTACGCCGCTGATGGGTGAATATTATCGCCAGCGCGCCAGCGCCGGGCTGGTGATCACCGAAGCCACGCAGATCTCCTTCCAGGCAAAAGGCTATGCCGGCGCGCCCGGCCTGCATACCGCCGAGCAGATCGCCGCGTGGAAAGCGATTAACGCCGGCATCCATCAGGAAGGCGGCCACAGTTCGGTACAGCTGTGGCATACCGGACGAATTTCCCACAGCAGCCTGCAACCGGAAGGTAAAGCGCCCGTTTCGGCTTCCGCCATCAATGCCGAAACCCGTACCTCTCTGCGCGATGGCCAGGGCCGGACGATCCGTGAAGCGACCTCCACGCCGCGCGAACTGCGTCTGGATGAGATTGACGACGTGATCAACGATTTCCGTCAGGCCACGATCAACGCGCGCGAAGCGGATTTTGACCTGGTGGAGCTGCATTCCGCGCATGGTTATCTGATGCATCAGTTTATTTCGCCCGCGTCTAACCAGCGCACGGATGCCTACGGCGGCAGCGTGGAAAATCGCACGCGCTTTGCGCTGGAAGTGGTGGATGCGGCCATTGACGGCTGGCGCGCCGACCGGATCGGCATTCGTATTTCGCCGCTCGGGCCGTTTAACGGTCTGGATAACGGCGAAGATCAGGAAGCCGCCGCGCTTTACTATATCGGCGAGCTGGCAAAGCGCAATCTGGCCTATCTGCATATTTCAGAACCGGACTGGGCGGGCGGCAAGCCTTACAGCGATGCTTTCCGCGAGGCGATCCGCGCAGCCTATCCCGGTGTGATTGTCGGTGCAGGCGGTTACAGCGCCGGGAAAGCGGAAGCGCTGATTGAACAAGGCCTGATTGATGCCGTAGCCTTTGGCCGCGACTATATCGCCAATCCGGATCTGGTCGAGCGCCTGCGGCAGAACGCGCCGCTGAACGAGCAACGCCCGGAACTCTTTTACGGCGGCGGCGCGGAAGGCTATACGGACTATCCGTTCCTGTAAGCACCTGCGGGTTTTATCGCCGTCCGACGCCCGACGGCACGAGAAAGCACGCATTTCCTGGTTTCTGCCAGGCTATAGCTGCTATTCTCTTACGCGGGTAAAACGGCCTGAAGGCCGTTTACCGCCGGGAATTCCTGCTGGTTCCCGTAACGGCAGGAATTCAGGCTATGCTTGTTATCGGATGATAACGTTTGTTCAAAGAGGATGTTATGCGCTTACTTCACACCATGCTGCGCGTTGGCGATCTGCAACGCTCCGTTGATTTTTATACTAAAGTTCTGGGCATGCGCCTGCTGCGCACCAGTGAAAACAGCGAATATAAATACACGCTGGCTTTCGTGGGCTATACCGAAGAGAGCGAAGGCGCGGTGATCGAGCTGACCTATAACTGGGGCGTGGATAAATATGATCTGGGCGATGCCTACGGCCATATCGCGCTGGGCGTGGACGACGTGGCGGCTACCTGCGACCGTATCCGCAACGAAGGCGGCAATGTAACTCGTGAAGCCGGCCCGGTTAAAGGCGGCACCACTATTATCGCCTTTGTGGAAGATCCGGACGGTTATAAAATCGAACTGATCGAAAACAAACACGCGGGCCACGGCCTGGGCGCGTAACGCGTCGGGGTGCCTTTCCGGCACCCTTCTTTCCCCTTCCCCTGCTGCAACCCATGCCGAAATTTGCCATAATACGCGCTCAATTTTCGCCTGTGAGATCCTGATGTCCGAATCGAACGAACTTAACGCCCTCAGCAGCCGTTTTCGCGGTTTTTATCCGGTAGTGATCGATGTGGAAACCGCCGGTTTCGACGCAAAAACCAATGCCTTACTGGAAGTGGCCGCCGTCACGCTGAAAATGAACGACGATGGCTGGCTGGAGAAAGACGAAACGCTCCACTTTCACGTTGAGCCGTTCGAAGGGTCTGTTCTGCAACCCGAAGCGCTGGCCTTTAACGGCATCGATCCTGCCAATCCGCTGCGCGGCGCGGTCAGCGAGTACGAAGCGCTGCACGCCATCTTTAAAGCCGTTCGCAAAGGTATCAAAGATCAGGGCTGCAATCGTGCCGTCATGGTGGCCCATAATGCCACTTTCGATCTGAATTTTATGAACGCCGCGGCGGAGAGAGCCGGGCTGAAGCGTAATCCTTTCCACCCGTTTGTCACCTTTGATACCGCCGCGCTGAGCGGCCTGGTGCTGGGGCAAACGGTGCTGGCGAAAGCCTGTACGGCCGCCGGAATGCCTTTCGACAGCTCGCAGGCGCATTCCGCGCTGTATGATACCGTGCAGACGGCCGATCTGTTCTGTGAGCTGGTCAATCGCTGGAAACGTCTGGGCGGCTGGCCGCTGCCGGAAACGGCGAACCACGACTAAAAAAACAGGCCTGACGTATTGTCAGGCCTGACCGTTATCTTTATTCGGCGCGACGTTTTACTCTGCCGCGTCGGAAGGATATTTCTGCGCCGTCTCTTTGATCAGCTGCTGCAGTTCGCCGGCCTGAAACATCTGAATAATAATGTCGCAGCCGCCGACCAGCTCGCCGTCTACCCACAGCTGTGGGAAAGTCGGCCAGTTGGCGTATTTAGGCAGCTCAGCACGAATTTCCGGATTCTGCAGGATATCGACGTAGGCGAAACGCTCGCCGCAGGCGGACAGCGCCTGTACGGCCTGCGCGGAAAAGCCGCAGCTTGGCAGCTTCGGGGAACCTTTCATATACAGCAGAATCGGGTTTTCTGCGATCTGGCGCTCAATCTTCTCAATGGTGCTCATAAATGCCTTCCTCAATCGGCTACTTCGTGTCTGTATAGTGTAGCGAGTCTGCGAGCGTGATGAAAATGTCATTTTCAGTCGCCCGCTGACGCTACGGTCGGAAAACAAAATGTTAAAATACCATTTTCGGTCCGGCTGCGCTGCGTTAACTGTAAATATCAGCGGCAAATTTGCACAGATAACCGTTTGAACAGGCTAAATTTTACAGCTTTTACCGCTTCGCGACGATTGAAACAAAAAAGGCCTTACTTTTTAGTAAAGAGTTCGATTAGAATCGTCTTAACCGACTGCCCAGGCGCAGATCTCCTTATTTAGCCATGCTCTTGCCACTGGCGGGAGCACAAACTGTTAATGGTAAAGATGCGTTTACTCATCACTTTGCTGATGCTGGCCTTTGCCCAGCTGTTTATGTCTGTGGCGCACGCATCGCCACACGCTGCCGTTAAAGCGGACCACCACAAAGCAGACAGCGCCACGCCTGCTCGTGAAGACGATCGCCGCAAACGCCGCCCGGTGAAAACCTCTACACGTAAAGTAAAAGAAGCCAGCCCTGCCAAAAACCGTCCGCCCCTTGCTAAAAAGTTTAAGCTGCGTAAAAAAGCGCAGACCGTCGCCGCTACGCTGCCGCCTAAGAAACGCTATGGCCGTCATCGTTTGCGCAACCAGGAGGCGGAAGCCTTAACCAGCGGCTCGGCCTCGGCCCCGCTTAAGCTCAGCAAAGCGCATCGCGCCCGCTATCAGAAAGCCCGCGAAACGGCGATGAGCAAGCTGATGAACCAGCTGGGCAAGCCCTATCTCTGGGGCGGAACCTCGCCCAAGACCGGTTTCGACTGTAGCGGTCTGGTCTGGTATGCCTATAAAGATCTGGTGAAGTTTAAGATCCCTCGCACCGCTAATGAAATGTACCATCTGCGGGATGCGGCTTCGATCAAGCGCAACGAGCTGGAAAAAGGCGATCTGGTGTTTTTCAGCATCAACGGCCGCGCCTCGGCGGATCACGTTGGCGTTTACCTGGGCAACGGCAAGTTTATCCAGTCGCCGCGTACCGGCAAGGATATCCAGGTGAGTATGCTTAGCGAAGATTACTGGGAGCAGCACTACGTCGGCGCTCGCCGCGTCATGACGCCGAAAACTATCCGCTAGCCCATTCCGCAGGCTGTAGGCCCGCATCGTGCAGACGATCCGGGCCGGTTTACCGTTATTTGCGCAAAATATTCGCCTGTGCCCCTAAAACCCTCGTGTTCTGCGCCTGCTCTTGTTAGAATCCACGGTTTGTTGCGCAACAGGCATTTAGCCAACATGAGGCTCTGCTCAAGTCTGTTTCGCCACCCTGAACTCCCTCCTGGTATAACCATTCCGCAACAAATTATGCGCAACTTATATCAGGATTATCATCATTCCAGGCAATCGTTTAACAAAAAGCTTTTCAGTGACTTACTGAATAGCGCAGGAGTCTTTTTCCATGGCAACCATAAAAGATGTGGCCAGGCGCGCCGGTGTCTCAACCACCACGGTGTCCCACGTCATTAATAAAACCCGCTTCGTCGCTGAAGACACGCGGGAAGCCGTCTGGGCAGCGATCAAAGCGCTGCACTATTCGCCCAGCGCCGTGGCCCGCAGCCTGAAGGTCAATAACACCAAAACCATTGGCCTGCTGGCGACCTCCAGCGAAGCGCCCTATTTCGCCGAAATTATTGAGGCGGTCGAACACAGCTGTTTTGCCAAAGGCTATACGCTGATTTTGGGCAACGCGCATAACGAACTGGAAAAGCAGCAGGCCTATCTGTCCATGATGGCGCAAAAACGCGTCGACGGCCTGCTGGTCATGTGCGCCGAGTATCCGGATGAGCTGATTAAAATGCTGGAAGATCACCGCAACATCCCGATGGTCGTTATGGACTGGGGCGAGTCGCGCGGCGATTTTACCGACACTATTCTTGATAACGCCTTTGAAGGCGGTTATCTGGCGGGCCGCTATCTGATCGATCGCGGCCACCGCGATATCGGCGTGATCCCGGGCCATATGGAGCGCAATACCGGCGGCGGTCGTCATGCCGGCTTCCTCAAGGCGCTGAGCGAAGCGGGGATTACGCTGCGCGAAGAGTGGCTGGTTCAGGGCGATTTTGAGCCGGAATCGGGCTATCGCGCCATGCAGCAGCTGTTGGCGCAAAAACAGCGTCCTACCGCGGTATTCTGCGGCGGCGACGTAATGGCGATGGGCGCGATTTGCGCCGCAGACGAGATGGGCCTGCGCGTACCGCAGGATATTTCGGTGATCGGGTATGATAACGTGCGCAACTCGCGCTACTTTACCCCCGCACTGACCACCGTTCACCAGCCGAAAGAGCGTCTGGGCGCAACGGCCTTCAATATGCTGCTCGATCGTATTACCAGCAAACGCGAAGAGCCGCAGACGATTGAAGTGCATCCTACGCTGATTGAACGTCGCTCCGTAGCGGACGGCCCTTTCCTCGACTACCGTCGCTAAGCGCACGGGCGGCCATCCGCCGCCCGTCTTTTACGTCTCCCGCAGCCACTCGCTGTTCAGCGTTTCCGTTTCGCCTAAATAATCCAGCAGCCAGCGCAGCGCCGGCGACGCCTGCTGTTCCGACCAGCTGACGCAGCAGGGGCTGTCCGGAAAAGGCGGATCCAGCTTCAGCTCGCACAGCGAGCCGTTTTGCAGCAGCGGTTGCGCAAGATGCCCCGGCACCATGCCGACACACAGCCCGGCCAGCAGGCAATCAAATGCGCTCTCCCAGTCCGGTGCGACCAGCCGTCGCTGATTATCCAGCGTCCAGGTGGTTCTTTTCGGCAGCGCGCGCGAAGTATCCTCCAGCACCAGCGAAGGCCATTCCCGGATCGCCTCCTCACTAACCTTCTCCCTGTGTTGCGCAAGTGGATGATCCGCCTTCACCACGCAGCGCCAGTTGAGCATCCCCATATTGCGAAAGGCGAAGCGTCCACCGACCGGAATAGCCTGCGTCGCGCCTATCGCCACGTCAACCCGGCCGTCGGCCAGCGCATCCCATACGCCGTTGAATACCTCCGGCGAAAGATGCAGTTCCATATCGGGAAAATGTCGGTAAAAATCCACCACCAGCTGGCGCGTACGCGCGGTTTTAACAATGCGATCGACGGCAATATTCAGCTGGCCGCGCCAGCCGTTGGCGACCTGTTGACACTGGCGTCGTGTGGCAAGCATTTTTTTGATAACACTCCGCCCTTCCTGGATAAAGACCTCGCCCGCCGCCGTTAAGACCACGTCCCGGTGGCGCCGCTCGAACAGCGGCACCGCCAGCCATTCCTCAAGCTGGCGCACGGTATAGCTGATGGCGGACGGAACGCGATGCAGCTCCGCCGCTGCGGCGGTAAAGCTGCCGGTGCGGGCGACCGCATCAATCACCTCAAGCGAGTGTTCTGACCACATATTCTTCCTGCAAAATTTTTGAACGCAAGACGCAAATATTACCGTTTCACAACCGCTATCGCACTCTTTTACACTGCCGTCCGCTATTCACCTGATAAAAAAGAGCAAAACCTCATGCCGTCGAAAGGATTTTTACTTTACCTCGCGCTGCTCAGCGTTGCGGGTTTTCTTGCCACCGATATGTATCTGCCCGCCTTTACAGCGATGCAGCAGGATTTGCAAACCGAAGCGGGCGTAATCAGCTCCAGCCTCAGCCTGTTCCTGGCCGGGTTTGCCAGCGCGCAGCTGTTCTGGGGGCCGCTTTCCGACCGCATTGGCCGTAAGCCGGTGCTGTTAATGGGGCTGGGACTGTTTGCCGTCAGCTGCGGCGCAATGTGGTGGGCGGGATCCACCACCATACTGCTGACGCTGCGCTTTTTACAGGCGGTGGGCATTTGCGCCGCCGCCGTCAGCTGGCAGGCATTGGTGATCGACCGCTATTCCGGCGCGCAGGCCAACCGTGTTTTTGCCACTATTATGCCGCTGGTGGCGCTATCGCCGGCGCTGGCCCCGCTGCTGGGCGCCTGGCTGCTGAACCACTTTGCCTGGCGGTCGATTTTCCTGGCGCTGCTGCTGCTGGCCCTGATACTGCTCATCGCCACGCTTTTTCTGTCGACTCCTGCCCCCAAAGTGCATAAGGAAGAGGCTAAGGTGGGTTTCTTTACTCTGCTGAAGTCGCCGATCTGGAGCGGTAACGTGCTGATTTATGCCGCTTGCTCCGCCAGCTTTTTCGCCTGGCTGACCGGTTCGCCATTTATTCTGGCCGAACTGGGCATGTCGCCAGGCGATATCGGCCTTAGCTATGTGCCGCAGACGCTGGCCTTTCTCGCCGGCGGCTACGGCTGTCGGGCGCTGCTGAAGCAGACTGAAGGCGCTTCGCTGCTGCCGTGGCTGCTGACGCTGTATGCTCTCAGCGTAGGCGCATTCTTTATTGCCGCGCAGGTGGAAACCCCGTCGACCTGGGCGCTGCTGCTGCCGTTTTGCGGTATGGCGTTGGCCAACGGCGCTATCTATCCGATTGTGGTTGCGAATGCGCTGCTGCCTTTTCCGCAGGCCAGCGGTAAAGCAGCCGCGCTGCAAAATACGCTGCAGCTTGGTCTCTGCTTCGTCGCCAGCATGATTGTTTCCGGTTTTATTGCTAACCCGCTGGCCACCACGTCGCTGGTCATGCTCAGTACTGTGTTTCTGACGATTATTGGCTATATTTTACAAAGGACGACGTTAGCCAACGCTCCCCTGACCCACGCTCAGAGCCGTCGTTAACTGACTGAATCTATTTAGTTAGCGTCCTAACGATAAGGCGTTGAATATTGCCTGAGGTGAGCATATACTCATTTTCAGGCAATAAATCATAACAACTTTGTATCATTTTTTGAGTCCTGACAGGGGTGTCCGGGTGTTCTCTTTTGTGGCAGGCGTCACCCCCACTCTGTAGGCTTCAGTTCAATCCTCTGTAACGCCGGATATCAGGCGCACGGCTAAGCGTGCGTTTTCTCAAACCCTGTGGAAATTGATTATTCTTTTTCTCAGGTTTCAATCACGAAGGGTGATGGAGAAGCTATGAGTTCATCGTGTATAGAAGAAGTGAGCCTGGAAGAAAATCAGTGGTATCGAATCGCCCAGGAAATGTTGCGCAACGCGGATATCGAAATTAACGGCACCCGTCCCTGGGATATTCAGGTGACCCATCCCGATTTTTTTAAGCGCGTGATGCAGGAAGGATCGCTGGGCCTGGGCGAGAGCTATATGGACGGCTGGTGGGAGTGCGAGCAGCTCGATATGTTTTTTCACCGCGTGCTGCTGGCCAGGCTGGATCAGCAGCTTCCTCGCCACTTTAAAGATACGCTGCGCATCGCCGCCGCGCGCCTCACTAATCTGCAATCCCGCAAGCGCGCCTGGATTGTCGGCAAAGAGCATTATGATCTTGGTAATGACCTTTTTATGCTGATGCTTGATCCCTACATGCAATACTCCTGCGGCTACTGGAAAGAGGCGGAAACGCTGGAGCAGGCGCAGCAGGCTAAATTAAAAATGATCTGCGAGAAACTTCAGCTGGAACCCGGCATGTCGCTGCTCGATATCGGCTGCGGCTGGGGCGGGCTGGCGGCTTATGCGGCGCGTCATTACAACGTCAGGGTGACCGGCGTGACCATCTCCGCCGAGCAGCAGAAGCTGGCACAGCAACGTGGCGAAGGGCTGGACGTCACCATCCTGCTCCAGGATTACCGCGACCTTGATCAGCAGTTTGATCGCATCGTTTCCGTTGGTATGTTTGAACACGTCGGGCCAAAAAATTACGCCACCTACTTTAACGTGGTCGATCGCAATCTGAAGCCGGACGGCATCTTCTTGCTGCATACCATTGGTGCAAACAAAACGGACGATAATGTTGATCCCTGGATCGATAAATATATTTTTCCTAACGGCTGCCTGCCTTCCGTACGCCATATTGCCGAGGCGCACGAACCGCATTTCGTGATGGAGGACTGGCATAACTTTGGGGCGGATTACGATCTGACACTGATGTCCTGGCATCAGCGCTTTTTAGCCGCGTGGCCGCAGCTGGCGGATAAATATGGCGAACGCTTTAAGCGCATGTTCAGCTACTACCTTAACGCCTGTGCGGGCGCTTTCCGCGCGCGGGATATTCAGCTCTGGCAGGTGGTCTTTACCCACGGTAAAGAGGGCGGATTGCGCGTGCCGCACTAGCGGACAAGGTCGGCCACTAAGCCGACCTTGTTTATTACTCTTCCGGCTGAATTTCCGTCGAGGCGGCCGCCAGCAGCGCCGCTTCACGCTGTGCCAGCACGCGCTCAACGGTTTCCACAATCGCCTGAGTATGCGGATCGATTTCAATATTTACCCTGTCGCCCAGCCGCTTGCCGCCCAGCGTGGTTCTTGCCAGCGTTTCCGGGATCAGATGCACGCAGAATTTGCTTTTGGTGACTTCGCCAACCGTCAGGCTGATGCCGTCAATACCAATAAAGCCTTTGTGCAGAATATATTTCATCTGCTCGCTGTCCTGCGGCTTAAACCATATTTCGCGGTTATTTTCAGACGTCAGGATTTTGCAGATTTCGGCGGTAGTCATAATATGACCGGACATTAAATGGCCGCCGATTTCGTCGCTGAATTTTGCCGCGCGCTCTACGTTAACAATATCGCCGGGCTTTAAATCCCCCAGGTTGGTAATACGCAGCGTCTCTTTTACCAGGTCAAAACTGACACGGTTGCCGTCAACCCCGGTCACCGTCAGGCAACAGCCATTGTGAGATACGGAAGCACCCAGCTCCAGTCCCGGCAGCAGCTCGTCCGGCAGGCGAACGATGTGCGTGCGAAAATTCGGTTTCTCTTCAATTGCCAACACCTCTGCGGTGCCCTGCACAATACCGGTAAACATAATTATGACCTCGGTGGATTTTTCGCTATTCTTGTCTGATCTTAAAACTATACCAAATAGTCTTTCTCCCTTCAGTTAAAAAACAGGTGTATATGTGCAGAAGTATCTGACCGAGGCGCGTCAATTGTTGGCGCTGGCAATTCCGGTAATTTTTGCGCAGGTTGCGCAAACCGCCATGGGCTTCGTGGATACGGTGATGGCCGGCGACGTCAGCGCAACGGATATGGCCGCCGTCGCGGTCGGCACATCTGTCTGGCTGCCCGCCATTCTGTTCGGCCACGGATTACTGCTTTCGCTCACGCCGGTTGTGGCGCAATACAACGGCTCGGGCCGCCGCGATCGTATTGCTTTCCAGGTTCGTCAGGGATACTGGCTGGCCGCCTTCGCTTCCCTGCTGGTTATGGTTGTGCTCTATAACGCCGGCTATGTTATCCGTTCTATGCAAAATATCGATCCCGTGATGGCGGATAAAGCCGTAGGCTATCTTCATGCGCTGCTGTGGGGAGCGCCGGGTTATCTGTTTTTCCAGACCGCGCGCAACCAGTGCGAAGGCCTCGCCAAAACCAAGCCGGGCATGGTGATGGGTTTTATTGGGCTGCTGGTGAATATTCCGGTTAACTATATTTTTATCTACGGCCATTTCGGGATGCCCGCGCTTGGCGGCGTCGGCTGCGGTGTGGCGACGGCGTCGGTATACTGGGTAATGTTTATTGCGATGAAAATATGGGTTTCGCGCGCCTCTTCCATGCGCGATATTCGCCTGGCGGATCGGTTCAGTCCGCCCGATACCAGGGCGCTTTCCCGCCTCTTTAAACTCGGACTTCCTGTCGCGCTGGCGCTGTTCTTTGAGGTGACGCTGTTTGCCGTCGTCGCCCTGCTGGTGTCGCCAATGGGCATCGTCGAGGTGGCGGGCCACCAGATAGCGCTGAACTTCAGCTCGCTGATGTTTGTGCTGCCGCTTTCTCTTGGCGCAGCCACCACTATCCGCGTGGGTTTCCGGCTTGGCCAGGGCTCGACCGAAGGCGCTCGCGTAGCGGCATGGACGGCGCAAGGCGTGGGCATGTCGCTGTCGCTGCTGACGGCGCTGTTCACGGTGGTATTTCGCGAGCAGATCGCGCTGCTTTATAATCAGAATCCGGCCGTGGTGACGCTGGCGGCTCAGCTGATGCTGCTGGCCGCGATTTATCAGTTTTCCGATTCGATCCAGGTTATCGGCAGCGGCATTCTGCGCGGCTATAAAGATACGCGCGCCATCTTTTTTATCACTTTTATCGCTTACTGGGTGCTGGGCCTGCCCAGCGGCTACATTCTGGCGTTGACGGACTGGGTGGTGGCGCCGATGGGCCCGGCGGGCTTTTGGACAGGCTTTATTATTGGCCTGACCTCCAGCGCAATTATGATGGTCTGGCGTATTCTGCGGCTGCAGCGCCAGCCTGAAGCGCAGCTGCTGGCACGCGCAGACCGCTAACATCTTCATTTAAACCGGATGTTTAAAAATGCTGCGCTTCGCACAGTTGCGCAGCAGTCGCACCGAAAATAGCGATTTCTGCTTGCAAGCCGCCAGGGCTGTCGTTAATATTCGTCCCCGCTGTCACCCAGACAGCATGATGCGTTCTTAGCTCAGTTGGTTAGAGCACCACCTTGACATGGTGGGGGTCGGAGGTTCGAGTCCTCTAGAACGCACCACAGTGCGTCCGTAGCTCAGTTGGTTAGAGCACCACCTTGACATGGTGGGGGTCGGTGGTTCGAGTCCACTCGGACGCACCATCTTGCGTTCTTAGCTCAGTTGGTTAGAGCACCACCTTGACATGGTGGGGGTCGGAGGTTCGAGTCCTCTAGAACGCACCATCTCCTGCTTTCTCGCTAACTAATTCCACGCCGCTATTTTTTCCTGATTACTTGTTTTATCACGCTATGTACCTTCCATAACGTTTCGCTTCTGTCTGCTGCTTTTTCCCCTGGTGTCTTGCTTTACGCCGCTGCCCTTTCTCGTGCCCGAACGGCTCTTTCTGCGCCCGACCACCGCTTTTTTTTTGCGCAACAATCTGATCTGGTGCAAGCTTTCCCTCATTCCGGCCTACTTTTTAATTGGTTTTCAATGGGCTGAGTAGCTATAATACGAAACGTTGTTTCACTTGAATGGTTTCAGCGTATGGTTGGCCCTTTAGCAAAAACGATAGCTGGTTGCGCAACCGATCTTTGCGCCTGCGCCAAAACCGCGTTTAAACTTCCTCTGCACGCTTTTTTTCTGTCACCTATCCTTAAGCTGTATCGCAGTTCGCCGCTCAGGCAATCATGCTTTTCCGGCACGCACCATCAATCACCGGGATTACGCTTTATTTCATCCATCACAACTTAACAGATGACTCGTCATGAAAAAGACCAAGATTGTTTGTACTATCGGTCCAAAAACCGAATCGGAAGAAATGTTGACCAACCTGCTGGACGCGGGCATGAACGTTATGCGTCTGAACTTCTCTCACGGCGATTACGATGAGCACGGTAAGCGTATCGCTAACCTGCGCGCGGTCATGAGCAAAACCGGCAAGCAGGCCGCTATTTTGCTGGACACCAAAGGGCCAGAAATCCGTACCATGAAGCTGGAAGGCGGCGCGGACGTGTCGTTGAAAGCCGGTCAGACCTTTACCTTCACCACTGATCAGTCCGTTATCGGCAACAGCGAGCGCGTGGCGGTAACCTATTCCGGCTTCACCTCCGACCTCTCTATCGGCAACACCGTGCTGGTGGACGATGGCCTGATCGGCATGGAAGTCACCGAAGTAACCGAAAACCACGTGGTATGTAAGGTACTGAACAACGGCGATCTGGGCGAAAACAAAGGCGTAAACCTGCCTGGCGTTTCTATCCAGCTGCCAGCGCTGGCTGAAAAAGACAAGCGTGACCTGATTTTTGGTTGCGAACAGGGCGTGGATTTTGTTGCCGCCTCCTTTATCCGCAAGCGTTCCGACGTGCTGGAAATTCGCGAGCACCTGAAGCAGAACGGCGGCGAGCATATTCAGATCATCTCTAAAATTGAAAATCAGGAAGGCCTGAACAATTTTGACGAAATCCTGGACGCTTCCGACGGCATCATGGTGGCGCGCGGCGACCTGGGTGTGGAAATCCCGGTTGAAGAAGTGATCTTCGCGCAGAAGATGATGATTAAAAAATGTAACCGCGCACGTAAAGTGGTTATTACCGCTACGCAGATGTTGGACTCGATGATCAAAAACCCACGCCCTACCCGTGCAGAAGCGGGCGACGTGGCTAATGCCATCCTGGACGGCACCGATGCGGTTATGCTCTCTGGCGAAAGCGCCAAGGGTAAATACCCGCTGGAATCTGTCACCATTATGGCTACCATCTGCGAACGTACCGATCGCGTGATGAAAAGCCGTATCGACTCTCAGCATGACAGCCGCAAAATGCGCATTACGGAAGCCGTGTGCCGTGGCGCAGTAGAAACTGCCGAGAAGCTGGAGGCGCCGCTGATCGTGGTGGCAACCGAAGGCGGTAAGTCAGCCAAGTCCGTACGCAAGTATTTCCCGAACGCGACTATCCTGGCGTTAACCACTAACGAACAGACCGCGCGTCAGCTGATCCTGAGTAAAGGCATCGTGGCGTCCGTGGTAAAAGAAATCGCTTCTACCGATGATTTTTACCGTATCGGGAAAGAAGCGGCCATTGCCAGCGGCTACGGTCGTAAAGGCGATGTCGTGGTGATGGTTTCTGGCGCGCTGGTGCCAAGTGGAACCACGAATACCGCGTCTGTGCACGTTCTGTAATCAAAGATTACGCCTTGTAGTGAAAAAGCGCCCTGAGTGGCGCTTTTTTTACAGCTTAGCTCAAAGGTTTTTCTAAAAATTCCAATCGAGATTAACTATTCAATTGTGCTGTAAGGCGAGATAAGTCCGATTGAAATTGTCTGTTTTCGCTAAATTTTTTGGGCTTTTTCGTAAAGACGGTGCTTCTTTGAGCGAACGATCAAATTTAAGCACGTTCTAACCAAAAATTTATTCTCATTGGAAAAAACTTTGTGTAATACTTGTAACGCTACATGGAGATTAACTCAATCTAGAGGGTATAAATAATGAATCGTACTAAACTGGTACTGGGCGCGGTAATCCTGGGTTCTACTCTGCTGGCCGGTTGCTCAAGCAACGCTAAAATCGACCAGCTGTCTACCGACGTTCAGACTCTGAACGCTAAAGTTGACCAGCTGAGCAACGACGTGAACGCAATCCGTTCTGACGTTCAGGCTGCTAAAGACGACGCAGCACGCGCTAACCAGCGTCTGGACAACCAGGCTCACTCTTACCGTAAGTAAGAGTTCTGGTTTAAAAATGGCGCACATTGTGCGCCATTTTTTTTGCCTGCTGTCTTTATGGCTGCAGAAAGCGTTCCGGGCCGTTTATGGCTTTTTCCCCTGTGGCACCCACTTCACACGTCAATAATCGCTTAAAGCGCTTCTGAGACGCTCTCAGACGCCGACGCTTCACCCTTGTTAACCAGTACCGGCAAGCCTGCACGTCTTTTTAGTGCTTCCGTAATAACCTGTCGATCGCTCAGCGCGCTGGCCACAAATTTTTTGGTTTGCGCAGTCAGCGCAATCGGCATCGTTTGCGGATCGTCCTTCTCGCTGTGGGACAGCGGCTGATGGACTTCGATATAACGCTTGCCGTCCGGCTCTGTGGCGTACTTAACGGGCTGATTGACGATCTGCACACGGGTGCCTTCGGGCACGCTATTAAACAGGTTTTCAATATCGTCAGGCCGCAGACGGATACAGCCGGAGCTGACCCGCATTCCAATGCCGAAATCCGCGTTGGTGCCGTGGATCAGGTAGTGGCCTTTGCCATAGGCCAGGCGCAGCGCATACAGTCCCATTGGATTATCAGGCCCGGCCGGTATGGTCGTCGGCAAGGTTTTACCTTCCGCCGCGTAACGTTTGCGGATATTCGGCGTGGGCGTCCAGCTGGGATTAGGGATCTTCTGGCTGATGCGCGTCACCATCGCAGGCGTGTTGGCGCCAAGCTGGCCAATGCCTATCGGGTAAACGACCACCTTATTTTCATCTTTTGGGTAATAGTAGAGTCGTAGCTCGGCCACGTTGACCACGATCCCTTCCCTTTTGGTAGCGGGCAGCAGCATCTGCCCAGGGATAACCAGCTTCGATCCCGCTTTCGGCAGCCAGGGATCGGTGCCGGGATTGGCTTCCAGCATCCCTAACAGGCCCGTCTGGAAGTGCGCGGCAATGCTTTCCAGCGAACGCCCGTCATCGGGCACGGTATAGAGCTGGTTTTCGCCAATTAAACGGCTGTCGGCGGCGGGAAGCGGATAATCGGCCGCGCGCGCCAGAGAGAAGAAAAAAAATAACGAAGAGAGGAGTAGAGTTTTCATCTTTATTTCTCGCCAGGTAAACAACACTTCCCGTCATCATGACGGGAAGTCTGTCGAGAAGTGTAGCAACTTAGCGGCTGATACTGTCCTGCGCTTTCTGGCGAATAGCACGGATCATCGCTTCCAGACCCTGCGAGCGCGACGGCGTCAGGTGTTGGGTAAGGGCCAGCTCACTGAACCATGGCCGCACGTCAAAATCGAGAATTTCCGCTGGGGTCATCTGCTGGTAAAGCACAAACACCAGAGCAATCAACCCTTTAACGATAGCGGCGTCGCTGTCGCCCTGCAGCAGCACGCGGCCCTGTTCGTCCAGATCCATCACGATCCAGACCTGGCTCTGGCAGCCGGAAATAGTATTTTCCGGCTGGTGCAGCGAGTCCGGTAGCGCAGGCAGCTTCGCGCCCAGTTCAATCACATAGAGATACTTCTCTTCCCAGTTGGCACAGCGGGAAAAGTTGCGAACCAGTCTCTCTTTATCGGGCAGTGTTGCCATGCTGTTCTCCTTTGCCTGGACGGTTTAACCGCCCAGCAGCATATGTATACGTGTCAGGCCTGCCGCCAGGCGGTCGACCTCTTCCTCATTATTATACAAAACAAAGGAGGCACGACACATTGCCGGGACGTCGTAGTGATGCATTAGCGGCATGGCGCAGTGGTGACCGGTACGGATGGCAATACCGTAGCGATCCAGGAAGCTGCCCACGTCATAGGCGTGATGCTTGCCCAGATTAAAGGCGATAACGCCTGCACGATGCTGCGGGCCGTAAATGACCAGATCCGGCACCGAGGCCAGCTTGTCCATCGCGTAGCGCATCAGCGCCTGCTCGCGCTGCGCTATGTTATCCAGCCCCAGCGCTTCCACCCATTTCAGCGCCGCGCCAAGACCCATGATGCCCCCGGTATTCGGCGAGCCTGCTTCAAAGCGCCACGGCGCGGCGGCGTAGGTGGTGCCTGCGGTCAGGCTGACGGTGGCGATCATCGATCCGCCGCCTTCCCACGGCGGCATTTGATCCAGCATGGCTTTTCGCCCGTACAGAATGCCGATGCCGGAAGGCCCGTATATTTTATGGCCGGAGAACAGATAAAAGTCGCAGTCCAGATCCTGCACGTCAACTTTTGCATGCATCACGGCCTGTGCGCCGTCAATCAGCGTGGCGACGCCTGCGGCTTTCGCCTGCGCCACCAGTTCTTTAACCGGATTAATGGTGCCCAGCACGTTGGAAACATGGGTAACGGCCAGCATACGGGTTCGGCTGTCCATCAGTTTGGGCAGCGCGGTCAGATCCAGCTCGCCGTCAGCCGTCAGAGGAATAAAGCGCACTTCTGCACCGGTGCGCTCGGCCACCATCTGCCAGGGTACGATATTGGCGTGGTGTTCCATCTCGGTGATGATAATGTTGTCACCGGGCTGCAGCTGGCTACCGCCCCAGCTGCTGGCAACGAGGTTGATCCCCTCGGTCGTGCCCTTAACAAACACGATTTCCTCTGGCGAAGCGGCGTTAAGGAAACGCGCGGCGCGCGCGCGAACCTCTTCCATCTCCGTGGTCGCTTCGGCGCTCAGGGTATGAATACCCCGATGCACCGCCGCATAGCCATGCTCGTAGAAATGGCTTTCCGCATCGATTACCGCCTGCGGTTTCTGCGCGCTGGCGGCGCTGTCAAGATAGGCCAGCGGCTGGCCATTCACTTCTCGCGCCAGAACAGGAAAATCGGCCCTGACGCGCGTCCAGATACTCATTTGATGCCTCCGGGGAAGCGCTGTGCGATACGCTGCATCACCGCCTCCTTCAGTACCTCGTCCGTGATGGCTTCGGTAAGCTCGGCGGCAAAGGCGTAGATAATCATGCGCTGAGCAGATTCTTCGCTGATGCCGCGAGCACGCAGATAGAACATCTGTTCGTCGTCGATACGGCCAATGGTCGCGCCGTGGCTGCACTTCACGTCGTCAGCATAGATTTCAAGCTGCGGCTTGGTGTCCACTTCCGCCAGGCGTCCCAACAGCAGGTTGTTGTTGGTCATCTGGCCATCGGTTTTCAGCGCATGCTTCGCCACTTCGATCTTGCCGTTGAATACCGCGCGGGCTTTGTCACGCACGATGGTTTTATGCAGCTGACGGCTCTGGCAGTAGCCTTTGTTGTGCTCCAGATAGGTTCGGCTGTCGCACACTTCTTTCTCTACCGGCAGCATCAGGCTGTTGATCGACAGCTCGGTGCCCTCGCCGTTCAGCTGGGTGCTGGTATTGTGGCGGGCCAGCCCGCTGCCCAGCAGGAAGCTGTGGCTCTGCACCCGCGCATCACGTTCGATCAACAGATCGTTATGCGCAAAATGGTTGCTGCTTGCGTGCTCGAAAGCCAGCTTGTAGTGCGTCAGTCGCGCATTGTTGCCCACGGTCGCGGTAAAGCGAGCGCCGGTAAAGTGCGTGCTTTCATTCAGGCTGACGTAATGCTCGATAATCGTCGCCTCTGCGCCGTCGTCCAGCTGCAGATGGTGACGGTAATGCGAGGTATTCATCTCGTCCTGCGCGCTGCCGCTGCTGATATGCAGCAGGTAAACGGCGCGTTCGGCCGATTTACCGCGCGGCAGATGGATAGTGGTCACCTCTTCCGCCAGGCTTTCCGTCAGGTGCAGGAAAACTTCAGGCTGGATCGGGGCGCTCAGCTCGCGGCGGCCTGCGGCAATCTGAATATCAAACAGATCCCAGCTGCTGTCGCTCAGCTGCGCGTTGAAACGGCCATCGACGAAAACCAGTTTAATCGCGTCGATATTCAGCGCCAGCGCGGCAACGTCCGCTGCGCTCAGCTCGGCGGCCGTCGGCAGCACGAAGTTGTGCGCCAGCAGGCCATCCAGCGGCGTATATTTCCAGTTCTCATGCTTGCGCGTCGGCAGCCCTAAACGCAGCACCTGCTGCCAGTGCTGCTGAGCCTGCAAAGAACGCTGCTCGCCCTGGGTCTCGAACAGGTGATGCCACTGCTGCAGGGCGTTTTCACTATTCCTGTTCGGTAAGCCAGCCATAGCCTTGCTCCTCCAGTTGTTTCACCAGCGAGAAGTCGCCTGATTTCACAATTTTCCCCTGATAGAGCACGTGTACAAAGTCAGGCTTGATGTAGTCCAGGATACGCTGATAGTGCGTGACGATGATAAAAGCGCGCTTGCCGTCACGCAGCGTGTTAACGCCGTTTGAAACGATTTTCAGCGCATCGATATCCAGACCGGAGTCCGTTTCATCAAGGATGCAAAGCTCCGGCTCCAGCGCCGCCATTTGCAGAATGTCGTTGCGTTTTTTCTCACCGCCGGAGAAGCCGACGTTGACCGACCGGGTCAGCAGATCTTCCGGCATTTTCAGCAGGTGAATTTTATCTTCGATAAAGTCCTGGAAGTCGAAACGATCCAGCGATTCCTGGTCGCGATATTTACGCACGGCGTTGACCGCCGTTTGCAGGAAAAACTGGTTACTGACGCCAGGGATTTCCACAGGGTACTGGAAAGCCATAAAGATGCCTTCGCCCGCGCGATCTTCCGGCGACAGCTCCAGCAGATCTTTTCCTTTGAACTCAATGGAGCCGCCGGTGATTTCATACTCTTCGCGGCCTGCCAGCGTTGCGGAAAGCGTACTTTTGCCCGAGCCGTTCGGCCCCATAATCGCGTGGACTTCGCCCGGCTTAACCTCAAGGTTCAGGCCGCGCAGGATCTCTTTGTCTTCGATACTTACCTGTAAATCTTTAATGCTTAACATAATCTTTCCTGGGCAATACCTCTCGGCATTGCGCAAAATGAATAAGCAGCGGGGATCAGCCCACGCTGTGTTCGAGGCTGATCGCCAGCAGTTTTTGCGCTTCCACCGCAAATTCCAGCGGCAGCTCGGAGAAAACGTCCTTGCAGAAGCCGTTGACGATCATGGAGATCGCATCGTCTTCGCTGATGCCGCGCTGCAGACAGTAGAACAGCTGATCTTCGCCAATGCGCGAGGTCGTCGCCTCATGTTCCAGCTGCGCGGTGTTGTTGCGCGCTTCCACATACGGGAAAGTATGCGCGCCGCACTCTGCGCCAATCAGCATGGAGTCGCACTGCGTAAAGTTACGGGCGTTGGTCGCCGTCGGCATAATTTTTACCAGGCCACGATAGGTGTTCTGGCTTTTACCCGCCGAAATCCCCTTGGAGATAATGGTGGATTTGGTGTTTTTGCCGATATGGATCATCTTGGTGCCGGTATCGGCCTGCTGATGTCCGCTGGTCAGCGCCACCGAGAAGAACTCGCCCACGGAGTTGTCGCCGCGCAGGATCACGCTTGGATATTTCCAGGTGATCGCCGAGCCGGTTTCCGACTGCGTCCAGGACATCTTGCTGTTTTCGCCTTCGCACAGCGCACGCTTGGTCACGAAGTTGAGGATGCCGCCTTCCGCTTCGCCGCCGGCGAACCAGTTCTGTACGGTAGAATATTTTACTTCCGCATCTTTATGGATGATGACTTCTACTACCGCCGCGTGCAGCTGATAGCTGTCGCGTACCGGTGCAGAGCAGCCCTCGATATAGCTGACGTAGCTGCCTTCATCGGCAATCAGGATGGTGCGCTCGAACTGGCCGGTTTTCGCCGCGTTGATGCGGAAATAGGTGGACAGCTCCATCGGGCAGCGCACCCCTTTCGGGATGTACACAAAGGTGCCGTCTGACGCTACCGCCGAGTTCAGCGCCGCGAAGAAGTTATCGTTTGCCGGCACCACGGTGCCCAGATACTGTTTTACCAGCTCAGGGTGATCGTGGATCGCTTCGCCAAAGGAACAGAAAATAATGCCCTGCTCCGCCAGCTTGCCGCGGTAGGTGGTTGACACCGATACGGAGTCGAAAATGGCGTCTACGGCCACTTCCTGCCCTTCACGCACCGGCACGCCCAGCTGTTTAAAGGCGTTTTCCACTTCTTCCGTCAGGTAGTTCGGCGCCGCGGCGCCGGAAGTCTGCTGGGCACCAGGCTCTGAGGCGCAGCTGTCATCGCAACTGCCGCAGGACGGTGCGGAATAGTAGCTGTAATCCTGATAGTTCAGTGACTTATAGTTAGCTTTCAGCCAGTGCGGCTCTTCCATCTCCAGCCAGGCCGCGTAGGCTTTCAGGCGAAAATCAAGCATCCACTCCGGCTCATTGCGTTTAGCAGAGATCGCACGCACTACATCCTCGTTGATGCCGTTAGCGAACTCCTCGGTTTGCAGCTGAGTGAAGAAGCCTTCCTTGTACTTCTGGCGGCTTCCTTCCCAGACCTGCACGTCGTCTGATGTATCAGTATTTCGGGACATAAAATTTACTCAACGCCAAAGCTCTCACCACAGCCACAGGCGTGTTGAGCTTTAGGATTATTAAATTTGAAAATCTGGTTCAGGCCTTCACGAACGAAATCGACTTCGGTTCCGTCGATAAAAGGCATAGCCTGCAGCGGCACATAAAGGTTCGCACCGTTATGGGTAAACACTAAATCATCTGACGCAGGCTCTTTAATCAAATCCATGGTGTAGCCGAATCCGGCGCAGCCGGATGTCTTAACGCCCAGCTTTAAACCCTTAACGTGCGGGTCGCTGGCGGACAGCGCGATGATTTGCTGTGCGGCGCTGTCGGTAAGCGTCAGTCCTTTCCAGACGAAATCGTCCGGCGAAAAAGAAGCGGTGGTTGCTGATGGCATAACATTACCTCGCGAGTCGGTAGCCCTGCGGGCTGATACCCCTATGTTAGTGATAATGATTGTCTCTTCAACCTCTTGTTTTGCAGGGATTAAGGCCAACCGGACTTTTTTGGACCTCTTTATTCAGTTTAGACCCTGTGAAGAGGTTTGCGATGTGTGTCACGCAGTGATTTAACGAAATGGTAACACATTGAAAAGCAGCCAGTAAATATCAGCCGCGCTGCGCTAAGCAGGAATAATAGTTATTTTACTCCTTTCATCCTTAACGCGTATTGTTATTACCAATTTATCTGAGAGGCAGCATAAATCGATAAAAATTCTTTGCGCCAGCGTTGAATAATGCGCCAGTTATAATATGATAATGATTATCATTAGCGTGAATGGGTCCCGGAATGAATCTGACGATGAGTGCCTGGCTGCAACATAAAATTGATGAATACAAGTTTTCCATCCGGGATATCACCGTTGATTACTATATGGCGCAGGCCAAAGTGGATCGGCCTGAATGCACCCTGGAACAGCTGCGCAAATTTAACGACACCTGTCTTGATATGGCCGAACTCTGCCAGCTAAACGGCGACGACCAAAGCTATCTGCACGCGCTCGGCAGGCTGCATCAACGTCTTTTGCAGGAATTAGGCAATACCGAGCGGGAATGTCTCTTCCGTATGCAAGCCTGGCAGCTGGCGCGCCACTCGCTTACCCGTCTGTGCCATCAGCTTGCGCTGAGCGGCGAATGGGATAAGGCGACCGCGCTGCAAAATGAGTTTATGCGCAAAGCCTCGCGAATTATGTAGCTCGCCGCCAGAGCAGACCATTATACCCTGGCGGCATGAAGATAGCTGCTCTGGCATGACCGAACGCTGCTTAAATCAGCTCCAGCAGCGCCTGCAAGGGATGCCGCATGCCGTTACCCTCGATGCGTTTCACCTGGCTGCGGCACGAATAGCCGGTTGCCAGGCAGCGTTGACGCGGCAGTTTTTGCAGCGCCTGATGCCATGACAGCTCATAAATACCCAGCGAGTTAGCCAGATTTTTGGTTTCGTGCCCGTACGTACCCGCCATACCGCAGCAGCCTACGCTGACGTTTTCCAGTTTTGCGCCAAAGCGTGCGAATATCCCTGCCCACTGCTGGCTGGACGCGGGAAGCGCAGTGACTTCCGTACAGTGGCCGAACAAATACCAGGCTTCGCCGCTTTGCGGGACGGGCTGGCGCTCCGGCAGCGCATTTTGCAGCCATTCATGCACCAGCTGCACGTGGAAGTCACCCCGTTTTTCGCCAAGGATCTCCTTGTATTCGTCGCGGTAGCAAAGCACCAGCGCCGGATCGACGCCGACCATCGGCAGCCGGAGTTTCGCCACGCGATTCAGGAAATCCGCCGTTTTTTGTGCGGTTCTGGCGAAGCGCTGTAAAAAGCCTTTGATATGCTGCGCCTTGCCGTTGGGCGAGAAAGGCAGCACCACAGGCCGATAGCCAAGCTTCGAGACCAGCATCACAAAATCGCTGACCAGCCTGGCTTCGTAATAGCTGGTAAACGGATCCTGCACGATCAGCACATGCTGCGCGCGCTGCGTTTCGCTCATCGCCTCAAGCTGCTCCAGGGTAGTGGTCACCGCCCGCTGACCGGTCAGCTGCTGCTTCAAATTGGGCGAGGAAAGCAGCGGCAGATCGACCATGCCGATATGATCCTTACTCAGTTCGCGCACCAGCGGCTGGCGTAAAAAGAAGTTAAAGAACGTGGGCGCTTTCGCCATCAGCGGCGCGTAGCTTTCCACGCCGGCGACCAAATAATCGCTCGCCGGACGCAGATAGCGGGTGTGGTAAAGCTGCAGGAAACGGGAACGGAAGCCGGGCACATCAATTTTTATCGGACACTGGGTGGAACAGGCTTTACAGGCCAGGCAGCCCGACATTGCCTCTTTCACCTCGTGCGAGAAATCATACTCGCCGCGCTTCGCGTGCCAGCTGTTGCGGGTGCGCTCGATCATGCCGCGCAGGCTGACTTTTGCCTGCGGCAGCGAGCGTTCCAGCGCCAGCGGATCGACGCCCTGCTCCGCCAGCAGCCGCAGCCATTCGCGGGTCAGCGTGGCGCGGCCTTTCGGCGAGTGAATACGATTGCCGGTGATTTTCATCGACGGACACATTGGGCTGCGCACGTCAAAATTAAAACACAGGCCGTTGCCGTTACACTCCATTGCGCCGCGCCAGTCGCTGCGCACGCTGACCGGAATTTGACGATCGAAGGTGCCGCGCTTCACCGCATCCACTTTCATCATCGGCTCGTCAACCCCCAGGGGCGCGCAAATTTTGCCCGGATTAAGCCGGTTGTCAGGATCGAAGGCCGCCTTGATGCGGCGCAGGTCGTTATATAACGCTTCGCCAAAAAAAGCCGGGCTGTATTCGGCGCGGAAGCCTTTGCCGTGTTCACCCCACAGCAGGCCGCCATAGCGCGCCGTCAGCGCCACCACCTCGTCGGAGATTTGCTTCATCAGCATTTCCTGCTGCGGATCGCACATATCCAGCGCGGGCCGCACGTGCAGCACGCCCGCATCAACATGGCCAAACATGCCGTAGCTCAGGTTGTGGCTGTCCAGCAGCTGGCGGAACTCGACGATATAGTCCGCCAGATGCTGCGGCGGCACGCAGGTATCCTCGACGAAAGGGATCGGTTTGGCGCGGCCTTTGGCGTTGCCGAGCAGCCCGACCGCTTTTTTACGCATGGCGTAGATGCGCTCTATGCCGCCAATATCGTTGCACAGCTGATAGCCGATAATGCCCGCCTCGCCGGCCGCCATCAGGCTTTCCAGCCGCTGGCACAGCGAGGCGACCTGGTCGTCGATCAGCGCCTTATCGTCTCCGGCGAACTCAACAATATTCAGCCCCAGCATCTCCTGATTCGGCACGTCGGCGATCAGCTCGCTGACCGAAT
Organism: Erwinia sp. 198; assembly: GCF_003937915.1. Classification (GTDB taxonomy): domain Bacteria; phylum Pseudomonadota; class Gammaproteobacteria; order Enterobacterales; family Enterobacteriaceae; genus Erwinia; species Erwinia aeris. The sequence goes on along the minus strand of NZ_RHUM01000009.1, from coordinate 166,869 downwards.
GCCAGACGATATCTTCCCGAGCCAGATTCAGCACTTTTGAATCAACCGTTTCTACCGACAGCGCCTGCGCCTCCACCATAAAAGGCGCGCTGCGCAGCGCCGAATCGAAAGAATCATATTTGATATTGACCAGCCGCCGCACTTTAGGGATCGGCATGATGTTCAGGCGGGCTTCGGTAATAAAAGCCAGCGTGCCTTCTGCGCCGCAAAGCAGCCGGGTTAAATCTACCTGCTGCAAATCGTCGCTGATGGCGTGGCGCAGATCGTAGCCGGTTAAAAAGCGGTTGAGCTTGGGAAACTTCTCAACAATAAGGTCACGACGATCGCGGCAGCATTCCAGTACCGTGCGATAGATTTCGCCCTCGCGCGTTTGCTCTGCCGCCAGCTGCTCCGCCACGCCTGTCGGGATCGCCCGCGTATCCAGCAAGTCGCCGCCCAGCAGCACCGCGCGCAGCCCTGAAACGTGATCGGAGGTTTTGCCATAAACCAGCGAGCCTTGTCCTGACGCATCGGTATTGATCATGCCGCCCAGCGTGGCGCGGTTGCTGGTGGAGAGCTCCGGCGAGAAGAAGTAGCCCAGCGGCTTCAGGGCGGCGTTGAGCTGGTCTTTGATCACCCCCGCCTCCACTTTTACCCATCCCTGTTCCACATTGATGTCCAGAATGCGGTTCATATAGCGGGACATATCGACCACGATGCCCTGATTCAGCGCCTGGCCGTTGGTACCGGTGCCGCCGCCGCGCGGCGTAAAGACCAGGCTTCGATAGCGCGCCTCGCCTGCCAGACGAGCAATCAGCGCAACATCGGCCGTAGATCGAGGGAACAGCGCCGCATCCGGCAACAGCTGGTAGATGCTGTTATCGGTGGACAGGGTAAGACGATCGGCATAGCTGGTAGCGGTATCACCGGTAAAACCCTGCTGCTCTAACGCCTGCAAAAAATTCAGCACCAGTTGAACGAGGCCCGGCGCCTGAGAAATCTGTGGGATCATTATCGTGTGACCAGGTTGTGTTTGAGGTGTAACGTTTGCTCTTTCTTATGGTTTTATCACATTTTTTTATGACCTGTCGCCCTTTCAAAATTTCAGTGAAAAGAATAACGTGCCGTTTATGTGGAAAATGCGTTTAATACTTCAGGAGCGGAATGTCCGCTCCCGCTCTTCGTCCTTTCTGACGACTTTATTACTTGAGGTTAATGGTCATACATGAAGAACACGCAAAACGGATGGGATATGCTGCAAATCATCTTCTCCATCCTGTTTATTACGCTGCTGATCGTCGCCTGTCTGTGGGTGGTTCAGCCCTTTGTGCTGGGATTTGCCTGGGCGAGCATGGTGGTGATCGCCACCTGGCCTTTGATGCTGAAAATCCAGGGCTGGCTGTGGGGGCGTCGTTCACTGGCGGTGATCGCCATGACGCTGCTGCTGGTGCTGCTGTTTGTTATTCCCGTCGCGCTGCTGGTTAACAGCCTGATTGAGAACAGCGGGCCGGTAGTCGCCTGGGCGACCTCAGGGCATGTGATGCTGCCGCAGATGCTGTGGCTACACGACATTCCGCTGGTGGGCAAAAAACTCTATTCCGCCTGGCGTCATCTGGTGGCCGGCGGCGGCACGGCGATGGTGGCCAGCGTTCAGCCCTATATCGGGCGCACCAGCATCTTTTTATTCGCGCAGGCCGGGCACTTTGGTCGCTTTATGCTGCATCTGGGGCTGATGCTGCTGTTCAGCGTGCTGCTTTACTGGCGCGGCGAACAGGTGGGCAACGGCATTCGGCACTTTGCCTATCGGCTGGCCCATCGCCGCGGCGACGCGGCGGTGCTGCTTGCCGGTCAGGCAATCCGCGCCGTGGCGCTTGGCGTGGTGGTTACCGCGCTGGTGCAGGGCGTATTAGGCGGGATCGGCCTGGCCATTTCCGGCATTCCTTACGCTACGGTACTGACGGTAGTGATGATCCTCTCCTGCCTGGTGCAGCTGGGGCCGCTGGTGGTGCTGATCCCCGCTATCATCTGGCTCTACTGGAGCGGCGACACCACCTGGGGTACCGTCCTGCTGATCTGGAGCTGCGTGGTGGGCACGCTGGATAACGTGCTGCGGCCGGTACTTATCAGAATGGGTGCCGATTTGCCGATGATTTTGATCCTTTCCGGCGTGATTGGCGGGCTGGTAGCGTTCGGCATGATCGGCCTCTTTATTGGCCCGGTAGTGCTCGCAGTCTCTTATCGACTGGTATCGGTTTGGATGCATGAAGAACCCGCCCCCAGAGACGACCCTGAAGAAGTTGTTGAAGAACTTGCTGAAATAGAACAGGAAAATTCAGTTAAGCAGTAACTTTAAGGCGGTTGGCATGCCTGACCGCCTTAATGCTTTAAAACCAGCCATTACTTTAAAAGACGCATTTGTTAAGCAACTTTTACCATTATTCGTTGGTTTTTCGCCCTTCCGGTCTCACTTACCGGCAATTGATTAATATAAGTACACATATCGCCCCTTACGCCTGCAATTTCAGTGATTAAATATTATCGTCTTTAAACTAATAAGAGGATTCTTAAAGACTCACTTCAGCGGGGGGAATAGTATATCGGTTATGTTTAGCAGCAACGCGCTGATTTATAAACAACCTTTTTCCCCAAACACCCTAAAGAATTGCTGTGTGTAGTCTTTGCCCATCCCATGTGATGGGCTTTTTTTTATCCATAACACAGCAAAAAGGCCGAACAAGTCGGCCTTTCACTGCGTCTGGTAATGAATCGCTACGCTTCAGGCAATTCTGCCAGGCTTAACCAGGTCTGTACAACCGTGTCCGGATTGAGCGACAGGCTGTCAATACCCTCTTCCATCAGCCATGCGGCAAAATCTTCGTGATCGGAAGGACCCTGGCCGCAAATGCCCACGTACTTTCCGGCTTTTTTCGCCGAGCGGATCGCCATCGACAACAGCGCCTTCACCGCATCGTTACGCTCATCGAACAGTTCTGATACCACGCCGGAATCCCTGTCCAGCCCCAGCGTCAGCTGCGTCATATCATTTGAGCCGATAGAAAACCCGTCGAAGTATTGCAGAAACTCGTCCGCCAGCAGGGCGTTAGAAGGGATTTCGCACATCATGATGATTTTTAATCCGTTCTCGCCACGCTTCAGACCCTGGCGCGCCAGCTCTTCCACCACCGCTTTCGCCTGCGCTACGGTACGCACGAACGGCACCATCACTTCGACGTTGGTCAGCCCCATTTCATTGCGCACGCGTTTGACGGCCTCGCACTCAAGCGCAAAGCAGTCGCGGAAGCTGTCGGCCACGTAGCGGCCCGCGCCACGGAAGCCCAGCATGGGGTTCTCTTCTTCCGGCTCATAGTGTTCGCCGCCGACCAGATTAGCGTACTCATTGGTTTTAAAGTCCGACAGGCGCACAATCACCCTTTTTGGCGAGAAAGCAGCGCCCAGCGTGGCGATGCCTTCCGTCAGGCGGGCAATATAGAACTCTACCGGATCGTCAAAGCCTTTCATCATGCCGCGGATCTGCTGCTGCAATTCCGGCGTCTGACGGTCGAACTCAAGCAGCGCTTTAGGATGCACGCCGATCATGCGGTTAATAATAAATTCCAGCCTCGCCAGCCCTACGCCCTCATTAGGCAGACAGGCGAAGTCGAAGGCGCGATCGGGGTTGCCCACGTTCATCATGATTTTCAGCGGCAGCGCGGGCATTTCATCAACCTGAGAGCTTTTTACCTCAAAGTCGAGCAGATCGTCGTAAACATAGCCGGTATCGCCTTCTGCGCAGGAGACGGTGACCTTATGGCCGTCCTTCAGAAGCTCAGTAGCGTTGCCGCAGCCGACCACGGCAGGAATTCCCAGCTCGCGGGCAATAATAGCGGCATGGCAGGTGCGCCCGCCACGGTTGGTGACGATGGCCGACGCTTTCTTCATAATCGGCTCCCAGTCGGGATCGGTCATATCAGTGACCAGCACGTCGCCTTTGGCGATGCGGCTCATCTCGCTGATATCGTGGATTACTTTGACTTCGCCCGCGCCGATGCGGTGACCAATAGCACGCCCTTCCACTACTACAGCGCCTTTCCCCTGTAGCGTATACCGCTCCATCACCTGGCCGTTGGAGCGCACGGTTTCCGGACGCGCCTGCACGATAAACAGCTTACCGGTGTGGCCATCCTTCGCCCATTCAATATCCATTGGCCGCTGATAATGTTTTTCAATCTGCACTGCCTGCGCCGCCAGCGCTTCCACTTCTTCGCTGGTGAGGCTGAAACGGTCACGCTCCGCTTCCGGCACGTCTTCGATCTTCACCTGCTCGCCGTGCGCCTGCGAATCGGCGTAGACCATACGGATTTTTTTCGAGCCCATGTTGCGACGCACGATAGCGGGACGCCCCGCCGCCAGCGTCGGCTTATGCACATAAAATTCGTCCGGGTTAACCGCGCCCTGAACCACCATCTCGCCCAGACCATAAGCGGAGGTAATAAATACCACCTGATCGAAGCCAGATTCGGTATCAATGGTAAACATTACGCCAGCGGCGCCGGCATCGGAGCGCACCATCCGCTGTACGCCAGCCGACAGGGCAACGCCGCGGTGATCGTAACCCTGATGCACGCGATAAGAGATCGCCCTGTCGTTAAACAGCGAGGCGTAAACATGCTTCACCGCCACCAGCACGGCGTCGAAGCCCTGTACGTTCAGAAAAGTTTCCTGCTGGCCGGCGAAAGAGGCATCCGGCATATCTTCGGCCGTAGCGGATGAGCGCACGGCGAACGAAGCGTCGGCGTCGTCAGCGGATAGCTGCTGATAGGCTTCACGGATAGCCTGTTCCAGCTCTGGCTGAAAAGGCGTTTCCACAATCCACTCGCGGATCTGTTTACCCGCTTTCGCCAGCTCGTCCACGTCATCAATATCGGTTTTGTCCAACAGCGTATGGATGCGCTCACTGACGCCGCTCTGATCGAGGAACTGATTGAATGCATCGGCCGTAGTGGCAAAACCGTTGGGAACGGAAACGCCTAGCGATGACAAGTTAGTGATCATTTCACCCAGAGAGGCATTTTTGCCGCCCACCCGATCAACATCGTTCATGCCAAGCTGGTTATACCAGAGCACAAACGGCAGTGCGCCTTGATTGGACATTGAAGCAATCCTTTTGTGAATGAATTAATGGAAATAGCATCGTGCGTTTTTGAGCCTGGCACATTCCGTGTAGGGAAAGAAACTGTTGAATCGTTCAAGCTGACTAAAAGGAAATATTTAAGACTATTCCGCCAATGGAAATCTTATTTATGGCAATAAAATAATAAATAACACCATGATAAATAAACTTATTTTAATTTTATAACTTAGAGGGGAAAAGCAAGGATGCCGCAGGCTGTCTGGATTCCCTTTTAGAATGTTTTCCAGAAAAATAGCGCTTTTTACGCATGATAAACAGGAACGTTATTTCATTAATTCTCTTTTCCAGCTACGCCTTTCTTTTAAGGAAAACAAAAAGTTCATTATAATTATAAGTGAAAATTTAATTTAATTTCATCAGCTGGCACTAATAGCCATAAGACTGTAGTTTAATTTACTCAGCCACTCAGTTTCTTAGGGATCGAAAAATGGACAGCAACGAACGCAGCGTATTTTATATTTCTGACGGAACGGCCATTACCGCTGAGGTACTCGGTCACGCGGTGCTTTCGCAGTTTCCTGTCAACATTAACAGCGTGACGCTGCCCTTTGTGGAAAACGTGCAGCGGGCGCAGGCGGTCAAAGCGCAGATTAACGCTATCTGGCAAAAAAGCGGCCTGCGCCCGCTGGTGTTTATTTCCGTGGTCACGCCGGAAATCCGGGAAATTATTTTGCAAAGCGAGGGCTTTTGTCAGGACATCGTCCAGTCGCTGGTGGCGCCGCTTCAGCAGGAGCTGGGCATAGCGCCCGCGCCGGTCGCTAACCGCACGCACGGTCTGACGGCTAACAACCTGGGCAAGTACGACGCGCGCATCGCCGCCATCGACTATACCCTGGCGCACGACGATGGTATCTCGCTGCGCGGGTTGGAGGAGGCGCAGGTGATCCTGCTGGGCGTATCGCGCTGCGGCAAGACGCCGACCAGCCTCTATCTGGCCATGCAGTTTGGCATCCGCGCCGCCAATTATCCCTTTATCGCCGACGATATGGATAACCTTAAGCTGCCGCCCGCGCTGCGGCCTTTCCAGAACAAGCTGTTTGGCTTAACCATCGATCCCGAGCGGCTGGCCGCGATCCGCCAGGAGCGGGCGGAAAATACCCGTTACGCGTCCATGCGGCAATGTCGGCTGGAAGTCGGGGAGGTGGAGGCCCTGTTTCGTACCCATCAGATCCGTTACCTCAACAGTACCAATTATTCCGTTGAGGAAATTGCCACGAAAATTTTAGATATCATGGGCCTGACGCGTCGAATGTACTGAGGCGCAGACATTTTTTGATTCCGCGTCTGAAAAAGTGATATTTATCCCGTTGCGCCGTTCTGTCCGGCGTTTCGGGTTGAAATTTACGCCGCGTCGGGTTTATTGTGATCGCCATCACTTCCCGGTATTCCCGCCGCTGCGAAGAAAAAAATTTTTGGACAACTATGAACAAGACAGATGAACTGCGGACCGCGCGCATCGAGAGCCTGATTACGCCTGACGAACTGGCGCAGCGTTTCCCGATCACGCCTGATATCGCCGCGAACGTGACCGCCTCCCGTCAGCGTATTGCCCGGATTTTGTCCGGCGAAGATCGCCGCCTGCTGGTGGTGATCGGTCCCTGCTCGCTCCACGATCCCGACGCCGCGCTGGCCTATGCAGCGAAGCTTAACGCGCTGCGCCAGCGCCACGCCGCCGAGCTGGAAATCGTGATGCGCGCCTATTTTGAAAAGCCGCGCACCGTGGTGGGCTGGAAAGGCCTGATTTCCGATCCCGATCTTGACGGCAGTTTCCGGGTGAATCATGGCCTGGCCGTAGCGCGCGAGCTGCTGCTGGAGATCAACCGGCTGGGTATGCCTACGGCCACCGAATTCCTGGATATGGTGGTGGGTCAGTTCCTGGCAGATCTCATCAGCTGGGGAGCTATCGGCGCGCGTACCACAGAAAGCCAAATCCACCGCGAAATGGCTTCCGCCCTCTCCTGCCCGGTTGGCTTTAAAAACGGCACGGACGGTAATATTCAGATTGCCGTCGATGCGATACGCGCTGCCCGCGCCAGCCATATGTTCCTGTCGCCGGACAAGCACGGACAGATGACCATTTACCAGACCAGCGGCAACCCTTCCGGCCACATCATTATGCGCGGCGGTAAACGGCCGAACTATCATGCGGAAGATGTCGCCGCCGCTGCCGCCAGCCTGCGTGAACACAGGCTGCCGGAACGGCTGGTTATTGATTTCAGCCACGGCAACTGCCTGAAACAGCATCGCCTGCAAAAAGAGGTCGCCGCGTCCGTAGCGCAGCAGATCCGTGACGGTTCGTCGGCCATTGCCGGGGTAATGATTGAAAGTTTCCTGAAGGAAGGCACCCAGAAAGTGCAGACCGGCACGCCGCTGGTCTATGGCCAGTCGATTACCGACCCCTGCCTGGGCTGGGATGACAGCGAAGAGGTGTTAGCACAGCTGGCCGAGGCGGTGAAAGCAAGGCGCTAAGACAGGCCTGCAGGCAGGCAGGACGCCATGCGCATGGCGGCGCTGGCGCACCCTGCCTGCCGCTTTACTACCCTCGTTGAAGCCTGCATCAGGCCCGTTTAATCCCCCTCGGTCAAGCCTGCTTTAGCTCGAACAGCTGACCTCCAGCTTTTTACCCCAGTCTGGCGGACGCCGCATCAAATCGGCAAACTCCGGCGCATCATCAAAAGGCCTGATCAATGCCTGGTGCAGCCTGGCCAGCACGCTGACGTCATCCTGCCCGGCCCGTTCAATCGCCTGCTGGGCGAGATAGTTCCTTAATACCACGGCCGGGTTAACCTGCTTCATCTTTTGCTGGCGTAGGGCGTCGTCGCTCTCTTCCTGCAATAACCGCTGACGGTAAATGTTGTACCAGCTGTCAAAGGCTTCACGATCGATAAATTCATCCCGCAGCGGCGAACGAGACTGCTGCTGCTCGGTATCGCACAGCATGCGGAAAGTCAGCGTATAGTCGCTGCCCTCTTTGGTCATCAGCGACAGCAGCCCGGTCAGAATGTTGTTATCGTCTTTATCCTGCGTCAGCAGGCCAAGCTTCGCGCGCATCCTGTCTCCCCAGCATTGCATCAGCTCCGGCTCGTATTCCGCCAGCGCCTGCTTCAGCTGGGCGGCATCCAGCAGTCCGGAAAGCGCGTGCGCCAGCCTGTTCAGGTTCCACAGCCCCACCACCGGCTGATTATCGAAGCTGTAGCGCCCCTGATAGTCCGAATGATTGCAGATAAAATCCGGTTTGTAGTCGTCCAGGAAACCGTACGGGCCGTAGTCCAGCGTTATCCCTAATACCGACATGTTATCGGTATTCATTACGCCATGCGCAAATCCGACGCTCTGCCACTGGGCAATTAGCCTGGCCGTGCGCCTGACCACATCACGGAACCAGAGCAGGTAGCGATCCTGCTCCTCCTGCAAATGCGGCCAGTGATGACGGATTAAATAGTCAGCCAGCTGGCGGACCTTTTCCGGCTGCTGCGCGTAAAAGAAGTGCTCGAAGTGGCCAAAGCGGGCGTGGCTTTCCGCAACGCGCAGCAGCATGGCGCCGCGCTCGGTGGTTTCCCGTTGCACAGGCTCATCGCTGGTGACGACCGTCAGCGCGCGGGATGTAGGAATACCGAGGTGATGCATCGCTTCGGAGGCAAGAAATTCGCGCAGTGAAGAGCGCAGCACGGCGCGTCCGTCGCCCATACGTGAATATGGCGTCAGACCCGCGCCCTTCAGGTGCCAGTCCATTTTACGGCCGTCGTCCAGCTGCTGCTCGCCCAGCAGGATACCGCGCCCGTCGCCCAGCTGTCCTGCCCAGACGCCAAACTGGTGTCCGCTGTACACCTGCGCCAGAGGCTGCATGCCCGGTAGCAGCTGCGCGCCGCTCCAGATAGCGGTTTTATCGGCGGTGAACCAGCTTTCGTCCAGCCCCAGCTCGTGCGCGAGCGGCGCGCTATGATAAAGCAGACGTGGGTTTTTCAGCGGCGTAGGGTTGAGGGCGGTATAAAATCCCGCCAGCTCGTCATGCCAGCTATTGTTAAAATGCATACGCTCCCCTTACTGTTTACCGACGCCCTGATGCGCATTCGGTATCAGCTTTAAGTGTAAACCTCATACGCTGCGGTAAACACGGAGAGAGTAAAGGGATATTACAGCGCTTCGCCTGTCAGCTCTTTGGGCGGCACAGTCAGCGAGGAAAGCAACTCTCCCCTTACCGGCGAAAACAGCGCGCTTTGAATACCGTCGAACTGATAGCGGCTGACTTTTTCCAGGCCGCTAATATCGTCCACGCCCTGGACAATAACCTGCTGACAGTGAGGTTTAATGTGCTCCAGCAGCGTGCTGATAAAGGGCTGAAAAGAGATCCGGTTAATATTATGCTGAATAAAGCCTTTATCCAGCTTAATACGGGAAAAGAGATTGTCGTACACTGCTTTTGAAGGCGCTTTCCCTGCGCCGTAATTCGCCAGGCTTAAATCAAACCTTTCACTGAGCGCCATCAGGCCGGGATGATCTTTCCCCAGCTTTAAGTCGGTGAAGCTTTCGCTAATTTCCAGCTCCAGCCACGCAAGCGCGTCCAGCTTGCGGCTCAGAAACTCGCTATCAAGGATGGTTTGTGCCAGCAGCTCGTCTATTTTCAGCGTGACCTTGACTCTTTCCTGGCTAAAAAAATCGGCGTGCCGTTCAATGCAGTTGATCTGATTCTGTAATAAAAGAATACGCTGATCTGTATTGAGCTGTGGTAGTAAAAGTTCCTGAGGGATGGCGACGTTAGCGGTACTGTGGGAAAAATGCGTGAGCAATTCGACGGCGATAAGCTGTCCGCCGAAACGGTAGATCGGGTTAAAAGCTGTGTGACTTTTATAATCCGCTTCCAGATGGATATTCATTTTTATTCAGCCATGATGCAGCCGCTGTACGGCGCATTAATACGCCTGTCGTACATCGGCCAGGATAAAAACCCATAGCGGGTTAAGCTATCACATATTCAGCAAGAAAAATGCTTTACTATTAAATCATAGTTTCGTGCTGAGAAATCTCCGTAACGCATTTCTTTAAACTACCTTTACAAAATCCGACACGGGAAATCACTTTTAACGGACTGGTTAAGCCTGGTGCAATAAGCTGCTAAACCAACCCGCCGGGTTTATTATAGCCATAAAAGTTAACCAGCGGATAGATAAGCCTTTTCTGAAATTCATTAGCAGGCTATATTAATTAAATCCGCCTCGCCTGCCAGAAAACTTTTTTCCAGTAGACGTTATTCAGCGACGATCGGATTACGCCCTGGCTGGTAGAAGCATGGATAAACTGGTCGTCAGTATCATAAATGCCGACGTGCAAACCATTTTCCCCCGCGCCGGTTTTAAAAAACAGCAAATCGCCAGGCAACAGATCCTTTTTACCGATGCGCGTTCCCGTTTTCGTTTGCGCAAGCGTCGTACGCGGCAGCTGCAAATCAAAGCGATCGCGAAAGGTCAGATAAACGAACCCGGAGCAGTCAACGCCTCTGCGTCCCATGCCGCCGTAGCGATAGGGCGTGCCGCGCCACTCCCTGAGCTGTTCGTTCAGTCGGGCGATAACCATAATGGAATCGGAGAGATGGCCGTTCGGCGGCGGGGCATGGCTGCTACAGCCCGCCAGCAGGATAGCCAGTAATAAGACCAGGTAGCGCATAACAGATTCCCTTTATTTATTGCCGCTGGTTTAAAACAGCGTGGTCAACAGCGATTGTCCTTCTACATCTATTTTTCTGAAAGGCACGTGATACACCGCCGACAGCGTTTCCGGCTGTAACACCTCTTCCGTTGCGCCCTGCCTCAGCAAAACCCCCTCTTGCAGCAGCCAGACGCGCCGGGCGTGATGTAGCGAATGATTAATGTCGTGCCCGCTCATGATAATCGTCAGGCCTTCTGCTACCCTTTCGGCCACGCAGCGATCGAACGCGGCCTGCTGTGCCAGATCCAAACCGGTTAACGGCTCGTCCAGCAGCAGCAGCTGCCCTTCCGGCTGCGCGGTCTGACAGAGCACCGCCACCAGGCGCACCCGCTGCCATTCTCCGCCGGAAAGGCGGCTGAGCGAGCGAGCCAGTTTATCCGCCAGCTGAAAAGTTTCGCAAAGGGTTATCAGTATCCGATCGCTCTCGTCCGCCAGCTGATGCTGCTTAAGGTAGTGCCATACCGGCATACTGCCGGGCGGCCGCTGCTGCTGGGCCAGGTAAGCGCGACGGCGGGCCAGCGCATAGCCGTTCCAGCCAGACAGCGGCGTACCGCTGAAAACAATGCGCCCTTCCGCCGGCAACAATCCCGCCAGCGCCGCCAGTAAGGAGCTTTTACCCGCCCCGTTAGGGCCAAGCAAATGGATCAGCTCGCCCTTATCAACGCTGGCGGTAAAGGGCGCGAGGCGCTGCGGGACCGCAACGCCCTCACACTGCAACAGCATTTATTTTGCCAGTGCCGCTTTGATACTTTCCATCACAATAGGATCTTCCGGCGTCATATCCGGCGAGAAACGCTGTACTACCGTGCCGTCGCGCCCAACCAGGAACTTTTCGAAGTTCCATAAAATGTCGCCCGGCGCTTTTGGCGCGCGTCCTTTACTGCTCATACGCTCCAGGAAACCGCTATTTTCCGGCGCTACCGCTTCCGGCCTTGCCGCAATTAGTTGGCGATAGAGCGGATGCCGCTCCGGGCCGTTGACCTCGATTTTACTGAACATCGGGAAGGTTACGCCATAGGTGGTGCTGCAAAACGTTTTAATCTCTTCGTTGCTGCCCGGCTCCTGCTCCAGAAACGCGTTGCAGGGGAAGCCAAGTACGGCAAAACCTCGATCCTGCCAGGCTTTGTGAATATTTTCCAACTGCTCATATTGCGGCGTCAGGCCGCACTTAGAGGCGACATTAACGATCAGCAGCACTTTGCCCTGCCACTGCGCCAGCGTCGTCGGTTCGCCATCCAGCGTCACCAGTTCTGTATCATAAATACTCATTGGTTTTTCCTGTTTCAGTAGAGAAAAAGCGGGCCACGGGTCAGGCCCGGTTACGTAATAACAGCCAGATAAAAACCGGCGCGCCCAGCGTAGCCGTCACTACGCCAATCGGCAGCTCCGCTGAGGCGATGGCGATACGGGCCAGGATATCGGCCGCCAACAGTATGCCGCCGCCCGCCAGCGCGCAGGCCGGCAACAGCATACGATGATCGCTCAGGTTGTTCAGCCGCAAAATATGCGGAATGACCAGGCCAACAAAGCCGATCGCCCCGGCCAGCGCCACGCTGACGCCAATCAGCCAGCCTGACGCCAGCACCAGCATATTGCGCCACAGCAACAGCGGCAGGCCGAGCTGGCGGGCGGAAACCTCGCCCAGCGCCAGCAAATTCAGCACGCGCCACTGGCGGCATAGCCACAGCAGCACCGGCAGCAGCGCCAGCATCAGCCCGCCGTAGCGCCAGTCCACGCCGCTAAAGCCGCCCATCATCCAGTACATTAGCTGGCGCAGATCCAGGCTGGCGCTGAAATAGACCAGCCACGTCATACCCGCGCTACAGATAATGCCTAAGGCCACGCCTGCCAGCAACAGGCGGCTGGTGGAAAGCGAGCGGCGGGAAAAACGCAGCAGGATAGCGGTAATCAACAGCGCGCCTGCAATGGCGAAAAAGCTTAGCGTCCACAGCCCGGTCACGCCGCTAAAAATCCCCAGCACCAGCCCAAGGCCCGAGCCGTTGGCGACGCCAAGCAGTCCCGGCTCCGCCAGCGGATTTTCAAACAGCGCCTGCATCACCGCGCCGGTCACGGCCAGCGCCGCGCCGACCAGCAGCACCGCCAGGGAACGCGGTAGCCGCAGCTGCCAGACAAACAGCCGGTTTTCACCGCTGAACCAGCTTTGCGGAAAAAGCCAGCGATCGCCGGCGCAGAGGCTAAACAGAAAAACCAACACGCAGAAAATGCTCAGGATGCAGAGCCAGCGGCGCTGATGTCGACGGGCCAGCGCAATCCGTTGAGAAAGCAGAGTCATAAATCCAGGCCTGGCTAATGAAAACGGGCAGGGTTAGCGGAAATTCAGCGATAAAAAAGGCCGCGTAAGCGGCCTTTTGCAGAGCACTGGTCAGTCTTCTTTCGGCGTAGCGTTCTCAACCCGGCTTTTGAGCTTCTGCCCCGGCCGGAAAGTCACCACGCGACGCGCCGTAATCGGAATATCCTCGCCCGTTTTAGGATTACGTCCCGGACGTTGATTTTTGTCGCGAAGGTCGAAGTTACCAAATCCTGACAGTTTTACCTGCTCGCCGTTTTCTAAAGCGCGACGTACCTCTTCAAAAAACAGCTCTACCAGCTCTTTGGCATCCCGTTTGCTAAGCCCCAGCTTTTCAAACAGGTATTCAGACATCTCAGCTTTTGTAAGCGCCATAGGTTCAATCCCTCAAGGTTGCCTGGAATCGCTCTTTTAACGCCGCAACACATTTGGCGACGGTTGCAGCGATCTCCTCTTCTTCGAGTGTCCGGCCGGTATCTTGCAAAATCAGGCTGATAGCAAGGCTCTTAAAACCTTCATTAACACCCTTACCGCGGTACACATCAAACAAGTTTACGCCAACTACCTGATTTACGCCAACTTTCTTACATTCGGCGATAATATCTGCTGCGGGCACGTTTTCCGCCACCAGAACGGCGATATCACGACGGTTTGCCGGGAAACGTGAAATCTCGCTCGCCTCAGGCAGGACGCGGTCTGACACCTTATCCCACTCCAGTTCGAAGACCACGGTACGGCCGTTAAGATCCAGTTTCCGCTCAAGTTCCGGATGAACCACGCCCAGATAACCGATACGCTGTTCCTGCAAATAAATGCCGGCGCTCTGTCCCGGGTGCAGGGCCGGATGCGCTTCAGCCCGGAACTGGATATCGGCCAGTTTACCGGTCAAATCGAGGACGGACTCCAAATCACCTTTTAAATCATAGAAGTCAACTGCCTGACGCGCCAGATCCCAGTGTTCTTCATAACGCGCGCCGCTGATAACGCCCGCCAGCATAACGTCCTGCCGGATCCCCAGGTTTGCCTGTGTATCAGGCACAAAGCGCAGACCGCTTTCAAACAGGCGTACGCGGCTCTGCTGGCGATTCTGGTTGTAGACCACGGCAGAGAGCAGGCCCGTCCACAGCGAGAGCCGCATTGCCGACATCTCAACGGAAATCGGGCTTGGTAGTACCAGGTTTTCCTCGCCCGGATGCAGTAACGTCTGCACTTTAGGATCGACAAAGCTATAGGTAATCGCTTCCTGATAGCCTTTATCCACCAGCATCGCTTTTACCCGCTTCAGCGACAGGTTCGCTTCACGGTGCGAGGTCATTACCAGACCCGCCTGCACCGGCACGTCAGGAATATTGTTGTAGCCGTAAACGCGCGCTACTTCTTCGACCAGATCTTCCTCAATCTGCATATCGAAACGCCAGGCCGGCGCCACGGCCTGCCAGACGCCTTCGCCCTCCGTGACGTCACAGCCTAAACGACGCAGAATATCGCTGACCTCGTTGTCGGCGATGACGTGGCCAATCAGGCGATCCAGCTTCTCGCGGCGCAGCGTGATAGTCGCGCGCGCAGGCAGCGTCGCCTCGTTGGTTTGATCGATGACCGGCCCGGCCTCGCCGCCGCAGATATCAAGCAGCAGACGCGTTGCCCGCTCCAGCGCTTTATATTGCAGCTGTGGATCGACGCCGCGCTCGTAACGATGGGAAGCATCGGTGTGCAGGCCATGGCGACGCGCGCGGCCGGTGACAGAAAGCGGGCTGAAGAAAGCGCATTCGAAGAGCACGTTGGTGGTTTCTTCGTTAACGCCGGAATGTTCGCCGCCAAAGATGCCGCCCATTGCCAGCGCTTTGTGGTGATCGGCAATAACGACTGTATCCGCGTTTAGCTTAACTTCCGCACCGTCCAGCAGCGTCAGCGCTTCACCCTCTTCCGCCATGCGCACCACAATCCCGCCGTCTACGCGATCGAGATCGAAAGCGTGCATCGGCTGGCCCAGCTCAAGCAGCACATAGTTGGTGATATCCACTACCGGATCGATAGAGCGAATGCCGCAGCGCCGCAGCTTCTCTTTCATCCACAGCGGCGTGGCGGACTTGACGTTAATGCCCTTGATCACGCGTCCCAGATAGCGTGGGCAGGCGTCAACCGCATCCACGCGGATCGGGAAGGTTTCTGTAATCGTAGCGGCAACCGGTTCAATAGTCGGCTCGCTTAACGGCAGCTTGTTCAGCACGGCAACATCACGCGCAATGCCGATAATGCCCAGGCAGTCCGCACGGTTTGGCGTCACGCTGATTTCAATGGTGTTGTCGTCAAGCTTGAGATAGTCACGAATATCGGTGCCGACGGTCGCGTCCAGCGGCAGTTCGATGATGCCGTTGTGATCGTCGGAAATCCCCAGTTCGGAATAAGAGCAGAGCATCCCTTCCGAAGGCTCGCCGCGCAGTTTGGCCGCTTTGATTTTAAAATCGCCCGGCAGCACCGCGCCCACCGTCGCCACGGCCACCTTCAGGCCCTGACGGCAGTTTGGCGCGCCGCAGACGATATCCAGCAGGCGGTCGCCGCCCACGTTAATTTTGGTGACGCGCAGTTTGTCGGCGTTCGGGTGCTGTCCGCACTCTACTACTTCGCCCACCACCACGCCGTGAAAAGCACCGGCTACCGCTTCCACGCCGTCCACTTCCAGACCGGCCATGGTGATCTGTTCGCTGAGCGCTGCGCTGTCGATGGCTGGGTTAACCCACTCACGTAACCAGAGTTCGCTGAATTTCATAGGTTTTACCCGCTCTTATTTAAACTGTTTGAGGAAACGTAAATCATTTTCGAAGAAGGCGCGCAGATCGGTCACGCCATAGCGCAACATGGTCAGACGCTCCATACCCATCCCGAAGGCGAAGCCGGAATAGACTTCCGGATCGATGCCAACGTTGCGCAATACGTTCGGATGCACCATGCCGCAGCCCAGCACTTCCAGCCACTTGCCGTTTTTGCCCATCACGTCCACTTCCGCAGAAGGCTCGGTGAACGGGAAGTAGGAAGGACGGAAGCGGATCTGGAGATCTTCTTCAAAGAAGTTGCGCAGGAAATCGTGCAGCGTGCCTTTCAGATTGGTAAAGCTGATGTTTTTATCCACAATCAGGCCTTCCATCTGGTGGAACATCGGCGTATGGGTCTGGTCGTAATCGTTACGGTAGACGCGACCCGGTGCGATTACGCGGATCGGCGGCTGCTGGTTTTTCATGGTGCGGATCTGCACGCCGGAAGTCTGGGTGCGCAGCAGGCGCGTGGCGTCGAACCAGAAAGTGTCGTGATCGGCGCGCGCCGGGTGGTGTCCCGGAATATTCAATGCGTCAAAGTTATGGTAGTCGTCTTCGATCTCCGGGCCGGTTTCCACGGCAAAACCCAGCTCGCCAAAAAATGTCTCGATACGATCGATGGTGCGGGTCACCGGATGCAGACCGCCGTTTTCGATACGGCGTCCCGGCAGCGAGACATCGATGGTCTCCTGCGCCAGGCGAGCGTTCAGCTCCGCCGACTCCAGCTCGTTTTTGCGCGCGGTCAGCGCTTCCTGCACCTGCTGTTTGGCCTCGTTGATCACCGCGCCCGCTGCCGGACGATCTTCGGCAGGCAGGTCGCGCAGCGTGGTCATCTGCAGCGTCAGCTGCCCTTTTTTGCCCAGATATTCAACGCGTACCGTATCTAACGCGGCAACATCGTGTGCATTCTTAATGGCCGCTTGCGCGTTCGCCACCAGTTCTGCGAGATGTGACATGCTTTCCTCTTCTTCCAGCCGCCGTGGCCGGTCTGTTTTTTTATGGGGACGACGAGGCGCCCTGGATCTGCCGCGCCAGAAACAAAAAAGCCTCCACGAGGGAGGCTTTCAGCGCGATTTTTCGTTTCTTTTCTTTGCGCACAAGCCCCCGATGTTCAGGTGCTAAAGTAAAAAAAGAAACGGAAATTCGCGGTCATAATGCGTTGCCTGGTCGTCAAAAGAGGCTCTATTGAAAAACGCATGGACAAAAATGTCAATCTTTTGCTGCGGTTACAAAATAAAAGAGGGAGCAAGCTCCCTCTTTCACCTGACTTACGCCAGAGCTGATTTCGCTTTTTCGACCAGGGCAGTGAATGCCACTTTGTCGAATACGGCGATGTCAGCCAGGATCTTACGGTCGATTTCAATTGAAGCCTTTTTCAGGCCATTAATGAAACGGCTGTAAGAAATACCGTTAGTGCGTGCCGCTGCGTTGATACGCGCGATCCACAGCTGACGGAACTGACGCTTACGCTGACGACGGTCACGGTAAGCATACTGACCAGCTTTGATAACAGCCTGGAAAGCAACGCGGTATACACGTGAACGTGCACCGTAGTAGCCTTTAGCTTGTTTTAAGATTTTTTTGTGACGTGCGCGAGCAACTACACCACGTTTTACACGAGCCATTTAGCTCTCCTGTTTAATATTCTGAATTAAAAAAAATAGACTTATGCGTACGGCAGGCAGGCAATAACCAGACCCAGATCGCCTTTAGACACCAGGCCTTTCGGACGCAGGTGACGCTTACGCTTAGTAGATTTTTTGGTCAGAATATGACGCAGGTTTGCGTGCTTACGCTTGAAGCCGCCAGAGGCGGTCTTCTTGAAGCGCTTAGCCGCGCCACGTACAGTTTTAATCTTTGGCATTTAAAAACATCCACTTCGCATTGTTAATAAAATAAAACAGGCAGGCGAACAGCGATTGACGGCGAGCCGCCGAACCGCTGCTGCTTTATGGCCTACTGTTTCTTCTTAGGAGCGAGCACCATGATCATCTGACGACCTTCGATCTTCGAAGGGAAGGATTCGACAATCGCCAGATCCATGTCTTCACACAGATCTTTACGGACGCGGTTAAGCATTTCCATACCGATCTGCTGGTGCGCCATCTCACGACCGCGGAAACGCAGCGTGATTTTAGCTTTATCACCCTCTTCCAGAAAGCGAATCAGGTTGCGTAGTTTTACCTGATAGTCGCCATCATCGGTACCAGGACGGAATTTAATTTCCTTAACCTGGATAATTTTTTGCTTTTTCTTCTGTTCTTTAGAAGATTTGCTTTTCTCGTAAAGGAACTTGCCGTAATCCATGATACGGCAAACGGGCGGCTCGGCGTTAGGGCTGATTTCAACTAAATCAACGCCTGCTTCCTCTGCTTTTTCTAAAGCCTCATTCAGACTGACAATACCAATCTGCTCGCCATCGACGCCAGTCAGACGAACCTCGGTGGCGCGGATTTCTTTGTTAATGCGATTAGGACGCGCCGGTTGAACTCGTTTTCCGCCTTTAATACCTTATTCCTCCAGTTGATGAAGATTGCGACTGCGGATTTCATCCTGCAGCTTCGCGATCGCTTCGTTTACGTCCATGCTGCCCAGGTCTTTACCACGGCGGGTGCGAACGGCAACCTTGCCTGCTTCCACCTCTTTATCACCACAGACCAACATATAGGGGACACGACGTAACGTGTGCTCGCGGATTTTAAAGCCAATCTTCTCGTTTCTCAAGTCCGCTTTTACACGAATGCCCGCATTCTGAAGTTTTTGGGTCAATTCTGCAACATATTCGGACTGGCCATCGGTGATATTCATCACCACTACTTGTACAGGAGCCAGCCAGGTCGGGAAGAAACCGGCGTACTCTTCGGTTAAAATACCGATAAAGCGCTCCACAGAACCCAGGATAGCGCGGTGGATCATCACCGGCACCTGACGTTCATTATTTTCACCCACGTAGGAGGCGCTCAGGCGGCCCGGCAGCGAGAAGTCCAGCTGAACGGTGCCGCACTGCCATGCGCGATCCAGACAGTCATACAGGGTGAACTCAATTTTAGGGCCGTAAAATGCGCCCTCGCCCGGCTGATACTCGAACGGGATAGCGTTCTCTTTCAGCGCGGCAGCCAGATCGGCTTCTGCACGATCCCACTGTTCGTCACTACCGATGCGCTTAACCGGACGGGTTGACAGTTTCACCACGATTTTTTCAAAACCGAAGGTGCTGTACATGTCGTACACCATACGGATGCAGCTGTTCACTTCAGCGCGCACCTGTTCTTCCGTGCAGAAGATATGCGCGTCGTCCTGGGTGAAGCCGCGTACGCGCATCAGGCCATGCAGCGCGCCAGATGGTTCGTTGCGATGGCAGCTACCAAATTCCGCCATACGCAGCGGCAGGTCGCGGTAAGATTTTAGACCCTGATTGAAAATTTGCACGTGACCAGGGCAATTCATTGGCTTGATGCAGTATTCACGGTTCTCCGAAGAGGTGGTGAACATTGCTTCTTTATAGTTTTCCCAGTGGCCGGTTTTCTCCCACAGCACGCGGTCCATCATCAGCGGACCTTTCACTTCCTGGTAGTTATACTCAGTTAGTTTGCTGCGGACGAAAACTTCCAGCTCGCGGAAAATCGTCCAGCCGTCATTGTGCCAGAACACCATGCCCGGCGCTTCTTCCTGCATATGATACAGGTCAAGCTGTTTACCGATTTTACGGTGGTCGCGCCTGGCCGCTTCTTCCAGGCGTTGCAAATAAGCAGACAGCTGCTTTTTATCCGCCCAGGCAGTGCCGTAGATACGCTGCAGCATTTTGTTATTGCTGTCGCCGCGCCAGTAGGCGCCGGAGATTTTCTGCAGCTTAAAGTGATGGCAGAAGCGCATGTTAGGCACGTGCGGGCCACGACACATATCCACGTACTCTTCGTGATGATAGAGGCCCGGACGGTCGTCGTGACTGATATTTTCGTCAAGAATAGTTATCTTATAGGTTTCGCCACGGGCAGCAAAAGCGTCACGCGCCTCCTGCCAGCTCACCTTTTTCTTAACGACGTTATAATTCGTTTCGGCCAGCTGGTGCATACGCTTTTCCAGCAGCTCAATATCTTCCTGGGTCAGGGTATGATCCATATCGACATCGTAGTAAAAACCGTTGTCGATAACCGGGCCGATTGCCATTTTGGTATCTGGCCACAGCTGCTTGATCGCGTGTCCCAACAGGTGCGCACAGGAGTGGCGAATAATTTCCAGCCCGGCTTCATCTTTAGCGGTAATGATGGCGACGTTCGCGTCTTCCGCGATCGGATCGACCGCATCCACCAGCTCGCCGTTTACGCGACCTGCGATACAGGCTTTCGCCAGGCCCGGACCGATGTCCTGAGCAATCTCCATCACGCTAACGGCGTGATCGAAGGTACGCTGACTTCCATCAGGAAGTGTAATTACAGGCATGATACATCCTTAGCTGCAGTGGTAACCCATACGCAAGGCTACATACAAAAGTCATTTTTCATTTATAAATTAGTAAGTTGCATCTTATCATTAGCTCACATTTGCTAATTTGGCACACAACCTGGTATACATGTTCGAAAGTGACTAATTCGTATAAACTTCCGATGGGATAGTATCTTACACTCCATGGTAACAAATTGCACGGTAAGCTATGAAACGTTGGGTTTTCGGCCGGTCGCATCGTACCCTCAAAAAATATTCAGCACTATCTCAGGCCCGGGTCGCCTCCTCTGTCGTGCTGTGGCTCGATAAGAATCAATACCCGGTTGGCCTGAGCCTTTACTCTACAAGCTACAAAAAACAACATCCGCTACCACTTTTCCCGTAGCTTTCGGCGGGCTTTTTTTGGCTGAAAATTGCTTTTTTCCGTATGTCAGGATTTCTCCTGGTCTGACCTGTTGCCTGAAGCATGTGAGTTTCATCACATAAATATATTAATAATACTGTACCGTAGGCCACGTTCATCATAAGTGGTTCATTCACTTGCCCGCTTCCCCTGCGGGCTTTTTTCTTTCTCTATAACGAGGCCGTGGGCCAATTGTTAATGACTTTGTAATAAGTCTTAAAAAGAGAATCATTTCCCTCTCATGAACTACCCTTAAATAACCTGGGGAATTATGTGGGTTTATGACGATGAAAAAGAACCTTGCCTTTGAACGCAAAAAAAATCGCGCTTTCGCCATTATGAAACAAAAAGGGATGTGGGAATGCCTCTATGCTCCCCCGTGTCACCTGTTTTTATGGAAAATAGGCATCAATGTTGCTCCGCCTCCTCTTAGCCGTTTTTGGACGAACTTCCTGTGCATGACAAGCGTAAACACTACGTTTTGGGGCATCGTAATGTGGTTCGTCTTTTGGAAGGGAGAGCAAGAGCATCTCTTTTCGGCGTTAGTGACCATCGTCACTGTTGGGATAGCAGCTGGCCTTTTCATGTCGGCCCTGGAAGTATGGCGGGGAAAAGCCAATCATCTTCCGGCATGGAGTGAGATCTAGCCCGTGCTGCTCCTGCCAGTTACTGCTTAGCCCACTGCCTCCCGTGGGCTTTTTAATTGATACGAGCTCGGATCCAGGCGATGGCTTTTGTTATTTTTTCTATTTCACCCGGGTTATGAGAGGTGGTTAGTACGGTTAACTCTGCAAGAATATTTGTTGGAATTATTTCCGCATTACGGGCAAGCAGGCGACGTACGGCTGAGCCAATAGCCCACTCCACATCCGCCATCTCTTCAGTGTCCCTGACGTTCATTTTTAACCTTGCTGTCCTCTAAAAAACCAGGTTCCTGATAATAACTTAGTGGATTTTCGGAAGGAACACGGAATTTTATACCTTTGTGCCGGGGAAAAAATCCTCCTGAAGCCCTGTAATCAGGATTGACCAGCTGGAACGGCAATTGAGCGCCCCCCAATTTCATCACTTACAGCACCATAATTCAGCATTTCCTCCGCTATCAAGCTACCGTCTGGTAAGGCGGTTCCCAGCCAACGGTCACTCTCGTGCATGCTTAGTAAATTTCTTACGGCTGATGTTAAGTGCGGGGAATAATGATCCACAACATAAAATTAAATTGTATACAGGGATAGAATCAAACTGTACGAAAAACAAACAAATATCGATATATCTCTTACTTTTGCCCGCAGTTACCCCCCTGCGGGCCTTTTTTACAATCTATCTGCTTTCATACCCCGGTAGGTGCAGCTTTTTATATTGTTATTTTCCTGTATTGAGGAAATAAACCTGCGCTTAGTGCCATGGTCAGAAGTCTCCCTTATCAGGATTGAACAGTTGGAACGGCAATCGGTCATCCTGAATTTCATCACCTGCAGCGCCACGACGCCACGGTTCAGCATGTCATCCGGTATGGTGTCCTCCAGCCCGATCGTCGCACGCCCTATCATCTTGCCGATCCCCTGCTCGCTGAACAGCCCATAGCAAAACTCGTTGCCTGGTACTGGTTTAGGGACAGATCCACGGCGTAGCTCGGTTTATCTCATTCAACATGCAAAGCAACTGATGCCGGAGGTATCAGCGGCGTATTCAAATGTATGCGGCTTTTTACTTAGTCAGCTTCCAATAATCTCCCCCCGGAGCGTCCTTCTTTCCCCGCTGTTTCTCTAAAGCAGCAGGGGAAGCATTGAAACAGCAGGCTGACTTTTTTTGGAAAAAATAAACCTGTACAGCTTTGATCATTTTGTATAACTTAAGCGGCAACTCGCTGTTTACTTAAAATACAATGGAGTTCCTGATGCAACAGGCCCTACGCACAACCAATATGAGCACCTCTGTTTCAGCATTTTTCGCTCGTGCAGCCCTTCCTTCACAGCAAGAGACACTGGGTTCAGTCGCATTAGAGATACTCCGTTCAGGCCGTACCCTGAACCGTAAAGCCCTGTGTATGCAACTGTTGGCACGTATTGATACCGCTACTTCAGTGGAAGAAGAGATGCATCTTCAGGAGCTGATTGGACTTCTGTTTTGCGAATAGAGGCAACTTTCCGGGCTGGCTCTTTAGCAAGACGCATTGACAGGCATTACTGACGGCATACAACATTCAGGGAGCGAAAATGCAAAAAGACAAATATGAAAGGCTTAGTGAAGTAATCATTGGTGAAGCGGTACTTTCTCAATTAAGGGAGAAATCCTCTGTTTCATGGTATGCAATACTGACTAAACTTGAAATTTTTCTTCATAACGAATTAAGCAATGAAAAGATTTGCGCGGCTATGCTGGCTATTCAAAATGTAAAAAAAGAAATAAATATCAATAACATTCGCCGTTCAGGTAACAGAGAAATAATGCCAGCCGCCAACGACAGCGTTAATATAAATAAAACATAAAGGCCGGAACAGATGCAGCAAATGTTGTCAGATAACACTCTTACACTAGACTATCATCTTCAGGAATTTTGCGAAAAATATGAAGAAGAAAAATTAGTGTTTAATGAAGCGATCAGATTCGCCCTGAAAAATTCGGGTTCAGTTTCCCGCAAATCTATCCTTTTTTATCTTGTTGCTGAGATGGAAAGTGCGAATGATGTGGTAAGGACAGATATCCTTCGCAGCTGTCTGGAAATGCTTACAGGACTGAAGGATACCCCTGAGTAACCCAACGTCTGCATAAAAGTTATCTTAGTGAACCTGTGGCAGCCCTGCCGGTTGATTTTGATACCCTGTCTGTATGCCTTCCCGATATCGCCATAGCCTGCCCTGTGCCTTCCCCGCTTAGCTGTTTTTATATACAGAAATCCGGACGCAAGCAGTATGCCAACGGGCTGAATCCCTTGTCAGGCCGGCAGATTCAGGTCTGTTTCGATCGGTAAAACCTCACGATAAAAATCATCGACGACGTTGAACGAAAGCGACGACCGCAAATCAGCGCCTCATGCATAAACAGAGCAGCCCTGATTTAGCGCTTCAGATGTGGGCAGCGGCAATGCGTTACCTGCCGACAGACGCTGTTTGCCCTGGCTGGTTTCAAAGCTTTTTTCGATAATATCTTTCAGTGCCCGATCCTCAACACTGAGGACGGCAAAAATCTGCCTGAGCCGTCGGTTCTCCTCCTCGACAGCCTTTATCTTTTTAATACCAGATGCTTCCATTCCACCGTATTCAGACTCCCGGTTGTAATACCTGGCTGCAGAGAGCCGGCCTGGTCGCAGACAGCTTTCACTGTTTGTCCGGCTTCAACTAACTTAATTACCGTGATGATTTGATGCTTACTAAAACGAACTTTGCGCGTTCTCCTTCGTTGGCAAAATAAATGCAGGAAGAACTCTAAATGTGGATGGCACGATTATGCGGATACTTACACAGGCATCTACTGCCGACCTGGAAAGCATACTGTCCATTTGTTCTCAAATCACTGTAGCGGTAATTTAAGGATACAAGGGATCTCGCTGTAGAGATATGGTGGGCGCACCTCGCCTGAAGTGGCTAAAAGCAGGCGCTTAATAATCCCAGGCTGTGCATACGGGCTTTTTTACGCCTGTATATCATTGCTGGTTTGCAAGCCGGTACAGATATGTGACCCGCCCAATAAGGAAATCGCCCATGCAAACTACTATGGCAGAAGCGATTTCGGTAT
Organism: Erwinia sp. 198; assembly: GCF_003937915.1. Taxonomy (GTDB): domain Bacteria; phylum Pseudomonadota; class Gammaproteobacteria; order Enterobacterales; family Enterobacteriaceae; genus Erwinia; species Erwinia aeris. The sequence continues at coordinate 142,297 of NZ_RHUM01000009.1, read as the reverse complement.
GGGCTGGTTTAAGAAGTTGTGGAAAGACCAGTAATTTCGTTGAGTCCTTCGTGATTTATTTCAGGTTCGGCCCGATCTACAGCTCTTGATATGGTGAGTAACTCTTGCAGTTCCGTCAGCAGGATGGCCGCATCAGATTTGAGAACATCATCGGAGTCAGCGGACTCAATCACTGTGTTGATAGCTTTGTTCGCGCTTTCGATCATCTCTGTTACGCCACCCTGTTTACTGACGGCCAATACAAGAGCGCTAATCAATAGCGACTGCGCTTCCACGCGGGCCGTAAGCTGCTTGGTTTCAGCGTCTATTTTTGAAATTTTAGCCAGCATGCTTAGAACAACATTTTTCATACCTACCCCCTTGCAAAAGAGGGATTTTACGCTACTGGCCTGCTGTCGCAAGATAAAATAATCTTAAAACAGGAGTATAAGAATGGAACGGGCAGCAGGACTTGAACCTGCATCAACAGCCTGTTGGCTGGCGTAATACCGTTATACCACGCCCGTTTTGTTATGGGTAAGACGTCGCCAGGCCACATGATATTATTTATTAAACAGCGCGTTGAGGCTGACTTTTGAGGAGGACGCAACGGGGAGTTGCCCGCCTCCCACAGCCGCAGCAAATAGCCCCATGACCAGTATTTTCCTTTTTACTGTTGGTGGTAAAAATAAATTTTTTTGCCCCACAGTAAGGGCATTTAAATTCTATACGGCACATAAATATTCCCGTTTTGGCCGTGCAAATTTGCATGAGTGTCAATCATGGCAGCTCCTGAAATAACGGCAAGCGTAAGCGGTAGTTAACGCAAATTTTCATGAGCAGGTCAGACCACGCCAACATTCTGGGGAAAAAACGCCTGAGCCGTTGCTAAAACTTACAGCTGCATTTTCTCATCTAAAACGCACCGCCCCGGCCTGACCATCGGGACATTTTTTTACCAGAGTTCAGGAGTCAGCTACCGCGGCTGCCTGCAGAGCGGCTGGCGTGGGCAGCAAGCCAGCGGAGAGTTGCTTAATGGATGTACTCTTTCTGCAAACGTGACGAGCCGGAAGCAGCGGCTAAGCGGGCCACAGAAACGTGGCCCGGCAGGCTTTTTACATAGCGTAAGAAAGCTGGATAGTGGTTTTGGTATCGGTTTTATCCGGCGCGGATGACGGCGGGTTCTGGTTCCAGGTCACGTTATAGGCCATCTTCAGCGAGAAGTGGGAGTTAATCGCCACCTGCAAACCGGTTTCGGAGTTCACCGTGGTGTCATCGCTACCCAGTACGGAAACGCCCTGGATAAACTTAGTGGTGTCGGTCAGCTGCCACTGGTAGCTGGCCGCGCCGTAAGCCAGCGCCTGGGTTTCATGACCGCCATCGTGGTAATCGTCATAGCGTACGCCTGGACCGGCTTCCAGACGCAGCGAATGCACCGGGCCGTTCAGGATCTGACGACCGTAACCGGCAGCCAGAATAGAGCGGCCATCGTAGCCGTTGAAACGATCGCTTAACCAGCTGGCCTGGCCAAACAGGTAATCGGACGGATTCAGGTTATAACGCGAACGGCCGCCAACCTGGTAGGTTTCAGAAGAACGCTCATCGTTGGAAGAAGTGTTGCTGGCGTTGCCCCACAGGCTGTAGGCCATTTGGTTCTGATACCAGGTCATATTGGTGCTGGCCGTCAGCGAGGAGCTGGTAGTGTTACCGGTCTGAGCAAGGTAACCCGCCGCCGCATTGCCTTCAAAGTTCTTTTTGGCCGTAGAGGGATCGTCCATGACGGTAAAAACATTGTTGTCCGCCAGTGCCTGATGACAAAATACTCCGCCGGAAAGTAAAAGAACTGCCGACAACTTGTTAAGCGCTTTCATTAAATAAGATCCATACCACTGAGAATTGAAAAGAGATGAGTCTGAAGAGTTTTACCGGGCGTTCAATCTCTTTTATTGAAAGAATAGTAACATTTTGTTAAACCCTTTCGAATGCTTATGGATCAGGCTCCCCCGACGCTAAATGGGAGTATTCTTACCAGCGTCTCCCTGCGTAGCCCGCTTTTCCTTGCATGTACTTTGCCAGCCTGACTTTCGGTAGACATAAATATGTCAAATCATTGCATGTTACGTAGTAATGTAACCTCGCTGTTTTATTGCTGAATATGAACGTCCTGTCAGGATTTTTCGGCCGCCTGAAGCTTTATCTGCTCGCTAAAACAGCTTCCACAAGCGTTAAGCCCGATAGCGGGCTGATAAAAAGCGATGATGAACTATGCTAAAAAGAAGAAGATAAACAAAGGAGTTCATCATGGTTTCGTCTGATATTGAGCAATATGTCGTCACTTTCCGTTTTAAAGATGAAGGGCTTAGCGATGTCCTGGAACTGAACAGCGCTCTCGCCAACGGCGGTTTTACCACCTCACTGCACGACAAGGAAGGCCACCCGCACGAGCTGGGCACAAACAGTTTCGGCATCGTCAGCGCGCTGAACGCAGAGCAGATACGCGAACAGGCAATCAACCTGGGTGAAATCGTGCTGGGCGAAAAGCCGGAGGTGGAAGTGCAGCGCTGGGAAGCGTTTCAGCAGAAAAGCGGAAACTAGCGTTTTGTAAAAATACGTTGTTCATTACGTAAACACTGGTTTTGTCTATTATTTAAGCGTTAGTATCAGCATGTCCCGCAGCAAGTCACAGCGAAAAAGAGGAAACCGCTATGTGGTCAGCCATTGGTCGTCTGTTGAGTGAGCAGTCAGGTGATGCTGAAATCAGCCAGCGTACAGCGTTGCCAGGAGGCGATGTGCATCCGGCGTGGCGCATCCGCTACGGCGATCGCGACGTTTTTGTTAAATGTAACGGCCGTGAGATGCTCGATCTTTTTACCTGGGAAGCCGATCAGCTTCAGCTTTTGAAGCGTACCGGCGCCATCCGCGTGCCGGATGTCTACGGCGTAGGTTGCGATCGGGACGTCAGCTTTTTACTGCTGGAGTATCTTCCCCTTTCGCCGCTCCATGCGCAAAGCGCCCATCAGCTTGGCCAACAGCTGGCGCGCCTTCACCAGTGGAGCGATCAGCCGCAGTTCGGTCTGGATTTCGATAACAATATCAAAACGTCGCCGCAGCCTAACAGCTGGCTCAAACGCTGGTCGGTCTTTTTTGCCGAGCAGCGTATCGGCTGGCAGCTTCAGCTCGCGGAGGAAAAAGGCGTGCAGTATGGCGATATCGATCTGATCGTGCGCTGCGCCAGAGAGGTGCTCGACTCGCATCATCCTCAGCCTTCGTTGCTGCATGGCGATCTCTGGCCGGCAAACTGCGCGACGGCGGCTGAAGGGCCCTGCGTGTTCGATCCGGCCTGTTACTGGGGCGACAGAGAGTGCGATCTGGCGATGCTGCCCTGGTTTCCGGAGCTGCCGCAGGAGATTATGGCGGGCTATGAGTCGGTATGGCCGCTACCTCGCGATTACCAGCAGCGTCAACCGGTTTATCAGCTCTACTATCTGCTTAATCGGGCAAACGTTTTCGGCGGCGAATGGCTGAAGGAAGCCCAGCGGGCGGTTGGCACCCTGCTGGACCAGGCGGAGGCGGGCAAACAGTTTGCCCGGCCGGCGTAGAGCCGTCAGCTGATAAAGCCTGCCAGCTTAAGCACAAAATAGCCCGCGACAGCTATCAGGATGGGCAACACGTACAGCGGAAAAAACTGCAGAAGAATGGTGTGTCGCGGCACCACGATTTTTTCTTCCAGCTGCTGGCGGCTGCGCCCTTCTTCACCTTTTGCCTTTTCCAGGATCATCTGATCCTCAATGCCTTCACGCAGATGCCGGGACTGTCGCCACATTCTGGCGCCGGAGGCCTGTAGCGCCAGCCCGACGAAAATCAGTATATAGATCAGCCAGAACAGCCAGTTGCCGCCCTGATTAAAATCCGGCACCGGTGAATTATGCCAAAAGGCGTTTAAAAAGCCGGTATTGAAGCGGATCATATCGATCATCACGTGAGAAAAATCCTGCATTACCGCATTGATCCCTTCGCGCTTTTCACGACTCACTTCAAGAAAACGCATCAGTGAAACCAGCGTGGAAATCAGCGCGGGAATAAAGATAATCCAGCCGGCGATCCGCTTCAATATCGCGACTCTTCCAGCCTGTTGATAAGTCATGCTTTCTCCTGTCCTTATGCTGTGAGGGCTGTAAGTTTACCCTCGCCTGGCAAAATCTGCCTGAAAAAAGTGTTGCCGGTAAGAGGAAAGGCAAATTAACGTCCGCGATGCTCTGGCTGTTAACTTCATGTTAAGGTGTCAGAAAACTGCTGACGGAGCCGCATTATGTCTTATTCACGCCCAGTGCTAGCCGCAATTTTTGATATGGATGGGTTACTAATTGATTCTGAACCGCTATGGGAACGTGCGGAGCTGGACGTTTTCGCTACGCTGGATGTCGATCTTTCCCGCAGAAGCGAGATGCCGGATACGGTAGGCCTGCGCATCGATCAGGTTGTGCGCATGTGGTATGAAACGCTACCCTGGATCGGGCCGTCGCAGGAGGAAGTAACGCAGCGTATTCTTACCCGCGCGCTGACGTTGATCGAGGAGGCGCGGCCGCTGCTGCCCGGCGTGGAGCTGGCGCTGAAACTGTGCCAGGCGGAAGGGCTGAAAATTGGGCTGGCTTCCGCCTCGCCGCTTTTTATGCAGGAAAAGGTGCTGGCGATGTTCGGCCTGCGCCACTATTTCGAAGTGCTGGCCTCGGCAGAATCGCTGCCGTACAGCAAACCGCATCCGCAGGTCTATCTGGACGCGGCCGCCCGTCTTGGCATCGATCCGCTTAACTGCGTTACGCTGGAAGACTCCGTGAACGGTATGATTGCGACTAAAGCCGCGAGGATGCGCTCAATCGTGGTGCCTGCGGCTATCTATGCCGATGATGCGCGCTGGGCGCTGGCCGACGCCAAACTGACCTCGCTCACCGGGCTGGGCAGCAAGCATCTGCTTGGCAAGTAACATGAGTGCACGCTTTCCGCCCTGCCGTAAACTGGCCGGGCGGTACGGCTTCTTTGCGCAGAATGAAATGTTAACCCTGCGGTTTCCCGGCCGCTGAATGTTAATAAACAGATACAGCCTGATGCTATTTTTCACCCGGCAATAAAATGGAGGCCTTTGCACGTTCAGCCTCTCAATCAACAGTACTGATGCCATTACGTCGCCTGCCAGCTTATACTAGCGGCGACCGCTACGTTTATTCACCGGTGGTTAACGCACAGACGTAAAGAAAATATTAACCTTTCGTTACAGCGTCACATATTTATTCTACTGTATATATCCCCTATACTGGATGCATTGACAGTTCAGTTACCGAGCGTTTTCCATGACGGCCGAAGGCCACGTTATTTTTGCTATCGCCAGCGCGATTTTTGCCAAGCGCGCCGACCTGACGCCCGTTCTTGGTGATGGCGACTGGTGGCACGTTATTCCCGCCACGCTGCTTACCTGCCTGCTGCCGGATATCGATCACCCGCGCTCTACCCTTGGTCAGCGTTTTCGCTGGCTGTCGCAGCCCATTGCGCGCGCCTTTGGGCATCGGGGCTTTACCCACAGCCTGCTGGCCGTCATCGGTGGCGTGGCGCTGCTTCAGCTAAAACTGCCGCAGGAATGGGTACTGCCCGCCGATGTCTTTCAGGGCATGGTGCTGGGCTACCTCAGCCATATTGTTGCGGATATGCTTACGCCTGCCGGCGTACCGCTGCTGTGGCCCTGCCGCTGGCGTTTTCGCCTGCCGCTGCTGCACAGCCGCAACGGCAATCAGATGGAGCGTATGCTCTGCCTGACGCTGGTTGCACTGGCGTTATGGTTCCCGGCCGGATCGCCCTCTTTTGGTGCGGCAAGCTGGCCCCTGGAGACGATCGATCGGGTGCAAAACAGCGTCACGCGTTTTATAAACCACCAGATAGCGCAATAAGCCACCGATTTTATTCAATAAATTATAAACTATTCCTTTTGATTATATGGGCGTCTCTCCGCGAGCTGCTACCATCGCCCCAACGCGTATCCGATACGCAATAAAAATAGCTTACTGACGAGGCCGCTGATGCCTCGTCAAAAAAGGAGATCTGGGGATGAATTTTCCATTAATTGCAAACCTGGCGGCGTTTATTCTGCTGCTGGGGCTACTGGCTAAAAGCGGCAATGCCAGCTGGAGCCTGGCGAAAAAAGTGCTGCTGGGCCTGGTCGTAGGCGTGCTGTTTGGGTTGATCCTGCACACTATTTACGGTGCGGATAACCCGGTATTGAAAGAATCCATTAACTGGTTCAACGTTGTCGGCAACGGCTATGTACAGCTGTTGCAGATGATCGTCATGCCGCTGGTGTTCGCTTCGATTCTTAGCGCCGTCGCCCGTTTGCATAACGCATCGTCGCTGGGCAAAATCAGCGTGCTGACTATCGGCGTGCTGCTGTTCACTACGGCGATTTCCGCGCTGGTGGGCGTTTTTGTTACCTGGCTGTTTGGGCTTAACGCCAGCGGCCTGGTACAGGGCGTGCAGGAAACCGCGCGCCTGTCCGCGCTTCAGTCTAACTATATCGGTAAAGTGGCTGACCTTTCCGCGCCGCAGCTGCTGCTCTCTTTCGTGCCGAAAAATCCTTTCGCCGATCTGACCGGGGCCAATCCAACCTCTATTATCAGCGTAGTGATTTTTGCCGCTTTCCTGGGCGTCGCCGCCCTGCATTTACTGCGTGACGACAAACCGAAAGGCGAACGCGTACTGGCTGCCATCGACGTGCTTCAGGCATGGGTAATGAAGCTGGTGCGTCTGATTATGAAGCTGACGCCTTACGGCGTAATGGCGTTGATGACCAAAGTAGTCGCCAGCTCTAACCTGGCGGATATCGTCAAGCTGGGCAGTTTTGTCATTGCTTCTTATCTGGGTCTGGCGATTATGTTTGCGGTGCACGCGCTGCTGCTTTCTGTTAACGGCGTTAATCCTAAGCGTTTTTTCCGCAAGGTCTGGCCGGTTATCACTTTTGCTTTTACCAGCCGCTCCAGCGCGGCGACCATTCCGCTGAGCGTGGAAGCGCAAACCCGCCGCCTTGGCATCCCGGAATCGATCGCCAGCTTTTCAGCCTCTTTCGGCGCTACTATCGGTCAGAACGGCTGTGCCGGGCTGTACCCCACCATGCTGGCGGTGATGGTTGCACCAACGGTAGGCATCAACCCGTTCGATCCAGTCTGGATCGCCACGCTGGTCGGCATTGTTACGCTAAGCTCTGCTGGCGTAGCGGGCGTGGGCGGCGGCGCGACCTTTGCCGCGCTGATCGTTCTGCCAACGCTGGGTCTGCCGGTCACGCTGGTGGCGCTGCTGATTTCGATCGAACCGCTGATCGATATGGGCCGCACCGCGCTTAACGTTAATGGTTCGATGACGGCAGGAATGCTGACCAGTCAGTGGCTGAAGCAGACCGATAAATCTCTGCTGGACGCGGAAGCGGACAACGAAGCCGAACTGGCGCATCGTTAAGCAAAATGTTGCTTATGTAACCTGTTCAGGGGCCGCTCAGCGGCCCTTTTTATTGTCTGCTAAACATAACCCTTCGGTTTCCGGGCGTACCTCGCGCACTGTTCTATAGTTAATGGTTAGAAACACACATCACAGGAGCAAGTGAGCATGTCGAAAGAAACCGATAACAAGGAAATCACCCATAATGCCCCGTTAACCGGGCCAGATTCCGCAAAGCCGGGAATGGATTCGCTGGCACCCGCCGATGGCTCGCATAAGCCGCTTTCTGAGCCAACGCCGCCCGGCAAGCAGCCTACTGCGCCCGGCAGCCTGAAAGCGCCCGAGACAAGTAATGCCAAGCTGGACGCGCTGGAAACCTTCCGTAAAGGCGGCGAGAATTTCCCGCTGACTACCAATCAGGGTACGCGTATCGCTGACGACCAAAACTCGCTGCGTGCCGGTACCCGTGGCCCGACGCTGCTGGAAGATTTTATCCTGCGCGAAAAGATCACCCATTTTGACCACGAACGAATTCCTGAACGTATCGTCCATGCCCGTGGTTCAGCGGCGCACGGCTATTTCCAGCCCTATCGTGATATGAGCGATATCACCAAGGCCGATTTCCTGCGCGATCCTGAGAAGCAGACGCCGGTTTTCGTGCGTTTCTCTACCGTTCAGGGCGGCGCAGGCTCGGCGGATACCGTACGCGATATTCGCGGCTGGGCCACCAAGTTCTATACCGACGAAGGCGTTTTCGATTTAGTCGGCAACAATACGCCGGTGTTCTTTATTCAGGACGCGCATAAATTCCCGGACTTCGTGCATGCGGTAAAACCCGAGCCGCACAATGAAATTCCGCAGGGCCAGAGCGCGCACGATACCTTCTGGGATTACGTCTCGCTACAGCCGGAAACGCTGCACAATGTGATTTGGGCAATGTCCGATCGCGGCATACCGCGCAGCTACCGCACGATGGAAGGCTTCGGCATTCACACCTTCCGGTTTATCAACGCCGAGGGAAAAGCGACTTTTGTGCGCTTCCACTGGAAACCGGTAGCGGGCAAAGCTTCGCTGCTGTGGGACGAATCACAAAAGCTCACCGGCCGCGATCCCGATTTCCATCGCCGCGATCTGTGGGAAGCCATTGAGGCGGGCGACTATCCGGAATATGAGCTGGGCGTACAGCTGATCCCGGAAGAGGATGAATTCAAATTCGATTTCGATCTGCTGGACGCGACCAAGCTGATCCCGGAAGAGCTGGTGCCGGTGCAGCTGGTCGGTAAGATGGTGCTGAACCGTAATCCGGACAACTTCTTCGCCGAGACCGAGCAGGTTGCTTTTCATCCCGGCCACATCGTGCCCGGTCTGGATTTCACCAACGATCCGCTGTTGCAGGGCCGCCTGTTCTCCTATACCGATACGCAGATCAGCCGTCTTGGCGGCCCTAACTTCCATGAAATTCCGATTAACCGTCCGACCTGCCCTTATCACAATTTCCAGCGTCAGGGGATGCACCGCACGGATATCGATACTAACCCGGCCAACTACGAGCCGAACTCCATCAACGATAACTGGCCGCGTGAAACGCCGCCGGCACCGCATCGCGGCGGATTTGAAAGCTATCAGGAGCGGATCGAAGGGCATAAAGTGCGCGAGCGCAGCCCTTCTTTCGGCGAATACTACTCGCAGCCGCGCCTGTTCTGGAACAGCCAGACGCCCGTTGAGCAGCAGCACATTATTGATGCCTTCTCTTTTGAGCTGAGTAAGGTGGCCCGTGCCTATATCCGCGAGCGCGTTGTGGATCATCTGGTGCGTATCGACGTTTCGCTGGCTAACGGCGTGGCGGAGAACCTGGGCATCGCGCTGTCCGATGAGCAGATGCACACCGCGCCGCCGAAAGACGTTAACGGCCTGAAAAAAGATGCCAGCCTGAGCCTTTATGCCGTACCGAGCGGCTCAATCAAAGGCCGCCAGGTGGCGCTGCTGGTAAGCGACGGCGTAGTGGCGGCAGACGTGCTGGCTATTTTGCAGGAGCTGAAGGCGCAGGGCGTGCACGCCAAGCTGCTGGCGCGCCATATGGGCCAGGTGCGAGCCGACGACGGTTCTAATCTGCCGATTGACGCCACCTTTAGCGGCCTGCCGTCGTTGACCTTTGATGCGGTTATCGTGCCGGATGGTAACATTGACGCGCTGCTGCTCAGCGGCGATGCCCGTTACTTCCTGCTGGAAGCCTACAAGCATCTGAAAGTCATTGGCCTGAGCGGCGACGCCCGTCGCTTCAAATCGCAGTTCGGTTTGGGCGACAGCGAGCGCGAGGAAGGCGTAATCGAAGATGATAAAGCTGAAGGCGTGCTGATGAGCGAATTCCTGGCCGCGATGGCCGCGCACCGCGTCTGGTCGCGCAGCCAGAAGGCGCTAAGCGTTCCGGCTTAATCCACCGGGCGTTTGTTCACTGAAGGTGCAGCCGGTAGCGGCTGCGCCTTTTTATTTGGCATCTTCTGCCGATTAGCGGGCATAAAGCGCCTTTCGCCCGCGCCTTATCCGATCTTTACACTGTGGCACTGAACTTGCTTCTTCCTGATACCACTCGTTGTTCAGGAGAAGATCCATGAGAGTCGACACCCGCTATCGCTACCGCATTTTCGCCATGCTGTTTTTTATCGCGCTGATCAATTATATCGATCGCGGCGCGCTCTCCTTCGCGGCAAACGCCATTTCTGCGGAATTTCATTTCAGCAAAACGGAGCTGGGCGTGGTGCTGAGCTATTTCGGCTTTGGCTATCTGTTCGGCTCGCTCTGCGGCGGATTTCTGGCCGATCGGCTGGGCACAAAAAAAGTCTGGCTGCTGGCGGGTGTGCTCTGGTCGCTGTTGGAGATCGCCACCGCCTGGGCGGGAGAGCTGGGCGTGGCGCTGTTTGGCGGCTCGGCCATTATGGGCTTTGCCGTAATGCGTATCCTGTTCGGCTTTGCCGAAGGCCCGGCCTATGCGCTGATGAACAAAGCTATCGCGCACTGGGCGCCCGATAACGAGCGCGGCATGGCGCTGGGCATCGGCTTACTCAGCACCCAGGTAGGCGCGCTGCTGACGGCGCCGATTGCCGTGGGCCTGCTGCTGTTGACCAACGACTGGCGGCTGATGTTTATCCTGCTCGGCGTTTTCTCGCTGATCGCTATGGTGATTTTCGCGCGGATTTTCACCGACAGCCCGATGCAGCAGCCGCGCACCGGCCAGGCGGAGCGCGAGTTGATTATGCAGGGCCAGCAACAAAGTGCCGCCGGGCCGCGCCTGCCGTGGTGGCGCTTTTTCACCAGCCGCACGCTGGTCTGCAACGCGCTGGGCTATTTTTCTTTCCTGTATGTCACCTTTACCCTGGTCACCTGGGGGCCAAAATATTTACAGGACAGCTTTCACTACGATCTGCACTCGCTCTGGTATGTGGCGATGATCCCGTGGAGCGGCGCCTGTATTACCGTGCTGCTGGGCGGCAAGATCGCCGATACGCTGCTGAAACGCTCCGGTAACCTGCGGCTGGCGCGCAATCTCTTTGCCGCCGTCGGGCTGTTTTGCACCGGGCTCTGCTTTATGGCCATCCCGTGGATGACTTCCGCCGCCGGGATTATCCTGCTGATGACGCTGGGCAACGCCCTGAACGCGCTGGTAAATAACGTTTACTGGTCGGTGGTGATTGACGTCACGCCGAAATCCACGGTCGGCACCTATAGCGGGATGACGCTGGCCATCGCCAACCTGGCGTCGATCCTGTCGCCAATGCTGAGCGGCTGGCTGGCGGAGCATTTCGGCTACAACGCGATGTTCAGCGCGACGGCGGCCATTGCCTTCGGCAGCATGCTGGCGATGACGCTGCTGCAACCGGCGAAAAAGCTGACGGCAACGCCGCCCGTCAGTCCCGATCTGGCAGCTAACATGGAGGCAGAGTTAAGAATACGTTAAGCAGTGTAAGCAACCCGCAACAGGCGCAGCCGCCGCTTGCGTTTTCACCGCCCCGGAGTAATGTTAGCGGCAGTGAAGACCAGGAGAAACTGTATGAAAAAGGTGATAAGCGCTTTGTTCGCCTTAACGCTGTTGTCGCCGACGCTGGTGGCTGCGCATCCTGGCGGCTGGGGACCAGGCTGGGATCGCGGTCACGGTTGGGATCGCGGACACGGTTGGGATCGTGGTCACGGCTGGGATCGCGGCCCTGGGCCGGGCAGGCTTTCTTTTTTACCGGGAGCCGCGGCGGCGGTGATTATCGGCGGCCTGACTTACTATGCGCTCAACGGCAACTACTACCAGCGCCAGCACGATAACACCTATGTGGTGGTGCAGCCGCCGGTAGAGCGCTTCAGCAGCGATATGCGCGCGCTTGATTATAACGGTGAACGCTTCTACGTGCAGGAAGGCCACTTCTATCGCCGCGATATCGACGGACGCTATCTGGAAGTGCCGCGACCGTCAGGCCTGTAGGCAACGCCCATAAAAAAACCGGCAAGGCCGGTTTTTTCTTTACTTCGTCAGGCGATTACTGATTAACCTGCGGATCGGTATCGTACTCTTTGCAGCTCTGGAAGCCGTAGTTCATTACGCGGCCTGTGTCGCTGTAGCTGACAAAGTAGGTCTGCTGTTTGCCGTCACGCTGGCCCAGCACGTAGGTCTGGCAGGTGCCGCGAGCGTGAACCATGGTGATTTCAGTCGAAGGCGGACCGGCAATATCGCGAACCTGCTGGCGGGTCATGCCTTTTTTCACGTCCTGTACCACAGGCTTGGTGACATAGCTTTCCGCGCGGTCATAAGCTGAACAGCCGGATAATACAGCAAGCGCCACTGCCGCACCGATAAGTCCTGTTACCTTGTTCATGTTTTTTATTCCTCATTTATTGTCCATGTCGCTTTAATCCTGGAACAGAAATGCAGAGTTATCAACTTTATGGCAGAAAAAAAGACCTTACCCCGGCCGGATAAAGACGCTTATAATGCCGCTATTGAGAATGAACGTTCATTCTCAAAAGGCGCCTGCGCCTTTTGCCATTGCCCAGCGTGAGGGATTATGAGCCAACCCAATCCAACCCGCGACGCCCGCCATCGGCAGCGTCAGGACGAAATTATCGCCGCCGGTCGGCGCTGCTTCCGCCAGTCCGGCTTTCACGGGGCCAGCATGGCGCAGCTGGCCGCCGAGGCGCAGCTTAGCGTCGGCCAAATCTATCGCTATTTCGCCAGCAAAGACGCGATTATCGAGGAGATGGTCAGGCGTATTATCGATGCCCGCCTGCACCATATCAAAGAGACCGCTACCGCCGATCTGCCTCGCCTGCTTGCCTGGCGTCACGCGCTTAACGAAGACGACGAGGCGCTGATGAAGGAAGTTGCGGCGGAAGCGACGCGCAATCCGATCGTGGCCCGCATGATGGCGGAGGCCGACCACCGCATGTTTACCCAGGCCTGCCTTAACGTAAAGCGCGACCATCCCGCTATGAGCGATGAACAGGTGCGTGCCTGCGTAGAGGTCATGGCCGTCCTGACGGAAGGCACGGCCTGGCGACGCCTGACGCCGCAGAAAGCGTCGGCGGAGCGCCTTTACCAGCTTTACCAACACATCAACGCACTACTTTTCACAACAGAGGATCCATGACATCTGCACACCCCAACCGGTTTGGCTATGCCATTACGCTCGGTCTGCTGGCAGCACTCGGGCCGCTTTGCATCGACCTGTATTTACCTGCCCTGCCTGCGCTTGCCCGCGACCTGGCCGCGCCTACCGCCACCGCCCAGCTTAGTCTTACCGCCGGCCTGATCGGCCTCGGTGCCGGCCAGCTGATTTTCGGCCCGATGAGCGATAAATATGGCCGCATCAAGCCGCTGCTGCTGTCGCTGGCGCTGCTGCTGATCGCCTCGGTCGGCTGCGCGATGGCGCAGACTATCCACCAGCTGCTGCTGGCGCGCCTGTTTGAAGGACTTTCCGGCGCAGGCGGCGCGGTGCTCTCCCGCGCTATCGCCAGAGATATGTACAGCGGCCACGACCTGACGCGTTTCTTTGCTTTGCTGATGCTGGTCAACGGCCTGGCACCCGTCGCCGCGCCGGTGCTGGGCGGCGCGCTGATGACGCTGCTGAGCTGGCGCGGCCTGTTTATGGTGATTGCCGTTATCGCGCTGCTGCTGTTTATCCTGGCGCGCGTAAAACTGCGTGAAACCCTGACGCCGGAACGCCGTAGCCAGGGCAGCCTGCTTTCCGCGTGGGCCGCGCTGGGTCAGGTGGTTATCCACCGTCCCTTTATGGGTTTTTGCCTGACCCAGGGCTTTATGATGGCCGGGATGTTTGCCTATATCGGCGCTTCGCCTTTTGTTCTGCAGCAGATTTATGGCCTTTCGCCGCAGGCGTTCAGCTTTTGCTTCGCCGCCAACGGTATTGGCCTGATTATCGCTTCGCAAACCAGCGCGCGCCTCAGCCCGCTGTGGGGTGAATATCGCGTGGTGAAAGGCGCGCTGGTGCTGGCCTTTGTCTCCTCCGCCAGCCTGCTGCTGGCCGGTCTGAGCGGCGCGGCGCTGCCTTTCGTACTGGTCGCCCTGTTCTTTAGCGTGGCGAGCAACGGCGCGGTCGGCGTGGCTGCCGCCTCGCTGGCGATGCAGAGTCAGGGCCATCGCGCCGGCAGCGCTTCCGCCGTGCTGGGCGTAGTGATGTTTACCCTGGGCGGCATCGCCGTGCCGGTGACGGGTATCGGCGGCACCTCGGTGTTGACCATGACCGCCACCATCTTCGGCTGCTATATGCTGGCCATCGCCATGTTCGTTTTGGTGGCGCAAAAACCGAAAAAGCCTGATTAATCAATAAAAGGCGCGTAAATAGCGGGTTCAACCTTGTTGTTTCGCGCCTGGCACGTTAATTTTAAGACAGAGGTTTTCGGCAACTGCCCTGACACTAAATCTGAGGAGAGGTAAATGGCTCTGCAACAGGAAATTATCGAAGCGCTGGGGGTTAAACCCACCATTGATGCACAGCAGGAAATTCGCACCAGCGTCGACTTTCTGAAAGCGTACCTGAAGGCTTACCCGTTTATTAAGTCGCTGGTACTGGGTATCAGCGGCGGTCAGGACTCCACGCTGGCCGGCAAGCTCAGTCAGCTCGCCATCAGTGAGCTGCGTGAAGAGACCGGCAATCAGGACTATCAGTTTATCGCCGTGCGTCTGCCCTATGGCAACCAGGCGGACGAACAGGACTGCCAGGATGCGCTGCAGTTTATTCAGGCCGATCGCGTACTGACGGTTAACATCAAGGAAGCGGTGCTGGCCAGCGAAAAAGCGCTGCGCGATACGGGTATCAACCTCTCTGATTTCGTGCGTGGTAATGAAAAAGCGCGTGAAAGGATGAAGGCGCAGTACAGCATCGCCGGCATGACCTCTGGCGTAGTGGTGGGAACGGATCACGCGGCGGAAGCGGTGACCGGCTTCTTTACCAAGTACGGCGACGGCGGCACGGATATTAACCCGCTGTTCCGCCTGAACAAAGGCCAGGGCAAACAGCTGCTGAAAGCGCTGGGCTGCCCGGAGCACCTCTACCTTAAACAGCCGACCGCCGATCTGGAGGACGATCGTCCCGGTTTGCAGGATGAAGTGGCGCTGGGCGTGACCTATGAGATGATCGACCAGTATCTGGAAGGCAAGAAGATTGCCGACGACGCGGCGAAGATCATTGAGGGCTGGTATCTGAAAACCGAGCACAAACGCCGTCCGCCGATTACCGTATTTGATGACTTCTGGAAGAAATAAGCCCGCCGGGCGGCTTTGCGGCCGCCCGCTTTTTTACGTTATTTTCCCTCTTTTCGTTGCTTGCCGTCAGCGGCGTGTTGATTACCAGCGCGATCCGACTCTTTTTTATCCAGCAAACGCCTGATACACTGTATAAGCAAACAGTAAGCGGAGTGCAATGTGGTCAGACGTCAAGCCAGCCATCGCCTGTCTTTTGAACCGGCGGCAATTTATCAGTATCCCGAACACCTGCGGCCTTCGCTTGAAGGTCTGCCTTCTCTGCCCGGCGTGTATACCTTTCATGGCGACAGCGAATCCCTGCCGCTTTATATCGGTAAAAGCGTCAATTTGCGCAGCCGGGTGATGTCCCATTTCCGTACGCCGGACGAGGCGAAAATGCTGCGCCAGGCGCGTTACGTCAGCTATATCACCACGGCTGGCGAACTGGGTGCGCTGCTGCTGGAAGCGCAGATGATCAAGGTGCAGCAGCCTTTGTTCAATAAGCGCCTGCGCAAAAACCGCCAGCTTTGCTCGCTGCTGATAAGCGACCTGAAGCCCAGCGTGGTCTACGCCAAAGAAGTCGATTTTTCCCATACTTCCGATCTGTTCGGCCTTTACTCCAGCCGTCGCTCGGCGCTGGAAACGCTACAGAAAATTGCCGACGAGCAGCGGCTCTGCCTGGGCCTGCTGGGGCTGGAGAACGTCAGCAAAGGGCGCGCCTGTTTTCGCGCCAGCCTGGGCCGCTGTGCGGGCGCCTGCTGCGGTAAAGAGACGCCGGAAGCCCATCACGAGAGGCTGCTGGCCGCGCTGGAACGCGTGCGCGTGCAGTGCTGGCCCTGGGAGGGCGCGGTCGGCGTGGTGGAGGAAGGCCCGCTGAAAACGCAGATCCATGTGATCAATAACTGGTTTTACCTGGGATCGGTGGATGATCTCAGCGAGGCGGGCAAACTGACCTCCACGCCGCAGGGTTTCGACAGCGATGGCTATAAAATCCTCTGCAAGCCCATCGTCAGCGGCAAGTTCCCCATCGTTCCGCTTGGCTGACGCGGCGTCAGCCAGATAAACGAAACCGCCGACGCTGCTCCCTGGTTCAGGAAACAACGTCGGCGGTCTCAGGCGTGGCCTGCCGGACGAACACGCCCGGCGGCTAAGGCTTATTCAGCGGCTGGCGCAGGCTCGCCGTGGTGCGGTTTCTCGGTCAGACGTTTTTCAAAGTTCGCATTGAACTGTTTTTTCTGCTCCGGCGTCAGCACGTTATACATTTTGTTCTGCGTTTCCAGCATGGAAAGCGCACGGGCTTTGCCGTTAGCCGACATTTTCTCCGCCTGCGCTTCCGCTTTGGCCTTGTCGAAGCTGTCGGCCGCGATAATGCTGTGCAGCGTGCGGCGCTCTTCCAGAGAAGGACGCGGCATCTCTTTATGCGCCTCTTTCATGATGCTGCGCATCTGCTCTTTCTGCGCGTCGGTCAGGTTCAGGCCTTTGAACATCTCGTGCGGCCCACCGTGGCGAGGCGGCTTGTGCATCATGGGTTTATCTGCGCCAGCCGGTGCCGGGGTGATGTTATCTGCTGCGGCATGAACAATATTCGCCGCGCCCATTGCCAGTGTCATAGCTACAACCAGAGAAGTTAATTTACGCATACTATTTTCCTTTTGCATTTCTGTTTTGCATTTCTGTGACGACAGCGTTGTCGTAATGTCGGGATTCAGTTTATTGCGCTGAACGTCAAGTAGTCGGAACGTGGGTAAAGCCTTGAAAGCATAAAAGATAAAAAAGCAGCAATCATGGAGAGAATGCGAAGATTAGGGTGAGGAATTGCAAAAGGATATGTATTTAGCGCGTTTAATGCAGAAATTATGGAGGAGTGTAATACAGCCGACAGGAACGAGAAAGGAAAAAGTAAGCAGGGACGACCGCCGACGGGCTGGCGTGAAGCGTTCCGGTCGGCGTCGTTGCGTTATCAGCTGCTGCCGCTGGTTTCATTATGGGCGTTATCTTCCACCAGCATCAGGCCAGCGCGCTGCCCCTTCGCCACGTCGGGATTGGGAAAAAGCACATACTCCCGCGCCTGCTGCACGTAGCAGCGTTTGTCACCATCCTCCGCCAGCAGCGTGCCCTGCGGGAAAGCGGTAAAGTTCAGCGTTTCGGCGTTCATATGCAGCACGAAAGCCTCGGTAAAACGAGTAATCTGCTGCGATACCCGGTAGCGCTGCGGCGGCTCGCCCACGGGCGGTAAAGGCTCGCCGGAGAGCAAGGCGGCCAGCGCATCTTGCGCGGCGCTAAAAAGCGTTAAATCGTTGCGGCCAAAAGGCAGCGCTTTGCCTAGCTCCAGCGTGCAGCTGGCCGCGTTAAAGTGCTGCGAACTGTAGTGGGTGAAGGTGCCGCCCGGCGAGCGATGGAACACCAGCGCCTCAAGTCCGGCCGCGCTCAGCCAGTGCAGGAAGGCGTCCGGCCAGGGCGTTTCACGCAGCGGCATGACGCCGAAGCGGCTGTGCCAGGAGCCGCGAATGGCGGTATGCAAATCCAGATGCCAGCGGCTTTCTTCGGTGCAGCTGACCTGCCAGAACGTCTCCAGCGCCTGCTCCAGACGCCAGGCGCGGCGCGCTTCAGGATGGTCGTCGTACTGCTGCCAACGGCCGCCAAACAGCCGGTTGAGATCGCAATGGCGATAGCGTTTGCCGCTGGCGATCGCTTCCGGATTGCCCAGGATAACCAGCACGCGCGCTTTGAGCGGCCGTTTGCCCGCCAACAGCTCGCTAACCAGCTGGTTGAGGATTTCAACGGGCGCGGTTTCGTTGCCGTGGATCCCGGCGGAGATCACCAGCGCCTGCGTACAGGGCCGATGCGGATTAAGTTCAAGAATGCCGTGATCCAGCCACTGCCAGCTTAGCTGGTCGTTGCGGCCGGAAACTTGTGCAGGCGGCTCTGTGCTTAACGTCTGCTGAAGAAAGTCCTGCATAGGTTCTCCTTATTATAGTTCTCCCTGCGACTGCCAGCGCGCGCCCGGGGTCAGCCGACGCGCCCTGTTCCTCCCTGATTAGCGTTGGAAAGAGTAGATACTTCCTAAGTCTAGCATCTTAGTCAGCTCATCCAGCGCTTCGCGGTTTTCCGTGAGCAGCTGCGGGTCAGCCAGATCCGCCTGGCAAAGCCTGTCGCGGTAGTGGCGATCCACCCATGCATTGAGCAAGGTAAACAGCGTCTCGGTCAGCATCACCGCCGGATTGACCGCCGCCAGCTCCGCCTCGTTCATCACCACGCGCAGCCGCAGGCAGGCCGGGCCGCCGCCGTTGCCCATGCTTTCCCGCAGGTCGAATACGTGCAGCTCGTCGATCGCGCCGCCTTCCGTGAGTTCATTCAGCCAGCGCCAGACGCCGTCGTGCCGTCGTGCCTCTTCCGGCAGCGCCAGCATCATTTTGCCGTCCGGCTTGCTTAACAGCTGGCTGTTAAACAGATAGGTGGCGACGGCGTCGCTGACGCTGACCCGGGCATCCGGCACCACCACCGGCGTAAAGCCCGGCAGCCTTTCACGCAGCCGATCGAACAGCGCCTGCTGCTCCAGAAAAGCCAGCTCGTGGCATAACAGCACCTGCTGATTGCTGACGGCGATCACATCGTTGTGGAATACGCCCTGGTCAATCACCGCCGGATTCTGCTGCGCAAACAGCGTCCGGTTCGGATCAAGCTGATGCAGCCGCGCCACCGCCTGGCTTGCCTCCAGCGTTTGCCGCGCCGGATAGCGTGCCGGGATTAGGCCGCCGCCGCCCTCTTCGCGTCCATAAACAAACAGCTGTACGCCCGGCTCGCCGTAGCCCGCACTAAAACGGTTATGGTTAGCCGCGCCTTCATCGCCAAACATCGCCACCTGCGGCAAAGCGTCATGGACGCAGAAGTGGCGGACGTCGCGGAACATCGCGCGCAGTATCGCGCTCGTGGTGGGCGCCTCCAGCGAGCGGTGAAATTTGTTGTTCAGGTTCGCCACGGTCAGGTGCACGCGGCTGTCGGCGCTGTCGGCGGAAGGCGAGACGGTAGCGGCGTTAGCGACCCACATTGCCGAAGCGGAACTGACCGCCGACAGCAGCATCGGCGTTTGTGCAGCCGCTTTGGCCAGCACCTGCGGCTCGGTGCCGCTGAAGCCCAGCTGGCGGAGTGCCGCCATGTTCGGCCTTTCATGCGGTGGGATTACGCCCTGTGCAAAGCCCCTGTCGGCCAGCGTCTTCATCTTCAACAGCCCCTGCTTTGCCGCCAGTTTGGGGTTAGAGAGCTGATGCTGATGGCGGGAGGACGCCTCGTTGCCGAACGACAGCCCGGCATAGTGATGGGTTAAACCGGGCAGGCCGTCAAAATTGACTTCGCGGGCGCTCATGATGCTTCTCCTGTGGGGCTGAAATCCAGGCCGGGCGACAGCGCAGCGGGCAGCGAAAGATCGGCCGAGGCCAGCGAAGCCAGCGGCCATGCGCAGTAGTCCGCCGCGTAAAACGCGCCGGGACGATGGTTGCCGGACGCGCCGATGCCGCCGAAAGGCGCGGTGCTGGCCGCGCCGGTCAGCGGTTTGTTCCAGTTGACGATCCCTGCTCGCGCCTCGA
Organism: Erwinia sp. 198; assembly: GCF_003937915.1. Taxonomy (GTDB): domain Bacteria; phylum Pseudomonadota; class Gammaproteobacteria; order Enterobacterales; family Enterobacteriaceae; genus Erwinia; species Erwinia aeris. Next base: position 122,527 of record NZ_RHUM01000009.1, on the reverse strand, counting down.
TCAGCAGCCGATCAAACAGCTCGCGACGCGGCGAGATCAGCCCGCAGGAAAGACCGTAGCGGGTGGCATTGGCGATGCGGATCGCCTGGCTGAAGTCGTCATAACGGATCACCGCCAGCAGCGGGCCAAATACTTCTTCGTCCGGCAGCGTCAGCGCGGTCACGTCGATGATGCCCGGCGTCAGGATAGCGCTCGTTTTCGACGGCCAGCGCATTGGCAACAGGACCTCGCCGCCCGCCGCCACGCGCAATTGCCATTCACCGTAAATGTGCTCTGCCGCCTGCGGCGAAATCACGCTGCCCATAAAAGGCTGCGGATCGGCGTCCCAGCGTCCCGGCTCGATTTTTGCCGCAACCGCCGCCAGGCGGGCAAGAAACGAATCGCCCTGCGCGCCACGCTTCACCAGCAGCCGACGCGCGCAGGTGCAGCGCTGCCCCGCCGTGATAAAAGCCGATTGAATAGCAAGATGAACAGCGGCATCGATCGACTGCGGATCCTCGACGATCAGCGCGTTGTTGCCGCCCATCTCCAGCGCCAGCATTTTTTCCGGCTGGCCGGCGAACTGCCTGTGCAGCTGATAGCCGGTTGCCGCGCTGCCGGTAAAAAGCACGCCGTCCAGCGATGACTGCGTCAGCCTCCTGCCACAGTCGCCGCCGCCCTGCAGCAGATTCAGCACGCCGTCCGGCAGCCCCGCCTGCTGCCAAAGCCTGACCGTCTGCTCGGCGGTCATCGGCGTCAGCTCGCTGGGTTTAAACACCAGCGTATTTCCGGCCAGCAGCGCGGGCACGATATGCCCGTTCGGCAGATGGCCGGGGAAGTTATACGGGCCCAGAACCGCCAGCACGCCGTGCGGCCGGTGCCGCAGCTCGCTGTCGCCCTGCTGCGCTTCCCCGGTGCGGGCGTGATAAGCGCTGACGGAGATGGCAATTTTATTGATCATCGCCTGTACTTCCGTGGCGGCCTCCCAGCGCGGCTTGCCGGTTTCCTGAGCGATAGTGGCGGCCAGCTCCGCCTGATGTTGCAAAAGCAGCGTGGCAAAGCGCTCCGCCAGCGCTACGCGTTCCGCAAAGGGACGTTTTGCCCAGCCGGGAAAAGCGGCGCGGGCCGCTTCGACCGCTGTCGTTATTTGTGCCGGACTGGCAGCCCGACCCTGCCACAGCGGCCGCGCGTCAATCGGATCCTGCTTGCTGAGCGCGTCTCCGTCGCCGGTCAACCACGCTCCGTTAATAAAATGGGTCATGCTTTTTTCTCCTCGCAGCCCAGAGTGACCACGCGCAGGCTGTCGCCCTGCCCGCAACGTAAAACAGCCGCCTGTTCCGGCGTCAGCGCCAGCGTGTCTGCATGTGGGTCGGCGTTGAGCAACACGACGCGAAAATCTTCGTAGCGCTCGTTGCCCACCAGGCAGAGCGGCAGCCTGTCGCTCCCCGCCGGCCCGATCGCCGCGCGCACCCGCCGACTTTTGCGGATTGCCCGCACGCGATCGATATCGCATTCCAGCGTTGGGCCACCGTCAAAAATATCCACATAGTTTTGATAGCGAAACCCTTCCGCCTCGAGCACCGCGCGAGCCGGTGCAGTTTGCGGATGGGTCTGCCCAATGGTGGCCTGCGCTTCGGCAGAGAGATAGTCGATATAAAGCGGATGCTTGGGCATCAGCTCGGCGATAAAGGTTTTTTTGCCGGTGCCGCTCAGGTAGTCGGCGGTAGTAAAAGAGATGGAAAAAAAGCGGCTGCCCACGCTCTCCCAGAAAGGCGAATGGCCGTTTTCGTCGCTGACGCCGCGCATCTCCGCCACGACTTTTTGCATAAAGCGGTGGCGGAAGGCGGCCATAAACAGAAAGCGGGATTTCGAGAGCAGATAGCCGTTTTTGCCGCTGCGGTAATCGGGATCGAGAAACAGCGTGCAGAGTTCGCTGCTGCCGGTGTGATCGTTACTGAGCGACAGCGTCGGCAGCACTTTGTAGACGTTTAGCTCGCGCGAGGCGTGCACCTGGGTACCGACGCGAAAGTTATACCAGGGATCCTGCATACCAACCGCCACCTCGATGGCGCAAATCCCGATCGCCCGGCGCGTCGCCAGCTCTTCCAGCACAAAGACATAACCCTGATCGGCCTGCGGTAGCTGGCCGCGCCAGGTTTGCATTGAGCGCTCAATCCTTGCGCTCAGCGTGGCGCTGTCGGCAGGCAGCGACGTCAGCCCGCCGCCGGTTTTACCGGCCAGCGTCATAAGCTGCGCCAGGTCGTCGTGCTCTACGGGACGGATGACCATCATGATAACGCTCCTCGCACACGGCAGGTAAACTAAAAGTTTCAATTATGTTAATTTGGTGTACCACACTGTATGTTGCAGGCTTTATGCCAGCCAGTACAAAAGTGAATAAAAAAAGTGATAAAAAGAAAAATCAAACAGATAGGATGTGTCACTATTCACTTTAATTGCATATAAAGTGAATAGTGCGCAGGCGGCGCGGGCTGACGAGACGGTAAAACAGCACGGTTATGCAACGGGACCAGTAAATAATGTTTTTGTGATCGCGAACGTCAATTACCAGGCGCTTGCAACAGGTAGTGCACCTAAGGCGTGCAGCATGCGCCAGAAAATAGCGTGGGCCGGGCACCCGCGTCAGGTCTGTATCAGGTAACAGAAAATAGCACGGGCCGGCTACCCGGCATCAGACAGGCAGTACGCATGAAAAATCACGCTGGTGCCTATGTCAGGCGGTAGTACCTGTCCGGAACCGGCGCTTCGGGGAGTTCGCGCTGGTTGTTCATCTCCAGCAGATTGATTTCTATATTGGTGCACATCGCATCCATCGGCAGATGGTTGTTGGCGTAGCCGAAAGGCATTTCCAGCTCTTCTGCCAGCGTATCCAGCGAAAGAAAGCTATAGGCGATAAAAACCGATACCAGCGGCGTCATATAGTGCAGATCCGGCACCAGCGCGAAAGGCAGCAGCGTACAGAACAGGTAAACGGTGCGGTGTAGCAGCAGACCGTAGGCGAACGGCACCGGCACGCTGGCCAGCCGCTCACAGCCGCCCAGCACCAGCGAAAGTTGATGAATGCTGTTATCCAGCTGCGCGTAAACGATATCCGAAATCGCTCCGCTGCGACGCTGGTCGGCCAGCCACTGGGATATTTCCAGTTCAATCGCATTGGTACGCGCGCGTCGCCGCAGGATAGCTTCGGCTTCATCGCCCAGAAAACGGTTGAGATCCTCCCGCGCATCGGTACGCCTGAGCTGGTGTTTAAGGCTATAGCAAAAAGCCATCAGTAAAGCGGCGATACGCGGCGCATCGGTCGGCGAGATCGCCAGCACCTGGCGCTGAATATCCCGGCAGGTAATCAGCAGGCTGCCCCAGAGCTGTCGCGCTTCTGAAAAGCGCGCGTAGCAGACGCTGTTTCGAAACCCCAGGAAGATAGCGATGGAGACGCCAAGCAGGCTGAAGGGCGCCAGCGTCAGCTTGACGCCCAGGGTTTCGTACCAGTCCAGGCAGAAAATGGCGATGATTGACATCAGCAGATTCAGGCCAAGCCGGAACAGGATCCCGGGCAGCACGGAGCCGTGCCAGGAAAAAAGGCGAACAAACCAGTGACGATGAGGACGGACGATCATAATAAGCAGCCGTAAATTTTTTTAGAAAGAGTGGCAAATTCCGGCCGCCCTGCCCAGCTATTTCCGTGATAACCGACACATCAGGTGCTGGTCAGGGCGCCATCAGATTGAACGAGTCCGCGCCGGAAGACTGTAAGGTTACTGGCGGCGTCAGCTTCAGGGTGATCCAGTTCGAGGTCACCCGCTGCTGCCTGCTGTCCTCGACGGTCACCGACAGATGGTACTCGTTAGTTGCTTCCGGCGAGCTATCCCAGGCCGGAATAATAATGCTCCAGCCGTCCGGGCTGACGTTGTTGGCAGGCGGCGTCAGGCTCAGCGCCTGGGTATCGCCCTGCCAGCTAATCGCCTTCAGCGGATTCGCCTGGCGAATTTGTAGCTTCAGGGGCAGCGTTTCGCCCGGCTGCACCTGCCACGGCGGCGTCGCCAGGAACACCGACAGCGTTTTGCGCTGGCGGAACTCCATCACCGGCAGATTACTGCGCGTTACCGCGTCGTAGCGGCTGCCGCTGAGCGAACGCGCGGCGGCCACGTTATCCGCCGACAGCTGCTTGCTCAGCGCCACACCGATCTGATAGTTCATTTTTAGCCCGAGCTGATCCTGCGTTTCGCCGCTGTCCGCTGTCTTATGCGAGGCAGTCAACGTAAACAGCGGCACCGGCGTATAGCTAACGCCCACTTTGATCGCGGCAGGATTGCTGCTCTGCGTACCGCTGTTGAACAGATCGACATTGTCGCCCAGATAGCGCTCGTAGCTGAGCGAGACGCCGAGCTGCTGATAGAAAGGCAAATAGCCCTGCGTGGTGATGTCATAGCCGCGCGCCATCCGCATCTCCTGCGTTGCCGAACGCTGCCGCCAGCCGGAAAGCGGCTGATAGTAGTTGGCAGAAAAGCGCAGATAGTGGCTCCAGGCCTCTGCGCCCAGCGATCCGCGCCGCTGGTTTTCGGTAAACAGCTCGTCGACAAAGGCGTTATAGCCCAGCCGCCAGCTACCGGTCAGCCAGCGCTGGCCAAGCCCCGCATTGCCGACCAGCCCGTCATCCGTCTGCTCAACGCCCAGCTGGCTGAACGTCAGATACTGATAGTTATCCTGCCACGGCGTAAGCAGCTGCGCGGACGAGCCGTCGAAATTGCCGTTGCTGTCCACCAGCAGCGATAAGTTGGCCTGGCCGTAAGGAGAAAGAAGCTGCTGCCCCTCGTTTTCGACGCGCCGTGCCGCCTCGTCGCGGAAATGATTAAAGGCCCAGGCGCCCGCCTCGCTGCTCAGCGATTTATCTTCATCGCTGTTCATACTGGCCTCGCCGATGCTTTTCATCGCCTGCGCAATACGCTTTTCCAGCGCCTGATCCGAACCGGTGCTGCTGCTGCCGAGATCGGGCAGCTCACGGGCGAAGCGGGCAGGATCGGCAAAAGACGCGTCGGCGACGCGGGTCTCCGTCATCAGCGCCTGAGCAATCGGCGACAGGGCCAGCAGCCCGGCTGAAACCAGCGCTCTGGCGGGAATGGGGAAGGCAGTTATTTTTTTCATCACGTTATCAGCGGTCGTAAAGCCTTTTTCTGAATAAGAAACCTGGATGTAGATCACAAAAAAATAGCTTAACACTTTTATTTTGTCAGCGGCACCCGCCATGCCTGCTGGCAGAGCGGCGATTTATCAACCAGACTTTGCGCTGGCCTCTTAACCCGGAAACCTCTGATGAAAAAAAGTCTGCTCGCAGCGCTGCTGCTGACGGCCGCGTCCGCGTCTGCCGCCCCGGTTTTTACGCTCAGTTCCCCCGACTTTAATGATAACGCGCTGATGGCAAAAAAATTCGCCGGCGCCGCCAAAGGCAACGCCAGCTGTACGGGAGAGAACATTTCGCCAGCGCTGAGCTGGAATAACCCGCCTGAAGGCACCAAAAGCTTTGCGCTGGTGGTGACCGATCCTGTAGGCGCTAAGGGGCTGGGCGTCGATCATCTGGTGGCCTACAACATTCCTTTTCAGCGCACCAGCTTTGCTCAGGGCGAGCTGACCCGCGGCAAAGGCTACACGGGCGGGAAAAATTCGCCGGGCACCCTGCGCTATCACGGCCCGTGCCCGCCGGTAGGCAGCGGCGAGCATCACTATAACTTCACCCTAATCGCCACCGATTTACCGGCAAACGGACTGGAGCAGGGTTTAACGCGCGAGGCGCTGTTTGACCGGCTGAAGGGCCATACGCTGGGGGCCGCTGGCCTGATTGGACGTTTCGGCAACGGTTGACCAGCAACGTCGCGCGCCTACGCCCCGGTACGCTTTATTCCGTCAGGATAGCCATCACGCGCCGGCAACCCCGGTGTGGTTAGTTTATGCGCCAGCCCTGCCGGCACGGTCAGCCACCGCTGTGCCGACAGGATAAAAAGTGACGGTGTCACTTATAATCTGCGGATCGGCAGCCTTTAACGCCCTGACCGGGCAGGAGAGATTTAGCGAGATGGGAAAGGAACAGAGGCGTCGCTAACGCGCATTCGGCTCCCCTCTCCTTCTACATCTGAAAAAGAGAGGCGGGCAATATTCGGCACTTTATTCCGCTAAACGGGTCAATATCGCCGGGCGGCTGTCAATAACATGTTACGTCCCCGTTCGCAATTGTTCCCATTCTCAAAAGCGTCATGTAGACTAAATACAAATTTATCTTTCTGTAAAACAGAATGATTTTCACGGGGCGGCCCTGCCGTCCGTGAAGAGTGGATTGTAGCCGTAACCACTGACGATATTCACGAGGATCAATGTGAAAATAAGCATCGCGTTAACTTTGCTGGCAGCGTTAGCCCTGTCGGCCTGTAAGGCTCCTGCTCCTGCCGTCACGGACGATACGCTGGTCACTTCCAGCGTCGACGGCGTGACCCTGACGCATCGTCACGCGATTCAGGCTCCTCAATCCTTTACGCCAGTCAATGAAACCTATCGGGCGCTGTATAACGCTTCCGTTATGAATCGTCCTGATTTCGGTGGCAGCCTTGTCCGCTACCTGGAAAACGGCAAGCCTTTCACCGTGCTGGGCGAAGTGGAAAACCACTGGCTGGCTATCGCCGAGCCTGACCAGCAGGAGCTGATCGGCTATGTGCCCTTTAAAGCCGGCGTGAAAAGCGAACTTTACGACGCCACGCTGCGTAGCGATCGGCCACGCCCGCGCAAAACCAAAAAGGTGTGCGTTGACGTCGGCGGACAAAGCAAAGCCTGTCGCAATAACGACACGGCCACCTGGATCCTGGAATAGGCGCGGTCCGCAGGGATCGCCCACTCAGAGAAAGCAAAAGGCGCCTTGCCCGCCACCTGGATGAGAAAGTAAAGCCTGATGACCCCGGAACACCATGCTGACGCGCCTGCCACCGTCAGCCAGGAAAACCCGCTACTCGCCGCCGCCGCGCCTTTGCTGAACGCAATTGTGCAGATCCGCCTGGCGGCAACCCATGACGATCCCGCTGGCCTGCGCCAACAGCTGGTGGATGAGATCCGCCAGTTTGAGACGCGCTGTAAACAGGCCAGCCTGCCGTTCGATATGATTATCGGCGCCCGCTACTGCCTGTGCAGCGCGCTGGACGAGGCCGCAGCCCAGACGCCCTGGGGCACGCGCGGCGTCTGGTCGGGAAACGGCCTGCTGGTGACGTTTCATAATGAAAGCTGGGGCGGCGAAAAAGTGTTTCAGCTGCTGTCCCGCATCTCGCAGACCCCGGCGCAGCACCTGTGGCTGCTTGAAACCATCCATTATTGCCTGCTGCTGGGCTATGAAGGCCGCTACCGTGCGGTAGAGCAAGGCCGGTTACAGCGCGACGCTATCCGCACCCGTCTGGCCCAGCTGATTGCCGACACGCGCGGCGCGCTGCCGCCGCCCATGCAGCCACAGCCGCAGCAACCCGTCGGGCAAAATACGCTGTGGCGTCCGCCGGTTCCGCTTTGGGCCAGCGTGGCGCTGGCCGCTTTTCTCGCCGGTCTGATTTACTCGGGGCTTAACTGGCGGCTGGGCAATGCCGCTGAACCGCTGCTGCGCGCCATTTGGGAAACGCCGCTGCCGACTAACGAAATAGCCCGTAGCAGTTCCGCTCAGGCGCTGCTGGATCTGCGGCAACGGCTGGACGACCTGATTGCGGCACGGCAGCTCGACGTGGCCGATGGCACTAACGGCAGCAAGGTTATTATCGCCTCTGACAGGCTTTTCCGCCCGGCGGGCAGCGATCTGCTGCCTGAAGGCCGCGCGCTGATCACGCGCGTTTCGGCCGCAATGGACAATATCAAAGGTACCGTGCTGGTCAGCGTCTATACCGATAATCAGCCCGTGCACTCCGCCCACTACGCCTCTAACTATGAATATTCGCTTGCCCAGGCCCGCACCGTCAGCGCGCTGATGCGTCAGCAGATGCTGGAGCCGAATCATCTTATCCGCAGCGAAGGCCGTGGCGACAGCAATCCGCTGCTGCCCAACGACAGTAGCGAAAACCGGGCGCGCAATCGTCGGGTAGAAATCGTGCTGTTACCGGCACCTGAAGTCCAATCCAGTCAGGCGGAGAAATACTGATGCCTTCCCTCCTCTTTTCTCTTTTGACCAGCCGCTTGCTGTGGGGCTTTTTCGGCATTACGGCACTTTGCGCGCTTATCTGGATGACCGGGCCGTTGCTGTCGCTGAACGATATTCACTGGCTGGAAAGCAGCGTTAACCGCCAGATAGCCATCGGCCTGTGCTATTTTTTGTGGATCCTTTTTCAGCTGATCCCCCAGCTCTATCGCGCCTGGTTTAACAGCAAGCTACTGAACAATCTGCAAAAATATAATGTTGACCATGCCGAGCAGGCGGCGGCGGAAGAGCTGCTCAGCGCGCTGTTCAGCGAGGCGGCGACCCTGCTCAAGAAAAAGCATTTTCCCGGACGCAATCGTCATCGCGGCTGGCTGCAACGGTTTAGCGCGCAGTATCTCTATCAGCTGCCCTGGTACATCATCGTCGGCGCGCCGGGCGCGGGTAAGACCACGGCGCTGCTCAATTCCGGGCTGGAGTTTCCGCTGGGCGACACGCTGGGCAGAAGCGCGCTGCGCGGCGTAGGCGGCACCCGCCACTGCGACTGGTGGTTTACCGAAGAAGCCGTGCTGCTGGATACCGCCGGGCGCTATACGCTACAGGAGAGTCAACGAGCCAGAGACGCCAGCGAATGGCAAACCTTTATCTCGCTGCTGAAGCGCTACCGTGCCCGCCAGCCTATTAACGGCGTGATCATGACCATCAGCGTGGCGGATCTGCTTAGCGATTCGGCAGACGCGCGCTACGTGCAGGCGACCGCGCTGCGCAGCCGCATGAAGGAGCTGCACCAGCAGACCGGTATTCACTTTCCGGTGTATGTCATGGTAACCAAAACCGATCTGCTGAAAGGATTTATGAGCTACAACGGCTCGCTGGATAAAAGTCAGCGCGACGGGATCTGGGGCTTTACCTTCCCTTGGGAGCCCGATCGCATCAGCGAACCGACCATTGGCACCCAGTTTGACCGGCAGTTCCGCGAGCTGACGGCACGGCTTCAGGCCGATCTGGCCGGAAAAATGGCAAAAGAGAGCGATTTGACCCAGCGCGCGGACTGCTTTTTGTTTCCACAAGAGTTTGCCTCGCTGCGGCCCCTGCTGGCGGAGTATCTGGAAATCGTCTTTGCGCCGGAGAAAGAGGGTCTGCCCTGGGCGCCGCGCGGCCTGTTCTTCACCAGCGGCACGCAGGAGGGTCTGCCTTTCGACCGCATTATGGGCGAGCTGACGCGCAAGCTACAGCTGCCGCAGGCCACCAGCCACTCCATCGCCAGCTGGGATACGGTGCACCGCAACGCGCCGATCCCGGCTAATAAAGGACAAAGCTATTTTATCCATTCCCTGCTCAGGGATCTGATTTTCCAGGAGAACAGCCTTGCCGGCAGCGATCGCACCTGGGAACACCGTAATCGTCTGCTGCATTGGGCCAGCTATGCCTCGCTGGCGCTGGCGCTGCTGATCGCTACGCTGTTCTGGACCACCAGTTATTATAAAAATCAGCGCTATTTGCAGCAGGTGGAGGCCCGTCTTGAGCCGGTTGATAAACAGGCGCAGCGGCTGGTGAACAATAACAACGGCGATATCCTGGATCTGCTACCCTTCTTAAATAGCCTGGTTGCCCTGCCGCAAAGCGACAGCTTCTCGCTGGACGACCCGCCATTGAGTATGCGGGCGGGTCTTTACCGTGGCGATCAGATCGGCACGGCCGCGCTGGGCTTTTATCAAAATGCGCTAAAAACGCTGTTGCTGCCGCGAGTGGCGCAGAATATTACCGAGGCGCTGCGTAATGATAAGGGCGACGACAGCGATTTCAGCCGCAACGCCCTGCGCGCTTATCAGATGCTTTATCAGCCGCGCAGCTACGACGGCGAGTTCTTACGCGGCTGGGTGATGCAGAATTTGCAGCGAACGCTACCCGCCAGCGTAACGACCCGGCAGCTTCAGCAGCTGGACTGGCATTTAAGCCAGCTGTTGGATCGCCAGATCCAGACCTCGCCGTTTGTCAGAGACAACGCGCTGATTATGCGCAAGCTGGCCGTGGGTATTGATAGCGCGGGCAAGCAGGATGCCGGCACCGCGGCAACCTCTGGTTCGTCGGTTCAGGCCACGAACCCTTAGCGGGAAAGGGGATAACCATGACGGAAAAAAGCAAGCTGGGTTGGTACGGCAAGCTGCCGGGCACCGGCGATTTTTTACAGCGTCGTCTGCCTGAACCCATTGTTGCCAGCTGGTCAAACTGGTTCCAGCTCGGCCTGTCGCACTGGTATCAGCATGGCGAAGCCGTAGGCGAACTCTTTAGCCGCGCGCCCGTCTGGAATTTTGCTCTACCCGCCACGCTTGGCGTACAGCGGGTACAGATTGGCTGCCTGCTGCCTTCGCGCGATCGCGTTGGCCGCAGCTGGCCCCTGCTGGCCCTACAGAGCGTGCCGGTTAGCCACTGGCATCCGGCGCAGCTTGCCGTTTCCGGCGACTGGTTTCGGGCGCTGGGCGAAGCGCTTCATCGCGCGGTTTCGCACACCTGTACGCCGACCCAGCTTGAGCAGGCGTTGTTGAACCTGCCGCCGCTGTCGCTGCCCGATACCAGCCGCTCCGATATTATGGACGTAATCGGCTATCAGGATCTTCCCTGCACGCTGGCCTGGCATGAGGTAGCCAACCGTTTTGATCCTATGCGCTATACCAGTTACTGGTGGACTAACCAAAGCGACGGCTATCCGTTAGCCAGCCATAAACACAGCGGTAATCTCACCGCCCGGCTCTTTACACAACTTTTTGACCCGGCCGCCGTAGCGCAGCCGGGTCGTCATGGACTCTATCCACCGATGTTTGAATAGGGTGACCGAATGACCCAGGTTTCAGGAAAAGCGCATGCGATTTACCCTTGTTGAGAGCAAAACCGAGGCGCCCGTTAACGTCTGTGATTTTGCTCCGCCCGGCGGCACAATAGGCCGAAGCGTAGATAACGATTTGGTTTTGCCAGACAACGAACGCGCGATTTCACGCCTTCAGGCCGTGGTGCACGTTGCCGGCAACGGCGAGTGCAGGCTGACCAATCACGGCAGCGTGATTGCAATTTTACATAACCATGTACCGCTGGCGCGCGGTAAGCAGATCCTGCTGCAGCATGGCGATCTGTTGGGGATCGGTGACTATCAGATTGCGGTGAGCGATCCTACCCGCGTTGAAGAAAAGCCATTCAGCGACGTTGACCCGCTGACGCTGTTTACCGAAGATCGGGCGTTGCCGGAAGATCCCCTGGGGATCCTGAACGAACAGGTGCCGATTGTCGCTCCCGTGGAGCGTGAACCCTCGCCCGTGCGGCAGCAGCACCGTCCCGGCGACGCCCGTTTGGGTATCGATCCTGTCGCTCACGAGCCTGCTCAGGCCGAACGCGCCGCTGGCGCAAGCAACGAGCAGCGCCTGCTGGCCGCGCTGATGGAAGGAATGGGGCTGGAAAGCGGGCCGGGAAAACCCCTTTTTACCGAAGAGCAGATGCGTACTACGGGCAGAATGCTGAGCCTGTTTTCGCAAGGCACCGTCGCCCTGCTCTCTTCGCGCTCGATCCTTAAGCGCGGCGTAAAGGCGGAAATGACCATGATCCTGAACGAGGCTAATAACCCGTTCAAGATCCTGCCGTCGGGCAAAACGGTGCTGATGCAGATCTACCAAAGCCAGATGCCGGGTTTTATGCCGCCTGAACAGGCAGTACGCGATGCGCTGGTCGATTTGCAGGCGCATCAGCTGGGCATGATTGCCGGGATCCGGGCGATTATCGCCGCCATGCTGCAGTCGTTTAATCCGCTGCGGCTGGAGGAGCACGCCCGCCGCGACGGCAATCTGCCGCGCATTGGCCTCAGCGCCATAAAAAAAGCCGCCCTGTGGGACTATTTTTTGCGTCACTATCAAAATACCTCTGGCGAAATTGAGGATGATTTTCATACCCTTTTTGGTGACGCTTTCCTGCAGGCCTATGATATGGAAGTGAATCAGTACAAAGATTCGCAAATCAGACCGGAACAAGAATGAAAATAAACCATGCCTCCACGTCGCAAACGGGCGCGCGTGAGAGTAATCAGGATGAAACCGGCGCGCGCGTAGGCGAACACTCAGCGTGTTTTCTGGTCTGCGACGGCGTTGCCGGCACGGCTGGCGGCGAACAGGCTGCCCGCATCGCCCGCGACGTATTGCTGACGCACGCTGACGATCGTCCTTTTACCGCCTGCGACAGCAAAGCGTGGGTGGAGGATGCGGAGGAAGCGATCCGCCTGGCGCAGAGGAAAAATCTGAATTTTGAGCGGATGAGCACCACGCTGGCGGCCCTGTTTATTGACCGCGATCGGCAGCTGGCCTGGTGGGCGCACGCGGGCGACAGCCGGGTTTACCACTTTCGCCGCGGGTTTATCCACTCTGTGACGCGCGACCATAGCCTGGCCCAGCAGCTAAAGGATGCTGGTGTGGATAATACCGGCATTAACAGTAACTTACTTTATAATGCTCTTGGTGCAGAAGGGACGCAGCCCGTCAGCTACAGTGAAGTGATGCCGCTGGAGGATGGCGACGTCTTTCTGGTCTGCACCGACGGTTTCTGGTGCAATTTGCAGCCCGGCGAGATGGAGCAGGCTTTGCGCATGGTCAGCTCGCCCCAGGAATGGCTGGCGCTGATGCATAAAGCGATCAATCGCAGCGAGAAAAAAGATAATTTAAGCGCGGTAGCTGTCTGGGTTGGCTCGCCGCAGGATACCACCCTGTTACAATCGATGGCGGATTCCGCTCGCTTTCTTCCGTCGCGTGATTAACCAAGGAACGCTATGAAATTCTGGTTGCCGGCCGTCACACTGTTGTTTGCAACTACCGCTCAGGCGGAAGACTACCGCGTGGTCTATTCTCCCAGCCTGGCGCTGGAAGTCTTTATCGATAACGTGGAAAGTAATGCGCCGAAGGACTGGTGTCAGCAGAATATTCCTCTGCGCATCGTCTCTGGCAAAAGCAAAGAGTCGAACGTGCTCAACACTTTTTTGCCGCGCGTAGGCAAGCTGCTGAATAATCAATGCGGCAAGCTGAGCGAGCTGCCGTGGCAGATGACCAACGAGGCAGGCTCGGTGCTCGCTTCCGGCACCGCTGCAAAAATGCAAAACTGGCGGCCGATCGTTATCGCCGACGGTACCGCTGCGGCCACCGCCAGCAACGCGGAACCGCTCGATTTATCGCAGCCTGCCAACAGCGCGCCGCTGCAGCATTTCGATCTGCCGGGCGGCTGCCACTTCCGCACCTGGTGGGACGAACGAGGCCAGTCGCTGTTTATCCCGGATGCCCGTCATCTGAGCTGCTCCACGGAAGGCTGGCTGGAAGGCAAAAGCGAGCTGACGCTGGCCAGCAACGGCAAGACCCAGGCGATCCCCGTACAGTTTTATCAGGGCTTTCCTTTACGCAACGTGCATCCGTCGCCGGGCGAGCTGACTATCGTCGCCGCGAATAACCAGCGCCTGGTCGTGGCCAAAAAGGGGGTGCCGGACAGTTGGCTGCTGCTGACGTTTAATCCGCAGCTGCACGTCTGGTCTTTTGAAGGCGCGCTGCTGGTGAAAATGAGCAAAAGCCAGGCTAACGATGCCGCACTGCTGAAAAACCGCGTTGAGGCGCTGCGCAAAACGTGGGGCGCGTTAACCAATCCGCAAGTGAAAATAAATGTGCTGCTGGTGAACGACCTGCATGCAGATCTGGCCGATCCGGCTATTGGCGCCTGGCGCACCGTTAACTGACTGCCTTTCCCGCAGGGTGAAAAGTCGCTAACGCTTAGAGAGTGTTTACTATGTCGGCAAACGATAAGAAAAACGTGCCCAACGCCCTTCCGGCCGGGCACCGTTTTAACGAATTTGAAATCAAAGAGGTTATCGGCGGCGGCGGTTTCGGCATTGTTTATCGCGCCTGGGATCATCTGCTGGAACGCACCATCGCCATTAAAGAGTATCTGCCGGTATCGCTGGTTTCGCGCGATGAAAACCTGACTATCGCGCTGCGCGGCGAACGCTATCAGAAACTGTTTACCGCCGGGCTGAACAGCTTTATTCAGGAAGCCCGCCTGCTGGCCCGGTTTAACCATCCCGGTCTGCTGCACGTGCTGCGCTTCTGGGAAGAAAACGGCACCGCCTATATGGGAACGCTGTACTACAGCGGCATGACGCTAAAGGAGTGGCAGCTCGGCAGCCCTGAAACGCTGACCGATGCCTGGATCCGCCAGCTGCTGCCGCCGCTGTTCGGCGCTATCGACACCATCCATCAGGCAGGCTATCTGCATCGCGATATCTCGCTGGACAATATTCAGATCCAGGATAACCAGCTGCCCGTGCTGCTGGACTTCGGCTCCGCCCGCAAGACTATCGGCAACCTTTCCGACCAGACGGAAATCATGCTGAAGCCAGGCTATGCGCCTATCGAGCAGTACAGCGAAGAAAGCGACAGCGATCAGGGGCCGTGGACGGATATTTATGCGCTGGGCGCGGTGCTGCATACGCTGGTGACCGGCAGTCCGCCGCCGGTCAGCGTGGTTCGCTGTATCGAGGATCGCTACCAGCCGCTGACCCAGCTGCGCCCTGAAGGGTTTTCGCTGCCTTTGCTGAATGCAATCGATCGCGCGCTGGCGATGAAACCGCAGGATCGTCCGCAGACTGTCGATGAGTTTGCCGCGCTGATTGCGCTGCCGGTAAGTACGGTAGAAGAGCTGGTGACCAGCGTGACCAGGGTACCCGAAGAGATAGTAACGCCAACCGTTACGCCGGAAGTGCAGCCGGAACCGCCAGCTATTACCGTGGCGCCCGCCTCGGCCAGTGCGGAGTATGCCTCGCTACGCCATCACAAACTGGCGAAACCGCTGGTGATTGCCGCCGGCATCGCGGTCCTGGCGCTGATCGGGCTGGTCGTCGCGCTTAACCATAGCGATGACGCTTCTGCGCCGGAACAGTCTGCTGCGGCCGATAATGCCGGCAGCGCGGCACCATCAACCGCCGTCGCGCCCGTAGACAAGCCGACCATTGCCACGGTCTATCTCAAGCTGGCCAGCGGCGAAACGGTAATGCTGAACGGCAAACCTGTTGAGGCGAAGCCGAATACCAGCGGTTACGCCGCGCTTAATCTGTCGGCGGGACATTATATTATTGAGGTCCACGCTGCCGATTCTGCCGTGCATACTCAGCAGCTGGATATTGATAAACCGGGCACCTGGCTGATCAATCCCGGCTCCTGAGGACGCGGCTCAGCCGGCCAGATCATTGTGGTAGACCTGAAGATCGCGGACGCGCTGAACCAGATCGGTCAGGCAGTCGTCATAAAGCCCGCGCCTTTTCAGCTCCTGCTCCAGCGAGAAAAGATATTGCGCGTTGGTGCCCAGCGGTCCACTGGCCTGAGCAATCAGCGGCGCGATAGTTTGCGGGCAGGAATCGGCCTCATACAGCGCGTGACGCGGATCCATAACAAAGGCCAGCGCCGTCACGCTGCGGCCGTCGGCCAGCTTCAGCTCGCACCAGGTCGGCAGGTAGCAACCGGTGACCATCTCGCGCTTCCACAGCAGCTCCAGCTCCTCGGCCAGCTTCGCTTCCGGCAGACGAAAGGCCAGCCCGGTGGTGCTGCCGCCCTCCTTCAATGCCAGCATCCGCCCCGGCTGCTGGGCAGTGCCGCGTCCGGCGGTAAGCCGCAGGCAAAAGGCGCGGTGCCAGCCGTTTAGCGTGCCTTCCGCTACCTCATCGGACTCAAATACCGGGTTCCACATCAGCGAGCCATAGCCAAAAATCCACACCGGGCTGTGATCGGGACGGCAGGCCAGGGTAGCCGCCAGCGAGGCCGCTCGCTGTTCGCAGGTCCACAGCAGTGATTCCTCAATGGCACCAAAGGCCGTTTTACAATCTGCTTTGGCCAGGAAGTCTCTTGTTAACATTAGCCCTCTCCGCTACTGCCCGTTCCCTGCTGCATTTGTTGTGACATAAATGTGTCGTTACGCTTACCTGACCTTAAGTCATTTCAGGCGTGCCGATCAAGTTTGAAGCGCGTCACAAAAGAATAAATTTACCTTAGGATTATCATCGGCGGCATAACGGAGAACTTCAGGGTGGCAGCGGAGAAAAATCAGAGACAACGGCTACGATAAACGAGGCTGCTCGCAGCGAGCAGCCCGGCGACATTTAATGCTTCTTATGCCACTTATCATCGTCGCCCTTTTCATACTGGTTCTTAACGGCCGCCCACGCTACCTTGTGCGCCACTTCTTCGCGTGACTCGTCGCCCCGGCGATCTTTTTCCTCTTTGTATTCGTCCCAGGCGCTGTTAAACGCCTCCTGATAAATGTCCTGTGCGTGAGCGGGCAGAACGTTTTTGACGCTGTCAGGCAGGGAACCTCTTGAACGGTATGGCATTATCGATCTCCTTGTTATCAGACTTTTTAAGCCTGGAACAAAATCGCTGCGGGTGCCACTTATGTCTTTTCAGTAAGGTCATATACTAACTATTACGTAACAGCCGTTTATCTCACTGAAATTGATAAATATCCGCTTTAATCGTCATGATAAAAGGCAAAGAGTGATAAAAAATACTTTACGAATCAAGATAATTACAGGGAGATTCAGGGTTAAGCCCACCCCGGATAATTATCAGGTTTTTCAGGTAAAATCATGTAAAGTTTACCATCAGTTAACCTTACTGCCGTTACACTGCGGGCGGTTGTTATATAATCAATGCACACAGCAATGGTTGCGTCTGTTTCGCAGTTGGACGGTCAAAAAAGGAAATATTGCCTATGAGCGCGCAAGAAAGCGTCAGAACACGTCATAAAGAATCATCCCTGGTGCTGCCGCTCGCGGCCCTGGTTATCCTGTGGTTTTGGGGCGCCTCAGAATCTTTACCGGCCATCATCGGCATTAATTTGCTGGCGCTGGTGGCTATCCTTAGCAGCGCGTTCAGCGTGGTGCGACACGCGGACGTGCTTGCGCACCGCCTCGGCGAGCCTTACGGTTCGCTGATCCTCAGCCTCTCCGTAGTGATCCTCGAAGTCAGTTTGATTTCCGCGCTGATGGCGACGGGCGATGCGGCGCCGATGCTGATGCGCGATACGCTTTACTCTATCGTGATGATCGTAACCGGCGGCCTGGTAGGCTTCGCGCTGCTGCTGGGCGGGCGCAAGTTTGCCACCCAGTACGTTAATCTGGCGGGCGTAAAGCAGTATCTGATCGCTATTTTCCCGCTGGCCGTGCTGGTGCTGGTTTTCCCCAACGCGCTGCCGGAAGGCAATTTCAGCGCTGGCCAGGCGCTGCTGATTTCCGCCATTTCCGCCGCGATGTACGGCGTGTTTCTGCTGATCCAGACCAAAACGCACCAGAGCCTGTTCGTTTATGAGCATGAGGACGAGGGCGATGACCCGCATCACGGCAAGCCGTCCGCCCACTCCAGCGTCTGGCATACCTGCTGGCTGCTGGTGCACCTGGTGGCCGTGATTGCCGTCACCAAAATGGATTCCAACACGCTGGGCGCGCTGCTGACCGAACTGAACGCGCCTGAGCAATTCACCGGTTTCCTGGTGGCACTGCTGATCCTCTCGCCGGAAGGCCTGGGCGCTATTAAAGCCGTGCTGGCGAATCAGGTGCAGCGCGCGATGAACCTCTTTTTCGGCTCGGTGCTGGCCACCATCTCGCTGACCGTGCCTACGGTAACCATTATCGCCACGCTCACCGGCCAGGAACTGATTTTCGGCCTGGAGCCGCCGCATATGGTGATTATGCTGGCCTCGCTGCTACTGTGTCAGATCTCTTTTTCGACCGGCAGAACCAACGTGCTGAACGGTGCGGCGCACCTGGCGCTGTTTATCGGCTATCTGATGACGGTAATGCTGTAGGCGTGACGACGCAACATATCGCGGCCCGCGGGAAAGGCGGATAACGACTCGGCGGTTAAGGTATGAGATACGGCGTGACTCGCAGATCTGCGGTGACAGGATGTAAGGCGGACAGACTGAAGGTCGGCGGTGACAGGATGTAAGGCGGATTGATTAACAGATTAGCTGTTCAGGCCGGCGCCCTCAGGGCTGCCGGCCTGATTTTTATCAGCTGCTGGTATCCAGCGCCGGGAAGTTCTTCACCAGATCGTCAATCGCTTTAATCTGCATCAGGAAAGGCTCCAGCTTGTCCAGCGGCAGCGCGGACGGGCCGTCGCATTTTGCATTGGCCGGATCCGGATGCGCTTCGATAAACAGACCGGCCAGGCCGACAGCCATACCGGCACGCGCCAGCTCGGTAACCTGACCACGACGACCGCTGGAAGCGGCACCGAACGGATCGCGGCACTGCAGCGCATGCGTCACGTCGAAAATGACCGGGCTACCGTTGGAAACCTGCTTCATAACGTTAAAGCCCAGCATGTCCACCACCAGGTTGTCGTAGCCGAAGTTCGCGCCGCGATCGCACAGGATAACCTTCTCGTTGCCGCCTTCCGCGAACTTCTCAACGATGTTGCCCATCTGACCAGGGCTGACGAACTGCGGCTTCTTAACGTTGATGACCGCACCGGTTTTCGCCATCGCTTCCACCAGATCGGTCTGACGTGCCAGGAAAGCAGGCAGCTGGATCACGTCAACCACGTCGGCCACCGGCTGCGCCTGGCTGGCTTCGTGCACGTCGGTGATAATTTTCACGCCGAAGGTCTGCTTCAGCTCCTGAAAAATCTTCATGCCCTCTTCCAGACCCGGCCCGCGATAGGAGCGAATCGAAGAACGGTTGGCCTTGTCAAACGAGGCCTTAAACACGTAAGGGATGCCCAGCTTCTGGGTCACGGTGACGTAATGTTCGCAGATACGCATAGCGAGATCGCGCGATTCCAGTACGTTCATACCGCCAAACAGCACGAACGGCAGATCGTTTGCAACCTTAACATCACCAATGCTAACGACTTTTTGTTTCATCTCTTCGCCTTATTCTTTATTTAACAGATTAGTGCAGCGTGATCTGTTTCTGTTCAATCGAATGGATCTGTAATTTAATCATTTCGCTAACCGGATCTTCCGGGCACTGTTCAACAAAATAGGTCAGATCGCTTACCGCCACGTGCTCACAGTCCAGCTGCGCGAAAATCAGCCCGCGATCGCGGATTTCATAGGGATCGTCCGGGTCCATATTGACCAGCACCTGGCTGACCTGCAGCGCCAGCTCCATCTGCTTTTCTTCCATCAGCGCGGCTTTCAGCGTATCCAGCATCTTGTTGAGCACCAGCTGCGGCTCGGCCTCCTGTAGATCGTCGTCATACAGTTCAGCCACCGGGCCGATATTGCCCTTCAGCCACACTTCCAGCGTGTGCTCATCCAGCGTTTCGCCGTTAAAGGGATTGATCAGCCACATCTCTTCGTCAATCCAGTCGGCCCGCAGAATAAGCTGCGTAGGAAAAATCACCGGCATCAGCGGCAGCGAGAGTTCGTGAGCGATATGCAAAAAGATCACGCCCAGCGAGACGGCGGTGCCCTGCCGGGTTTTCAGCACGTTATCCAGCCACAGCGTGTCGGACAGACGGTAAACGCCGCTCGCGCCGCCGAAGCCCCAGCGCTGCCAGAACAGCTCAATGAGTTTCTCCAGCTGCAAATCCTGCTCCAGCTGTAATGGAATGGTGGCGCGCGCCTCTTTAACCAGCTCCGCCAGCTGCTTCTTCACGTCTTCAGCAGGAAACTCAGGACGGATGGCCAGCGTGGCCGCAATTACCGCCTCGCACAGCGGGGTCGCTGTGCCTTCATCAGTTGCTATCGACGTCATACATTCCCCAACAATGGCATTTTTGTGGTGGCCAGATGGTAAATCATTACCAGCATCGCGGCCGCCACGATAAAAGCTATCCAGCGCGTTTTTTGCGCGCGTGGTTTGCGCCCAAGGGCAATAAAGCCAAGCGCGATATAGATAATAACGCCAAACAGCTTTTCAGTCAGCCATGCGCCCTGAGGCGTAAAGGGATAAAAGTGCGTTATCGCCACCAGCATCGCGCCCGAAAGCAGCAGCAGCGTGTCGTTCAGGTGGGGTACGATGCGTACCCAGCGCTTTTGCAGCATCCCTGAGCCGGTCTGAAGCCAGAAGAAACGCAGCAGAAACAGCGTGGCGGTAAGGATTACCGTCAGCAGATGCAAATTTTTTACAGCACTGTACCAGTCAGCCATTTATTTTCCCTCGTTCAGGGTTTTTGCGCATAAGTCACGCGGTCATTGCCGCCATAATCCCGGGCGGTGGCAACGTTAGCAAAACCGGCCGCGCGCAGGATCGCCTGCACGGCCTGCGCCTGTTGCCAGCCATGCTCTAACAGCAGCCAGCCGCCGGGCAGCAGCGCCTCTCCCGCCTGTGCGGCGATGCTCCGGATATCAGCCAGGCCGCCTTCCGCCGCCACCAGCGCGCTTTGCGGCTCAAAACGCACGTCGCCCTGCCGCAGATGCTCGTCGGCTTCATCAATATAGGGAGGATTGCTGACGATAACGGCGAAGCGTTCGCCCGCCAGCGCGCTGAACCAATTGCTGAGCCGAAAAACGGCGTTATGGATGCCAAGGCGTTGCGCGTTGCGCTGCGCCAGCTCAACGGCCCCCTGAATGCGGTCGACGCCGGTAATGCGACAGTCGGGACGTTCACTGGCGATAGCCAGCGCAATCGCGCCGGTGCCGGTGCCCAGATCCAGCACCGCCGCCGGTTCGGCAGGGATATGAGCCAACGCCTGCTCCACCAGCAGCTCGGTGTCCGGCCGGGGAATAAGCGTATCGGGGGAGACGCTGAGCGGCAGCGACCAGAATTCACGCTCGCCGATCAGGTAAGCAATCGGCTCGCCGTTGACGCGGCGAGCCAGCAGCGCAGCCAGGCGCTCCTGCTCGCGTTGGGTCAGCGCCGTCTCGTCAAAGGCAATAAGCCAGCTGCGGGAGCGGCCGGTGACAAAGCCAAGCAGGATCTCTGCGTCTCTTTTCGGGCTTTCACTGCCCGCCAGTTCAGTAATGGCTCCTTTCAGCCACTGGCGAATCTCCATTACTCCTGCTCGGACAGGGCGGCCAGCTGGTCTGCCTGATACTCCTGCACCACAGGCTCAATCAGCATATCCAGCTTGCCCTGCATTGCTTCGTCCAGACGGTAGATGGTCAGGTTAATGCGGTGATCGGTAATACGACCCTGCGGATAGTTATAGGTGCGGTTGCGGTCGGAGCGATCGCCGCTGCCCAGCAGGTTGCGGCGCGTTGAGGCTTCTTCCTGCTGACGACGGGCGCTTTCGGCCGCCCGAATGCGCGAACCCAGCACCGCCAGCGCCTTGGCTTTGTTTTTGTGCTGCGAACGCTCGTCCTGACACTCCACCACGATGCCGGTAGGCAGGTGGGTAATACGGATAGCGGAGTCGGTGGTGTTAACGTGCTGCCCACCCGCGCCCGATGAACGGAAGGTGTCGATTTTCAGATCGCTCGGGTTGATATCCGGCAGCTCGGCTTCCGGCACTTCCGGCAGCACCGCAACGGTACAGGCGGAAGTGTGGATACGGCCCTGCGATTCCGTTTCCGGCACGCGCTGCACGCGATGGCCGCCGGACTCGAACTTCAGGCGACCGTAGGCGCCGTCGCCGACGATTTTGGCGATCACTTCTTTATAACCGCCGTGCTCGCCCTCGTTGGCGCTCATCACTTCCACTTTCCAGCGGCGCGATTCCGCGTAGCGGCTGTACATCCGGAAGAGATCGCCAGCGAAAATGGCCGCTTCGTCGCCGCCGGTGCCGGCACGCACCTCCAGATAGCAGTTGCGCTCGTCGTCCGGATCTTTCGGCAGCAGCAGCACCTGTAACTCCTGCTCCAGCTGTTCGCTGGCCTCACGCGCCTCTTTCAGCTCTTCCTGCGCCATATCGCGCATTTCCGCATCGTTAAGCATCTCTTCGGCGGCGGCGATATCTTCCTGATTCTGCTGCCAACGACGGAAACACTGGCTGACATCGGTCAACTGCGCATACTCGCGCGACAGCGCGCGAAATCGCTCCTGATCGGCAATCACGCCAGCATCGCCCAGCATCGCCTCGACTTCCTCGTGACGTTCCTGCAAGGCTTCCAGTTTGGCAACAATAGAAGGCTTCATGAATATTCCCTGTATATAAAGAGGTAAAAACGCTACAGCCCCAGGCCGTCGCGTAAAATCTGCAGGCGTTCGTCATCGCCGTCGCGGGCGGCCTGCTGAAGGGATTTGGTTGGGGCGTGGATCAATTTGTTGGTGAGCTTATGGGCCAGCTCACGCAGCACGGCCTGCGCATCCGCGCCCTGAGCCAGCGCCGTCAGGGCGCGCTCTTCCAGCTCGGCGCGCACCTGCTCGGCCTGCGAACGATACTCACGGATGGTCTGGCTGGCGCTCTGGGCGCGCAGCCACGACATAAACTCGTCGCTTTCCTGCACAACGATAGTTTCCGCCTGCACGGCGGCCGCTTTACGCTGCGCCATATTGCTTTCGATTATCGCCTGGAGATCGTCCACGCTGTAGAGATAGGCGTTAGGCAGCCTGCCCACCTCCGGCTCGACGTCGCGCGGCACGGCGATATCCACCAGCAGCATCGGCTGATTGCGGCGCTGTTTCAGCGCGCGCTCCACCATTCCCTTGCCGATAATCGGCAGCGGGCTGGCGGTAGAACTGATGATAATGTCGGCCTCTGCCAGACGCGCGTCGATCTCCGCCAGGCTGATGACTTCGGCATCAACCTCGTCGGCCAGCTTCTGGGCACGTTCACGGGTGCGGTTAGCGATAATCAGCTTCTGCACCTTATGCTCGCGCAGATGGCGCGCGGCCAGCTCGATGGTTTCGCCCGCGCCAACCAGCAGCACGTTGACGGTAGACAGCGACTCAAAGATCTGCCGCGCCAGCGTACAGGCGGCAAAGGCCACGGAAACGGCGCTGGCGCCGATATCGGTTTCCGTGCGCACGCGCTTGGCGACAGAGAAGGATTTCTGGAACATTCTCTCCAGCTCGCTGGAGATAGTGTGGCCGCGATGCGAATCGGCGTAGGCTTTTTTCACCTGGCCCAGGATCTGCGGCTCGCCCAGTACCAGCGAATCCAGCCCGCTGGCGACGCGCATCAGGTGGCTGACGGCCTCGTTATCGTGGTGCCAGTACAGGCTTTTGCGCACTTCATCGGCGCTGAGCTGATGATAGTCGCACAGCCATTTTACCAGCTGTTCCTGCAGGTTTTCCTGTTGTTCAACGCTAAGGTATAACTCGGTCCTGTTACAGGTAGACAGCACGACGCCGCCCTGTACCAGCGGCTGAGCAAGCAGGCTGTCGAGAGCCTGATCCAGCGTATCCGGCGAGAACGTCACGCGTTCGCGCAGAGCCACAGGAGCCGTTTTATGATTTATTCCGAGTGCCAGCAACGTCATGAGTCAGGTCTGGGAGATCCCACTGTTGATAGGGTTTTGTGAGGCGCATTCTACAAGATGCGCGAGATCAAGAAAAGCCACATTCGCCGTTCACTGCGATTGATATAGCTATTCAGCACGAAACAGGTCAAATTGAGTATTGACGCGGCCCCTGGCGGTCGATAGTTTGAACGGTTACTTTGCGCGTCAGCGCCTGAACGGAGTCTGAGGAGTCCCCATGTTTATGTCGAATCGCCGCCTGTTGCGGCTTCTTCCGCTTGCCAGCGTGCTGCTGGCTGCCTGTAGCGTTAATAAACCCCAGGGGCCAGGACAAAGCGTCACCTCGCCACAGTGGCAGCAGCATCAGCAGGCTGTCGAAAAAATCACCCAGTATCAGACGCGCGGCGCTTTTGCCTATCTGTCCGACAAGCAAAAGGTTTACGCCCGTTTCAACTGGCAGCAAACCGCGCCGGATCGCTATCGTCTGCTGCTGACCAACCCGCTGGGCAGCACCGAGCTCCAGCTGGACGCACAGGGCAGCGTGGTACAGCTGGTCGACAATAAAGGCAAGCGCTATACCAGCAACGACGCCGAGAAGATGATTTCGCAGCTGACCGGCATGGATATTCCGCTCAACAGCCTGCGCCAGTGGATGATGGGCCTGCCGGGCGAGTCCACCGACTACGCGCTGGACGATAAATATCGTCTGCGTGAAGTCAACTACAGCCGTAACGGCCAGCAGTGGACGGTGACCTATCAGGCCTATGACAACAAGCAGCAGCCTGCCCTGCCGGCCAATATGGAGCTGCGCGAAGGCGATCAGCGCATCAAGCTGAAAATGGATGGCTGGACGGTAAAATGACGGCGGTCGCTAAGTGGCCCGCGCCCGCTAAACTTAACTTATTCCTCTACATTACCGGCCGTCGTCCTGACGGCTATCATGAGCTGCAAACGCTGTTCCAGTTTCTGGACTATGGCGACACGTTAAGCATCCAGCCCGACAGCAGCGGCCAGATTACGCTGCTGACGCCGGTTGAGGGCGTGCCGGACGAAGAGAACCTGATCGTTCGCGCGGCCAGGCTATTGCAAACGCGCGCCAGGCAGCAGGGCGTCCTGCCGGAAAACGCAGGCGCTTCGATCGCTATCGAAAAACGGCTGCCGATGGGCGGCGGGCTGGGCGGTGGTTCTTCGGACGCCGCTACCGTGCTGGTGGCGCTGAATCACTACTGGCAAACCGGCTTCAGTTTTGACGAGCTGGCGACGCTGGGCCTGCGGCTGGGCGCGGACGTGCCGGTTTTTGTGCATGGCTTTGCCGCCTTCGCTGAAGGCGTTGGCGAAACGCTGACGCCGGTTAACCCGGCAGAAAAATGGTATCTGGTGATCCACCCTGGCGTTCACATCTCAACGCCGGTGGTGTTTAACGATCCTGAACTGATCCGCGACACGCCGGTAAGGGAAATCAGCCAGTTATTAGCGGATAATTACCGCAATGATTGTGAGCCAGTAGTAAGAAAACGTTTTCGCGAGGTTGAACAGCTTGTTTCCTGGCTGCTAGAATACGCGCCGTCGCGCCTGACCGGAACCGGCGCTTGCGTGTTCGCTGAATTTGACACCGAGCCCGCTGCCCGTCAGGTGGCTGAGCTTGCTCTGAAAAAGTGGCAGGGCTTTATTGCGCGAGGCGTTAACGTTTCGCCGCTGCACCGCTACCTTTCCGAGCAATAAGAGCCGCGGCGACCGCTTCACCCTGTTCCTGAAGCGGCGCGGCGCTCGATTACACCCGTATGGACCCGTCAGCGGTATACCGCCCAGTGCCGCTGACTCAGATGTTCATTCTCTGGACGCAAAGCCTGAGGTTCTTCTCGTGCCTGATATGAAGCTTTTTGCTGGTAACGCCACCCCGGAACTAGCACAACGTATTGCCAACCGCCTTTACACTAGCCTGGGCGACGCCGCCGTCGGTCGTTTCAGTGATGGTGAAGTGAGCGTACAAATCAATGAAAATGTACGCGGTGGTGATATTTTCATCATCCAGTCCACCTGTGCACCTACCAACGATAACCTGATGGAACTGGTTGTTATGGTGGATGCCCTGCGCCGCGCTTCCGCTGGTCGTATTACCGCTGTTATCCCCTATTTTGGCTATGCCCGTCAGGACCGTCGCGTGCGTTCTGCTCGTGTGCCTATCACGGCTAAAGTAGTTGCGGATTTCCTGTCCAGCGTCGGCGTTGACCGCGTTCTGACTGTGGATCTGCATGCTGAACAGATTCAGGGCTTCTTTGACGTCCCGGTTGATAACGTTTTCGGCAGCCCAATCCTGCTGGAAGACATGCTGCAAATCGGTCTGGAAAACCCTATTGTGGTTTCGCCGGACATCGGCGGCGTGGTGCGTGCCCGCGCTATCGCTAAGCTGCTGAACGATACCGATATGGCTATCATCGATAAGCGTCGTCCGCGCGCCAACGTTTCGCAGGTGATGCACATCATCGGTGACGTAGCGGGCCGCGACTGCGTGCTGGTTGATGACATGATTGATACCGGCGGCACGCTGTGTAAAGCCGCCGAGGCGCTGAAGGAGCGTGGTGCGAAACGTGTCTTCGCTTACGCCACTCACCCTATTTTCTCCGGCAATGCCGTAGAAAACCTGCGTCATTCCGTGATTGACGAAGTGGTGGTTTGCGACACCATTCCACTGCCGGAAGAGATCAAAGCCCTGCCGAACGTGCGTACGCTAACGCTCTCCGGCATGCTGGCGGAGGCTATTCGCCGCATCAGCAACGAAGAGTCTATCTCTGCGATGTTTGAGCACTAATCGAATAGCTGCAGCTAAACGAAAAGCGGGACAGATTATCTGTCCCGCTTTTTTTTATGGCGTAACCGGCTATCAGTGATGGCCGTGTCCGGAAGCGCGACGGCAGCGCTTGTCGCCATAGTGGCGCACCCAGTAGTAATGATCGGTGATTTTTTCGCGGCCGCTAAGACGGGCGCCGACCAACCACATCAGCGCGCCGATAAAGATGGCGAAAATAGAGCCGTTAACCAGCATTTGCGGCAGCTGTAACTGCGGCAGTTGATTCAGTACGGCATAGCCTATACCGGTTACCATGACGGCTAAGCCGATCACCATCAGGGCGTTGCCGGTTAAATTAGCGTGTCTGCGTTTCATTTGTCACCTCCAGATGCCAGTGCATTCCTGTGCGGTTAGTGCCATAAGTTTATGCAATGGCTGGCGGATCCGTTGCGGGCCAGATCACATTTGTTGCTAAAAGTTTGACAAAACTTTACGCGCACCTCGCTGATTTTTCTATAGAAAACGCATTATCACGTTGATCAACTATTGTGATTTCGCGCGCACTTTTGAGTTCTGTCGCCGCTCTTAGTACACTAGCGCCCTTCCCTGATGCAGCCTTTTAGGAAAACAGACAAGTGAGCAGCATTAAACTGATTGTCGGCCTTGCCAATCCCGGTGCGGAATACGCCGCCACGCGCCATAACGCGGGCGCCTGGTATGTGGATTTACTGGCTCAACGACACAATCAGTCGTTAAAAGAAGAGAGCAAGTTTTACGGCTATACGGCCCGGCTCAATATCGGTGGCGAAGACGTCAGGCTGCTGGTGCCGACGACTTTTATGAACCTGAGCGGCAAGGCCGTTGCGGCAATGGCGACCTTTTACCGTATCGCGCCGGAAGAAATCCTGGTCGCGCATGACGAGCTGGATCTGCCGCCGGGCGTGGCAAAATTCAAACAGGGCGGCGGTCACGGCGGCCATAACGGCCTGAAAGATATTATCAGCAGGCTGGGTAATAACCTGAACTTCCACCGTTTGCGCATCGGTATCGGCCATCCGGGCGATCGCAATAAGGTCGTGGGTTTTGTCCTGGGCAAGCCGCAGGCGGCGGAACAGACGCTGATCGACAACGCCATTGACGAAGCGGCGCGCTGTACCGAGGTGTGGCTGAAGGAAGACAGGCTAAAGGCGATGAACCGGCTGCACAGTTTTAAAGGTTAAGCCAATTAAGGCTGGCTGATTGCTGATAAAAGCGCTCAACCAGCCGTCTGGATTAAGCAAAGAGCTTAAGCAGCGCTACGCCAGTCAGAACAAATACGGCCAGGCAGAGTAGCGCCCAAATAACCGAAAACCATGAAAAATCCATCCATTCCATTAACTTCCATGGGCTGGCAAAGATTCGGCTCATTACTCTGCCGGGGCAGCGTATAAAAGGGATGCCTTGTGGCCATGCCGCCCAAAACACCATCGACAACACCAGTATCGCAAGCAGCATAACCAGCGCAACGCCGCCATGACCGGAAGGCGGCATAGTAACGATGGCGGCAAAAAACAGTCCGCCAAAAAATAGCTGGATCGCCATCAGCGAGAAAATAAATTCGGTAAAGAGAAACCACTTCACCCATTGCGGCCTGCTTTGAAGGCCCAGCATGACGGCGTCGTTGATATACAGGTAAAACATCACTGTCAGAACAGCGATAGCGCTAACGGTGGTATTAATGCCCGACAGGGGGATAACCGCATTAAAGACCAACGCCCAGAATACCAGCAAAAAAATCCCCTGCCAGCTGAGCGCCGCGCGAGGTTGACTCAGGAACCGCAGCACAGGCTGATTTAGCCCTGGAACAATTTCAGGAAAATAATACCCCAGCCTGTTTGCCTGTTGTGCAAGGAGCGTGAGCATGCCCGGTATCAGGCGTATCCAGAAAGGCACCTTTTCGCTATCGCTCTTTAGCAGGCGAATCGCTGCCCTGTTGAGCATCGTGCCGTGCTTCTCCTCTGCCTCCATCTCTTTCCATGCCCGGTTCACTTCAGTTTCGCGTAGTTGTTCATGCAGCGCCTCCTGAATGTGATACGGAATAATATGGCTGTAGTCGTACTCGTCCATTCCCCATCCCAACAGGCCGCTGACGCGTTCAAGCAGGCCTTCGGTCAAACCGGGGCTCTCTGCCAGCGCAGCCGCAAGCTGTCGATGGAAAAGCTGTTGCTGCTGCAGGCTCCCCGCTTTGAACACTCTCTCAGACAGGCGATTCATCATAATAATGCCTGTCATTTCTGTGTTTACCAGCTGATACGCCAGTTTATGCAGCTCCTTTTCGCTGTACAGCAAATCTGCTTCAGGGGGGACGGCTGTTTCTCCAACGGTAAAGCCGTTGGCGACTTCACCCTGTTGGATCAGAGGCTCAGGTTCGTGCTTCTCCTGTATCGGCGGTAAAATATCGGCAGTGCTGTCCTCGTGATCAACGATAATGTCAGCCTGCGCCCGTCGCTTTGCCTCATCGAATGCTTCACGCAGTTGCTGATAGCCTGCCGGATCGCTATCCGGTCGATGTTTTTTTAACTGGCGGGCATACGCACGGCGGATTTCTCCTTCATCACGCGTGGGTGACAGTTCAAGCGCCTGCCAGATGCTCATGGCAGGAGGCCCTCTTTGTACTGCTGTAAAAAGTGTTCTGCATCTTCTCTTGATGAGGCAATACGGCGAAGATCCTGACTCTCCAGCGCCTGTTCAAACGCGGTAGTCAGCCGATCCATCCATGCTCGCTCATCGCCAAGTAAGCGTTCATAAAGGCGCGAACAGCGAGCGAGCAGCTCACGATTTTCCTGGCGATCGCGAGGATGCTGTTTAATATCGGCCAGCTTTTGCAGGCTGGCGGCAATTTGCTCTTCGCTCATCTGCCCCGGTACCTTTTCTATCACCAGCCGTGCTATTACCGGACTGCCGTCATAGCGACACTCCACTTCCAGCAAGCCGTCCAGCGTGTAGGTGAACCGCACGTCAACGGTCAGTTCACCTGCCGGTCGAGGAGGAACATCAATACTCATTTCGCCGAGAAAAACGTTATCCTGAACCCTGCGCCCTTCTCCCTGATATATTTTCAGCAGTACGCAGGTTTGATTGTCGCTAACTGTATTCAGCGTCTCGGTTTTGCTTACCGGCAAAAAGGTATTGCGCTCAATAAGCGGCAGGAAAAAGCCGGGTTCAACCTGATTACCATGGCGCTTAACCACCTCAATGCCGAGGGAAAACGGCATCACGTCGGTAAGAATAATGTCTTCGACCGCAGCATCGGCCATCACCATTCCGGCCTGTATGCCTGCGCCAAGCGCAACGGCTTCGTCTGGATTGAGATCGTGGCGAGGGAAACGCCCAAAAAGCCGCGCAACGGTTTGTCGAACCAGCGGCATACGGGTTGCGCCGCCCACCAGCAATATGTGGTCGAGATCCTGAAGAGAAAAACGCGCATCGTGCAGCGCCTGCTGTACCGGACGCTGTAAACGCATCAGCAGCGGCTGGCTGCACTCGGCCAGCTGAGCCTCCGTAAAAGTCCAGCTCCACTGTCGACCGGCCCATTCCAGCGAAGCCTTAGCCTCGGTAGCGTGGCTCAGCATTTGCTTCATGCTTTCCGCTTTTGCCAGCAGCGCCGCTGCCAGCCCGGCCTGCGCAGATTTCAGCTCGGGATGCTGGCTCAGCATCCACTGTACAATCGCCTGTGAGAAATCATCGCCGCCAAGCCGGATATCGCCGCTGCTGGCACGAACTTCCACCACGCCCTCGAACATATCAATGACGGATACGTCAAATGTCCCGCCGCCAAGATCGAAAGTGAGGTATTTTTGCTCACGATTTTCCAGCAGGCCAAAAGCAAGTGACGCGGCGGTTGGCTCATTAAGCAAGCGTATTGCGTCCAGCCCAGCCAGCCGGGCAGCATTTTTCACCGCCCGACGCTGAACGTCATTAAAATAAGCGGGTACGGTAATAACGGCCTGCGTTAATTTTTGCCCAAGCCAGCTTTCCGCATCCTCTTTGAGCTGGCGCAGTAATAATGCCGACAACTCTTCGGCACGAAATTGCCTGGAACCAAGTGCCAGCGAAACCTCCGTGCCCATATAACGCTTAAAACTCGCCTGGGTCAGCGCATGATGGCTTTGCAGCCGTTCGCGCGCCGGACGTCCAATAATCAGATTAGCTTGCTCATCAAGGCCTACAACCGAGGGCGTTAATACCTCGCCCCATTTATTCGGGACTAAAACGGCTTGCCCATTTTGCCAGACGCAAACCGCACTATTAGTGGTTCCAAGGTCAATTCCTATAACCTGCTCAATTGCCATGAGTTGTCCTTACTTCCCTGTGGAAGCCATTTAATTTCAGATAAGGAAACGTTATTCGATGCTTATAAATAACTTTTTCTGTTCAGGTAAAGAGCTGCTATCCATTGTTTCAAACTCTCAGCCAGGCCTGAAGGGGAGCGGAATATTCTTCCCCAAAATAGATTGAACCCTACGTCAAACAGCTATTGGCTTCCGGTTCTGGCTAACCGTTAACCTCCATCCGTGCCATCAAGCGCGTCCAGCGCCATCGTCTGCGCATAGTAGCCCTGCACGCCCCAGACTTTGTTGGCTGCCAGCTTCTCCAGCTGCCCTCCGTTCTCTACGCCCTCCACCAGCACGCGATTGGTATAGCGGCGGATATGAGCAATCAGCACGTTAAAGAACGGCTTGCTGATATTATCGAGATAAAACTGCCGATCCAGCTTAACTACTTCAAACATCTTCGACTGTAACGCGTTCAGATTGGCATCGCCTGCCCCTAAATCATCCAGCCATAAGATATTTAGCCGATCTGTTAACGCCCGCAGCAGTGGGTTGTTTGGCCCGTCGTGCAGGTTAGGGAAATTTTCAGAAAGCTTCAGCCGCAAAAAAGGCAGCTGGCTGAGGATTTGCTGGATAAAAGGCGATTCGGTTACCGCGCAAGCCAGCGGAAAATCGATGGTCAGGCAGCACAGCAGCCCGTGCAGCTGAAAATAGTCCGCGTAGCGTTCTATCGTCAGCAGCTGATCCAACAATCGGCGCTCGGCATCCTCGGCTTGCGGCGCGGTCTGGTGTGGTAAAACGGTGAGCTCAAGCGCAATCAGCTCGCCGCTAAGAGAGTGAATCGGAACGTAACAGTAATTATCAGTCATGCTTTATAGCCAGCTCAGGACGCCCTGCCAGTGATTATTTTTGTCATATCGTAAAAAACCAGTGATTTAATCTAAATCACTGGCAACATAACGATTTTTATATATATCGGCAGGGCCAGCCTTAGCTTTACGCTTTTAGTCGCTGTCGGCCGCAACTTTATAATCAGGCGCATCCAGCTCGTGACTACAGAAAGGTCCTGCCTGTTTTAACAGGCTGATGCAATCTTCACTAAGGTGCCGCAGCCTGACGCTTTTTCCTTCCGCTATATAGCGGGCGGTCAATTTATCGATGGCCTCGACGCCGCTGGAATCCATCACCCGCGTACGGGCGAAGTCAATCACCACTTCCTGCGGATCCTTTGCTGGGGTAAACAGTTCCTGGAAACTGGCGGCAGAGGCGAAAAACAGCGGCCCTTCCAGCCGATAGGTCTTTTGCTCGCCGCGCTCTTCCTGCGCCAGGATGCTGATGCGGGCATGTTGCCAGGCAAAAACCAGCGCGGAGATGATCACGCCAAAAATCACCGCCATGGCCAGATCGGTATAGATGGTGACCACCGTGACCGCAATCATGATCACCGCATCGGGCTTTGGCATACGTTTCAGACGGCGCAGCGAGCTCCACTCAAAGGTATTAATACAGACCACAAACATAATACCGGCCAGCGCCGCTACCGGCAGCAGGGCGATATATTTCGACAGGCTGACCACAAACAGGATCAGCAATACTGCGCCGACCAGGTTAGAGATGCGTCCACGCCCGCCGGAGGTAAAGTTGATGATCGACTGTCCAATCATCGCGCAGCCCGCAAAGCTGCCAAAGAAGCCGCACAGCGTGTTGCCGATACCCTGCGCCACGCACTCTTTGTTGCCGTTGCCTTTTTTACTGCCCATTTCATCCAGCACTGCCAGGGTTAACAGCGATTCTATCAGCCCAACCAGCGCGATAATCACCGAATAAGGCAGCACAATTTTCATCGTGGCCCAGCTTAACGGCGCTTCCGGCAGATGGAAGAACGGCAGCGTACCGGAGATATCGGCCAAATCCCCTACCCGTTTGGTATCCAGTCCAAAGCCGATGGCAATGGCGCTGATAGCAATGAGTGCCGCCAGCGAGCCGGGAATGACTTTGGTAAATTTAGGAAACAGCCAGACGATCAGCATCGCCAGCGCCACCAGGCCATACATGACCGGCCCCTGGTTTTTAATCATCGGGATCTGCGCCAGCGCGATAACGATAGCCAGTCCGTTTACAAAACCGTAGATAGCCGGCTGCGGCACAAGGCGGATAAATTTCCCCAGGCGGAAGAGGCCAATAGCCAGCTGGATCAGCCCGGCGAAAATCGTCGCCAGCAGCACGTATTCATAGCCGTGAGTCTGAATAAGGCTCACCAGCACCACCACAATCGAGCCGGCCGCGCCGGAGATCATTCCCGGCTTGCCGCCGAACAGCGCGGTGATCAGGCCAAGTATAAAGGCGGTATGCAGACCAATTGTCGGTGACAAACCGGCCAGCAGAGAAAAGGCCGTGGCTTCCGGAATAAGGGCCACAGAGACAACAGCGCCGGCCAGCACGTCATTTTTGACGTCGGCAGCCCTGAGGTTGCTCAGTTTGAACATACAGATTTCCGTTTTTTATTAAATGCAGGTGATTACCGCGCCGCCAGTTTGGGACACAGTTTGAACTCGCCAGGAAGACGAGAAGCGCAACAGATGTTGCCTGGAAGGGAGATTTCAGGGTGGCGTAAGCAGGAAGCAGTGCATCTGCGGCTTTCTCCATCTGTTGTCAAAGATTGTCAGTATGTGAAAACGTGAGCAAGATCTCAACCCCCTTCTCCCTCGCGCGGGTAGAAATCCCCGCCATCCAGGCGATAATTACGTGTATAATGCGCAAAAACTTGTGCTAACCAGCTTACCGGGGAAGATTTCTTCCCCTGCAATTAATTAAGGTGATTCAAACATGGGATTCAAATGCGGTATTGTGGGCCTGCCTAACGTCGGGAAATCCACACTGTTCAATGCGTTAACCAAAGCGGGCATCGAAGCGGCAAACTTCCCGTTCTGTACCATTGAGCCGAATACCGGCGTGGTGCCAATGCCCGATTCCCGTCTCGACAAACTGGCGGAGATCGTCAAGCCACAGCGTATTTTGCCAACCACCATGGAATTTGTGGATATCGCGGGCCTGGTAAAAGGCGCGTCGAAAGGCGAAGGCCTGGGCAACCAGTTCCTGACCAACATTCGCGAAACCGAAGCCATCGGTCACGTTGTCCGCTGCTTTGAAAACGACAACATCATCCACGTTAACAACAAAGTTGACCCGGCTGACGATATTGAAGTGATCAACACCGAGCTGGCGCTTTCTGACCTTGATACCTGCGAACGCGCGCTGCAACGCGTGCAGAAGCGTGCGAAAGGCGGCGATAAAGACGCAAAAGCTGAACAGGCCGCGCTGGAAAAATGCCTGCCGCACCTGTCCAATGCCGGGATGCTGCGCTCGCTGGATCTGAGCGAAGAAGACAAAGCGGCCATCCGCTATCTGAGCTTCCTGACGCTGAAGCCAACCATGTATATCGCCAACGTTAACGAAGACGGTTTTGAAAACAACCCGTACCTGGATCAGGTGCGTGAAATCGCGGCTAAAGAAGGTTCCATCGTCGTGCCGGTTTGTGCCGCCGTTGAATCCGACATCGCCGAGCTGGAAGATGCCGATCGCGAAGAGTTTATGGCCGAGCTGGGTATCGAAGAGCCGGGCCTGAACCGTGTTATTCGCGCCGGTTATGCTCTGCTGAACCTGCAAACTTACTTCACCGCTGGCGTGAAAGAAGTGCGCGCCTGGACTATTCCGGTTGGCGCCACTGCTCCGCAGGCCGCCGGTAAAATTCATACCGACTTTGAGAAAGGCTTTATCCGTGCTCAGACCATCGCCTATGAAGATTTCATCACCTATAAAGGTGAACAGGGCGCGAAAGAAGCCGGTAAAATGCGTTCAGAAGGCAAAGAGTACATCGTGAAAGATGGCGATGTGATGAACTTCTTGTTTAACGTCTAATCTACCGCTGATACCTGTCAGCCGCAGAGAAAAGTAAATTTTATATAAAAGCCATCTGCTATGCAGATGGCTTTTTATTTATGAAGCAGGAATCTTCCCCCGCAAGCCTTAACTAAAGATAACAGTGAGCTTTCCTTCATGGTTTTTATCGCTTCCTGACAGGCATTATTATTTTTAATAATATATTGCAGATAGATGTATCCCTGGTCCTCGCTCTTACAATCACTACCGATAAATTACGTCCGTTCAGGTTTAATAGCCGGTATAAGCTATAGCTGCCTGCCACAAGTAAAAAAGCCGCCGCCGGCTGATTTTTTCAGCGCTGTTCGCGGTTCGTCGATCGAAGAGATATCGGGTGCAGTAGAAGCAGAGCGCATCCATAACAGGGAAAATAATATGTTGTGGCATTCCTTCGCCACCTGTTTTAGCGGTGGTGCGCCGTCTCTTTCGCTTTCCACACGGCAAACAACGTTATCGCCAGCGCCAGACAAACATACAGCGACACCCACAGCGTACTGCCCATCTCTTTATACAGCGTGGTGATAATTAAAGGTGCGAAACCGCCGCCAACAATCCCGGCCAGCGTATAGGCGAGCGAGGAGCCAGCGTAACGTACGTGACCGGGAAACTGCTCGGTGACAAACGCCGCCTGCGGGCCGTACATCATGGCATGGATCAGCAAGCCACCAATCACTGCCAGCACGATTAATACCGGCTGGGTGCTGTCGAGCAGCACAAAAAACACGAACGACCAGACGATGGCCAGCAGCGCGCCGGTAATGTAAACCGGGCGCCTTCCCCACTTATCCGACAAGGCGCCGAACATCGGCACGGTAACGGCATTGCCAATGGCGCCCAGCATCGTCGCCAGCAGCGCCAGCGGGCGCGGCATATGCAGAACGGTGGTGACATAGGTCAGCGTGAACACTACCACCAGCGCGTACAGCACATCCGACCCGATACGTGCGCCACCGGCGATCAGCAGCTGTTTAGGGTAGTTAAGAAAAACTTCTTTCAGCGGTGTGTGTGTGGTTTTCTCCGCTGCCTGCATCGCCACAAAGGTTGGCGTCTCTTCTACGCCCCGACGCAGCCACAGGCCAAACATCACCAGCAGCAGGCTCAGCAGAAAAGGAATGCGCCAGCCCCATGCCTGAAACTGTCCGGCGCTCATGGCTATCGTCACCAGGGTAATAAATCCGGTGCCGATCAGCGTTCCGCAGGAAGGCCCTACCTGAGCGAAAGAAGCATTGCGGCCGCGCTTGTCGGCATCACCATGTTCCATCGACAGCAGCACCGCGCCGGCCCACTCGCCGCCAAGCGCAATGCCCTGCACAAAGCGCAACGCCACCAGCAGGATCGGGCTCCAGATCCCCCATATCGCATAGCCAGGCAGCAGCCCCATCAGGGCGGTCGTGACGCCCATAATCACCAGCGTAATAATCAGCACCGCCTTACGACCGGCAACATCGCCAAGATGGCCGAAGACAAAGCCGCCCAGCGGCCGCGAAATATAACCGACCGCATAGGTGGAGAACGCCAGGATCGTCCCGACCAGCGGATCGAAGCTGGGGAAGAACACGTGGTTAAACACCAGCGCGGCCATGATGTTGTAAACGGTAAAGTCATACCATTCCAGAGCGGTGCCAATCGAGCTGGCCGCCGCCAGGCGACCCGTTTTTGATTTGCTCCGCTTCGGGCGTACCGCCTGATGCAGCGTGGGGTGCGTATCATCCATGAGTCATCTCCTGTCGGGTTAATGTCCAGCTAAGGGCATAGCGCTGCACCTCGCCCGTCAGCAGCTTCGCCGCGACGGAAGCCAGCCGATCGCAGCATGACGCCTCGCTACAGCTGATAAGCAGCATCGGCAGCATCTGGCGGTTCTCTTTCCCTTCCATCGGCAGGGGCGTACTCAGATCCACATCGGGCGTCAGCAGGCAGGAGGTGATATAGCCCGGCGTCTGGCCGATTTGCTGCTGCCAGGCGCTCAGCGCCGCGCTGTCGACCGCTTGCGCAAGCGTGACCACCGCCAGCTGGCTGCCGGTGCCTTTACCGTGGGTATGGGTAACGGTGCTGACCCGGCGCATCGGGTTGACCATTTTTTGCAGATTTTTCACCGACCATTCGGTCTGGCGCGTAAACGCCGCGTGATAGTCAGCGCTGGTAAAAGCCTCCAGGGATTCGGTTTCATACAGACCCAGATATTTACGTTCGGCGTTAATCGCCTGGTAGCGCGTGCCGCTTAAAAAGCCGCTGATGGCCACGCGCTCCTCAACGTGTTCATGGTCATACCACTGGTTAAAATCCGCTTCGTCATCCGCGCCAATATTGGTGGCGACAAACAGCATGCCGTGAGGTTGGTTCATCTTCAGGATCTCCGGTTAAGGGCAGTTTCCACGGCAACAGCCCAGCTGATTAAGCGGGCATCGTCGCCATGAACGGCAGCAAGACTCAGGCCAACCGGCGCATGACCGGTCTGGTGACAGGGTAAGGAGATGGCGCAGCCATCCAGCATGTTGATCACGCTGGTGTTACGCAGCATCAGGGCATTGATCTCCATATAACGCTGCGGCTCGTCCAGCGAAGCGATAGTCGGCGCAACCTGCGGCACGGTGGGCATCAGCAACCCGTCGAAACCTTCCAGCGCCGTGTTGATACGGCGCTGCCAGGCTGCGCGCTGCTGATAAAGTTCAGCGGCATCCTGTTCAGTCAGCTGGCTGCCGCGCTGCAGGCGCATCAGCACCTGCGGATCGTAAGCTTCGGGCCGGGCCAGAGCCGTCCGCTGATGCCATTGCCAGGCTTCATAAGCCGTAATGCCGCCGCGCGCGTTCAGGCTGTTCAGCTCCTCCAGCTCGGTAAGCGGCAAGGCCACCAGCCTGGCCCCGGCTTCCCGGAGAAGATCAAGCGCGTACTGCCACGCCTGCGCTACGTCCCGATCCAGATCGTCCAGCACGCGAGTTTGCGGTATGGCAAAGCGGGCGTGACGCAGATCCGACTCCCGCATCTCAAGAGGCTTTTCGGCAATGATGCTGTCAAGCAGCCAGCAGCTGCGAACGTCATGCGCAATAACGCCAATGCTGTCCAGCGAAGGCGCAAGCGGCAACGTGCCCGCCTGATCGATTCGGCTGGCGGTAGGTTTAAAGCCGGTCAGGCCGCAGAGCGCGGCGGGAATACGTACGGAACCGCCGGTATCGGTACCTATGGCGCCCAGGCACAGCCCATCCGCCACGGCCACCGCCGCGCCGGAAGAGGAGCCGCCGGGAATACGTTTCTCCTCGCGCCGCCACGGGTTGGCAGGCGTGTCGTAGTGCGGATTGATGCCCAGCCCGGAGAATGCGAACTCGGTCATATTGGTCTTACCGACTATCGCGGCGCCGGCCCGACTGAGCTTATCTACCACGCTCGCGTTCGCCGTAGCCACCGGCGCATCGCTTAACAGCCGCGAGCCCGCTGTCGTCGCCTCGCCTTTGACATCAAACAGATCCTTGATGCTGATGGGCAGTCCATCGATCGGGCTCCTTGATTGCCGTGCTTGCCAGCGCGCTCCCGCCTCATTAGCCTGCTGCGTAGCAGACGCCTCATAACGAGTAATGAAAACGCGTACGCCTTCTTTTTCAGGATCGCGCAAGGCAGCCAATGCCGCGTGCGTGAATGTTTCAGGCTGAACGTTACCCGCCCGTAGCTGCTGACTCGCTTGCCAGAGTGTCGTCATAGCCGTGCTCCTTATGCGACGACCGGCAGCGCGCCGGTGCGGTAAGCGTGCTCCAGCGTGCGGCCCAGCACCGGATCGTGCAGCGCCATCCGAAACTCGCTGGCCGGACGGATGCCGCCAATAGTGCTCAGCGTGCCGCAGGACATGGCCAGGCCGTCAGCAGCCGTTTTGTCCTCCAGATAGCGCGCCAGCAGCTCCTGTGGGGTTAGCAGCGACGACAGCGAACCTTGTTGATAAACCACCCACTCGCCCTGCTCTTTTATCCAGGAAGTCAGCTCCAGCGCATCCCAGTGTTCAGCCACTTCGCTCATGCGCCACGCGCCGCTTGCCACCGGTTTGATACAGGCCTGCTTGGAAAGCGCAACGCTGAAGGTTTCCAGATAGCGATCGGTGTGATCGGAGGTAAGAGAAACCCAGCACTCTCCGCGATGAAAAAAGACGAAAGGTTCGGCTTCGCCGGATGTTTCGTTGCCCACGACTTCCAGCGAGGCGTTCTGGCTGAGCTGATTAGTGGCGACGCGGTAAAAGAGCGGCACTGCACCAGGAGCAGGCACGCCTAACGCCTCCAGCTCACGAATATGGTGCAGGACAGCGTCCCGATCGCGCCCTGCCCAGCCTGCAATAACAAACCGGGTTATGTCGACATCGAGTCTGGCAGCGGCATCGTCGCCGGTAATAAACTGTAGGTGCATGGCAAACCCCTTATTTAAAATTAGAGTGAAATTTCACTCGCATTTCAAACTAGCGATTTTCATGCCAGCTTTTTGTGTAATATGTCGCAAAGGCTTAAACAGGAACGGCATCATGAATGAGTCAGCTGGTGAAAATGTGAACCCGATCGAGCGGAAAAAATATCTGTCGCTGAACGAACAGGCCTATCTGGCGTTCAGGCACAGGCTGATCACGCTGCGTTACAAGCCCGGCGATTATCTCAATACCGCACAGGTGATGGACGATCTGGAAATGGGACGCACGCCGATCAATCAGGCGATCCACCGCCTGGCTACCGAAGGGCTGCTCCAAATAATTCCCCGCAAGGGCGTTATGGTCGCCCCGTTATCGATCGATGATGCGCTGGAATTGATTGAGGTGCGGCTGGTTAACGAAACGCTGTGTGCGCAGCTTGCCAGCCAGAAAGTAAATAAGGCGCACCTTAACCAGCTGCGCGAGCTGAATCAGCAGATTGCGTTTGCAGGCGGGTCACGTAACAGAGAGCAGATGATGCTGCTGGATCGCGAGTTTCATCAGGTGCTGGCGGACATCGCGGGCAACCGTCGGCTTGCGGATATTCTGAGCGTTATTCACGCGCAGGCGCAGCGCTTCTGGGCGACAACGCTGTCGAGCGTCAGCCATATGGATGAGGTTATCGCTGAGCATAATGAAATTATTGCGGCGCTGGCCTCCGGGGATATTCAGCGCGTGACGGCAGCCACCCGCGCGCATATTGACTCTTTTAAACGCGCGCTGCTCTCTACCTGAAAAGCTGAGCGCAGCCTGCAACCAGAGCTGGCTGGCTTGGGTGGTTTAGCGCAACGATCGCTTTGCGGAGCCGGCTTTATCACCAACGGAAGTTACGCTTCAGCGCCAGAAGAACACTCTGCACGGCGTGGTTGCTATATTGCTCTCAAAGAGCCGTACGGCAAAATAAGGCAGCCTTAACGTTCTGCCTTATTACCTGATGCCCGATCGATTAGATCAGGAAATCATGCAGCGACTGACCGTTTGCAATGGCATGCTTAATAGGCGTCGGCGTGCGGCCCTGGCCGGTCCAGTGTCTGACTTCATTATTGCCGTCGAGGTACTTATATTTTGCGGGACGAGGCGCGCGTTTCTTTTTTATACGGCCGACGGGCGGCAAATGATTGACCAGTTCTGTCGGTGAAATGCCGTCTTCAAGCATCAGCTCACGATACATTGCCAGCTTTTCCGCCTTCTCGCGGGCTTCTGCTGCCTGCGCGCTGACGGCTTCACGACGTTCATTCACAATAACTTTCAGCTTCGATAGTATCTCTTCAAGATCCTCTGTAGCCATATTGCGCGCCTGTGCACGTAGCGAACGGATATTTTTCAGGCTGCTCAGGGTAAAACTCATACATCAATTCCTTAAATCTACTGATTAATAAAACGGCGATCGTTCGCCGTCAGCGGCAAGGGTACCATTTATTGCGTTGTGATTTAAGTTGATGGGCGATTATCAGAGGAGTCTGCGGGAATTATATTCAATTAATGACTTAAAGAAAGGAGATAACTCAGGGAACCTGCCGGGCTCGACGTTTATCTGAAAATTTATTTACTTTAAAAACCACTTGCCTGATTTATACTGATTGTCGAAGTAAGTCCTGACCTCGCCACCATCATTAACTTTTTAAAAAATCCTGAAATTGAGCCTGATAGTCTAATCCCGCTACCGGGAACATCAAAAGTAGTTGATGTCTTTATGCTGCCGGCAGCAGAATGGTTATTAGCGCCCTGCCTGAAAATCTTATAGGAAATCTATAAAAAATCATAAAAAGGTAGCTGGCTTACCTGTACGACAGATCCTCCGCCAGGCCATTATTTCACTGAGCAGTACCGCTGCATAACCTTCAATAATTATATTAACAATTTCAACCTTTAAAAGGAATTTCCCGAAAATGCCCTCTCAGCACGTTTGCCGGTAAGCCAGAGCGGATTTTCCTCACTATCCCTGCTTATCAGCCCTGACGAGCAACAAGCCTACTTACAGTTGATCAGCAGTCAGGCCGGATTAAATAAGGAGAAAGACGCCCCCGGGCACCGGGCTCTACCCTTTTTAAGCGAATCGGCACGACTTGCGCCTTGCCTTCCCGCTGTCGTCTGCGCCAGCGTAATGCATCGACAACGCGGACTGGAGGTAAGCGCCAGGCAACTACTTAGGGCCCTGATAAAGATCATCCAATTACCAATCGGTTCCACGTCAACTTACTGGCTAATAATTTATTTTTATCGACGCATAAAGCGCAGACTCCCACCAGGGGGAGACAGATTAACCTGCTGGATTATAACTAATTTTTCCGCCCCCCGATCGCGTCTCCAGAATTTTCTAAAAAATATCGATAAAAGTATATTTTTTGACCCTTCCGTTATAATTAGACAAAAGAAAAACAAGAGGGGGTATGCAAATGACCGGGGACTCAGTTTTCGAAAAAAGAAAAAAACGCGCGATGGCGATTATGGAAGGCAGGGGGATGTGGCCCAGCATCTATGCTCCTCCGTGCCATATATTTCTGTGGCGGTTGGGGATCCATGTGCCTCCACCGCCCTTCTCAACATTCTGGACGAACTTTTTCAGCTTTGCCGTCGTCTATACGCCGTTCTGGGGGATAGTAATGTGGTTTATTTTCTGGAAATCTCAGGGAGCCACGCTGCTTTATGCCGCCACTTCGACGCTGATAGCCGGTCTGTTTTTCGGGGTGATTATGGCGGCGTTCCAGGAATGGCGAAAACGAGCTAATCACCTGCCAGCGTGGGAAAAGCTATAGCCAGCGTCTGACTAAGTGTTAAGTGGCTATGGTCGTAAGAGGGTTTGCCGGCTCTGAAAATGGGCCGGCATGCCTCCAGCTTCACTTATCCCTTGCGACGGCCAAACAGCCCACGCGGCAGTTCGGCAATGATTTCCTTTTTTATTTCATCCAGGCGCATCTCCGTGCGGTTATTACCATATTCCAGCGTATCACGCAGTGTGATACGGGTATCTTTTAGCTCGTCGCGTAAGCGCTCACTAAGCCGAACTTCCATCTGGCTGACGATCGCCGTCAGCTTTGTGTCAATCGCATCGTTAATCATGGCCGGAAACTGCGCCATCATCCGCGCATTTTCTTCCTGTTGCGCTGCCAACCGCTGGTCAGCTGATAAAAGTACCTGTCGTACGGCTTCAGGCAGCGTCTGGACTTCTTCCTGTAACTCTATTTGCCGCTCGGTTATCTCCGCGACTGTATGTTGTAACGAATCAATTGCCAATGTCGCTTTTTTAAAAACATCTTCAGCCTGATTATGTGCCTGATAAAGTTGGCTCAGCCAGCCTTCCAGCTCTGCTATCCTGTTAACCGTTTCGCCCAGCTTTTCGCCTGAAGCTTTTACTTTGGCGATAGCGTCAAAACCTTCCTCAAAAGACATGTTTCCTCACAAAATTTGGGCCAGCTCAGCGGCGACCTCATGAAAAAGCGCAGCCTCAATGACTTTTGCCGGTAGGGCATTATGAATAGCCAACAGCTCGTGGCGAGCCGGTTTTTCGTTAAGCAACCAGCCGCCAATGGTTTCGCCTGCAGAAGCATTAGCCCTGCCAACGCGTGATAATAAAAGACCACCAGCGCCATGCCAGAAAGACAGTACGTCATCAGGCACGGCCTGGCGAAAGCGCCTGCTCGCTTCGTTAGTCGACGTTTGTTCCGTTAAAAGCTGCAGACAGGCTGCGGCCAGGTTCAGCCCTCTGCTTTCCTGAGTTCCCTCCAGTAAACGAGCCAGCTGAGCGGCCAGTTTATTCAGAAGCATTCGATCAGGAAGTTCATGAGTACCGTTTACGGTTATAAGGCTGTTAAGCGCAACGGCCGCCTCATTAAGAGGCATATCTCGCAGAGAGGCCAGGCGGAAAGCGTTGCTGTCCACTTTAAAGAAAGACTCCAGCGTGTCGCGAAACACAACGACCTGCTCGGGCGTGAAGTTCAGGCAAGCGTTGTACAGGTTCCAGGTCGATTGCAGTCGGCTACCAAGTTGAGTTCTTCTGACCCATGCCAATAAGAGTTGATAAAGTCCTGGCCAGTTCTCCTTCTGCTTCGCGAGCGCCTTTAGTTTTTCCAACGTCGCCGATTCAGCGCCTTTGCCGTCTACTGACTGGATCCGCAACATCACGGCGCTACAGGCGCCGACAAAACTCGTATTTAACCGCCGGACTTCGACCGCCTGCACGGAAAGCTCTTCCGCTCCGCCTCGCCCCCAATCCGTTACGGTCCAGGGTTCGATAATACCCATTTGATACAATCGAAAAAGCGTTAGCTGGAAACGTAATCCATTCTGTGGCACCTCGCTGAGCTGCCTGACATGGATAACCTGTATTTCCTGCGACCATTCACGGACAAGAGTATGCAGCCGCGCCAGCAAAGCCTGCTCCTCTTCCAGCGAGATGAGTCCCTGACGCAGAAACCATAGCTGGGAACGAAAATCGCCTCTGCTATTCTGGCTGCGTGCATCAATCTCTTTCTGAACCGCTTCCGGCGTCAAATTAGCCTGCAATCGTAGCCAGATATGCTCGGCATCATCGGATTCAGGCTGAAAAAGCATATGGCAAACGGCGGGACGCCGATCGCGCCCGGCACGCCCTGCTTCCTGGTAAAATGCCTCCATTGAACCCGGCATACCGGCATGTAATGTATGCCGAACATCAGGTTTATTCACCCCCATGCCAAAGGCCTTAGTGGTGACAATAACGTCAAGCTTGCCCTGCTTCCAGAAAGCCTGCACCGTTTTTTTATAACGCTCATAATCTGGCGAGGCCATCAGGTGACTATCCTGTAGCCGTTGCCATGCTTTATCCGGATTGAAATTACGTGGCGCAGCCCCCGAAAAAAAACCGATTTTCAAATCACCTTTGGCATCAGCAAGCGCATTTGATAAAAACTCTACGCCATTTACGCCATTGGCATAAGGCGAGAATATATGTATCGGCGGGCTTCCCGTCTCCGTCTGCTTAGCCAGAATATTCATTACTTCCTGCACCACAACTTCAGCTGAACTTTTATTTTTACGGATAGAAAAATTCAGTTCAGTGCGGCCTCTGTGCATCTCATAAGCTACCAGTTCATCAGGAATTTGAAATTCACTTTGAATATCTCTAAGCACGTTGACGCTGGCGGTAGCTGTTAATCCAATTAACGGCACGTCTTTCGCAAGCTTACGTAAAGTACCGGGCAACGTCAGGTAAGAAGGACGGAAATCATGCCCCCATTCACTCATGCAATGTACTTCATCAATGACGAACATACGTAGCTGTTCAGCCTGACGCAGGCTATCAATAATACGACGGAAGCTTTCAGTCTGGAATCGCTCAGGTGAAACAAAGACAAAACGCATTTCGCCGCTTAATATTCTGCGAAAGTAAATTTTATCCCTCAGGACGGCGGGCATATTGCTGTCAATATTTACCGTTCTTCCTGTAAAGCCTACAGCTTCCAGTTCCGCGCAGTGATCGCGCCCCAGTGCTTTTATCGGCACAACTACGATTGTCGTTCCCTGACTAAGCAGGGCTGGAATTTGGAAGCAGAGCGATTTTCCTCCGCCTGTCGGCATAAGCCCTAAAGATTTCTGGCCGGATAACGCATTTAAAATCAGGGTTTCCTGTCCTGGTCGAAAACTATCATGCCCAAAGATACGGTAATTAAGCTCACTCAGGTCTGCCAATGCGGGCAAAACGGCGTTCTGCTGCTGTTTAGCCGCTTTTTCTGTAATGAGGTAGGATTTGCTGCCACTCCGTATTCTGATTTTCTTTTTTAATTTCTCTTCTCCATAGCAAAACGGCAGATATTGCACGGCTCCCGTATAGATACCAATCCCTTGATCACTGGCAGCGTTATCGTCAGCCCGCTGGAAGAGGCGCATAGCAAAATGAAGACCATCAGAGCTAAAAATAATATCAGGTCGGGTGAACGTCGTGTGGTTTAGTCGTGCAAATAACTCAAACCAGCTGAATAACTCATCGACGGCGAAAT
Organism: Erwinia sp. 198; assembly: GCF_003937915.1. Taxonomy (GTDB): domain Bacteria; phylum Pseudomonadota; class Gammaproteobacteria; order Enterobacterales; family Enterobacteriaceae; genus Erwinia; species Erwinia aeris. The sequence continues at coordinate 77,589 of NZ_RHUM01000009.1, read as the reverse complement.
TTACCCATGTATTGCCCTGATTTTCAGGGAAATCCTGAGTAACGTGCAGTCGCCATTCTGGGGCAGATAAATCCAGACAGCCACAGGCTACAGCAAGGATAAGCGCAACCTGTAACCGGAGTGTGGCCGTCAAATCGTAGCGCAGCGAAGGAGTTGAATCTTGTGCTGTCGCCAGAAAATGATGGTAAGCGCTAAGAAGGGAACTGTTTTCGCAGCGCAGCTTAAGGCGATCGATAAAATCAGTGAAATGCGCATTTTTACTGCGGAGATCTTCTGTTTTCAGGCGAAGCGTTTCTATGCCATAGCGTTCGAGAAAACGCTCTCTTTCATTGTCTTTCGCCGTTTGTCTGGCACTTTTATGCTGTCCCCCGTCAATTTCAATCACCAACTCAGCCTGAGGAAGGTAAAAATCCACTCTTTCTGAATTATCTTCCCTGACTAAATTACGTGGCGCCCCCAGTTCACGGAACAGAGGATACTCGGGAACAATAAGGTTTTGTATAAATGTCCAGCGCCCGAGATATTCAGGCATAATTTCATCGAAAAACGTTAGCGCAGGATTATTGCCTTGATCGTTTCCCCGAATCGATTCGCCCCAATAAGGTGATGAATTGGCTATCAACCACAAAGGAGCGTGCTGCAAATCCTGCCAGCGGCAGCCGAAATGCGCAAGAAGCTGAGGCGTCGGGCGAGAAGGCATGCCGCGCGTTAAAATAGCAAAGCAGTTGGCGACGTGATCCGGCACGGCTCCCGGCTCACGAGGTAATCCTGTTACGTCAAAAAGAATATCCCCATTAAAATAGCCTGCACAGACAGGGATATGTATATTTTCTGGACCAGTAGACGAAAGGCACATTTCGTAAAACACTGTAGCGATAAGCAAACGAAGAAAGATAGGCAAATAAAAATCAACTGTCAATACTCATTCAGTTATCGCGACCAGACCAGCAAGCTACTCCCGGTTTCTGCACATTTGTTTTTCTGCGCTGAAATGAATCTTTAGCCAGGAAAAACAGGAATATTTGTAGACCCCGGTTAACTTAAATTTGCGCGCAATCGTTTATTAAGTTGTCTTGCAGCTTCGCAAGGAGTTGCGTCAGTTTTGAATAGCTTTCACCCTATATTTCGGAATTTCAGCGACCTCGCCAGGTTGATGAGGCGCTTTAATTTTATCAAATATAGTTAGGCCAGACAGGAGTCATGCTTTTCTCAACAGTGCTCAGTGAAGTCTGCATAGAAGCGCTGCGCTACGTCGGGATGCGAGCGCAGCCGCCCTTTTAAATAATTCCAGCCAACTTCCCGCAGCAGCGGATTTTGCGGATCGCTGTCCGGCCCCTGCGCCAGGTTCGCCAGCGCTTCCGGCAGCTGATATACCGGCACCACGGCGTCAAGCTGTGCGCCAAGGAAAAAGGCAACAGATAAACGCTCCTGTGTTGTCTGCGGCGATATCACGCGGTGCACGGTGGCACGCAGATAGCCGTTGGTCGCCAGCTCAAGCAGTTCTCCAATATTGACAACAAATGAACCGGGTAAAGGCGTCGCCGCTGTCCATTCGCCTGGCCGAATCTCAACCTCCAGACCTGGCTTATCATCCTGTAGCAGCAGCGTCAAAAAACCGGAATCCTTATGCGCGCCAACGCCCTGACGCGATTCGCTGTCGGTGCGCCCCGGATAACGGATCAGTTTGATATGCTCATTGGGGAAAGCGCCGTAAAGGCCGTCGAAAGCGTCCCGCGGCAGTTGCAGCGCCTCGGCGAAAGCGCGCAGCAGTTTCAGCGCGACCCCAGTCATTTCCTGCTGCCAGCGCGTTAGCACAAGTTGCAGTTCCGGTAGCGCTTGCGGCCACTGGTTAGGCCCCTGCATTCTTTGCCATGCCGGAATGTCTGGCGAAACGGGTAGCGCTTCTCGTTCCGCGCCGATATCGAACTGTTCGCGATAGTCGGGCTGATTACGGGTTATCTCTACGCCAGCAAGGTTATAGCCGCGAAAATGCGGCGAATTCGCCATTTTGACCCTGAGTTTTTCTTCCGGCGGTAAAGCAAAGAACGCGCGAGCGACCCGCTGCACCCTGTCGATTAACGCCTGATCGATCCCATGATTGCTCAGATAGAAAAAACCGGCCTCACGTGCCGCCCGGGCAAGCGACTCAAGCAAGGCTGCACGCTGCTGCGCCGAGCCGGTTAATTGAGCGAAATCAATAACCGGAAGCGTTAAAGGACTTTGTTGGCTCATGACTTTTATCCTGGCTGAAGGAGGCCTGGTTCCACATTGCCACTCCAGCCGTACTATCTCTACGAACTATTTCTGCTATCTATATGCAAATATCGGAAGCCATTTTCCCTCGTTTATTACCTGTTCTTTGCGTTGAAACCCGACCAGCTCCATCAGAAGAAACGGCTAAACCTTCCTGTTAAGAAGATAGCCACCAGCCCGAAAATAAATAATCAGCCTGCCACGCAAGATTACTTATTAATATTAAAATGAAAAACCATAATATTACCCAACCATCTTAACCCGAAATAAAAAAGAAAAGAACCACATCATTTTAAAACAGAAACTCAGATTAAAATATCCGCGTAATGATTTTCGTGCGGATTCATTTTAACAATAAAATTTAATAAGAAACCAAAAAAGAGTTATCCCTATGAATTTTCTACTACACTTACCCTCTTACCAATTCAGAATAAAGGAGGCCGTGTGAAAGAAATCTTTCATACAAACTATTTGAAGTTGATTACGTCAGTGACCTTCTGGGGTAACATTCTGCTGGTAGTGGTGATCACCGCTGTGACTTTCTTCCTGATCCGCAAAGTTATCTCGCTGCTGGAAAAACGGATAGGCTCGTGGGCGGAAGATCATGAAAATCGCGTGGCGCACCGCGTCTTTCTGGACGTGCTGAAAAGAACCCGGGTTACGCTGATATTTATCGCTTCTTTTCTGTTCAGCCTGCAGTTTATCGTGCTGCCCGGCCAGGTCAGCGGCACCATCCCGCACGCCTGGTTTCTGGTACTGGCGCTGCAAATCGCGCTGTGGCTGGATCAGGCCGTGCAGTCCTGGCTGCGCTATTCGCTGACGAACTACGGCCCGGACTCGCACCGTAATCCCGTCACTACCATCATTCTTGGGCTGTTATTCCGGGCGCTGGTCTGGTCAGTGATGATCCTGTCGATACTGGCCAACGCAGGCGTCAATATTACCGCGCTGGTGGCAAGCCTGGGCGTCGGCGGTATCGCCATCGCGCTGGCAGTACAGACGGTGCTGAGCGACCTTTTCGCCTCTCTTTCAATCGGTATTGATAAGCCCTTTGAAATCGGCGACTTTGTGGTGTTTAACGACGTGGCGGGCACTATCGAACATATCGGGCTGAAAACCACGCGCATCCGCAGCCTGAGCGGTGAGCAAATTGTCTGTGCCAACGCTATCCTGCTGCAACAAACCATCCACAATTATAAAAGGATGCAGACGCGCCGTATCGTCTTCAGCTTTGGCGTGCCGCTGGCGACATCGGCCGAGCAGCTGCGCAAGATTGGCCCAATGATTGAAGAAACGATCGGCCGCATTGATAAAACCCGCTTTGACCGCGCGCATCTGGCCTCTTTCGAGTCCGATCGCATTATGTTTGAGGTGGTGCATATCCTGAAGTTTTCCGACTATAACCAGTACATGGATATTCAGCAGGAGATCAACCTGCGGATCAAAGAGTATCTGGAAGAGACGGGTATTGGCCTGGCCGGACCGCACCGTTTTGTGACCTTTGAAAATTCGCTGCCGCAGCAGGAGCAGCCAGCCTGAGGAAATAGCCGGTGCTTCCGGCTATTTTTGCCAGCGGGCGCGGCAAAAAACGTGCCCGCTGGCCACGCGGCATCCTGACACCAGCCTGGCGATAAGTAACGCCGCTTTCAGTTAAAGAAGCGGCGTTGCCGGTTGCGTCTGATTAGCAAATATCATTAAACTTGGTCTCCTTTAGCACCGCCAGCGTTTCAGCATTGAATCTGGCTCATCCCCTGGACGATCCCATGCCCGTCAAATCCACAGCCGCGCTGTCACGTAGCGATCTCGCCGACCTGAACGCTTTTCGCATGGTGGAACGCCTGCGCAGCTTTACCAAAGCTGCGGTGGAGTTGGGCATTACTACTTCCGCGCTCAGCCACGCTATTCGCAATCTGGAAACGCGACTGGGCGTACGGCTGCTGAACCGCACCAGCCGCGCCGTTGCCCCTACTGAAGCGGGCGCCAGCCTGGCGCTGCGGCTGAACGTCGGCTTTCAGGAGATTGGCGACGCGCTGGAGGAAATTAACCGCCTGCGCGAGCGTCCGGCAGGCCGTCTGCGCCTGAATGTGCTGAGCGACGGCGCGCGACTGATTGTGGGCCGCTATCTGCCAAAGTTCCTCAGCAAGTATCCGGAAGTTGAGGTGGAGGTCTGCGTGGACGATCGCATGGTGGATATCGTGGCGGAAGGCTTCGACGCAGGTATCCGTTTTGGCGGCAGCGTGCCGGAAGACTTAGTCGCCGTAAAGCTGGGCGCGGATCTGAAATGGGTCGCCGTCGCCGCGCCGCGCTATCTTTATCATCGCCCGCCGCTGCTGGAGCCTGAAGATCTTCGCGCGCATTCCTGTATCCGTATGCGCACTGGCCAGGGCGTAATCTATAAATGGGCGTTTCGTCAGGGCAAAGACTACCGCGTTATCGACGTGCCCGGCCAAATTTGCGTCAGCGAAACCACGCTGGCGCTGGAGCTGGCGCTTGCCGGAACGGGTATCGCTTACTGTCTGGAAGACCGCGTAAAAGAGCCGTTGCTGAACGGCGCTCTGCGTGTGGTATTGCCCGACTGGTCACCCGTCGAACCTGCGCTATACCTCTATTATCCTGGCCATCGGCACATGCCCCAGGGCCTGCGCGAACTGATTGCCCTGCTGCGTGAAGAGATAGCGGCAGAAGCACGGCGGGTGCCGCGCCAGATGGCCTCAGGCTCTGTCGCCTGATGGTATTCCGGCAACAAGCCGTCCGCTTTTTCCTGCCGGCGTCGTCCGCTATGGTCACCCTTTGCCAGCCCGTTTCGTCCCGCCAGTTATGGAGCGATCATGAGTAACCCGTCCCGTAAACGTCCGCTAAAGCTCAGCACCGCCGTCAGCCTGATGGTAGGCGCGGTGCTCGCCGTCGTTTTGCTGATCGTACATCTGTTCTATTTTTTCCAGATAAGCCATATCACCCGCACCGGCGTTAAGGACAAAGCGCTGGCGGTAGCGCGAACCCTGGCCGATTCTGCCGAAGTACAGCGCGGCCTGCTGCTGCCCGCCGATCGCAACATTATTCAGCCGCTTACCCTGGCGGTACAGGAAAGCAACCATCTGCTGTTTGTCGTGGTCACCGATATGCGCGGTATCCGCTATTCTCACCCTGATAAAAACGCCATCAACCGCCCTTTCATCGGCGAGGATTTGCAGCCGGCGCTGGCGGGGCAGGAAAACGTTGCGATTAATCGCGGCCAGCTGGCGCAGGCGCTACGCGTATTTACACCGATTTACGACGCCCGGCAGAGGCAGATTGGCGTGGTGGCGGTAGGCATCTCGTTGAGCGAGGTCGCGCAGCAGATCGCGCGTACCCGCTGGTCGGTGTTGTGGACAGCGATGTTCGGCGTGCTGGCGGGCGCTATCGGCACCTGGTGCCTGGTACGGGCCTCCCGCCGCGTGCTCTCCGGCCTGGAGCCTTACGAGATCTCGATGCTGTATGAGCAGCGCCAGGCGATGCTGCAATCGATTAAGGAAGGCGTTATCGCGGTGGACGATCGCGTACAGGTCACGCTGATCAACCGGGCCGCGCAGCAGCTTTTTACCGAAGCGCGTCATCCGCAGGACGAAGCGCCAGGCCCGCTTATCGCCAACCTGCGCGAAGTGGTGCAAAGCGGCGTACCGCAGCGCGACAGAGAGCTGCATTTCAAGGGGCGCGTATTGCTCAGCAATACGATGCCGGTGCGCAGCAAGGGCGTGATTATCGGCGCGGTCTGTACCTTCAGGGATAAAACCGAGGTCAGTCAGCTGGTGCAGCGGCTGGACGGTCTGGTCAACTATGTTGACGCGCTGCGCGAGCGCTCGCATGAATTTATGAACAAGTTGCATGTAATCCTCGGCCTGCTGCATATGAAAAACTACCAGCAGCTGGAAAGCTATATCCTGAAAACCGCCAACGGCTATCAGACAGAGATTGGCTCGCTGCTGATGAAAATTAAATCGCCGGTGATTGCGGGCTTTCTGTTAAGCAAGATCGAACGCGCGACCGATCGCGGCCACCGGCTGATCGTCAGCGAGGACAGCCTGCTGCCGGACTGCGGCAGTGAAACGCAGTCCGCCGCGCTGATCACCGTGCTGGGCAACCTGATTGAGAACGCGCTGGAGGCCGCAGACGGCCAGCCCGGCGGCGAAATCAGCGTGCTGCTGCACTATCAGAACGGCTGGCTGGCCTGCGAGGTCAGCGATGACGGGCCGGGTATCCCGGAGCCCGATGCTATCTTTGAGAAAGGCTTTTCCAGCAAGGGAAGCGATCGGGGCGTGGGCTTATTCCTCGCCAAACAACAAACCGAAAGCCTTGGCGGAAAAATTATTGTAGAGTCCGAACCCGGCGTTTATACGCAATTTTTAGTCCAACTGCCCTGGGATAGAGGAAACAAAAGCGCATGATTAACGTGTTAGTCGTCGATGATGACGCCATGGTCGCCGAGTTAAACCGCTGCTATATCGGCCAGCTGGAAGGATTTCACTGCGTGGGTGTAGCCTCGACCCTGCAACAGGCAAAAGAGATGGCGCTGCATGGCGGCATTGATTTGATCCTGCTGGATATCTATTTACAGCAGGAAAGCGGGCTGGATCTGCTGCCCGCGCTACGCCAGGCGAAGCAGGCGGTGGATGTGATCGTGATCTCTTCCGCCGCCGATGCCGATACCGTCAGGCAATCGCTGCACTACGGCGTGGTGGACTATCTGATCAAGCCTTTCCAGTTCTCGCGCTTTGAAGAGGCGCTGACCGGCTGGCGTCGCCGCAAGACGCTGATGGACAGCCAGCCCTGGTATCAGCAGGCCGATGTGGATCGGTTGCTCCACGGCGATCGGGACGCGCCAGCCGAAGGCAAACGCCTGCCGAAAGGCCTGACGCCGCAGACGCTGCGCACGCTCTGCCAGTGGATTGACGCGCACCCGGCGGAAGAGTTCTCTACCGATGAGCTGGCGGTAGCGGTCAATATCTCCCGCGTCTCCTGCCGCAAATACCTGATCTGGCTGGCGCAGTGCCATATTCTGTTTACCAGCATCCACTACGGTGCAACCGGCAGGCCGGTCTACCGCTATCGGCTGCAGGCCGAGTACAGCGAGCTGCTTAAACAGTACTGTCAATAACACGCCAGCGCTCGTCCAGCAGCCGGAAAGGCTGTTGGGTCGCCAGCACCACCTGCTGCTCTCGCGTTACGAAAATGGCCTCGATCTGCGGATAATCCTTCAGGAAGACAAGGCTCTGTTCAACGCCCAGGCCATACAGCAGCGTGGTAAAAATATCGCCGTCGAGCGAGCGGTCAGAAATGACCGTTACGCCCAGCAGTTCGTTATCCAGCGGATAGCCGGTTTGCGGGTCGAGGATATGGTGATAGCGGCGGTCGTTCAGCTCGAAGTAGCGTTCATATACGCCCGACGTCACCACAGATTTATTGCTGACGGCGACGCTGCCGATCAGCGCGCCCGGCTCGCCAAAAGGCCGCTGCAGGCCTATCGCCCATGCCGTTTCGCCTGCGGGTGCATCAAGCGTTTGCAGGTTGCCGCCAAGATTGATTAGTCCGCAGAAGCAGCCGCGCTGATGCAGAAAATCCCTGACCACATCGGCGATATAGCCTTTGGCTATTGCGCCCAGGTCGATCTCCATGCCGGACTGCGGCAGAAACACCGTCTGCTGCTGCTCGTCCAGCTGCACGCAGGCGGGATCGGTTAACGCCAACAGCGCCTGTAGCTCGTGCGCGGGCGGTACGCTGTCGCCCTGAAAACCAATTTTCCAGCGCTTCACCAGCGGCCCGATAGCGAAGTTGAAACAGCTGCCGGCCAACAGGCTCACTTCCCTGGCACGTTTGATCAGCGCAAACACCGGCGCGCTGACCGCAACGGGATGGCTGCCCGCCGCCGCGTTCACCGCCATCAGCTGCGAACCGGCACGATTCACGGTAAACAGATTTTCCTGCTGGCGGATCAGGCGGAACACGTCGCCCGCCAACTTTTCGTCGTGCTCCGCCAGCTTCAGCAGGATGGGCGAGCCCATCAGCACCGCAGAGTAAGCGTAAAGTCGCGCATCAGCTGGCATAGTGGCTCTCCGGTGTGTTAATGATGCAGGGCGAAATCAGCCGCGTGACGTCCGGCCAGCGTGCCGAAGATGATGATATCGGCAATGGCGTTGCCGCCGATACGGTTACCGCCGTGAATGCCGCCGACAACTTCGCCCGCCGCCCATGCGCCGGCAATAACCTGCTGCTGCTCATCCAGCACGGCGGTATCGCTGTTGATGGTGACGCCGCCCATCGTATGGTGCACGCCGGGCGCGATGCGGATAGCGTAAAACGGCCCCTGGTTCAGCGGATGGCGCATCGCAGTTTGACGACCAAAATCCTCATCCTGCTGGCGCTCGACAAACAGGTTGTAGCGCTCCAGCGTCGCCAGCAGCGCGTGCAGATCCATATTGAGCTTGATCGCCAGCTCCTGCGGCGAAGACGCGCTGACCACAAAGCCTTTGGCAAGGTATTCGTCGGCCGCCTTGTTGTTCAGCCTGACCTGCTCGTCAAAAATCACCCAGGCGCTTTTCTCCGGCAGCGCGATAATATCCGCCGACACTTTGTCACGGGTCGCCATCTCGTTGCAGAAACGGTGTCCGGCCTGGCTGACCAGAATGGCGCCGCCGCCGCGAATCGATTCGGAGATCAGATAGGAGGTGGTCTGCTCTACCGTTGGATGGATCTGGATTTCGCCCATATCCACCGTGCCCGCACCGAGTTTCTGCAGCAGCGCGATGCCGCTGCCGGTCGCCCCCTTGTGGTTAGTGGTGACAAAGCCGTCCAGCTCCGGCCGGTAATGGGTGACCATTTCGCGGTTGGCGCTGAAGCCGCCAGTGGCGACAATCACGCTGCGGGCGTTAAGAATGCGGCTGTCGTAATATTCATCGACCACTTTTACGCCGCTGACCCTGCCGTCGGTATAAATGATCTCTTCCACAGAGGTTTCCAGCAACACCTCAATATTGCGCTGGTTGATGTTTTTCACCAGGCCGCTGATCAAAAAGCCCCCTACCGCCGAGCGGTCTGCCGGACGATGAGTGCGGTCGATGCTCATGCCGCCGGTGATGGTGATATCGTTCAGCTCGATGCCTTTCGCCGCCAGCCATTCGATAGCCTCAGGCGCCAGCTCCACAAACTCTTTCAACAGTACGGGGTTGTTTTTGAAATGGCCGCCTTTCATAGTTTCTTCATAGAACAGCGTTTTGCTGTCCTTGATGCCTTTCAGCTTCTGGAAGCGGGTTTCCGCCGCGTTCATCCCTACCGAGGCCTTGATGGTATTGCCGCCGATAGTCGGCATTTTTTCGATAATGGCCACGCGCGCGCCTTCGTCATGCGCCTGTATAGCCGCTGCCAGCCCTGCACCGCCGCTGCCGATCACCACCACGTCATAGTTTTGCGGCGCCTGCGGATTGCCGCCCTCTTCTATTACATGCTCTTTGCTGGAAGTGGCGAGCGCCCGTGAAACCGCTTTTTTCAGCGCTTCACTTTGGGTGGTGGCACCGGTAATGGCATCCACATGCGGGCTGTTAGCAACCAGAATACGGTTGCGCAGGCTTTCGAAAGTGGTGGTGAAATCGACGTCGAGCGTGTCGTCCGGCACCAGCGTGATATCGGTAATGCGGTCGGTATCCAGCGCGACGTTGATTTTCAGCTTCAGCGCCTCCGCCTCGACTTTTTCCTGATAAACACCCGCTTTATATTTGCGGCCGGTCGCGCTCATATCGCGGATCATCGCATCCACCAGCGAGAAGCGCCACAGCGGCTCAGGGATTTTCAGCGCCTCGCGCCGGTTGCTGTCGATATAGAGTTCAAGATGGTCATTGTGAATAATGCGATCGGCCCAGTCAGGATAGGCGATGCAGGCTTTGCCGATTGCCACCAGATCGAAACCGTGCTCCAGCCCGCTTTCGGCATCGGATTTATTCACCACGCCACCGACGCCGATCACCGGAATTTTTGCCAGCGTTTCGGAGCGCATGGCGCGGAATTTGGTAATCAGCGGCGTGGGATCCTGGGTATCAACGATAGAAGGCCGCAGCAGCTGCCCTACGGAAAAGTGCACGTAGTCCAGCCCGCGCTCGGCGAGTTTTTCCAGCAGATACATAGTGTCGTCAAAGCGGATACCGGGGACTTCCAGCTCTTCCGGTGAGAAACGGTAGCCGATGATAAAGGTATCGTCCGCGAAGCGTTCTGCCATTTTATGCGTAATATCCAGCACCGCCAGCGGGAAGCGCGTACGGTTATCGCGGCTGCCGCCCCACTGGTCGTCGCGCTGGTTGGAATTGGGTGAATAGAACTGCTGGATCAGGTAAGTATTCGCGCCGTGCAGCTCCACGCCGTCGAAGCCGGCCTTGATGGCGCGGTTCACCGCGTCACCGAATTTGGTGATCATCACCTCGACTTCTTCGCCGGTCAGCGCCTGCGGCGTGGTGGCGCCTTCACGCGGCGCGGCGATGGCGCTGGGCGCAACCGGCGTTCTGCCGCCGATCAGCTCCGGCTCCACCATCCTGCCGCCGTGATAAATTTGCAGAATAGCCTGCGAGCCTTTGGATTTGATAGCGCTGGCTATCCGCGCCAGGCCGGCGATTTTGTTATCGCTGTCAATGCCTATCGCGCCGGGAAACGCCGGCCCTTTGGGATCGATAAAACAGCACTCCACGATCACCGCCCCCAGGCTGCCGGCACGTTCGCGATAATACTCTACCAGTTCACTGGTGACGGTACCGTCGTAGAATCCCGTACAGGTGGTCATTGGCGCCATTACCAGACGGTTTTTTAATACGGCGCCATTTGGCAGCGTGAGCGGATTAAGGATCGGGGTGAGCGTATTCATTATTATCGACTCCAAAATTTAAATTTTTGAACCGTGTTACATAAGAAACGTTTTCGCTTAATTAACGGGTTCCGTTTTATGCGATAAATATATCAATTCTGTATTTATTAAATTGGTTAATTTAGTTATTAAACTTTTTAAATTACCAGAAATAATGATTGCATCAGGTAACACCGCCACCGCTCTGATTGTTAACCATTAGTTAAACAAAAGCAAACTCCAATTTTTACCAAAAAAAATAAAACCAATAAAATCAAATGATTAAAAACAGATCCAGCTATTTCAGGAAATATAAAAGTAACAGTAAACTGCTCTGTCTGTAACAATAACGGGAAGACGATTGGTGAAAAGGCGTTTTCCAAAAAAAAGAACAAAACGGCTGGAAATATTTATTGATCCAGATCAATATTATTATTCAGAGCGACCTGCATTATCTTCACAGTTACTTAATAGTATGTTAAAAACATGTTTAAAAAGGTCATCCTGTCACCAGGGTCGCGGTAAATAAGCCCGTTAAAAAAGGGCATAGCCATTAACCGGGACATATCTCTTTTATTACTGTTAACTTGCAGATCATCACTATGAAAACAAAATCAACGTCGAGTGGATCGCCCGCCTCGCCGGGAACCAAAAAACGCCTTGTTATGCTTTTTCTGCCCGTGTTGGTCACGGTGCTGCTGCTGCTGACGCCGGTCCCCGGCGGGCTGGAGCCTTACGCCTGGCGCTTCTTCGCGGTGTTCGTCGGCGTCATCGTTGGCCTGATCTTCGAACCGTTGCCCGGTGCGGTGATCGGCCTGACCGGGGTAGTGGTCATTGCCCTGTTCAGCCACTGGCTGCTGTTCAGTCCCGCCGAGCTGGCCGACCCAAAATTCCAGGCCGCCACGCAGTCCTTTAAATGGGCGGTCAGCGGGTTCGGCAATTCTACGGTCTGGCTGATTTTCGGCGCGTTTATGTTCGCCGCAGGTTATGACAAGACGCAGTTTGGCCGCCGCCTGGCGCTGATCCTGGTGAAGTACCTGGGGCGGCGCAGCCTGACGCTGGGCTACGCCATTACCTTCGCCGATCTGCTGCTGGCGCCTTTTACCCCGTCCAACACGGCGCGCAGCGGTGGGACTATCTACCCGATTATCGCTAACCTGCCGCCGCTGTACGGTTCCAAACCCAACGATCCCAGCGCGCGCAAAATTGGTTCTTATTTGATGTGGGTGGCGATTACCGCAGCCTGTATTACCAGCTCGATGTTCCTGTCGGCGCTCGCGCCTAACCTACTGGCGCTGGCGCTGGTGAAAAGCATCGTCGGCTTCGATATCTCCTGGGGGAACTGGTTCCTCGCTTTCCTGCCGCTGGGCCTGCTGCTGATCTTAACCATGCCTTTACTGGCCTACTGGTTCTACCCGCCGGAAGTGAAGATCAACGACGAGGTGCCGCGCTGGGCAAAAAGCGAGCTGGAAAAACTGGGCAAGCTGTCGCGCAACGAAATGCTGCTGCTGCTGTTTGTTTGCTGCGCGCTGCTGATGTGGATTTTCGCCACCAGCTGGATTGAACCGGCCATGGCGGCGCTGCTGGTTGTGGTGCTGATGCTGTGGACGGGCGTGCTGAACTGGAATGATATCACCAGCAATAAACCGGCCTGGAACACCTTCGCCTGGTTCGCCACGCTGGTGGCGCTGGCGGACGGCCTGGCGCGCGTCGGCTTTATCGCCTGGCTGGGCAAAGAAGGCGGCCAGCTGCTGACCGGCATCGATCCGCAGGTGGCGGCCGTGATGCTGCTGGTCGCCTTCTTCCTGCTGCACTACCTTTTTGCCAGCACCACCGCTCATACCACCGCGCTGCTGCCGGCTATGCTGACCATCGCTGCCGCCATCCCGGGCATCAATATGCCGGTCTACTGCCTGATGATGGTAACCTCGCTCGGCGTGATGGGGATTATCACCCCATACGGCACCGGCCCCAGCCCGATCTACTACGGCAGCGGCTATCTGCCGACCAAAGACTACTGGCGTCTTGGCACTATTTTCGGCGCGATTTTCCTCGGCGGCATGATGCTGATTGCCTATCCGTGGATGGTCATGATGTTCTGACTGTAACAACCCCAGGCTGACGGGCCTTTCCCGGCCCCAGCCTCTTTCCTTGCCGTGGCCCACGCTACGGCTTACCAGGTGAGCTAAATGTCAAACAAACCTTTCGTCTATCAAAACCCTTTTCCTCTCGCCCCTGACGAAACCGAATACTATCTGCTGAGCAGCGAGCACGTTTCCGTCAGCGAATTCGCCGGTCAGGAAGTGCTGAAAGTCGAGCCGGAAGCGCTGACCCTCCTGGCCCGGCAGGCGTTTCACGATGCCGCTTTTATGCTGCGTCCCGCGCACCAGCGCCAGGTCGCCGCCATCCTGAGCGATCCAGAAGCCAGCGAGAACGACAGGTATGTGGCGCTGCAATTTTTAAGAAATTCCGAGATCGCGGCGAAAGGCGTGCTGCCGACGTGCCAGGATACCGGCACGGCCATTATTATGGGCAAAAAAGGCCAGCGCGTCTGGACCGGCGGCGGTGATGAAGCGGCGCTGTCGCAGGGCGTTTACAATACCTACAGCCAGGATAATCTGCGCTATTCACAGAACGTCGCGCTGGATATGTATCGCGAGATCAATACAGGCACTAACCTGCCTGCGCAGATCGACCTCTACAGCGTGGACGGCGATGAGTATAAATTCCTCTGTATGGCTAAAGGCGGCGGCTCCGCAAACAAAACCTACCTGTGGCAGGAAACGCGCGCGCTGCTTAATCCCGGCAGGCTGGAAGCCTGGCTGACTGAGAAAATGCGCACGCTGGGCACCGCGGCCTGCCCACCTTACCATATCGCCTTTGTGATCGGCGGCACCTCGGCCGAAAGCACCCTGAAAACCGTTAAGCTGGCCTCAACGCATTACTATGACGGCCTGCCGTTTGAAGGCAACGAACATGGTCAGGCGTTCCGCGATCGCGAGCTGGAACAGGCGCTGCTGGCGGCCGCGCAGAAACTGGGGCTGGGTGCCCAGTTCGGCGGCAAATATTTCGCTCACGATATTCGGGTGATCCGCCTGCCGCGCCACGGCGCTTCCTGCCCGGTCGGCATGGGCGTTTCCTGTTCCGCCGACCGCAATATCAAAGCGAAAATCAACCGCGACGGCATCTGGATTGAAAAGCTGGAGGATAATCTGGGACGCTATATTCCGGCCGAACTGCGCCAGCAGGGCGAAGGCGAGGTGCATCAGATTAACCTCAACCGGCCGATGGAAGAGGTTCTGGCGCAGCTGTCGCGCTTCCCGGTTTCTACCCGTCTTTCGCTGAGCGGTACCATTATCGTGGCGCGCGATATTGCCCATGCGAAGTTTGCCGAACGGCTGGAAAGAGGCGAAGGTTTACCGCAGTACCTGAAAGATCATCCCGTTTATTACGCCGGCCCGGCCAAAACACCAGAAGGCTACGCTTCCGGCTCGCTTGGCCCGACGACCGCCGGACGAATGGATTCTTATGTCGATCGTTTACAGGCCAACGGCGGCAGCCTGATTATGCTGGCGAAAGGCAACCGTAGCCAGCAGGTGACCGATGCCTGTCGCGAACACGGCGGTTTTTACCTGGGCAGCATCGGCGGCCCGGCGGCGGTGCTGGCGCAGCAGAGTATCAAGAGCCTGGAGTGCGTGGAATACCCGGAACTGGGAATGGAAGCAGTGTGGAAGATTGAGGTGGAAAACTTCCCGGCATTTATCCTGGTTGATAATAAAGGCAACGATTTTTTCACGCTGATTACGCAAAATCAGTGCGGTAAATGCGCTAAATAATCCACGGCTCCTTTATCGGATAAAAGAGCCAGCCATGAGCGCGCCAGATAACGGCTGCTGGCGCGCTAATACAACGACAGTGCCCCGCCCTTTATATGCTAAATTCGCTTATCATCCGCAATGCTTTCTTTTTCTGGCGCTGATTATTTCCTGAAAAAGTAACCTACGCCCTATATCTGATGGAACAGAAGCGCGCAGTAAAAAATAAACCTGATAAAATATCACAGGGTTATTTTTGGAAAACGCCTGGTAAAACAGGCCGGTTTTTCTTACGCGCCTGGCTACGACGATAAAGAGTCTCCGTTAAGAAACAGAACACCCGTTCCCGCCACTCTCTTTATAATATTGCCAGCGAAACGCCATTGGTTTAAAAAACGCGCAGGCTATTACTTATTATTCTCCGAAGCGGCTTTACTGGCAGACTGAAGAATAAGCGCGTAGCGCGCCAGCAGCTGTTTTAAACGATTCTCTATCTTCCCTCTTAATACCGGCGATAGCGGATTCGACTCAAGCTGACGCAACAGCTCTTCTGCGGGCTGCATCGCTTCCAGAGGCTGTCGAAGGGCGACCAGCTGTGCCTCTAATTCCGCATAGGTAAGACAGCCAGCACGCTGCTCCTCCGGCACTTTCGCCAGCGCCAGCATTTTTTTTAATCTCAACCGCGCCGTATGCCACAGCACCAGCTGCTCCCTGGGCAGCGCGGCCAGCATAACGGCCTCCTGCCAGTTTTTATCCTGCCCGCCCAGCTCTGGCGTAACCTGGCGGGCCAGCTGAGCAATCCGCTGCGCTTTATCCGGTTCGGGCTGCATCAGCTGAAAAGCCCACGTGCCTGAAGCGCACAGCAGGCAGGCGATAACCATGCCGGCAAAAAAGCCCCGGCTACGCTCCCAAAAACTAAAACTGACCGTAAGCGCGCCAGTGCTGGTCAAATCACCCGGCACATAAACCAGCGGCGTAAACTCGTCGCTGCGGCCGGCCCGCGCCAGGGTCGCCATCTTCAGCATGGTTCGGTCAGCTTTGAGCTGGCGTTCCGGCACGGTAAGCTGCGCTATAAGCTGGCTGATTTGGATGTTCAGACGATCAAGCTGACTCAGATGCTTGTAGGCCAGCACCTCAAGCGTTTTGACATTTTGCTCCAGCTGCGCCTGTAATCGGTAAAGCAGATCGAGATCGCTTGCTTCCGGCTGGAGCTCCTTAAGACATTGTTGCATCCCGGCGCTCAGCCAGGTCACAATTGCCAGCCGGGCGGAAAGCGGCTGTGGCCAGAGCGTCGGCCATTGATGTTTCATCATTGCCGTAATAATTTCAAAGCCTTCGCACAATCCCGGCAGCCCGGCGCTGTGCGCCCTGGCCAACGTATACCAGGCCACGCTTTGCAAATCCATGCCGTTCGCCCGAAAAAGCGCGATCGCGAGCGCCTCCACGCGCTGCCAGTCCGGGCCTGACTCGCCAGGCTGATTGAGCAAGGCGATTTCCTGCCGCAGGGCGGAAAATTCCGCCAGCGCGCGAGGATCGCCGCCCGTCTGCAAAATATTGTCGCCGTGTGTTGTCATGCCGGTTTTCCTTTTTCCAATAATTCTGTCAATCCCTGAATGGACCTCAAGCGCTTGCGGCAATATGCTTTCCCGCGCCGCGTCACGATAAAAAATTTTCTTCACGACAAAGGATAAAGCCGTGACGTCCCCCTAACGCACCCGTAATATATTAACCACAATAGTGATTTGCAAAAGTAATTTATCGTTCTTCGCGGCAATGAGGATGCTTCTTCACAAAACAGGTGGTTTTTATTCTCATTATTTCACCATCTGATTTTTTTCAGTAACATCCAGAAGCGGCTTGTTGGCAAGCGTGCAAACAGCCAGATAAACAATTACCGAAAAAAGATCTTTCATAAATATAGCGTTCCCGTGATCGGATTTTTATGGACTGCCGCTGACGTCAGATGGTTTTTGGTAAGCTATTAGCCCTCGTAGCCTGAATAATCCGCTTTTACTTTATTTGCTTAATAGATTTGATTAAATATTTCCAGTTTGTATCCATTTTCTTTCACGCTCCGTTGACAAAAAGCCTGACGCATCACATTTCGCGGCACCGATCGAGGCGAACTCCGAAATTTCGTCTAAAGTTTGTTTCAGGGTCAATAACTTACAGCTATTCGATTGGGATAGGGAGAACGACTAATGCAGAAAGTTGAAAAACGTCAATGGAAAACCGTGCTGTCGCTGCCGTTGCTGATTGCCGCGCTGACGCAGGCTGGCTTCGCCGCTGCCGCCGATGGGCAGCCGCAGCCGCCCGATATGACGCTGGGGCCGTTGTTTAAGGCGGTGCAGGCCGCTAAACTGTTCCCCGATCAAAAGACCTTCGCAGACGCCCTGCCGAAAACCAGTCCCAGCCTGATTCTGGCAGACTGGCAGATGCAGAGAAAACAGCGCAATTTCGATCTGCGCCGATTTGTGAACACTAACTTCACCCTGCCCACCAACGGCCCGGCCTACGTGCCGCCTGCCGGACAGAGCCTGCGTGAACATATCGACGGGCTGTGGCCGGTACTGACCCGTAACGCCACGCCGGTTAACCAGTGGGATTCTCTGCTGGCGTTGCCCAAGCCTTATGTCGTGCCGGGCGGCCGCTTTCGGGAGATTTACTATTGGGACAGCTATTTCACCATGCTTGGTCTGGCGGAAAGCGGCCACTGGGATCGTGTGCAGGATATGGTGGATAACTTCGCCTCGCTGCTGGATAAATACGGCCATATCCCTAACGGCAACCGCAGCTATTATCTCAGCCGCTCGCAGCCGCCTTTCTTCAGCCTGATGGTCGATCTGCTGGCGACGCATAAAGGCGACAGCGTCTATCGCCAGTATCTGCCGGAGCTGCAGAAAGAGTATGACTACTGGATGAGCGGCGCCGATCGTCTCAAAGCGGGTGAAGCCAGCAAGCGGCTGGTAAAGCTGAAAGACGGCGCGCTGCTGAACCGCTATTGGGACGCCCGTGATGTGCCACGTACCGAATCTTATATGGACGACATCGCAACGGTGGAAAAAGCTAAGGGGCGCGATAAGGGCGAGCTTTATCGCGATCTGCGTTCCGGCGCGGCCTCCGGCTGGGATTTCAGCTCGCGCTGGTTCGCTAAACCTGACGATATCTCATCGATTCAAACCACCGCTATTTTGCCGGTCGATCTGAACTCGCTGATGTTTCATCTGGAAAAAACGCTGGCGCGCGCCAATAAAGAGGCCGGTCAGGCGGACGCCAGCGAGCGCTTTGCGCAGCGGGCCGAACAGCGCCAGCAGGCAATTAACCGCTATTTCTGGGATGAAAAACAGGGCTGGTACGCCGACTATGACTGGAAGATGGCGCAAGTCCGTCCGCAGCTGACGGCCGCGACGCTGTTCCCGCTTTATCTTAAGGCGGCAACAGCGGATCAGGCCAACCGTACGGCGACGGCGGTACAGGCGCAGCTGGTGAAGGAAGGTGGCCTGGTAACAACCAACGTCAACAACGGTCAGCAGTGGGATGCGCCAAACGGCTGGGCGCCGTTGCAGTGGGCCGCCGTGGAAGGGCTGAACAACTATGGCAAGCAGACGCTGGCGAAAGATATCGGCATGCGCTTTTTGAAAAACGTGCAGACCACCTATGATAAAGAACACAAGCTGGTCGAAAAATATGTGGTGGAAGGCAATAATCTGGGCGGCGGCGGCGGCGGCGAATACCCGCTACAGGATGGCTTCGGCTGGACCAACGGCGTCACGCTGAAGTTAATGGATCTCTACTGCCCGAAAGGGGTAGTGTGCAATAACGTCGGCGATATCACTAAAGGCCAGTAACACTTTCCTTCAGGCGATCCCGGATCGCCTGTTTTTCCTGCCTTTCTTTTCCTCTTCTCCCCTACGCCGTTTATCAGAAAAATCACGGATTGTACGCCGCAGTTGTAAAGATAATAATTATCATTAAGATTGTCATACTCGTTACACTTTTGCTGCCAGCCGTTAACAAGTCCGGCAGCGCTTTCTGTTTGAACTCTGAAAGGGAAAAAGCATGGTTTTCGCTCAAAAACGCCTGCTGTTCTGTACCACGCTGTTTGTCTCACCTGTTGCCCTTTGCGCCGCCGATACGCTGGTCGTTACCGCCGCACCTGCCGAAACGGCCACTACCCCGACCTCCGGCTATAACGCCACCACCAGCCAGGGCGCAATGAAGACCGATCGGCCGCTGGGGCTTACCGCGCAGGCCGTTTCCGTTGTCACCCGACAGCAGATGGAAGATCAGGGGGCAACCGACGTTAACCAGGCGCTGAGTTATACCGCCGGTGCTTTTACGAATTTTGCCGGCGCAGCCAGCCGCTACGATACCGTTTCGCTGCGCGGCTTCCACGGCGGCGACGTGGATAATATCTTCCTGGACGGCCTGCGGCTGATGAGCGATCCCGGCAGTTATAATATACTGCAGGTCGATCCCTGGTTTCTGGAACGTATCGACGTAATTAAGGGCCCCTCATCGGCGCTTTATGGTCAAACGGTGCCGGGCGGGCTGGTGATGGAAAGTTCAAAGCGTCCGCAATTCAGCCAGCAGGGCCATTTCCGTGCCTCGGCGGGCAACCATAACAGTACCAGCACCGGCTTCGATTACACCGATGCCATTAACGAACAGTGGGCGTTCCGGCTGACCGGTCTTAGCCGCCACAGCGATACGCAATACGATCATACGCGCGAAGAGAAATACGCCCTTTCCCCTTCCCTGCTCTGGCAGCCGGATGAGGATACTTCTCTGCTGCTGCGCGCTTATCTACAGAAAGATCCTTCCGGTGGCTATCACGGCGCGGTGCCCGGTGACGGCAGCATCACCGAACATAACGGACGCAAGCTGAGTACCGGCTTTTACGATGGCGACAGCGCTCTGGATCAGTTTAAACGGCACGAGCAGATTTACAGCTATGAATTTGCTCATCGCTTTAACGATACCTGGGCTTTCCGCTCTAACGCCAGCTACGCCCATTCCAATGTCGATCTCGATCAGGTTTATCAAACCGGCTGGGATACGGCTGACGCGGATCGGCTGAACCGCTATTACTCCGGCTCCCGCTCGTCACTTGATGCCTTTGCGCTGGATAATCAGCTGGAGGCGGATTTCGCCACGGGCGAGCTGGCACACAAAGTCGTGCTGGGCGCGGAGTACCATCAGTATAAAAACGATCTTAACGAAGCCAGCGGCAACGCCAGCCAGCTGAACGCGCGCACGGGTGAAGCGCTGGGGCCGCAGCCGAATTACGATTTTTCCCGCTCGCAGCGCCGCTACTATCAGACCGGTGTTTATTTGCAGGATGAGATGATCTGGCAGCAGTGGCATCTGGATCTGTCCGGACGTTACGACCGTATCGTATCGCAAACGGAGAACGATGCGACGGCAGACAAGCATCGCCGCCAGGACGATCATCTCAGCGGGCGCGCCGCGCTGCTTTACGCCTTTGCCAACGGCGTTTCGCCTTACGTCAGCTACAGCCAGGCGATTACGCCGCAGTCCCTTTCCGATATTAATGGCAATCTGCTGCAGCCAACCACCTCGGAGCAGTATGAAACCGGCGTAAAATATCAGCCACCGGGCACCTCGGATCTCTATAGCGCGGCAGTGTACGATTTAACGCAGAAAGATGTAGGCAACCGCGTGGTCAAGGAATCTTATTACGACCCGGCAGGCAAAGTGCATTCGCAGGGGCTGGAGCTGGAAGCCCATCACCAGTGGACGCCGCGCCTGAGCACGCTGGCCAGCTATACGCTTAATCACGTCCGTTATAAGGATGCCGTGGACGGCAACGACGGCCACACGCCTTACGTGACGCCAAATTCAATGGCCTCTTTCTGGGGCAAATATCAGTTTGCATGGGGCGTCAGCGCGGGCGCGGGCGTGCGCTATATCGGCAAGCAGTGGGCGGACAATGAAAACACCACGCGCCTGCCCTCCGTCACGCTGTTTGACGCTTCGGTACGGGCCGATCTTGGCGTCTGGAACCCCAGCCTGAAAGGCGCGTTTGTGCAGCTTAACGCCACTAACCTCACCGACCGTCACTACGTCGCGGCCTGCTACGGCACGGGCTACTGCTACTGGGGAGCAGAACGTTCGGTGATGGCCACCGTCGGCTACGATTTCTGAGGCACATAAGAAAAACCCCACGCCGAAGCGTGGGGTTTCTCAGTAAGCTTTACCGCTGCGCGATCAGCTTCTGACTTTACGGTAGATCCACAGCACAACGATGGCGCCAATGACCGCCACGATAAAGCTGCCGAAGTTGAAGCCGTCTACCTTGCCGAAACCGAACAGCGTACTGATCCAACCGCCGACCACGGCACCGACTATGCCCAGGATCACGGTGATAATAATACCGCCGCCATCTTTACCCGGCATAACCCACTTAGCGATGATACCGGCAATCAGACCGAAAATGATCCATGACAAAATTCCCATTTACTGCTCCTTTGCTTGTACTGATTAGACCGCATAAGTATAGGCAAGATTTCTAACTCTGTGATTTAAAGCCAAACTTTTTGCAATTTTTTTTCCGGACCGGCTAAAGCGTCACGCGCCGATGCCGATAATTTGACGTAACACCGCCAGGTGCGTGTTTTCTGACACCCAATCGGAGCAGGACGTGAAAGAAGAAGAAAAAGAACAATATCTCAAGCGCGGCCCGCTCGCCGTGCTTGCCGTATTAAAAAACTTGTTGAAAAATCAGACGCCTGTTCTGGTTTCTCATGCAAGAGGCCAGTTTATTACGCGGCTGCTGTACGTGGATAAAGAGCGCCTGATCGTCGACTATGGCAGCAATGAGTATGAAAACCAGCTGGCGCTGGAAATGGATGAACTGCATCTGGCTGCAGAAACCTACGGCGCAAAAGTCGAGTTTACGCTTAACGCGCTTGAAAACGACAGTCATGAAGGCCTGCCCGCCTTTGGCGCCGGGCTGCCCGACGAGCTGTTGATGATCCAACGACGTGAGTTCTTTCGCGTAGCCGTCCCGCTTGACCCAATTTTTTACTGCTACGTCAAATGGCCGGACGGCAGCGGCCAGGGCCGGATGCGAGTTCAGGATCTCTCGCTGGGCGGTATCGGCGTGTTAAGCGATTCTCCCATTCCGGAAAGCCTTGAGGGTGGCGAAATCTTTAAGAAAGTGTGTATTGAACTGGGCGAATATGGTCGCCTTGAGGCGGACGCCACGCTGATTAACGTCGGCGAGCGCAGCGTGGTAGGTAATAAAAATGAAACCGTGGTCACGCCGCGCCTGAGCTTTCGCTTCGCCTCGCTGGATTTCAGCCAGGAGCGCCTGTTACAGAACGTGATTTTCTCGCTGGAACGGCTGGCGCGCGAAAAAGCCACCCGCTTTCAGTAGCCGTAAGCAACCCCGCTAACGCAGCGAACTTTATCAGGCCGCGCGTCCGCTAAATCGTCCGGTAGGCCGTGGTCACCTTCCACAAGTAGCGCGGCGCCTGCGCTGCCGGATGCTTATTCTGTACGTGTTGATAAAACTCTTCCGGCGTCATGGCGTTGATCATGGCGATAGCCCGATCCCTGTCGCGTGAGAACGTTCTCAGCAGCGCGCCTGCACCATTGGCATAGGAAACAATAGTGGCGTAGCGCAGCGTTTTCGGATCGCGGATCCCCGACAGCGAACTATCCTGCAAAATTTTCAGATAAGCCGTACCGATATCGATATTTTTCACCGGATCGCGCAGCTCCGAGGTGCTTGGCTGCCCGCGACGGCCCTGTACCCGATAGACTTCCCGGCCCGCCGTAGAGGCTTTTATCTGCATCAATCCAATGGCATTCGACTTGCTGACTACCGTTGGATTGCCGCCCGATTCCACAGAAATGATCGCCTCAACCAGCTTCTGATCGACGCCATAGTTATGCGCGGCGTTTTCCGTAAACAGCGACCAGGCCTGAGCGACCTTCCCCGGCGGCGCCTTGGTGAGCGGGGTTTGCCGCTGATGTTCATTCGGTTTATGCGGCTGGCTCGCGCACCCTGCCAGCAGGAGCATACTCACGATCGCCACTGTTTTTATGCTCTTCACGCTATTTTATTCCTCTCAGCTTTAGCTTCGCGTTTTATCATAGCGGCGATTTGCCGGGATAATATTACCGAAACTCTTAATTTAGCGCAGCGGTGGATGACTTCAGCTGCGCTTTTCGTCATTATCAGCCGTATTGGACCCTGTATTGCGTAAAATGATTCATTAACCCTGCGCAAAAAACAGATGTCCCGCCTGAAAGTACAAGGCTAACAGCTTTACCGCGACGAAAAACCGTTGAATAAGGGCCAAAATTTAGCCAATTAAGGATAAAAGTGAAGATTATGTCCGTTACTCCACGCACTTTTCATTTGATCGCGCCTTCCGGCTATTGCCAGAATCAGGCGGCAGCGCAGCTTGCCGTGCGGCGGTTGCAGGAGCAGGGTCATCAGGTGAATAACCTGCAAACGATCGCCCGTCGCAGCCAACGCTTTGCCGGTAGCGACGAGCAACGGCTACAGGATTTGGATTTACGACAGGTCGAAGCGGATATTGTGCTGGCGGTGCGCGGCGGCTACGGCGCGACCCGGCTGCTTCCCGGTTTCGATGCCGCCGCGCTGGCGGCGCGTCTGCGCGAGCGTCCGCTGGCAATTTGCGGCCACAGCGACTTTACCGTGATCCAGATGGCGCTGCTGAAGGCGGGCGGACAAACCTTCAGCGGCCCGATGCTGGCAGGCAATTTTGGCGCGGAGGTCGTTTCTGATTTCACCCTCGATCATTTCTGGCGGGCGCTAACCTCGCCTGAATTCACGCTGGAATGGCCCACTGCGCCACAGGATGTAAAGGTTTCGGGCACGGTTTGGGGCGGAAATCTGGCGATGCTGACTTCGCTGATTGGTACGCCGTGGCTGCCGGATATTGACGGCGGTATCCTGGTGATTGAGGATATTAACGAGCACCCTTTCCGCGTGGAGAGAATGCTGCTGCAGCTGGCGCAGCACGGCGTGCTGGCACGGCAGAAAGCCATTGTCACCGGTAGTTTTACCGGCGTAAAACTCAGCGAGTACGACAACGGCTATGACTTTGACAGCGTGTGGACGCTGATACGCGAGCTGACCGGCCTGCCGGTAGTGACCGGGCTGGAATTTGGCCATCACTGGAACACCGTCACGCTGCCGCTTGGCGCGCATGGCCAGCTGCGGGTCGCAGGCGATGTCGGCAGGCTGACTCTGTCAGGGCATGCGGTACTGCGGGAGCATCCATGAAGCAGCTGTATGACGATCTGTGGATCTCGACGCCGGAGTTTCCGCCGGGCGAACGCGATCCGGAAGTGATGATGCACGGTTTTCTGCTGAAGCTTTCACGTGGCAACGTGCTGATTTCACGCGTCGAGGATCATGAAGACCATAATATTATCAGCGATCTCGGCGGGATTTTTCGCCACTATCTGACCCACTGGCACGAGGCAGGCCCGGGCACGCGACTGCTGCAGCAGCGCTTTAATTCGGCGCTCTATTGCCATAACCGCGCGCTCGGCCCCGTCAGTTCGTTCGCCGAAGCGGACGACACCTTTAATCAGGCGGAAGTACACTGCGGCAGCCTGCACGTGGTGCCCACGCCGGGTCACACGCCGGGCAGCACCACCTACCTTTATGCTTCACCCTATGGCAAAACCTACCTGTTTGTCGGCGATACCATTAGCCTTAGCCACCAGCGCTGGGTAACCGTGCTGGTGCCGGAAAGCAACGAGGCCGATCTGAAAAAAACGCTGGAGTTTTATCGGGCGCTGCGCCCGGACGTGGTGCTGATGGGAACCACAAAAGGCCATCTGTCCTGGCAGGAAGTAACGATGCGGGATTGGCTGGCGCTGCTGGACGAGGCGGAGAACTCGCCGCTGGATCTGCGTCAGCGGCCCGGAGATTAATCGCTTTTTGCTGGCTACAGCGTTTTCGTCAGGTAAAACCGCTGGTGCACGCGCGGATAGTTATCCAGCACCAGCCGGACGACGTAGCCCTGTTTTTCATAGAAAGGCCGGGCCTGGAAGCTGGCGGTATCGACCTGAGCGTAGAGGCAGCCGCGTCGACGCGCCTCTTCTTCCACCGCCTGCATTAGCGCCGTGCCTGTCCCCTGCCCACGCAATGCTTCGCTTACCCAAAGCATATTGATGCGCAACCAGTTGCCCGCCGTTGAACCCGTCAGGCCAGCCAGTTTTTTGCCGCTGGCATCTTCAATAAATGCGCCAATGCTTTTTAACTCGCCGATAGCCATAAACTGCGAGTTATAAGCCCGCAGGCCGGCTTCAATTTCCGCCAGTTCGTCCGCCCCAGGCTGGTGCGTTATTCTGATAGTCACAGGCTCCTCTTTTATACGTAAAAGGTTGCGGCTCGCTCAGGCCCTCCGGCAAGATTGCCCGGCTGACTACTCAGGATTCGACCTTTCCCGACGCATCGGTACGTTGCAGCGTTACCGTACTGTTTTCACGTTCGCCGGTGCGGCTACAGGAAACCAGGGTTTTCCTGCCCTCATACGAGAAAAAAGTCTCGTTAGTGCTTTTGTTCATCACCATCTGGTCACCGTTGCGAAACAGTACGATAGCCACTTTATCGCCGTTATCGGTGCGGGACTGCTGGCTGCCCGACGCAATCTGGAAATTATCACCCGCCCACAGTACCGTGGTCAGACCATACTGGGCGTTGGTGACGGTCATGGTCGGCCTGCCAGGGCAGGTGATCTGATATTCGCTGTTTTGCAACGGCGCCGTGCCTTCAGAGGATTGAGCGAAAAAGGAACAGGCGCAAAGGCCGCCGAGGGCAAGTAAACGAAGCATGAGCATTCTCCGGGCAAGTGTCTGACAGATCTGGCACAGTATCCTGCCCGCATCGTGGTTGGGCCGCAATCGGAAGTGGCCTGGTCTGCGCTACAGGCTGCTCATCTCTTTAATATCCGCCTGGTTTACCGCCTGCTGCCTGCCGGATTCATCGGTATAGATAACCATACCGGTCGCCTTATCGATTTCCGGCTTTCCTTCAACAACCTTTGTGCTGCCGTCGCGCATATGGATGATATGGTCATTTGCACAGCCGCTCAGCAAAGTGGCGGCAGCAATCAGTGGAAAAAGTAACAATTTTTTCATCTTTTCTCTCCTTAAGTTAACCGAGGGAAGTGTAGTCTATGTGCACAGCAATTTTTGATAATTGCTGCGCAGCGGGAGGGGTCGCAAGTCTCGACCAGATAAGGAAAGTTATCGCCGCCATCAACAAATTTCGGTTGAAGCCAGGCAGATTTAACTGTATTTTTATCCAGCACTGATAACCAGGACCCCTCTCATGTTTGTTGAACTGATTTACGATAAGCGCAACGTTGCGGGCTTACCAAACGCGCAGCAGCTGATTTTAGATGAACTGGAAAAGCGCATTAAGCGAGTTTTCCCCGATGCCGATGTCAAAGTAAAACCTATGCAGGCAAACGGCGTGAAAACGGACGCCAGCAAAAGCGACAAATCGGTAATGTTGAGAATTATTGAAGAAATGTTCGATGAAGCGGACCAGTGGCTGATTGCAGAAGAATTTTGATAACCCTCGCACTTCAGGCGTTATTATAACGATTTTTGCCCCTTGACGGTTGCGTTTTACCGTCTTCATGCCACTATTCTTCTATCAAGTTTCCCTGGTGTTGGCCCGTGATTATCCTCTTTGCGGGCATTTTTTTATCCGAAAACTGAAACCGCACTGATATATCCCCCCCCCCTCTTTTATTACTTTAATGAGTTGTTAAAATTTATTTAAATAAATTTAAATTTCGTAACAACCTAAAGTTTTCTCCGGGCGAGCCGACGATCTGAGCAGGCAATTAATTGAGACGCAACTATGGCAGTTATATCGGTTCCTGCGCTGGGAGGGCTACTGGCGAAGGCTGAATGGCGTAAAGGCTCGCCGTTAACGGAAGAAGAAGTGGAAAAGATTCGGGATATCACCACGCTGGTTCAGGTACCGGATAATATAGCCCGCACTCTGGATCCTTTTTGCGGATACGCTAATGTCGATCCGCAAAAATGCTGGGAAACCTGGCAACGCTATCGGGCCGGCTCGCTGGCCCGAAGGTAATTAGCGGTTTTCCTGCGCTTTTTGATGCTCAGCGATTTCGGCGTAAAGCAGATCGTAAACCTGTGCAGCGTAGGCCGAGCTGTCTCGCAACATTTGAATAGCATCCTCAAGCGTTTGCGGCTCCATCTGGCCCACAATTCGCCACCCCAAAGCGATATTCTTCGCTTCTTCCAGCCGTTCCGGATGATAGACATACGCAGCTTCTGACACGAAATTCTCCTGATTTGAGTTTTGGCCCTATTTTACTGAGCAATGGCTTAGCATCTCAACCCTTGATTTAAACAGATTTAACTTTTTTGCCATTTTTACCCCTCTTTTACCGGAAAATGTTTCTTTATCCGGCAAATCTGCAGGGGATTAAAGGGAAAAACAGACTAATCCTGGCAGAAGAAAGTTGTAAACCCAATGAAGATTAGCTACCACGGGTAAATAATGTAAGGAAATCGCTGGTTTTACCATTATTAATGAAACTTTCCCGTAACAGAACATTTCTGGCGGATTTGGCTTTATTCCCATGGCAAAAGGAAACGATTTATTAATAGCGAAGTCGGGGATTGTCGGCCTTTTAATACAGCAAGTTATGTCTGAGAGGAACGTGCAACACATTTGTAGATAAGCGGCAGAGTAAACATGTATTTATTACACTAATTTAGCTTAGGTAAGAATAATATATTAATACCACGTATAACCTTAACAGTGCCGTTCAAAAAAAGAACTCCTGCCAGTAAGACAAGCTGACCGGCAGGCGAAGATTTCATCTACCGGGGCGCAGCACGGCAAGGATCTCCGCTACATTGCCTTTTGAGCGAAATACCGCCGCGCAGAACACCAGATTGATGATGAGAGAGGCCCAGCTGCTGTGATTGTAATCATCGAAGAAATAACGAAACGGAACCGACCCATAGGCCAGCACCAGCAGATAGGCCAGCCATGATGCCCACCATTCATGGTGCGCGCCGGGCTTACGGAAAAACATTAGCCGCAGGGCAATTGCCGAGCAGGTGATCACATTGGTAATCACCATAGGATCATTTGTGACCATGAAAGCCTCCTTTGATGCGGGCCAGCCAGGCGGCCGGATCCTGCTGATTAAAGAATGTTAAGGTTTTAATGGCCAGCGCCGAGAGCAGTACCGCTCCAAGCCCATCCAGCGGCCTGTCGCTATACCCCAACAGGCCAGCCAGTTTGGCGCCGACAACATCGGCGCCGAACACGCCCACGATCCATGAGACAACAAAATAAGCAGCCCGCACGCGCAAAGCGATGTCAGCTGCGCCGGCAACATAAAACACCGCTCCGGCAAAGGAGCCAAACAACACGCTGTAGTTCATGCCACCTAACTGACTCGCCACACTCGCTCCGGCTGAAGATACCACACCAATCCTCACTACCATTTCATGAATGAACATAGAGCCCCCTTTCTGCTTCAGCGTCTTCTCAAATGGACGAGAAAAAATCCCGGTCTGCGCCAGGAATAGAAAATTCGATTTAGCACAGCTGGAGTAGTTGATATTTTTACATTAGTGCGGGAAATGCGTACGCGTGAGGGTCCTGTAAATTTATTTGGTGCTGATTCGGAAAAGCCAGGCAATGAAACGGACGACCCGTGAGTGTTGATAAGGGAACCATGCGGTTCAACGCTATGACGCTGCCTGTAGAGCGATGAGGCCGCAAAGAAAAGGTAGCCAGCGCAGCATTTATCCTGTGAAAGACGTCGCTTCTGCTGTGACCAGCAGTTTATCAAGTTTTTTCCGCTTTTAGTCTCAGAAATGACGCCATAGGGTGCGTCAACCTGTTTTATGCGTTCGGGAGCGCGCGATAAAGACAAGAAATGATGGCAGACAAAGTTTCCGCTAAGCAGGATTGCTACCCTACCGGCCCGTAACCGCCTGCCTGCCGGACGCAGCCGTTGAGATTATCGGAAACTTTAATGGAAACAGTGTTAAACAAAACGTTGAAAGAAAGGGTTTTTCACTCAATACTTTTTGAGGTGGTGGCTAATGCCCCGATTGCGCTCGTGCTGGCGGCGAGATTAGCCGTGCCCGCAACGCAATCCGTCGCGCTGGCGAAGCTGTACGCCATCACGGCAATGCTGAGTAAGGTTATTTTTAATCGCCTGTTTGATGCTGTTCAAATAAAATCGGGTTTCAGGCGGAGCCTGCCCTTCAGGATCCTTCACGCGGTTCTTTTTGAAGCCGGACTGCTTGCCGTTCCGATCCCGATAACGCCCGGTGGTTTACCGCTTATTGTTAAAAGCCTTTATGTTGCAAATAGCGCTGGTTGCCTTCTTTTTGCCTTATATCGTCGTGTTTAACTATGTTTACAACTTTTTCCGGTTCCATTGGGTTTGCCGCTCCAGGGGCGCAGAGAGGTGATAATGCCACGTATTATAACAAGCTGCGTAATTTTACTGATTTTAGCCGTACTGGTTATCAACTGTTCGGTGCCCATCAGGTTCGCCGTAGAAGATCTGCTTTACCATCTGGCGCTGTTTTTAATGCATCTTCGCTCGTCCTGAACGGTTTGCTGTAAAAAGGGCAACGGGCACTTCCGTAGCGCTTGATTTTCCGGCGAATACGCTTGCGCAACGTCAGTGGATGAAACGCATTGTCGAGCAGGCCCGCTGTATGCACATCCTGCATTTCCTGGATGAGCCAGACAGCTTGTGCAAAGCCCGGCTGGCGTTAAGAAATCAGGTCAAAAGTCATGACTTTGCCGTTACAGAGAAAGAATATGAGCTTACCAGCCGCTATTTTGTCGCGCCGGTAAAAGAAGAAGGTTTTAACATCAAACGTTATTCCAGCGACGCTGGCTAAGGTCAAGCCGATGATCAGACGGGCACGCCCGGAAGAAGCGCGGGCGCTATGGCAAATACGTAACCTGGCTATCCGTGCCGGTTGTAGAGCATCCTACGGTGAAGAGAAGGTCATGGCCTGGACGCCAGACAAGATGCCTGCTGGCTATCTTCAGGCCATTGTTCAGCATCCCTTTTTTGTGGCAGACGCGCCGGGATTTCCCGTGGCAACAGGCTTTCTCGACAATAAAACGCACAGCGTGGAGGCCATTTTTACTCTGCCGGGCCATATGGGCAAAGGGTACGCCACGCAAATTTTGACGGCTATAAAAAATGAGGCCCTCTCAAGGGGTATTACCACGCTCACCCTTTCTTCCACGCCGGACGCCATGACATTTTACCAGCGTCATGGCTTCACGCTGCTCAGACAATCGGTTTATCACTCTGCGCTGGCAGGCGATCTGCTCTGCATGGAAATGCAGGCCGATCTGTTACATTCAAAAAAAGTTACATTCTGAATTTACTGAAAAAAAAGATTAATAACAGCAAGTTAAGCTCATACGCTTTTTGCGAGGCTTGCGATCCTTCGCGGGGCTGCCAGGGTTAACGGAGCGTTTTAACAAGAGATTCATTTCAACAGGAGGTTAATATGGCCCGTTTTCAGCAAAAAGTCGTGGTGGTAACCGGTGCAGGTTCCGGTATTGGTCAGGCTGCGGCAGAACGCTTCGCCAGCGAAGGTGCTTCCGTGGTGCTGGTAGGCCGCACGAAAGAAAAGCTGGATAAGACGCTGGCGAAACTGGCTCAGGGTGAGCATCTGGTCGCAGCCTGCGACGTGGGCGAGGCGGAACAGGTAGAACGGCTTGCCAAAAACGTGCTGGATAAATATGGCCGGGTGGACGTCCTGGTGAATAATGCCGGCCAGATCGTTCAGGGCCGAATTCATGAGATCGCGCTGGACGACTGGAAAAATCTGATGAAGGTTGACCTGGACGGCGTGTTTTACTGCGTGCATTACTTTATGCCCGCGCTGCTGAAAAGCAAAGGCAACGTGGTTAACGTCTCTTCCGTGTCCGGGCTGGGTGGCGACTGGGGAATGAGCGTTTATAATGCCGCCAAGGGCGCGGTCACCAATTTTACCCGCTCGCTGGCGCTGGACTATGGTGAAGACGGCGTACGCGTAAACGCCATCTGTCCCGGTTTTACCTTTACCGATCTGACGGAAGAGATGAAAGATAACCAGCAGCTGCTGAATAAGTTCTATGAGCGCATTCCGCTGGCGCGTGCAGGTGAACCGGAGGATATCGCCAGCGCTATTGCCTTTATTGCCAGCGATGACGCCCGCTATATCACCGGCGTTAATCTGCCGGTCGATGGCGGTATCATGGCATCCAACGGTCAGCCTAAACAGGCCTGATGTTTCCGGCGGCACGGCGTGCCGCCTGATCCTCGTTATGGGCTGCTCGCCATTGATTAATCATTTCCGCCGTCACTTCTTTTACATAGCAAATCGGCGCCTCACCGCCCTGTCTGCTCCAGGCGCTTCGTTTACCACAGCGACTGCCGTTTCTGGCTGAATTAAACGGGCAGGCGCAGCTGCCGGAATAATCTGCAATGGACTCGGCTACGATCCGCTGCTGCACCTCCTCGTCCGACAGCCGGGCAGCCAGCGCCGGGCCTGCACAAAAAAATATTACCGCCAGGCTAAGTAACAATTTTAATTTCATAGCGCCTGCCCTTGCGATTTTCTTGCTGTTTGCAGCGGAAAGGGATGTTTTAGGGTGTGAACTCAGGCCGTTTCAACCTCATCAATCAGCCCGGGACGCTGATTTTTGATATTGCCTACGGCCTTACTAACCGGATGCCAGGCGAATTCGTCAATCGGGACGGCCCCCTCTTTTACTATCCCGCTCGCCTGTTCCGGGGTGGTTTTCTCACTCATCCAGGCAAGCGCGGCTTCGGGCGTCAACACCAGCGGCCGACGATCGTGAATATCCAGCAGTCCTTTATCGCTGGCGGCCGTTACGATCAGGAAGCCCTCATGTTCGTCCTCTTTGTTAAAAGGCGCTTTGCCGATGGCCGCAAAAAAAAGCGGCTCGCCGCTCTGATGATAAATAAAGTAAGGCTGCTTGTTACTGCCGTCGCGTTTCCATTCGTACCAGCCGTCGGCCATAACTATCGCCCGCCCGCTGCGCCAGAGCGGCTTAAACATTTTGCCCGTCGCCGCCGTTTCCGATTTAGCGTTAATCAGCGGCTGCTTGTGCCACCATACCGGGCTGTATCCCCAATGAACAGGATCAAGATGAAGCGTCGCGTCACGTTCATTCAGCAACGGTACGCGCGTTCCTGGCGCCACGTTATAACGGCCAAGCGGTTCTGGATCGTAAGCGATATCCCGCTCGATGCCGTTACTCAAGGCTTCCAGATAAGCCTCACGGGATCGGTATTGAGTAAAACGTCCGCACATAATCTCCTCCTTTCCGATAAGCGTAGCAGCGAAAAACGGCAGGCCGCCCATGCCTGTTCCTTTTTTCACGCGCCCCAGGCAGCCATGACCCATCCTTTTATGACGAAACTTTATTAGTTACCGTTGCTTATATTAGCGCCCCAGGCTGAGCCAGACAGCACCAGCTGAAAGAGCATGGCAGTACTGTTTTTTTATCAGGATCCTTATTGCAATTTATAAGCGTATATTATCTTTGCTTCGTTACTTACAGAGAACAGAGATGAAAAAAACGACCCTGCTTTTGCTGGCTTCCCTGCTGGCCGTGCTGTCTGCTTCAGCATTCGCCTGCCCTAAGGGACAACATCCCCATGGCGGTACCGGTTCCCATCATAAAGGCGGCTATTGCTCTTACTGAGTCTTATTTTCAGAGCACCGCCCGGGTGATTTTTATCAAGGCGCAAGCATTTATCAGCATGGCAAAGACCTGACACAGCAACCTTGCGCCTTTTATAACGGTTTCAGATGAACAGGTTCAGCGTTCGCCATCGCCGACCACAAACAGTACTCCCCCACCACAGACCGCCAGGTTCCCTGTCAGCAGTGAATTTAAAAAAGAACAGCATGATTGCCGTCAGAAATCAGAGGACAATAAACCGATAGCGCGCTAAAACCTGTAACGGCGCTGAATAAAGAGCTGATCGGCCTCCGGGGAGAAGGGATCTTTGCGCCTTTGAGCAGGCGTGGCTTCACCTTATTTTAAAAAGGGCAGCGATGGCAGCAGGAGGATATCAGGTATACGGGCTGCCGCCCGACACGGGCGGCAGGTGCTGGCCGACACGGGCGGCAGGTGCTGGCCGTCAGGCATGCGCTTTGCGGTCCGCCAACAGCTGGTCGACAAACGCGACGATTTCCGGCTTATCCCGCTCTATTTGCGCTATTTTTTCGGCAAATTTCGGCAGATATGCCTTATGGGCATACAGCAGCGAATCCAGCAATTTGATGGCCGTATCGCCAGCCGGGATCAGCGGATTGATAGTAAACGCATGCAGCGCCGCGCCATAATCGCCGGTCACGGCCGCTTCGATAGTGGTTTCCTCCATCGCCTTCATCAGCTGGATCATGCCTCGCGCCGCAGGCGGCAGCGCTCCCCAACGCAGCGGCTTCGGGCCATGCGCGGTAATAGCTGCCGTCACTTCCACAATACAGTCGAAAGGCAGATCGGCAATGGCGCCTTTATTGCGCGTTGACACCACCATCTGTTTACCGGTGTTATTCTGGATAGCGGCGATCAGATCGCAGGCCGCATCGCTGTAGTGGGCGCCGCCGCGCTGGCTCAGCTCTTCCGGTTTGTAGTTAAGATTGACATCCTTATAGAGTTCAAACAGCCGCTTTTCGGTTTTTTTCACCACCTCGGCACGCGTTTCATACTGCCTGAATTCTTCAATAGCGTGCGCCAGCATCGGCTCCTGTAAATAGTAATAGCGATGATAGCCGCACGGCAGGATGCCAAGGTGTTTGACCTGCTCATAGTGGAAAGGGATCTGGTGAATATTTTTCAGTCCTTCATCAGAGCGATCGCGCTGTTCCGGCGCATAGATTTTATCGATCAGCTCGGCGGTGCGTTCATTTCCTTTGTTGTCCCAGACGCGGTGCCAGTGAAAATGGTTAAGCCCGGCGAACTTGAAGTTTAGTTCGGCCTCGGGGATCGCCAGCAGCTCGCAGGCCTGGGTGATATGGCTGAAAGGCACGTTGCACAGCCCCACCGTTTTTTCCCATTGTCCGTATTTTATCGCGGCTTCCGTCACCATCCCGGCCGGATTGGTAAAGTCGACCAGCCAGGCGTTGGGGCAAAGCACACGCATATCGTCAATAATTTCCAGAATAACGGGAATGGTGCGGAACGCTTTAAACAGCCCGCCCGCGCCGTTGGTTTCCTGCCCCAGCAGGCCGTTGGCCAGCGGGATAACCTCATCCTTCAGGCGAGCATCCAGCAGCCCTACACGAAACTGCGTGGTCACGTAGTCGGCATCTTTCAGCGCTGCTTTACGATCGAGCGTCAGATGAACCTGCCAGTCCAGTCCGGCCGCCGCAATCATACGCTTCGCCATATTGCCGACGATTTCCATTTTTTCGGCGCCGTCCGCAATATCCACCAGCCAGAATTCCGCTATGGGTAACCGATCCTTGCGCAGGATCAGCCCTTCGATCAGTTCCGGGGTATAGCTGGATCCGCCGCCGATGGTGACAATCTTTATTTTGTTTTGCATACAAAAAGCTCCTTGAATGAGCGGACAGACAGAGAGTGGGCTGAAAGCAGGTAGCCCTGCCCCTCACCGCATGGATGATGAATGACTGAATAAAACCCGCTGGGCTTTATTTATGCTGGCTGTTCAGGTAGTGATACACCGCGCCCGTCAGCCCCGCGCTGTTGCCATGGCTGGCTCTGGCGACACACACCGTCAGGCCATACCAGCCCAGATGCGCTTTGATCTCGTCGATAAAGCCTGGCCGTTCGGTTATGCCTCCGCCCAGGAAGATGCATTGCGGATCGAACAGATGCGCCAGGTTATAAATGCCCGAGCAAAGATCCTGATAAAATTGTGTAACCAGCCGGACGCAAATTTTATTTCCCTGGTCATAGCCGGCGAATATCTCTTCACCCGTGACCGCTTCCAGCGGCCTGTCGCTTACCAGCGCGTAGCGCCTGCGCAGGACCGCCAGCGTGCAGTTTTCATTCATGGTGTAGCTGTTCAGCCGTCCCGCGCCCGGCCGCTCGCTAAGCAGGTAGCCGAATTCTCCCGCCCTGAAACGATGCCCGCGCACCAGCTCGCCGTTGCAAAAAAGCGCGCCGCCAATGCCCGTGCCGATGGTCATCATCAGAAAATCCCGCATCGTCTGCGCGTTGCCCAGCCAGCGTTCGGCCAGCAACGCGCAGTTGGCGTCGTTTTCTACGCTAACGGGCAGGCCTGTTTTATTTTGTAGCCACGCCTGTAAAGCAAAGCCGTCAAAATCGCGCAGGGAGCCGCCCATCGTAATAAAGCCTGTCCAGGGATCGACGTAGCCGGGAACGCTCAGGGCTATTCCTTCGCATTCGGAATGGCTCGCCAGCCATGCCTGAATCGAAGCCAGTATGTGCTCGCCGGAAAAATTCGGGACCGCCGTTTTTTCCTGCGCCAGGATCTCGCCCTTCTCGTTCAGCACGCCCATTTTTAAGGCGGTACCGCCGATATCGTAAGCTGCAATTCTCATCATTCACTCCGGCTTGTTGGCGGGCGGCATCACGCCGCCCGTCAGGCCTTTCCGGTCAGCCGGATTTAAAGGGATGCACCGTCAGAAGCGATAACCTTTTTATACCAGTCAAAGCTTTTCTTTTTGGCGCGGGAGAAATCGCCGCTGCCGTCATCGCTGCGGTTAACGTAAATAAAGCCGTAGCGCTTATCGTACTGTCCCGTACCGAAAGAGACGCAGTCCAGACAGCCCCAGGGCGTAAACCCCATCAGATCGACGCCATCCTCCAGCACGGCTTTTTTCATCTGCACGATATGCTCGCGCAGGTAGCTGATACGGTAGTCGTCGTTGATCTCGCCGTTCTCCTCAACCTTATCAAACGCGCCGAAGCCGTTTTCCACGATAAACAGCGGTTTCTGGTAGCGTTCATAGAGTACGTTAAGCGTGTAGCGCAAGCCGACCGGATCGATCTGCCAGCCCCAGTCGGAAGCTTTTACGTGCGGATTTTTGCGGCTGCCGGGGAACGCCTCCAGCGGTGTATTGTCAGTTTGCTGGGCGGTCGAGTACTCTACGGCATTACTCATGTAGTAGCTGAAACCAAGGTAATCGGTGCAGCCTTCCCGCAGCGTCTGCTCGTCTTCCGGCGCCATATCGATAGTGAATCCGCGCTGCGCCCACTCTTTGCGAACCCAGGCAGGATAAGCTCCCCGCATATGCACATCGCCAAACAGATAGCGCTGCTGCATTGCTTTGTGCGCGTACATTACGTCGTCCGGATGACAGGACCAGGGATAGAGCGGCACCATCGCCAGCATGCAGCCAATTTTAAAATCCGGATTGATGGCATGGCCCAGCTTTACCACTCTGGCGCTGGCGACAAACTGGTGATGCAGCACCTGGTACATCACTTCTTCAGGGTTTTCGTGGTCGGTAAAAATGACGCCGGAGTTGCTGTAGCCATACAGCGACTTGCGCCAGTTGCGCTGATTATTGATCTCGTTAAAGGTCATCCAGTATTTCACTTTGTGCTTATAGCGCTTCAGCACCACTTCGCTGTAGCGCACAAAGAGGTCAATCAGCTCCCGGTTAAGCCAGCCGCCATACTGTTTAACCAGATGCAGCGGCATTTCAAAGTGCGACAGCGTGATCACGGGCTCAATGCCGTGCTTTAACAGTTCGTCAAAAACGTCATCATAAAACTTCAGCCCCGCCTCGTTAGGCTCGGCCTCATCGCCCTGCGGAAAAATACGCGTCCAGGCGATAGAGGTGCGGAAACACTTAAAGCCCATTTCCGCAAATAGCGCGATATCTTCCCTGTAACGATGATAAAAATCCGTAGCGAGGTGATTGGGATAATTTTTACCGGCCATCACGCCGTCGGTGATTTCTCTGTC
This sequence comes from Erwinia sp. 198, assembly GCF_003937915.1. GTDB lineage: Bacteria > Pseudomonadota > Gammaproteobacteria > Enterobacterales > Enterobacteriaceae > Erwinia > Erwinia aeris. The sequence continues at coordinate 40,684 of NZ_RHUM01000009.1, read as the reverse complement.
CACACCGTGCGAACCGCCCGTCAGCACGTCGACAATGCTCGGGCCTTTGCCGCCCTCCTGCCAGCCGCCCTCAACCTGATGAGCAGCGACCGCACCGCCCCATAAAAAATCAGCAGGTAATTTGTCAGACATAAATGGTTCCTTTTCAAAGATTACTGCGTACGAGTTTTGGTCAGCTCCTGCACCTCACGATGCAGATAGATAATCTCTTCCACCAGTTCACGGCACAGCATGGCGTTCATCAGGTGATCCTGCGCATGCACCAGGATCAGGTTGACCGGAATTTTGCCGCAGCCTTCGTCCGCGCCGATCAGTTCAGTCTGGATCCTGTGCGCTTCACGCACGGCTTTTGTCGCCTCCAGCAGCGAGGCCTCCGCCTCTTCCCAGCTATGCTTTCGCGCCGCCTGGAGCGCCTGCATGGCAGCGGAGCGCGCTTCGCCGGCATGGATAATCAGCTCCATCACCGTCGTTTCCATATCCTGTGGTGCATCCATTATTTGGTCTCCTCAGCCAGAACCATGCCGTCAGCCATTTCCGCTTCCTGTTGCAGCAGCTGGCGTTCGTACATTTTGAAGAATGGGTAATAAATCAATGCCGACAGGCCAATCAGAAACGCGACCAGCACCACCGCACGCCAGTCCCAGCCCGTAGACCAGGCTGCACCAATCGGGCCGGGCGTGGTCCATGGCGCCAGGGAAATAGCATGGTTGATCAGATCGGTGCGCGTCGCTGTCCAGGCGATAACCGCGTTGATCAGCGGCGTAGTTACAAAGGGAATAAACAGCAGCGGATTCATTACTACCGGCGAGCCGAAAATAATGGGCTCGTTGATATTGAACATGCCGGGAACCAGACCCAGGCGGCCAATCGAGCGCAGATGGGCGGACTTGCTGCGCAGATAAAGGATCACCAGCCCCATAGTTGCACCGGAGCCGCCTACCGTAATAAAGAACTGCCAGAACGGCTCAACAAAGACTTTGGTCACCTCCTGCCCCGCGTTAAGCGCCTCCTGGTTAATGCCCAGGTTTGCCAGCCAGAACGCCTGGAGCAGCCCGCCGACGATCGCCGCGCCGTGGATGCCGGCAAACCAGAGCAGATGGCACAGCAGCACCGCTATCAGCACAGCGGGCAAAGAGTCCGCAGCGGACAGGATTGGCGCGAACAGGGACATAATCGCCTGCGGCAGGAGTAGCCCGAAATGGCTCTCCATAAGCAGATTTAGCGGATAAAGCGTAAGGAAAATAACCAGGATTGGGATCAGCAGATCGAAAGACTGGCGGATTTTGGGCGGCACCTGTTCGGGAAGCTTAAAGCCGATATTGTACTTCGTCAGCAGATGCATGATTTCGGTACAGTACAGGCTGATAAGAATGGCGGTGAAAATGCCCTCGCCGCCCAGAGAGGCAACCGACAGCGCGCCATCTTTTTGCGGCGCGGCAACCACCAGAAAGGTCATCAGCGAGAGCAGCGCGGCCATCAGGCCGTTGAGCTTATAGCTCTGCGCAAGGTTATAGGCGATAGCGCTGGTGATGAAGACGGCCATAATCCCCATCGTCATATTGTAAGGCATCATCAGCTGGTCGTTATATTGCCTGACGATACCTAACCACCATTTTGCAAAAGCCCACTGGCTGTTTTCGCTGAAAGGTGGATGAGAAAACAACAGCATAAAGGAACCTACAATTAAAAACGGCATCGAAGCAATAAAGCCATCTTTAATAGCGACAACATGTCTTTGTGAAGATAAGCGCGCGGCTACCGGACTGATACGATTTTCAATCACCCCAAACAGCGAATTGGCCAGTGTGCTCATTATGCCCCCTAATGAGATTCAATAAGCGCCAGCGCGGATTGCAGAATTTTTTCGCCGTTAAGCATCCCATAATCCATAGTATTAATAACGGCAACCGGTTTATGGTATTCGGCCGCGCATTTTTGGAAATCATCGAGCTTGTACTTGATTTGCGGGCCCAGCAGGCAGCAGTCAAAATCAGCGATCTTTTCGTTGAACTCTTCCATGCCAACTGCCTGAATTTTCGTATCAATTCCGAGTTTTATGGCGGCCTTTTCCATCCGCTGAACCACCATGCTTGTGGACATGCCTGCAGAGCAACATAATAATATCTTGATCATAACATCCTCCTTTGTTTCCTGAATTTTTACGCGCCATTCGATCAGCCTGCAACCGGTTACAGATCCTCTTTTTACTTTTTGTGATCCATCACCCACTCATTCAGTAATTTATTTATCGCCAGACATAAAATAATGTGAGACCGGTTACAGATTATTTGTTTATGCCGCACCTGAATATATTTACCGTACATCCTTAAATCTTTGCTGGCGTGGTGAAAAAAATGCGGGTTTTAACCGCTACGTTTTTGGTTACAATAAGCGGCCGATAAAGAAAGGAAACTCTCCATGATTACGATGCTGGATGTGGCCAGGCGTGCTGGCGTCTCAAAAGCGACCGTTTCTCGCGTGCTGGCCGGGCGTGGCTACGTGTCGAAAACGGTGCGGGACAAGGTCATGAGCGCCGTGGAGGAAATGGGCTACCGGCCTAATTTGCTGGCGCGTAACCTGGCGACCAACCGCAGCCAGAGCATTGGCCTGATGGTGCCCAATACCCTTTATAACGGCCCCTTTTTTAGTGAGCTGCTCTATCAGGTAGCGACGCTGACCGAGCAGCTGGGGTCGCAGCTGGTGCTGGCCGACGGCAAACACACGGCGGACCAGGAGCGGCAGGCCATCAATTTTTTGATCGACAGCCGCTGCGATGCCCTAATCATTTATCCAAGATCGTTGAGCGTGGAAGAGATCGACACGCTGATCCCGACGATCAGCAAACCGATGCTGATCCTGAACCGCAGTTTAAAAACGTTTCCACACTATGCTGTCTGCGCCGATCATGAAAACGATACGTTCCAGGCTGTAGATTATCTGATCGGCCAGGGACATCGGGACATCGCGTTTATCAAAGGCATGGCGGGATCGCATACCGGTCTCAGCCGACTGAACGGCTATTTATCCGCGCTAAAGCGGCATGAAATTACGCCGCATCAGGCGCTGATGCTGGAAGGCGGCTGGACCAACGAGAGCGGCAGGCTGGCGGCCTGCGAGCTGCTGCGGCGCAACGTCAGGTTTTCCGCTATTGTCGCCAGTAATGACGATATGGCGATAGGCGCCGTCTGCGCGCTGCGCGCCGTGGGGCTGAAAGTGCCGGACGATGTCTCCCTGCTCAGCTTTGATGATATTCCCGTCGCCGCCTATTTGACGCCAGCGCTGACGACCGTACGCGTGCCGGTTGCAAAGATGGTTTCCAGCGCGATGATGCAGCTGGCAAAGATGCTGGATGGTGAGCAGGTCGAGCCGCTGGCGCTGATGCCAGGCGAACTGATCCGCCGGCAGTCTGTAGGGATCGGGCCTTACGGTAAGGCGCAAGAGAGATGAAGCCTGCCACGGATCGGCAAGTCGCTATCTTACTTTTCTCGTTACAAACATTGTGTGGTGGAAAGGCCTGGAATCTTGATTTTCAGGCTGGCAAAAGACCAATACCACTGTTACAGGCAGCAGTGCTGCAGAAGCAAGATTTATGCAAAAACACTACGGAATGATTGCTGCACTGACCTGTGCCGGAGACAAAATTTTCAGCACCGCAGGGGACGCTGGAGAAAAATATTTTAATGCCAAAGAACAGACCCTGAAAAAAATTGAGGCCAGCTACCAGAATCAGTTTCGTACCCAGGGTACACTTATCAGTCAGCAGTTTTTTGTTGAGCGCAATCAGTTACTAAATCAATTAAAGGATCTGGTTAATAAACCGCTGTTAGGATCGCTTGCACGTAATACGGTTAAGTTTCGCCAGTATGAAATATGAAGCGGGCTTTAAACCTGTCAAGCCGTTCAATTGTACATGAATGGACAACCGTAGGGTTGGGTGGGATTCCGGGATATTCTTATTATGTCGGCAATGCGGCCAAGGCAGCTCGTTTCCTCAAGATGGGAGGGTATATTGGCATTGGATTTTCTTTTGCCGGAACCACTAATGATGTGGTTGATGCCTGTACTAAAGGGCGGGAAGGTAAATGTAGTAGAATAGCCTTTAAAGAATGTAGTAAATTCGCAAGCGGTACATTTGCTGGTATGGCTGGAGGCACTTTGGGTGCATCTGCCGGTATTGGCGTTTGCGTTGCAGTAGGCATTGTCACCGCTGGCGCAGGAGGTGTAGCCTGTGCCGCCGTAGGTTCAGTAGCCGGTGGGGCTATTGCAAGTTCAGCAAGTAATCATCTTATGGACCTTTGGTTAAAATAGCATGAATATTCTTTCGCAGGTTGTCATTGGATTTGCCATCGCTCCTTTTTTATTACTTTTTTACAGTTTATTTTTTTGCAATAAACACAAAAAAATATAATACTCTGTTATCTATGTATCACGATAGCGGATTCGAGCCCCCCCTTTATAAATTTCACGGCTCGATGGGTTTTTGGGGATCGTTTGGGATGTCTTATTTTTTTTCAAGACTTAAAAAAGGAAAAAAATAATTTTCAACCCAATAATCACCTTACTGTTTCCACCTTCATAAGGGACATAGATTCAAATCTCACTAAGTGGATAGATGTTTATTATCACCTGTCAGTTTCGGCACTATTTTTGTATGCAATTTTTGTTGTAATGAGCCTGATAAAAATGGTAATTACACAACTTTAAAATCCCAGAATGTGGGCTTACATCGTTAAAAGCTGCCGTCCATTTCCCGCTTCACATCCAGCATCGACAGACAACCTTCTATCAATCCTTCGGCCATTTGAAACTTTATCCTGATCTCTGACAGCTTCAGCCATCTCCCAACCGCTCGTTTTGAAATATCCTTGATGTAGTGATCCACCAGTAGTTCGTACTCATCCGGGCGCTTTTGCTTGAGTCTTCCTACACATGAATCGACTATGAGTGCGTCTGAATCTGTGCATGATGCGTCCGAACGTGTATCAGGCAGTCCCCCTTTAAAACCGGCAGCAACCGGAGAGTAATCCATTTCTAAGCGTTGGCACGACCAGATGCCCCATTGTTCTAAAAACAGCTTAATATCACGCATTATGCCAACCTCCCCTACAAAAAAATTTTGCCATCAATATTTGAGAACTTCACAAAACGCCCTCGTCTCTCAAAATTTTCTGTGTGCATAGCACGCCCTCGGCGTGGAAGCCAGAAAGCAAAAAACCCCGCCGGAGCGAGGTTCATAATTCGTAAGTGGCGTATGCATAAAAATCCCATTTTGGAGAAATATTACTCCAGATTTATGCAAAATCAACCCTTACTTGATGTTAGTTAAGCTGTGTTTAATTTTTATTTTGGCGCACTGGAAAGCGCAAGTAAAATCGGTTAACTGTTTGCGCTAATGGAATGCTTCACTCGTTAAACAACAAGGAGAGTAACAATGGCATGGACTTACAATGTAATGATGAAGACCTTCAAACATAATGGCAAGTATAAGTTCAGCGCGCTTTACGCTGGTGCGCCGGGTTACAAGGATAATCCTGAGTATGAATGCCTGCGCAATAGAGGTCCGTTGCCTCGCGGAAAATACAGGATCGTAGGCGTTCCATTTACACATAAAAAAGCGGGTCGATTCACGCTACGTCTGGAACCCGATAAAGGAAACAGCATGTGTGGCCGCGATAACTTTTTGATTCATGGTGACAGCAGAAAAGATCCAGGTACGGCATCAAATGGCTGCATCATTTTGGCTCCGGAGCATCGGAAAACAATTTGGGAAAGTAAAGACAGGGATATCATAGTCAAATGAAATACTTACTGATGGGTTTGTTAATTTTTAGTGCCTGCTCTGGCGCAGAACAGGTGATTGATGACAATTGCAAATCGCCAATATCCGGTACGGGTATAGTAATGATGGACGAAATGCATAATTTAATGAAAATAGATGTAAGTAGCATTGAAAAAGATAAAACTAAAACTGAATTGCTTTTTAATGAACCAGTCAGCCACGCATTAGCTAATCATTACGCAAATGAAAGCTATAAAAAGATGAAGGGGGAATATTTATATGTTAAGGATTATATTGATACGTACACTGAATATAATGCGAGAAATCTCATCATTAAATTCAACTTTAAAAACAATTTGGGTAAGGAGGATGTTTTCATCGTTTCCTCTCTTGTCAATGATTATGAATGTAGTGTGAGGTTTAACGGATATATTATAGTTAAGCGTGAGTTTTGATTAGTGCCCCTATGCCAAGCATAGGGGTATATTTCACTTAATTTTATATAACACTTATTATTTTAAATATTATTTAACTACACATTTATTTCAAAGAACCGTTTCATGATATATTAAAGCATTGCGGCCTTTATGCGATCTAAAAAGATACGTCGATCAGGTAGTCCATTCTCGCCGCCGTTAATTCTATGTGTTATTGACACAATATCGTCTTTATCTGCCAACTTGTTTAATCCATGCTGAATCCAGAAAAGACCTGCCGATTCAAGCGCAAGGAGGATGTCGCTTGACAGAAGCTCAGGATGATGTATTAGATCTTTGTGTAGATTTCCACCAACCTTATTGTAATTGTAACGGCCTGTGATTTGTATAAATCCTCTTCCCCTGTATAAGTAACCATCGCCCCGCTCGGTATTCCCAAGCTGCTTATTGCCTTCATAAGCGTTATGATTTGGATTTATGCCTTGTTCAGTTAATGACGAAAACCCTTTGCTTTCCTTACAAAGTTGCGCAAGGAAGTGGCAAACTCTTAGATAGGTATTGATCTGGTACTTTGCCAGTACGGTCGGTAGATACTGTGGCATAAGCTGAATGATCTTAGCCTGATTTCGTCCTTTAACGCCTCGAAAATGATAAGAAATTGCGTACAATACTCTGGAATCTATCTTTTTCATTCTTTATACCGGATGCTTATGACTAAAAAAATCGTTTTTACAATGTTGGCTGCGGTTGTTTTTTCAACACAACTGCATGCGGAAGTTAGCTGCCGCGATATCCCTAACTTAAAAGTTGCCAAAGCACAGGAAGTGAAATTTCAAGGTAACGTGTTGAGATACGAGCAAAAATGCTGGTTTCTACCCTTGAAATCGGGACAACGCCTGCATGTCGTTCTTAAAGATAATAATGGTAATTCAGCTTTAACTATCTATAAGCCCGGTGCCACCATAAAATATGGAAGCGGTAATCCGCAAGATGAAGATCCTGCTAATTACTATCATGGTGACACACTCAAAGGTGCACCAGCCTGGGGGGAGACTAGAAAAGTTGATGAAACTATTACAAAATCAGGGAAGTATTTGATGGTAGTTGGACTTTCATCGGGCGCTGGTTCAGAGTTCAATGGGAAAGTAAAAGTCAAATAGTTGTTTCGCATTATCCAAATGCTATTAAAGTCAAATTCAAGCCCTAAAAAATAATAACGGGCTTGAATTAAAACATTTATAAACTAGTTTTTATTTTTGTTTTGTAACCTTCCTGAATTGCGTATCAGCATGGCTTTCCTCAATCTCGCATTTAGTTACCAACATTTCAAAAAACGGCTTCCAGTTGCGGTTCCATGTTCTTTCATGCAGGTTCGGCAGTAACAGTGAAACAGCGCGGTATGCTCGACTGGCTGGCATGCGCTTATAGCCCCTACCAGAGCAGCGCTCGCATTCCCTATCAACCGGCACGCCCTGCCGCGCTGATTCTGCCAGGTCACGTACCCGTCCAGTACCGTTACAGCGGCAGCGCGCCGTTAGCTTGCCCTTTCCCTTGCAGACGCTGCAGTTTTCCCGAACATCCTACAGTTCATAGCGCGGCGGAATCTTCTCTTCGCCGTCAAACGCACTGACATAGCCGGGATATACGACCACCTGCCGCCGTTCCACAAGGTAGCCCTGCCCCCCGCAGTCCCGGCAATCGCTGGTTGTAGCCGCCGAGCGGCAGTACTCTTCAAATGCCAGCTTTGACAGTACCATCAGGCATTTATCCAACTGTCCACCAGCCGCTTTAATCACAAGCTTTGGTGCAGCCCGGTGCGCATAGCCAATCAATGCGGCGGTCGCCCGCGCCCTGTCATCTTTGCTGACGCCTGTTTTTATCAGGAACGCGTCCGGCCATGCCAGATATTCCGCCTCGCTTTACCCTTGCCGATCCCAATCGTGCGCCTTTGCGCGGGATCAGTGACGATTAAATCGACAGCGTTGTCAGGAAGGGTTTTAATAAATTGCAGTGAATCGGCGTTTACAAGCTGAACGTTGGGTAAACATATGGCGTCTTTCATACAGTCAACGATCCTTTATTTGACAGGCTTATTGTGTTCACAAGCCAAAGACCATTGTTCCTTTTAAGCGGCGGGCAGTGCTATCAACCCCCCTAAACAGGCAACCTGTTCCTTCAAAGCCAGAAAGCAAAAAACCCCGCCGGGGCGAGGTTTCGATGATTAAGCAGCGTGTCGCAGTGACCGCTCTTAGCCGGTTACAACACTTTTTGCGTGACACAGTAGGATTATTTATAGTGGTGCAAACTTTTCTACGGCGGTAGGACTGCTGTGCTGTAGTAATCATTGTAAGGGAGAAAGGATGCATGGCGCGTAATATAGCCCCCGGATATTGTGTAGTGGAAAGACCCGGCTATTTGGATTACCAGGCACGGGAACTCTTCAGGGATGTTCGATCACCCGCCGCCAGCCTGTTTATGGAACTCAATGCCGATACGCAGTACCTGAAGCCTGGACAGATTCTGATTGTTGCCGATCCGGACACGCCTGCTCAGCTGACGATGCAAATGCTGAATATGCTCAAAGATGCAAAGAATAAAACCAATGCGGCCTTTATCGGCGTTAGCGGTGACGATGCCAGTTTCATGCAAAAACATTATGGGATAATTGCCGCACTGACCGGAGACGGAGACAAGATATTCAGTACTGCCGGAGACGCCGGAGAAAAATATTTTAATGCCATAGAACAGACCCTGAAAAAAATCGAGGCCAGCTACCAGAATCAGTTTCGTACCCAGGGTACGCTTATCAGTCAGCAGTTTTTTGTTGAGCGCAATCAGTTACTGCGTCAGTTAAAAGAACTGGTCAATAAACCGATGTTAAAATCCCTTGCGCGTTACACTGTGAAATTCCAGCAATATGACAATATGAAGCGGGCGTTAAACCTCTCCAGCCGTTCAATCGTGCATGAGTGGTCAACAGTTGGGATGAGCGGGATTCCGGGATATTCTTATTATGTCGGCAATGCGGCCAAGGCAGCTCGTTTTCTCAAGATGGGAGGGTATATTGGCATTGGATTCGCTTTTGCAGGAACCACTAATGATGTGGTTGATGCATGCACCAAAGGCCGCGAAGGGGAATGCGGAAAATTAGCGTTCAGGGAATACACAAAATCTGGATTATCAACAGCTGCTGATATTGGCGCTGGTGCTATTGGAGCATCGGCGGGGGTAGGCATATGCGCTGCTGTCGGAATTGTAACGGCTGGCATTGGGGGGGTAGCCTGTGCAGCAGTAGGTTCTGTTGCTGCTGGCTATGCTGGAAGCAAGTTTATGAACTGGGGTGTGGATGCGATCTCTAATCGCCAGGGCGTATAAATGATACTTAAATTTACAGGGTACTTTATAATGGCATTATGCCTGGTTAGTTTTATTCTTTCTATCATCATTTATGGTGTAAACAGAAAAAAATATTACCAACTTTTAGGTGAGTTTCAGAAAAATAACTCCTTCCCTGCCCCCTATTCTTTCCACTGCATGACAGGCTTCTTTGGTGCTATGCCTGTTGCACATTTCTTTCTTAATTTAAAGAAAAAAAGAAAATATTTTTCTTAAAACGGAATAGTAACTCCTATGATTTTTTTGATAAGGGAAAATGTGAGTTAGTTACATGGATGCCTGCCTTCTATTACTCATCTATCATCAGCTCTATCTGTTGTGCATTAATAGTTGTACTCGCTGCGTCTCTGGCAGTGAAAGATAAATTCTTTCCATAGATTTAGCCTGAATATAGCCCACTTTGTGGGCATATATCCTACGCTTAATTATCCATCTCTAAATGCACATCCAGCATCGCCGGGCAGCCATCAATGAACCCTTCGGCCATCTGAAACTTTATCCGGATCATGCCCTCTGACAGCTTCAGCTTTCTGCCGAGTGCCCGCTTTGAAATGTCTTTGATGTAGTGATCCACCAGCAGTGCGTACTCATCCGGACGCTTTTGTTTCAGTCGGCCTACACAGGCATCAACAATCATCGCATCCTTGTCCGTGCAACTAACGCCGCTGGCATTCTCAGGCAGCAGCCCTTTAAAACCAGCGGCTATAGGAGAGTAATCCATTTCTAAGCGTTGACGCGACCAGATGCCCATTGTTCTAAAACCCGCTTAATATCACGCATTGCTCTAACCTCTCCTACAGAAATTTCGCTATCAACATTTGAGAACCTCATAAAACGCCCTCGTCTCTCAAAATCCTTTGTGTGCGCAGCACGCCTTCGGCGTGGAATAGCCGCAGTTCGTTACGGGTAAAGGAGGTTTTGGTTCTGCCGTCTATCGCGTCGTGGCATGCGCTGCAGCTGTGGGCGCCCTGCTCGTCGTCGGGTTTGCAGCCGGTGCCGCAGGTTCCCGCCGGACGGTAATGCGCAAGTATGGTTGTTTTCGGTTTAAAATTGCATAGAGCTGGCGGCCCTCGCCATCAGTAAATTCGTAACCCTGGAAATGTTCGATAATTTCCGCAGCCGTAGCACTGGTCACGCCGAACGCCAGCGCGGTGTTGGTATTCGCAGTTATGGCGGCCGTGTCGGTTGTCGCTTTCTCCGCGCCCGGCACCTCGACAGGATTTTACGTGGTCTGCCATATGTTGTCCTCGCTATTAATTTGCAGCGAGGATGGGCGAAGAACGGGCCAAAATCTTGACTATCGGGCGGGACAAACGCGCGCGTGAACATGAGCAGGATTCTCATATGCATTTGAAATAACGGATTAAACGTATGATTCAAAATTGGAAAAATTCATTTATCACCTATGTAATTTTTACGTAAAAATTAAGTTTCAAAGCGTTACCAAAGATGTACTATAACGATACTCAACCTTTCTCACAGTGATCAAAATGTACTTAGTCAAAAGCTGCTTTGAATAATTTAATGTATTCAATCAAAAAAAAATAAAAATTGGCAGTTTAATTGAATACCGAAATGCCGAAGTACAAATTATTGACACAATGGAAGGAACCTACGATCTAGATGTGAAATTAAAAAACATTCATTTACCACATAGATTATTCAGGGAAATATTTGGTCAGAGGCAAAGCATAGCTAGCATGAATATAAAAAGCATGCAAATGATTGGACTAAGTCCAATATTTGAGGGGTGGGATTTCTATAGCGAGATACATGCCTCCGTCGCGCTCATTAACAAAAATAGCTTTATTTTTTGCATCTCCTTGCTTAACTCACCTGAGCTGGCCAATAATATTTTCAAAGACTATAATGATAAGTGGTTTTTTAATGAGCAAGTTACTCATATGGTCGCCTATGAAATGGCAAATCAAATAAAGAAAGAGGTTATAAAAAGACAAGAAAAAAGTACGTCAGTTTTCTTTGATAAATTCAATGAAAAAAAATATAGAAGTCAGATATCAGATACAAAAAATAGAATATAGTCAAAGGTGCTCATTCCTAACAAACGAAGCTATATATAAAGATTATGATTTGCTGCCCAGAATTATGCAAGGCATAAGTTTTATCAAGCCTGCAAGCTTTAGCCATGAAAGAGAAGTAAGGTTTTGCTTTGACGTATTTGAATATGGTGAAATTTTGCACCCCAGAGAGACCAGCATAATAATTAATGCAGAAAAAATATTACCGCTTCTGAAAAGAGCTTAGGTTAAAACCCGCCCACGTAGGCGGGTTTGCACTTTCATCTTAACCTATAACGGTGAGTATCGTAATGCGTGTATGGCAAATCGTCAGCGCTGCGTCGTGTCACCAGCTCCCAAAGCCTGATTAACCGTTCTCCGTCGCAATAGCGCGGCTCGTTGCCCTGTTTCCAGTATGCTACGGTGGATTTAGACGCGATGACGTGACGCGCGATTTTTTGCTGCGTCATGCCAGAGCGTTCGATATCAGTGATTACACGGAACCAGTCTACCTGCATAACTGGCCCCGTGATAAAAAATGCGCCATTCTGTTTCTCCAAAATGGCGCGGCAGGTTACAGGCTGTTCAGACCTATGACGCTATGTTATCAAATTCAGTGTGCGAACCAGAAGCCTGCTTTTTGACTAATTCAGCTAACGTTTCAATCGGCGCGATAATTTCATTATCCATGATCGGCCGCACTACTTTTGCGTCGGCTGTTTCGTAAACATGATAGCGGCGCGCGCCAGGATAAATCACATCGCACTCAACACCACGCATCCGCATGTTTTTTTTATGACACTCACGCAATATTTTTTTAAACGTGTCGCGGTTACATTCGATAGTTTGCTGGAATTCCAGGATAGTGCCGATTTTTCTGATTAACGTCAGCATCGCAACGTTATTTAATTCATCACGCAGCGTAAACGTATGGCCCTGCATTACATCGTAATTTCGGGCATCTTCGAAGATTTCCACGTCCCCCAGGCTTAGTGACATAGCCGCCTGATCCCAGTAAAAATCGCTGACGCCGCTCGTACCTTTAATAATAACCGGATCTGTGCGATGACGCTTATTTGTCTGATAGTCAGATTCAAACCATTCAATCCTGTTGCTCAGGATATAAAAATAATTGGGATTATTTATATTTATCAGTGCATACGTAAAAATAACATCATCAAACATCGTTAGCCGTTGCTGAATGCAGTTGCGCATTTCTATATCAAAATTCTTCTGGTGATTAAATAAGTCCAGCATATTTCGAGCCTCACGGATTAGATTGTTCTATAACAAGATATTATTTAGATATCACCGCTCGTGAATGCCGGATTTTTATTAAATAACAACAGCCCTATTAAATAAGATAGCCGCATCATATCACTCCATGGAAATCAATAAAAATTTATTTAGCATGTCATAAGTGCTGGTTCAATGTTTATTGATACTCGTATCAATTATTTAATATTGACCCTATTTTTTGAACCAACCAGCAACCTGTTGCCGAAGGTATTCAGCGTGCAGCGGCTGCGCTGACGTCGGGCCGGGCCGGGCGGATAATCTGGTTTTTTAGACGCCGAACCGATCTGCGCACAGAAACCCCAGCAGCCAGGTTTTTCGACATTTCGGCCAGCAGGGCTTTTCCTTTTCAATCTGCAGCGTCTCGCATCGAGACGGTACCGCCGTAAGACGCTGGATAGTTCCCTGCGTGAGGTGGTAGCTAAATGCCGTGATGCTGTGATCAGTAAATACCTGGTACATTTCCGGCACAGCACATCACAGGCAACAAGGGGCGATCGGGTTTCTGCTAACGCCATTACAACGACATTCAAAAAAGCCAGGGGGAAAAGCGGAATAAAATGGCCGGAAGGGGCAGCGTTAACTTTTTATGAACAGCGTTCGCTGTCTGAACGCCTGTATTGGGAACAGGGGTGAATACGCAGAGGCTGTTAGGGCATAAATCGCAAAAAATACGGATAAATATAACAATGACCAAGGGAAAGAGTGGATGATTATTACGGTCTGAACCGTACTTTTTTTTGTACAGTTTTGGGGAAATTTTGGGGAAAGGCATTTGGATCTAAAAGCCAACATAAAACTTACATCTTATGTTGGCTGTATGTTGCAAAACTCAGCTTACATGTGGCTAATCATAGCATCGCCAAACTCTGAAGATTTCAGCAGCTTAGCGCCATCCATCAGACGTTCGAAGTCATAGGTAACGGTCTTGGCTGCGATAGCACCTTCCATACCTTTAACAATCAGGTCTGCGGCTTCGAACCAGCCCATGTGACGCAGCATCATTTCTGCGGACAGGATAACGGAACCCGGGTTCACTTTATCCTGACCTGCATATTTAGGCGCCGTACCGTGGGTGGCTTCAAACAGCGCGCATTCGTCGCCGATATTTGCGCCAGGTGCGATACCGATACCGCCAACCTGAGCCGCCAGGGCGTCAGAGATGTAATCGCCGTTCAGGTTCATACAGGCGATAACGTCATATTCTGCCGGACGCAGCAGGATCTGCTGCAGGAACGCATCGGCGATCACGTCTTTGACAACGATCTCTTTGCCGGTGTTCGGGTTTTTGATCTTCATCCACGGGCCGCCATCAATCAGCTCGCCGCCGAACTCGTCTTTCGCCAGCTGGTAACCCCAGTCTTTGAATGCGCCTTCGGTGAACTTCATGATGTTACCTTTGTGCACCAGGGTCACAGAGTCACGATCGTTGGTGATGGCGTAGTCAATCGCCGCGCGCACCAGGCGCTTGGTGCCTTCTTCCGAGCATGGCTTCACGCCGATACCGCACTGCTCAGGGAAGCGAATTTTCTTCACGCCCATTTCGTCGCGCAGGAATTTGATCACCTTATCCGCTTCCGGCGTACCGGCTTTCCACTCGATACCGGCATAGATATCTTCGGAGTTTTCACGGAAGATCACCATATCGGTCTCTTCAGGACGTTTAACCGGGCTTGGCGTACCGGTGTAGTAACGAACCGGACGCAGACAGATATAAAGATCCAGCTGCTGGCGCAGAGCCACGTTCAGAGAACGAATACCGCCGCCAACTGGCGTGGTCAGTGGGCCTTTGATCGCCACACGGTACTCTTTGATTAAATCGAGGGTTTCCTGCGGTAGCCAGACATCCTGGCCGTACAGCTCTACTGATTTCTCACCGGTATAAATTTCCATCCAGGAAATTTTACGCTCACCGTTATAAGCTTTCTGCACGGCGGCATCGACCACCTTGATCATCACGGGAGAAACGTCGACCCCAATACCGTCACCTTCAATAAAAGGGATGATTGGATTGTTTGGGACGTTCAGCTTGCCCTGATCCAGGGTGATTTTCTGACCTTCCGCCGGAACAACTACTTTGCTTTCCATTAACCTCTCCTTCGAGCGCTTTTTTGTTAATGATTTGTAAGATGCGCGTCAATACTACTCGAATATTCACGCCGCGCCAATCTTCACCGCTTTGCGTTATAATGCGCCCATTGTGAACAAGTGCAAAGACTATGCGTAAATCTTCCGTTAATAATCACCGCCTTAAACGATTCAGCCCGGCCCGCAGCGCCAAAGCCGCCGACAAGGGGCCAAGGCGTGTTATCGTTTTTAACAAACCCTTTGACGTCCTGCCGCAGTTCAGCGACGAGGCAGGCCGCAGCACGTTAAAAGATTTTATTCCCGTTAGCGGCGTTTATGCTGCCGGCCGTCTGGACCGCGACAGCGAAGGCCTGATGGTGCTGACCAACGACGGCGCGCTGCAGGCTAAGCTGACGCAGCCGGGCAAACGCACCGGAAAAATCTATTATGTTCAGGTGGAAGGCGCACCGGGCGAGCGTGATATTCAGCCGCTGCGCGATGGCGTTAATCTGAAAGATGGCCCTACGCTGCCCGCTGGCGTAGAAATCGTCGAGGAGCCGGAGTGGATTTGGCCGCGCAACCCGTCGGTACGCGAGCGCAAGGCTATTCCCACCAGCTGGCTGAAAATCACTTTATTCGAGGGTCGGAACCGTCAGGTGCGGCGCATGACCGCCCATATCGGCTTCCCTACCCTGCGTCTGATCCGCTTTGCTATGGGCAATACGGAGCTGCAAAACTTATCGCCCGGCGAATGGCGCGACGTCACCGGCGACTTTCCCCTCTAAGCCTGCAAGGAGTCAGCATGTTTAAACCGCACGTTACCGTAGCCACCGTCGTTCAGGCGGAAGGCCAGTTTTTGGTGGTTGAGGAAATGGTGCGCGGCCGCGCCACCTGGAACCAGCCCGCAGGCCACCTGGAAGCCAACGAGACCCTGCTGCAGGCCGCCGCGCGCGAGCTGTACGAGGAGACGGGCCTGGAGGCCGTTCCTCAGGTTTTTCTGCGGCTTCATCAATGGATCGCGCCCGACAATACGCCGTTTCTGCGTTTTTTGTTCGCGCTGGATTTACCGAAAATGCTGCCGACCAGCCCTCAGGATCGCGATATCGATCGCGCATTATGGTTGCCGCCGGAGGCGATTATCGGTGCGAAAAAGCTCCGTTCGCCGCTGGTTGCCGAAAGTTTGCGGATTTATCAGCAGGGCGTACGCTATCCGCTTGAGGTGCTGAGCGCGTTCCAGTGGCCCTTTAGCGAGGATGCGCCCGCCGCCGACGCGTGGTAGAATATGCCGCAATTTTAAAGTGCAGCCTTTAACTGCAACTCAAAGTCGGGTATTTCTCATGTCATTAGGTAAAAAAGTGATCGTCGGTATGTCCGGCGGCGTGGACTCCTCCGTTTCCGCCTGGTTACTGCAACAGCAGGGCTATCAGGTTGAAGGCCTGTTTATGAAAAACTGGGAAGAGGACGACGGTGAGGAATACTGTACCGCAGCGGAAGACCTGGCGGATGCGCAGGCGGTCTGCGACAAGCTGGGCATCCACCTGCATACGGTGAACTTTGCGGCGGAATACTGGGACAACGTGTTCGAGCATTTCCTCGAAGAGTATAAGGCTGGCCGCACGCCTAACCCGGATATTCTCTGCAACAAAGAGATCAAATTCAAAGCCTTCCTGGAGTTCGCGGCCGAAGATCTGGGCGCGGATTTTATCGCTACCGGTCACTACGTGCGTCGCCGCGACGTTGACGGCAAAAGCCAGCTTTTGCGCGGTCTGGACGACAACAAAGATCAAAGCTACTTCCTCTATACGCTGGGCCATGAGCAAATTGCGCAGAGCCTCTTTCCGGTTGGTGAACTGACCAAGCCAGAAGTGCGCCGCATTGCCGAAGATCTGGAACTGGTGACGGCGAAGAAGAAAGACTCTACCGGCATCTGCTTTATCGGCGAACGCAAGTTCCGCGATTTCCTGGGGCGCTATCTGCCCGCTCAGCCCGGCGCTATCGTCAGTACGGAAGGCGACGTGGTGGGCGAGCATCAGGGGCTGATGTATCACACGCTGGGCCAGCGCAAAGGACTGGGGATCGGCGGCACCAAAGAAGGCAGCGAAGAGCCGTGGTACGTGGTGGATAAAGACGTGGCGAACAATCTGCTGGTGGTTGCGCAGGGTCACGACCATCCGCGCCTGATGTCGGTCGGACTGATCGCCCAGCAGCTGCATCTGGTCGACCGCGAAATTATCGCCGCGCCAATGCGCTGCACGGTGAAAACCCGCTATCGCCAGAGCGATATTCCCTGTACGGTAACGCCGCTGGGTGCCGATCGGCTGGAAGTGCGTTTTGACGAGCCGGTCGCGGCGGTCACGCCGGGCCAGTCCGCCGTGTTCTATCAGGGTGAAATCTGTCTGGGCGGCGGCATTATCGAAGAGCGTCTGCCGCTTTAAAAAGGTTATGCCGGGCGGGCCTCTGTCCGGCGGCGCATACAGGAGTTACCGTGGCGAAAAATTATTACGACATTACGCTGGCCCTCGCGGGCATCTGCCAGGGCGCGCACCTGGTGCAGCAGCTGGCGCATCAGGGACACTGCCCGCCCGAGTCGCTAAAGGTGTCGCTGTCGAGCGTGGTCGATCTCAACCCCTCCTCGACGCTCGCCGTTTACGGTGGCAAAGAAGAGAACCTGCGCTTCGGGCTGGAGACGCTGATTGCCGTGCTGAACAGCAGCAGCCGTCACGGCGCGGGCGCGGAGCTGACGCGCTACACCCTGAGCATGATGGTGCTGGAGCGCAAGCTGAGCGCCAGTAAAACCGCGCTGGACGAACTCTCAAAACGCATTGCGCAGCTGGATCGCCAGCTGGCGCATTACGACCTGGAATCCGATACGCTGCTGAGCGCTATGGCCGCCATCTATGTGGATGTGATTAGCCCGCTTGGCCCGCGTATCCAGGTCACCGGCTCGCCCGCCGTGCTGCAAAACTCGCAAATTCAGAGCAAAGTCCGCGCCGCGCTGCTGGCCGGTATTCGCTCCGCCGTACTCTGGCATCAGGTAGGCGGCGGCCGCCTGCAGCTGATGTTTTCACGCAATCGCCTTGTGAAAGAGGCGAAACAAATTTTATCCCGTTGTCCCCAACCTCTTTAATCTTCAGGAGTTACACTGATGGAATTATCCTCTCTGACTGCCGTCTCCCCTATTGATGGCCGTTATGGCGACAAAGTCAGCCCGCTGCGCGCTATTTTCAGCGAATTTGGCCTGCTGAAATTCCGCGTTGAGGTTGAAGTACGCTGGTTACAGAAACTGGCCGCCTGCGCAGAGATCAAGGAAGTTCCTGCATTTGACGCTGACGCAAACGCTTACCTTGATGCCATTGTCGCTAATTTCAACGAAGAAGACGCCGCGCGTATTAAAACCATCGAGCGTACCACCAACCATGATGTCAAAGCGGTTGAGTATTTCCTGAAAGAGAAAGTAGAGCCGGTTGCCGCGCTGCACGCCGTATCTGAATTTATTCACTTCGCCTGTACTTCTGAAGATATCAACAACCTCTCGCATGCGCTGATGCTTAACACTGCGCGTCGTGAAGTCATCGTGCCCTACTGGAACAAAATTATCGCGGCGGTTAAAGACCTGGCGGTACAGTATCGCGATATTCCGCTGCTTTCCCGTACGCACGGCCAGCCCGCCACGCCTTCCACGCTCGGCAAGGAGATGGCGAACGTCGCCTACCGCTTTGAGCGCCAGCTGCGTCAGCTGGAGCGCATCGAGGTGCTGGGTAAACTCAACGGCGCGGTCGGCAACTACAACGCCCACATCGCCGCCTACCCGGAAGTGGACTGGCACCAGATGAGCGAAAGCTTCGTCACCTCGCTGGGCATTACCTGGAACCCCTACACCACCCAGATCGAGCCGCACGACTACATTGCCGAAATGTTTGACTGCATCGCGCGCTTCAATACCATTCTGATCGACTTCGATCGCGACGTGTGGGGCTATATCGCGCTGAATCATTTCAAACAGAAAACCATTGCGGGCGAAATTGGTTCCTCCACCATGCCGCACAAGGTCAACCCGATCGACTTTGAAAACTCCGAGGGCAACCTGGGTCTGGCTAACGCCGTGATGCAGCACCTGGCAAGCAAGCTGCCGGTTTCCCGCTGGCAGCGCGATCTGACCGACTCCACGGTGTTGCGTAATCTGGGCGTCGGCATGGGCTATGCGCTGATCGCCTATCAGGCGACGCTGAAAGGCGTGTCCAAACTGGAAGTGAACCGCGATCGCCTTCTGGACGAGCTGGATCACAACTGGGAAGTGCTGGCGGAACCAATCCAGACCGTGATGCGCCGTTACGGTATTGAAAAGCCTTACGAAAAACTGAAAGAGCTGACTCGCGGCAAGCGCGTGGATGCCGCAGGCATGAAAGCCTTTATCGATGGTCTGGCGCTGCCGGAAGAAGAGAAAACCCGCCTGAAGCTTATGACGCCCGCCAACTATCTGGGCCGCGCGGTGCAGATGGTCGACGAGCTGCCGTAATTTTCCGCGCGCCGTCTGGTTCGCGCTACATCAGAAGGCCGACGCAAGTCGGCCTGTGTTAATCTATTGTTTATCTGCTTTAACCTATACTTTCCTCAGATCGTAATCGGCCCCGGTCTTTGACCGAATCTACTGAAAGGATAATGTTATGCGCGTATTGATTGTGGAAGATAATCCCTTACTGCGTCATCATCTGGCCGTGCAGCTGCGCGAAATGGGCCATCAGGTAGATGCGGCGGAAGATGCCAAAGAAGCTGACTATTTTCTTACCGAACATACCCCCGATATTACCCTGGTCGATTTAGGCCTGCCGGATGAAGACGGCATGACGATGATCCGCCGCTGGCGCGGTCTGGAAGTCAAACAGCCGATCCTGGTGCTGACGGCTCGCGAAGGCTGGCAGGCTAAGGTAGAAGCGCTGGAAGCCGGTGCCGACGACTACGTGACCAAGCCTTTTCATATTGAAGAAGTGGTGGCCCGTATGCAGGCGCTGATGCGGCGCAACAGCGGCCTGGCTTCACAAATCATCTCGCTGGCGCCTTTTCAGGTCGATCTGTCGCGGCGCGAGCTGAGCGTCAACGAGCAACAAATTAAGCTGACCGCTTTTGAATACACCATTATCGAAACGCTGATCCGCAATGCCGGTAAGGTCGTCAGCAAAGATTCGCTAATGCTCCAGCTTTATCCCGACGCTGAACTGCGTGAGAGCCACACCATCGACGTATTGATGGGGCGCCTGCGTAAAAAAATTCAGGCCGTCTGGCCGCAGGATGTGATCACCACCGTCCGCGGGCAGGGTTATCGGTTCGATCTTTAATGACGTTACTTCGTCCTGATACGCCTTTTTCACTGCGCGCCCGCTTTCTGTTAGCTACGGCGGCGGTCGTTCTGATCCTGTCGCTCTCTTATGGCATGGTGGCCGTTGTCGGCTACGTGGTCAGTTTTGATAAAAACACCTACCGGGTAATGCGCGCGGAGAGCAATCTCTTTTTTACGCTGGCGCAGTGGCAGAATAACCAGTTAACCATTGCCCAGCCCGAGCGGGTATCGCTTAACTTCCCTACCCTGGTTTTTATCTATAACGAGGACGGCAAGCTGCTGTGGCAGCTGCGCGACGTGCCGGAGATCCGTTCTCGCATCAAGCGAGAATGGCTTAAGCGCGCTGATTTCTATGAAATTGATGCCGATAACAACATCAGTCGCCAGGCGCTGGGCGATAATAAGGAAGCGCAAAATAAGCTGACCGCCTATGACGACGATAACAACGACACTTTTACCCACTCGGTAGCGGTAAACCGCTATGCGGCGACGCCGACCCTTCCGGCGTTGACCGTGGTCGTGGTGGATTCTATTCCTCAGGAGCTGCAGCATTCCGACGTGGTATGGTCGTGGTTCAGCTATGTGCTGCTGGTTAACCTGCTGCTGGTCATTCCTTTGCTGTGGCTGGCCGCGCACTGGAGCCTGCGGCCGATAGGCCTGCTGGCCGCACAGCTGCGCGAGCTGGAGCACGGCACGCGCGAAACCCTGGCCGACGAAACGCCGCAGGAGCTGCAAAGCCTGGTGCGCAACCTGAATTTTCTGCTGGATAACGAGCGTCAGCGCTACACCCGCTATCGCACCACGCTCAGCGATCTGACCCACAGCCTGAAAACACCGCTGGCGGTGCTGCAAACCACGCTGCGTTCGCTGCGCGGCGGCCGCAACCTTTCCGTCGAGCAGGCCGAACCTATTATGCTGGAGCAGATCAGCCGTATCTCGCAGCAGATCGGCTACTATCTGCACCGTGCCAGCATGCAGGCCGATCACAACGTGCTGAAGCGCGAGCTGCATTCCGTGCCGGCGCTGCTGGACAGCCTCTGTTCGGCACTGAACAAGGTTTATCAGCTGAAAGGCGTGGAGCTGACGCTGGATATCTCGCCGGAAATTACCTTTGTCGGCGAGCAAAATGACTTTATGGAAGTGCTGGGTAACGTGCTGGATAATGCCTGCAAGTACTGCCTGGAATTTGTGGAAATCCGCGGGCGCCAGACCGACGATGAGCTGCATTTGATCGTGGAAGACGACGGGCCGGGCATTCCGGAAAGCAAACGCGATATGATTTTTATTCGCGGTCAGCGCGCCGACACGTTGCGTCCCGGCCAGGGCATTGGTCTGGCCGTGGCGCGCGATATCGTGGAGCAGTATGCCGGCGATATCATCGCCACCACCAGCGAACTGGGCGGCGCCCGAATGGAAGTCATCTTCCGCCGTCAGGAAGTGGTCGGCGAAAAACCCTGAAGGCGGCTATTTACGGCGGCGGCCGCAAATGCTTTTCCCTGCCATCCTTTCCGACTGTTATAATCGATGAAATTCAGCGTTTCAGGAAGACCCATTATGGATTATCAGCTCGATCTCAACTGGCCCGATTTTATCCAGCGCTATTGGCAAAAGCGTCCCGTCGTGCTCAAGCGCGGCTTTAAAAATTTTGTCGATCCTATTTCGCCGGACGAGCTGGCCGGTCTTGCGATGGAAAACGAGGTCGACAGCCGCCTGGTCAGTCATGACAACGACAAGTGGCAGGTCGCGCACGGGCCGTTTGAAAG
The DNA here is from genome assembly GCF_003937915.1 of Erwinia sp. 198. Taxonomy (GTDB): domain Bacteria; phylum Pseudomonadota; class Gammaproteobacteria; order Enterobacterales; family Enterobacteriaceae; genus Erwinia; species Erwinia aeris. The sequence continues at coordinate 18,593 of NZ_RHUM01000009.1, read as the reverse complement.
CTTTGACCACCTTGGCGAAAACAACTGGTCGCTGCTGGTGCAGGCGGTCGACCACTGGCACGAGCCTTCGGCCGCGCTGATGCGCCCTTTTCGCTTCCTGCCGGACTGGCGCACCGACGATCTGATGATCTCCTTCTCTGTGCCCGGCGGCGGCGTTGGTCCGCATCTGGATCAGTACGATGTCTTTATCATTCAGGGGACCGGCCGCCGCCGCTGGCGCGTGGGTGAAAAAGTCGCCATGAAACAGCACTGTCCGCATCCGGACCTGCTACAGGTCGAGCCGTTCGACGCGATTATTGATGAGGAAATGGAACCGGGCGATATCCTTTATATTCCGCCAGGATTCCCACACGAAGGCTACTCGCTGGAAAGCGCGATTAACTATTCCGTTGGCTTCCGCGCGCCAAGCGGCCGCGAGCTGATCAGCGGCTTTGCGGACTATGTGCTGTCGCGCGAGCTGGGCAGCCGTCGCTTTACCGATCCGGACGTGCCGCCGCGTGAAAACACCGCAGAAATTCTGCCACAGGAGCTGGACGGCATCCGCGACATGATGCTGGAGGTGATTAACCAGCCGGAACACTTTAACCAGTGGTTTGGCGAGTTCATCTCTCAGTCCCGTCACGAGCTGGATGTGGCGCCGCCGGAACCCCCTTACCAGCCGGATGAGATTTACGACGCGCTGCAACAGGGCGACAGCCTGCAACGTCTGGGCGGCCTGCGCGTGCTGTCTATTGGCGAGGCTGTGTTTGTTAACGGCGAACGGCTTGAATCGCAGCGGCCGGACGCATTGCGGGTGTTAGCGAATCAGCATTCAGTGAATGCAGCGGATTTGGGCGAGGCGCTGGACGATCCGTCTTTCCTGGCGCAGCTGGCGGCATTGGTTAACAGCGGCTACTGGTATTTTAGCGAAGAAGAATAACCGTAACGGCCCTGATTTCAGGGCCGTTTTTATCTGCTCAGGATTTTCTCGCTTTTTCCGCCGTCAGCGCCGCGATGCGCATAATCACCGTCACCGTTTTTTCCATAATATCCAGCGAGGCGAACTCGTGCTTGCCATGATAGTTATAGCCGCCGGTAAAAATATTCGGGCAAGGCAGCCCCTTGAATGACAGCGCCGCGCCGTCAGTCCCGCCGCGTATCGGCTTCGTCACCGGCTCCACGCCACTTTCCCGCATCGCCTGCAGCGCCAACTCAATAATATGCGCATGCACTTCGACCTTTTCGCGCATGTTGTAATAGCTGTCTTCCGTCTGCACCTCAATGCTGACGCCCGGCTGTTTGCCCTCGCTCAGCGTGGCGGCGATATCTTTCATCACCTGTTTTCTGGCTTCAAAGCTGTCGCGGTCAAAATCGCGGATAATGTAGTGCAGCTCCGCTTTATCCACGCTGCCTTTGATACCGTGCAGATGGTAGAAGCCCTCATAGCCTTCAGTCTGCTCCGGCACCTCTTTTTCCGGCATGGCGGCGTGAAAACGCATCGCCAGATCCAGCGCGTTGACCATTACGCCTTTAGCGCTGCCGGGATGCACGTTGTTGCCGACAATCTTTACGGTAGCGGAAGCGGCATTGAAGTTTTCATATTCAAACTCGCCCAGATCGCTACCGTCGATGGTATAGGCCCATTCGGCACCAAAAGCCGCCACGTCGAAACAGCTGGTGCCTTTGCCTATTTCTTCGTCCGGGGTAAAAGCGATGCGGATATCGCCATGCGGCACGTTCTCGCTTTTCAGCCGGGCGATGGCCGTCATGATCTCCGCCACGCCCGCTTTATCATCCGCGCCCAGCAGCGTTTTACCATCGGTGGTGATCAGCGTGTGGCCCGTCAGGCGGTGCATCACGGGGAACATCACCGGCGACAGCACCTCATCACCGCTGCCCAGCGCGATGTCGCCGCCGCGATAGTTCTCAACGATCTGCGGATTAACATTTTTACCGGTAAAGTCCGGCGATGTGTCCATATGGGCGATAAACCCGATAGTTGGTACAGGCCAGGCAACGTTCGCAGGCAGGGTCGCCATGACGATGGCGTGCCCGCTAAGCGTGACGTCGCTCAGCCCCAGCGCTTCCAGCTCCTGTTTTAACTCACGAGCCAGCCGCCATTGCCCTTCCGTACTGGGAACCTGCCGAACATGTGCTTTAGACTGCGTGTCGAATGAAACATAGTGCAAGAAGCGTTCGAGTAAATTTGTCATCTGCCTTCCCTCTGAGTGCGGACGGTTATTATCTGTTATTTTGCCCGACGTTTATTGCGTCAGGTCAGTTACCTGCTCGGATACTGCGGCTTCGCCCCGCCGCCGCCCTGAAGGCTAAAGGCGGACGGATAGTGGATCAGGCTGTAAAAACGCACCGGCTCTGAGCCATCGTTGCGGTAGCTGTGCGGCGCATCGGCTTGAAAACGCAGCCCTTCGCCTGCCTTAAGCGTATGCCATTGCGCGCCGGTCGCCAGCCGGAGTTCGCCTTCAATAACGACAACGTGTTCAATTACGCCGCGTTCATGGGAAGAAGACTCGCTGAGTGCGCCTGCGGCCATCTCAACCACCAGCATGTCAAAACCCAGCTGGCGATCGAAGGGAAACAGCGGGCTGGCCTGCATGGTCGTACGCTGCTGTCGCCAGCGATCGGTCTCTACGCTGCGAAGAAAGGCGCTCTCAGGTGCGGGATCGGCAATAAAATGCGAAAAAGGTACGTTAAAACCGGTTGCTATCTTCCATAGCGTAGCCACGGTTGGGCTGGATTCGCCGCGTTCAACCTGGCCAAGCATGGCTTTGCTGACGCCTGTCTGCGCGGCGGCTTCCGTCAGGCTCCAGCCGCGCGCCAGGCGCAGCGCTCTCAGAATACGACCAGGTTCCGGTAGTGTTTGTGACATCAAAACTCCCCCGTTTTTTACTCAGCATAACACTTGTACGTTATAGCGCACAGTGCTAGCTTGTGCGTTATAACGGTCAATCGGGAGGGGATCATGCGTCCTGCCTTTTCTTTACGTCACCTGACTTTTCCCGCCGTGGTGGCGGGGTTTGTCGCGGTGCTGGTGGGCTACACCAGCTCTGCCGCCATTATTTTCCAGGCCGCCGGAGCCGCCGGCGCAACGGCAACGCAGGCTGGCGGCTGGCTAAGCATGTTGGGCTTGGCAATGGGCGTGACCTCAATTGGGCTGTCGATCTATTATCGCGCGCCCGTGCTGACGGCCTGGTCCACGCCGGGCGCAGCGCTGCTGGTCACCAGCCTGCCCGGCACTCCCATGCCGGAAACCATCGGCGTATTTATCTTTGCTTCCGGGCTGATTTTTCTCTGCGGCGTGACCGGCCTGTTTGCGCGCCTGATGAACCATATTCCGCAGGCGATTTCCGCCGCCATGCTGGCGGGCATTTTATTGCGCTTTGGCCTTGATGCTTTCGCCTCGCTGCGACCTGATTTTACGCTGACGGCCAGCATGTTCCTGGCTTACCTGTTAGCGCGCCGCTTTCTGCCGCGCTATGCCATTGTGCTGACGCTGCTGGTGGGGCTGGCCGTCGCGGTGATAAAGGGAGAGATCCACCTTTCGCAGCAGCCGCTGATCTTTGCCGTGCCGGCATTTATCGCGCCGCATTTTAGCTGGCCAACGCTGCTCGGCATCGGCGTTCCCTTTTTTGTGGTGACGATGGCTTCCCAAAATGCGCCCGGCATCGCCACGCTGCAGGCCGCAGGCTATCCGGTGCCCGTTTCGCCGCTGATAAGCTGGACCGGGCTGGCTTCGCTGCTGCTTTCGCCTTTCGGTGGTTTTTCCGTCTGTATCGCGGCCATTACGGCGGCAATCTGTATGGGGCCGGACGTACATACCGATCCGCAGCGTCGCTACTGGGGCGCGATCTGCGCGGGCCTCTTCTATCTGCTGGCGGGCCTGTTTGGCGGCGCGATCGGTCAGCTGTTCAGCGCATTGCCGCCTGCGCTTATTCATATCCTCGCCGGACTGGCGCTGCTGGGAACGATAGCGGGCAGCCTGCAGCGCGCGCTGGCGGAGGATAAACAACGTGACGCGGCGGTGATTACCTTTCTGATCACGGCGTCTGGTGTGACGCTGATGGGGATTGGCGCGGCGTTCTGGGGGTTGGTAGGTGGGATAGCGGCGCATCTGGTTTTTTGTTTGCCGCGCCGCTAAGACAAGTGGCCATTTTGAGCGCTATTTTACCGGCTGGCCTGACTACCGTTGCGCCAGAAACCAGGCGCGCGGCCTGCTGTATCAGCCACGTTGCCAAAGGAAAGCACAGACACAGCCGTGCCTCAGAGCGCTAATCACCTCGCTGGCCTCCCCGCTATACTGAGGATTACCCGGCGTGCTGCGCGTCGGTGCAACCAAAGAGGTGAAATTTGATAAAATATAGCGTGTTATATCCGAACGTTGAAAACGGTGAATTCGATCACGACTACTATCGCGATGTGCATCTGCCGCTGATCAAAGCAAGGATGGGCGACTATCTGGTGTCCTTCTCCATCGACAAAATCATTGGCACACCTGAAGGTACGCCAGCACCCTATGTTGCCGCCTGCCATCTGGTGTGCCGCTCTGTCGACGATCTGCAAAAAGGCATGGCAGGTCATATCGATGAGATTGTGGATGATGTGGCAAACTTTACCAATATCACGTCAGTGAAGTGGATTTCTGAAGTCGTGGCGTAACACGAGCGAAAAAGGCGGGAAAAATCCCGCCTGAGCCTTATTCCTGCCGGGGCCCGGCAATCAGTACAGGGCGCCATGCCGCAAGCCGTAGCATTTGTTATGAATGTTTATTACGGCCTTTCAATGGCCTGCCGCAGAGAAAACGCTAAAATAATCCCCCTGAAATCCGCAGCAATTACTGGCTTCCCCGGGCCCATTGCCGTAATAAAAAGCCCGCACGCGGCGGGCTTTGACCTCAGATTTAAGCTGGTACAGCTGCGTCACGCGATAGTCATACATGCACGTCATGAGGATGTGTAAACAGGCAGTCATTTCTTTGATAAGCTGTCCCCGCCCATGCTGGTTGACGCTAACAATGTTAAGAACGGCAGGCTTACTTGATCTTCGCCAGCAGCCGTTGCACAAACTCCGGCACCACCTCGCTTGCCAGTCCGTACTGTTTCTCTTCAAACTCGCTGCCGACCTGGCTTGGCTCCAGGTTCAGCTCCACGGTATGGGCGCCCTGCAGTTTCGCCTCATGCACAAAGCCCGCCGCCGGATAGACGTGGCCGGAAGTGCCGATAGCGATAAAATAGTCCGCCTGCGCCAGCGCCTGATAGATCTCATCCATCTGGAGCGGCATTTCGCCAAACCACACCACGTGCGGGCGAAGCACCGACGGGAACTGACAGCAGTGACAGCGATCGTCTTCCTTAACGTCTTCCTGCCAGTGCAGCACCTGACCGCTGGAGACGCAGCGCACCTTCAGCAGCTCGCCGTGCATATGGATAACGTTACGGCTGCCCGCGCGTTCGTGCAGGTTATCAATATTTTGCGTCACCAGCAGGAAGTGGTCACCCAGCGCGGCTTCCAGCTCGGCCAACGCCGTATGCGCCGCATTGGGCTGAATATTGCCGCTGGTCAGCTGACGACGGCGGGCGTTATAAAACGCCTGAACTTTTTGCGGATCGCGCGCGAAGCCTTCCGGCGTCGCCACGTCTTCCACCTTGTGCTCCTCCCACAGGCCGTCGGCAGCCCGGAAAGTACGGATCCCCGACTCGGCAGAGATACCTGCGCCGGTCAGGACAACAACTCGCGGTAAAGGATGCATGGCGATCTCCAGATTGCGGTCGCGTTCGAAAATTCGCTGACGCAAACGCTGCTGCACCTTGCGTCGGGTTTTCTTGTAGCGAGCCAGTCTCAGCCGGCGACGGGGTGTACGCATGTTAAATCCTCTAATCCTTAATGTGCAAAAAAGCGGCGCCGCGCGTGCCGCCTGCATCGCCATGGCGGGCTTTGGCAAAACGCGGCGGCTTTGCTCGCGGCAACAGATGCTTTGCCACCTGCTGCTCCAGCCCGTCGTAAAGCGCGTTAAAACCAGACAGCCCGCCGCCCACCACCACCAGATGCGGATCCACCAGCGTCAGCCAGTTTGCCAGGCAAACGGCCAACAGCGCCTGATAGCGGGCAGTATGGGCTATGGCCTGCTCGTCCCGTTGATAATAACGGCTGGCGATTTCAGGCGCACTGAGATCTGACTGATTATGTAGACGCCACAGGCGGGCAAAGCCCGGCCCGGAAAGCCACGGCTCAATACAGCCGCGCTTGCCGCAGCCGCAGAGAGGCTGCGCCACGTCTCGGCCCAGCACTTCCAGCGCATCCAGCGGCAGCCGCATATGACCGAACTCGCCCGCGACGAAGTTGCGTCCGGTCAGCGGTTTGCCTTCCACTATCAGCCCGCCGCCCACGCCGGTGCCCAGGATCAGCCCCAGCACCACCGGATAGGCTTTGAACTCGTCGTCCCAGGCTTCCGACAGCGCAAAACAGTTGGCGTCATTATCGATACGCACTTCCCGCCCCAGCCGCTGGCTCAGATCCGCCTGCAGGCGCTGCCCCTGCGCCGCCGGCACGTTGGCGGTAAAGACCGTGCCGTCATCCGGCACGGGCAGCCCGGGGATGCCCATACCGACGCTGCCCCGCGTGCCGCAGAACTTATCGGCTTCGTTCGTCATCGCCGCCAGCCTGTCGAGCAGCTGCGCGTAATCATGCGTGGGCGTGACGGCGCGCTGGCTCCAGATAAGCTGGCGCTGCTCGTTATAGACGCCAAGCGCGATTTTGCTGCCGCCGACGTCAAAGCCGTAATACATGCTACTGCCCACTCAGCACGCGCGCCGGATCGATGCGGCTGGCGCGTCTGGCCGGATACCAGCTGGCGATCAGGCTCAGCAGCAGCGAGGTAAGCAGCACGATACCCACATCCTGCCAGTGCACTTCCGACGGCAGAAAGTCGATAAAATAGATATCGCCGGACAGGAAATGATAGCCGGTTAAGGTTTCGATACCGTGGATAATCGGCGTCAGGTTAAAGGCCGCCAGCACGCCGACCACCACGCCGCTGACGCTGCCCAGCAGGCCAGCCATCAGCCCATACCAGACAAAAATAGCGCGGATCAGTCCGTCCCTGGCGCCCAGCGTGCGCAGCACCGCGATATCGCCGCTCTTGTCCTTCACCGCCATGACCAGCGTGGAGACAATGTTAAAACAGGCCACGCCGATCACCAGCACCATTGCCAGATACATAATGGCGCGGATCATCTGAATGTCGCGGTACATATAGCCGTAGGTGCCAATCCAGCTGCGGATATAGACATAGGCGTGCGTTACTTCGCCCGCGTCCCGCACCAGCTTCTGCGCGGCAAACGGATTGGTCATCTTCAGCGCGATACCTGTGACACTGTCACGCATCGCCAGATAATTTTGCGCATCCTGCAACGGCACCAGCGCCAGGCTGTGATCCAACATCCCGCTCAGCGCCAGAATGCCGCTGACCTGGAGGCGCACGCGTTTCGGCTGGAGCAGCTTATGTTCAGGATCGCTGTTGGGGATCATAATGGTCAGCCAGTCGCCCTGCTTTACCTTCAGAGTATTGGCGACGCCCTGACCTAAGATAATCTGCTGCCTGCCCGCGCCGAAGCTTTGCCAGGCATTGTTCTGCACGTAAGCAGGCAGCGCGCTCAGTTTAGTTTCCTGCTGCGGATCGACGCCTTTTACCTGAATCGCCTGCAGCTTTGCGCCGCTCTCAATCAGGCCGGTGAAATTGATATAGGGTGCAGCCGCCGCGATGCCCGGAACCTGCTCCACCTTCGGCAGCAGCGACTGCCAGCCGGTAAAGGGCTGGTTGACCGGTTCGATTTCACCGTGCGGCACCACGGCCAGGATGCGGTTATTCAGCTCGCGTTCGAAGCCGTTCATGGCGCTGAGGCCGATAATCAGCACCGCCACGCCCAGCGCGATGCCAACCGTAGAGATCGCTGAAATCAGCGATACCATGCCGCCGCGACGGCGCCCACGGCTGAAGCGCAGGCCCAGGAGCAGAGAAAGAGAACTTGCCATTACGCCATGCCCGCCAGCGTCAGTTCTTCGCTGAGCACGCCGTCACGCATCTCCATCTGGCGGTTAAGCCGCTTTGCCAGATGCAGATCGTGCGTCACCACCAGAAAAGCGGTGCCCTGACGCACGTTCAGTTCGCCCAGCAGATCGAAAATGGCGTCGGCGTTGCGCGCGTCCAGGTTCCCGGTCGGCTCATCCGCCAGCACCAGGCGCGGATTGTTTACCAGCGCGCGGGCAATCGCCACGCGCTGACGTTCTCCGCCGGAAAGCTCGGAAGGCCGGTGTGCCGCCCGCTTCTCCAGACCAACCGCACGCAGCATATCAATGGCTTTCGCCTCGGCCTGCGCCTTGCTGGCCTTGCCAATCAGCAGCGGCATGGCGACGTTTTCCAGCGCGCTGAAATCGGGCAGCAGATGATGAAACTGATAGATAAAGCCCAGCTCGCGGTTGCGCAGCTCCGCCTTTGCCGACGAAGACATGCCGTTCAGCGATTTGCCGTTAAACACCACGTCGCCGGAGGTGGGCGTATCCAGCCCGCCCAGCAGGTGCATCAGGGTGCTTTTGCCGGAGCCGGAGCTGCCGACAATCGCCATCATTTCGCCAGGCGCTACGCTGAAAGAAACATTGCGCAGGACGTCCGTCTGGACGCTGCCTTCCTGGTAGCGTTTGCACAGGTTGTCGCACTGCAACAGAATCGGGTTACTCATAACGTAAAGCCTCAGCGGGTTGAACGGCGGCGGCGCGCCAGGATGGATAGAGCGTGGAAAGCAACGCCACGGCCATCGCGATAAGAACAATGGTGGCTACCTGAACGGCGGAAATTTCAACGGGCAGCGCCGCACCATCCAGGAAGATGCCGATCAGCGGCATCAGATTATTCAGCTGGCTGGCAAGCAGCACGCCCAGCAGCGCGCCGACCAGCGAGCCAACGATGCCGGCGGTTGCGCCCTGCACCATAAATACCAGCACAATTTGCCGGCGGGTCAGCCCCTGAGTTTGCAGGATCGCCACTTCGCCCTGCTTTTCCATAATCAGCAGGCCCAGCGAGGTGATGATATTAAACGCGGCGACGGCGACAATCAGGCTGAGCAGCAGCCCCATCATGTTTTTCTCCATCTTCACCGCCTGGAACAGCTCGCCCTTCCGCTCGCGCCAGTCTTTCCAGACCAGGCCGTCCGGCAGCTTCTGCTCGCTGAGCGTATCCACCTGTAGAGGTTTATCCAGCCACAGCCGCCAGCCGGTGATATGGCCAGCCGGATAGCGCATCAGGCGCGAGGCGTCCTGCTGGTTGACCAGGATCTGATAGCCGTCCACCTCGCTGTTGGCAGCGAACGTGCCGATAACGGTAAACAGGCGCTGGCTGGGCAGCCGCCCCATCGGTGTAAACTGGCTGGCAGACGGCACCATCAGCCGCAGCTGGTCACCGCGCTTCAGGCCAAGCTGCTCTGCCAGCTGTTCGCCAACGATAATGCGGTACTGATTGGGCTGTAGATCGCTCTGCTTCACGTTGGCGAGATAGGGCGTCAGCGGATCCGGCTCGTCAGGGTTGATGCCCAGCATAACGCCGACGCCGACGCTGCGGGCGCTTTGCAGCACCACGTCGCCGGTGGTCAGCGGCGTGACGCGACTGACCCCTTTCAGCTGTAGCGAATCCGCCGGCACCTGCTGCGGGTCGATCGAGCCTTTCTCGCTGCTAATCAGCGCCTGGGGCATCAGGTTTAAGGTGCTTTTTTCCAGCTCGTGTTCAAAGCCGTTCATCACCGACAGCACGGTGACCAGCGCCAGCACCCCCAGCGTGATGCCGATGGCGGAAAGCCAGGATACAAACCGCCCGAAGCGGTCTGATGCTCGCCCGCGCATATAACGCAGGCCGATAAATAACGCGACAGGTTGATACATGTAATCCGTCTTCTGGCGGTAATAAGGCAAAAAGTGATCGAAGATGATAAAGGTTAGCCCGGCGTTATGGAACCTCTAAGCCGCTGACTCTTTTGCTAAGTTTTGTTATCTCTTACGACACGCCCTTTTTTTGGCGAAATATCACACTAAAAACGACCGTTAATTACTCAATTATTACGCAAAAAAGGGCATAGACTTAATTATCCCTTAAAGGGAGCAGCGTAGAGTAAAGGCGGGAGTGGTGATAATGTCAAAGTATGAAAAAGGCAGTATTGTCCGGCATAAAACGGGCGAAATTAAAGGACTGGTTGTCAACGTATTTGAACAGGGCGATGCGCCCGCGGGCTATTACGTGAAGTGGGACGATGGCAATCACAGCTATCACGGTGAAAAAGAACTCATTTGGGCAAACATTGACCGACCCAGAATGCACTACACCCAACAATCGCCGAAATAGAGGTATACTCGGTTAGCCGAACAGGAAACGCGTCGTTTTCTGCTCTCCCTTTATGTGAAGAGACCGACTAACTGACTATGCCTGAACAAGCCCGATATACCCTGCCAGCAAAAGCAGGTGACCAGCGCCAGCTGGGACAATTAACCGGTGCCGCCTGCGCGGTAGAATGTGCTGAAATCCTGGCGCGACACGGCGGCCCCGTGATGCTTATCGCACCGGATATGCAAACCTCGCTGCGGCTGCAGGATGAAATCCGCCAGTTTACCGATGAGCCGGTATTAACGCTGGCCGACTGGGAAACGCTGCCTTTCGACAGCTTTTCGCCGCATCAGGAAATCATCTCTTCCCGTCTCTCCACGCTTTATAATCTGCCCTCGCTGGAAAAAGGCGTGCTGATCCTGCCGGTTAACACGCTGATGCAGCGCGTCTGTCCGCACAGTTTTCTGCATGGCCATGCGCTGGTGATGCGCAAGGGCCAGCGCCTGTCGCGGGATACGCTGCGTTCCCAGCTGGAGCAGGCCGGCTATCGTCACGTCGATCAGGTGATGGAGCACGGCGAATACGCCACGCGCGGCGCGCTGCTGGATCTCTATCCGATGGGCAGCGAGCAGCCTTACCGCATCGACTTTTTCGATGATGAAATCGACAGCCTGCGCCTGTTCGACGTCGACAGCCAGCGCACGCTGGAAGAGGTCGAGGCGATCAATCTTTTGCCCGCGCACGAGTTTCCCACGGACAAAGCGGCCATTGAGCTGTTCCGCACCCAGTGGCGCGAGCACTTTGACGTCCGGCGCGAGGCCGAGCATATTTATCAGCAGGTCAGCAAAGGCACGCTGCCGTCCGGTATCGAATACTGGCAGCCGCTCTTTTTTGAGCAGTCGCTGCCCGCGCTGTTCAGCTATCTTCCGGCCAATACGCTGCTGATTAACACCGGCGATCTGGAAGGCGCGGCGGAACGCTTCTGGCAGGAAGTGATGGCGCGGTTTGAAAACCGTCGCGTCGATCCGATGCGTCCGCTGCTGCCGCCGGAAAAACTGTGGCTGCGCACCAACGAACTGTTCAGCGAGCTGAAAAACTGGCCGCGCGTGCAGCTGAAAAACGAGGCGCTGCCGGAAAAAGCCGTCAACGCTAACCTGGGCTATCAGCCGCTGCCCGACCTGGCCGTCCAGGCGCAGGCAAAAGCGCCGCTGGATGCGCTGCGTCGTTTTCTGGAATCGTTCAGCGGCCCGGTGATTTTTTCGGTAGAGAGCGAAGGCCGCCGCGAGGCGCTTCAGGAGCTGCTGGCCCGCATTAAGCTGGTGCCGAAGACCGTTCATGCGCTGCATGAGGCGGAGCAGCCCGGCGCTTACCTGATCGTCGGCGCCAGCGAGCACGGCTTTATCGACAGCCTGCGCAACCGCGCGCTGATTTGCGAAAGCGATCTGCTGGGCGAGCGCGTCAGCCGCCGCCGTCAGGACACGCGCCGCTCCATCAACCCGGACGTGCTGATCCGCAACCTGGCCGAGCTGCATCCCGGCCAGCCGGTGGTGCATCTGGAGCACGGCGTCGGCCGCTATATTGGCCTGACCACGCTGGAAACCGGCGGCATCACGGCGGAATACCTGATGCTGACCTATGCCGGAGACGCCAAACTCTACGTGCCGGTCTCTTCGCTGCATCTGATTAGCCGCTACGCCGGCGGCGCGGACGAAAATGCGCCGCTGCACAAGCTAGGCAGCGATGCCTGGTCGCGCGCGCGGCAGAAAGCAGCGGAAAAAGTCCGCGACGTGGCCGCCGAGCTGCTGGATATCTATGCTCAGCGAGCGGCCAAAGCGGGCTTTGCCTTTAAGCACGATCGCGAGCAGTATCAGCTTTTTTGCGACAGCTTCCCGTTTGAAACCACGCCGGATCAGGCGCAGGCGATTAACGCGGTGCTCAGCGATATGTGCCAGCCGCTGGCGATGGATCGTCTGGTGTGCGGCGACGTCGGCTTTGGTAAAACCGAAGTGGCGATGCGCGCCGCTTTCCTCGCGGTAGAGAACCATAAGCAGGTTGCGGTGCTGGTGCCGACCACCCTGCTCGCCCAACAGCATTACGATAACTTCCGCGATCGCTTCGCCAACTGGCCGGTGCGCATTGAAATGCTTTCCCGTTTCCGCAGCGCGAAAGAGCAGTCGCAGATCCTGGAAGAAGCGCGTGAAGGCAAAATTGATATTCTGATCGGCACCCATAAGCTGCTGCAGAGCGAAATCAAATGGCGCGATCTGGGGCTGCTGATTGTGGATGAAGAGCACCGCTTCGGCGTGCGCCATAAAGAGCGCATCAAGGCGATGCGGGCCGATGTTGATATTCTGACGCTGACCGCGACGCCTATCCCCCGCACGCTGAATATGGCGATGAGCGGCATGCGCGACCTGTCGATTATCGCCACGCCGCCTGCCCGTCGTCTGGCGGTGAAAACCTTTGTCCGCGAGTTCGATAACCTGGTGGTACGCGAAGCTATCCTGCGTGAAGTGCTGCGCGGCGGCCAGGTTTATTACCTCTATAACGACGTGGAGAACATTGAAAAAGCCGCTCATCGCATTGCGGAGCTGGTGCCGGAGGCGCGCGTCGCCGTGGGTCACGGCCAGATGCGCGAGCGCGATCTGGAACGGGTGATGAACGATTTCCATCATCAGCGTTTTAACGTGCTGGTCTGCACCACGATTATTGAAACCGGCATCGATATCCCGACCGCGAATACCATTATTATCGAGCGCGCCGACCATTTTGGCCTGGCGCAGCTGCATCAGCTACGCGGCCGCGTGGGCCGTTCGCATCATCAGGCCTATGCGTGGCTGCTGACACCGCATCCAAAAGCGATGACCACCGACGCGCACAAGCGTCTGGAGGCGATCGCCTCGCTGGAGGATCTGGGCGCCGGTTTTGCGCTGGCAACGCACGATCTGGAAATTCGCGGCGCGGGCGAGCTGCTGGGCGAGGATCAGAGCGGCCAGATGGAGACGATTGGCTTCTCGCTGTATATGGAGCTGCTGGAAAACGCCGTGGACGCGCTGAAGGAAGGCCGCGAGCCGTCGCTGGAAGATCTGACCAACAGCCAGACCGATATCGAACTGCGGATGCCGTCGCTGCTGCCGGACGATTATATTCCGGATGTAAATACCCGCCTGTCGTTCTATAAGCGCATCGCCAGCGCGCAGCAGGAAGGCGAGCTGGACGATTTGAAAGTGGAGCTTATTGACCGCTTCGGCCAGCTGCCGGACCCGGCGCGCAACCTGCTGGATATCGCCACGCTGCGCCTGCTGGCGAAGAAAATTGGCATCCGGCGCGTTGAAGCGAGCGAGAAAGGCGGTTTTATAGAGTTTGCGGAGAAAAACAAAGCCGACCCGTCCTGGCTGATTGGCCTGTTGCAAAAAGAGCCGCAGAACTGGCGGCTTGACGGCCCAACGAAGCTGAAGTTTGTGCGCGACCTCGCCGAGCGCAAGCTGCGGGTGAAATGGGTGCGCGACTTTATGACGCAGGTGCTGGAAAACGCCGCCTGATGCGTCTGCTGCCGTTGCCGCCTGCCCTCAGCAGGCGGCAACGGCGTGCTTTACCGAACAGGTGCACGGTTAGCCTGAGCATAACAGGCTAACACGATTATTCTCTGCTAAAACTCTGCACGCCGCGCTATTCTTCGTTCGACGAAATGCCCAACATAAAGCCATCTATCTCTTCTATTTTAATCCTTAACAGCCCGTTTTTATGATGCGAGAACTTTTCCGATCCTAACCGGAAGGCGACATCTTTCAGATGCAGAAAATTAAGCGGCACTGACGCATCGTCATCTTCCGGCGTGTAGTAGGCCTCGCCGGTGCGTTTAAAATAATTCGCTATTGCCTGCTCTACCGTGCCTTCCTGCGCGTCGCCAAAAAACTCGGCGATTTTCTCGTAATATTCCTTACCGGAAATGGTGTTGCCCGTTACCAGCGCGCCTTTTACAAACAGCGTAACGCCCAGGCCGACGCCCAATTTACTGGCGATATTAGCGATAAAGTTCAGATCGGCGTCGCGCATTTTACTGGCGAACACGTTAGTCATTTCACTTTGTTCAGACATGCCGTTCTCCTTGCCGTTATAAAAGGGATCTATCAACTACCTTAATGAGTTTAGTGGATAACGGGTCGCTGACCAGTCGGACGCCGATCGCCGGTTTTCCGCCGCTGGCCGTCTGGCAAGGATTGCCTGTCCGCCCCGATTTGCCGTTATTTATCGTTGAATAGCCTGTCGTCCGGCACAGAGCTCGGTTTCAGCAATGGTAAAAAAAGATATTAACCAGGCGAGGTACGTCAGAGAAAAACATTAATGCAGTTTGTGGAACTGCCTCGCATTTTATCGTTGCGTTTTCAGCGAGTTTGCACAGGAGAAGGCGTATATTTAAGCAATGAGGGAAGACAGGAAGAAGGAGAAGAGAGGTGTTTTTAGCGCGGTAATAACGGGGTAGGAACCCGCTATCACCGCTAACCACAACTAACTGTTTGGGAGTTAATCATGGCTAAGACGGATTGTAAGTCAGAACCGCGCGTAACTGAAGTACCGCAGCCGACCACTCGCTGCGAGTTTTACAGCCGCGCCGCGCACCGAGCGATATTTTTACGCGGCGAGTGGATAGAACAGGCAGGCTTTGCCGAAGGGATGCCGCTGAAAGTGCGCGTGATGCCGGAATGTATTGTGATCACGGCGCAAAACGGCCGCGAGCTGTGGGGCTGTGTTGAGGGATTGAGCGTAGCGCATATCAATCATAAAAAGGTGAAGCAGTGGATAAAGGATTTCCCCGGCGCGTTGCAGGATAGCGACGATGCACCAGTGTTCAGGCGGAGTAACGGGGGCTTTGTGTAAGCCATCCTGGCTTGCTGGCTTGCTGGCTTGCTGGCTTGCTGGCTTGCTGGCTTGCTGGCTTGCTGGCTTGCTGGCTTGCTGGCTTGCTGGCTTGTCAGGACAAGCTTATTCAGGTAATGGCGTAAGGGAAGAATAATAATTTTTTATTTTATCCAGAATTGCCGCTATTTCACTGCTGGCAAGGGTGATTTCAGCAATGTTCAGTGCCTTTTCATCGACCCATTCATAGCGGTCGCTATCCTTTTTTTGCACAAGTCGCTGCGTTCTGGCTGCCAGGATCCTGACCATCTTGCCATCGGAAACAGCAAAAACAGAGGCGCCGCTTTCGGAAATATTTTCTGTATCTGCACGGTAAACAGGATCCCCTTCCGGGTACTCCTCCTCTGCCGTGCTTTCTGGCCAGGTCAGATTATATAAATATTTGAAAGCGTCAGGCGCGGGCATAGCGAACACCTCTGCATTTACCGGCGGCGTGTATAGGGCATTAGCGGGATCCAGGAGTGTATTAACATCCACACAGAGCGTTGCCGTTCTTAAATCCTGCGGGAAAAAGTTGCCGTCAATACTGTAGTAGAAAAGCCCATTGTAGAAAGAGCCTGAAGGAGGATTCCAGTCAGGAATACATTCAGCAAAAATGGCAAAACGATAAGGATCACCAAAAAACATTTTCTACGCTCATTGTTAATTGAATCATTCTGTTTTAATAGCTATTAGACGTAATAAACCCCGACAGTTTAGCCGGGATTCATACAGGGAGAAATCAGAAACGATACCCAAGACCGATATTAAAACCGTTTATCGCTACGTCATCATTGAATTTAACGCGCGTGCCTTCATAACCGATATTTACGGAAAGATAGTCTGTCGGATTAATAGCCACGCCAGCACCATAAGCAAACGACGTTTTGCTTGCATTATCCTCTTCTGAATACGCAGCAAGATAGGTTGTTTTGTCTTCTACTTTTGTATGCGCCATACCGGCAAGGGCATAGAGGCTGACGTAGTCGTTAATACGCCAGGCCGGGCCAGCCATAAACGAGTAATATTTCACATCTATTTTGCCATCATAACCGCTAATATCGTCAAAAGCCTCAACCCTTTCAGAATAGCTGTCATCGCCTTTCATATAGCTAAAGGAACCGATAATGCTGACGGGTGAATCCCATTCATAGCGGTACTGAACGTTGACGCCGCGAATATTTTTAAAATCTTCGACCTTGCTCTGTGCATAGCCAACCGACAAAGTATGGCTGTCAGCCAATACGCCGGTGCTGACCAACAGGCCACTACAAACTAATGCCAATGCGGTAATTTTTACTTTCATTACTCATTCCCTTTTTTACTGAGTTGATTAAATCCCTTTGTTTGAGATGGGATTGTACTAAATTTCTTGCCGATACGTCATTAAAAATTGTTTTTATCACTCGCCGTGAAGATGAGGCTGCCGCCCGCGCTGGTTATCTGCTGGCGCAGCGGTCGTTGTCCTTTGAAACTTGCGTCAGTTTACAGCTTATATCTATCCACACATCATCGCCCTTAGGGCTTTTTTCCTGTCGGTGCGTTCGCTATTATGTACGAATAGTTCATTGCCCCTATAGATATAAACATGGCTAAAAAACCAAGGCTGACAACCATGTTTTACTTACTCTTTAAGGCTGTTGTAAAAATCAAAGACACTTTTTACATCAGTGCTCCACTCTGATATTTTACATCCATCTTCAACTACCGTCTGGTTTTCCCGGACAGGTTATTCAATGCTTGCGGGCAGTAGCCGTTACCCGTTGCACACGAAGCCAGCATCATTGCCGCATCGGCAACATAATCCGCTGAACCTGTTGCCGTATCGCCGCTATCCGCAATAGCATTAATAATGCTGTTTGCTGTAGCTGATGTCGTGCCTTTACCCAGCTTGTCGCGTGCCTGTTTCTTCCACCATTCCGCACTTTCTTTGACTGGCTGACGGGCGTTATCTCCACTCAGCGCATTATTCTCAACAGCATTTTCCCTGGCCAGCGCCCCGGTCACCACGCTGTCCGGATAGAGCTGCTGCGCAATATACTTGCCCGTCGCCCCGCCTGATGCTCCCGCCAGCGCCGCACCCGGTACCGCGTGCACTATCAGGTTGGTCTCCACTTTAACCACCTTTTGCCTTCCAGGCCTTTCGTGGGTGCCATATCGTGAATGACTTTCACCCGATAAGGTACAGCCGCCCCTCTGGCTGACGCTGGCCAATCTCTGCACTATTGCCTCTCAACCCGTTTTCTCTAAACGACTTGTCACAAAGGGCTGGCAGGCCTGTAACTAACCAAGCATCAATCGTCAGTTAAAAAACATCCTGTATCGATTGGCCAGCATTAGCATATTTTACTTGTAGTCTGTTGGTGAGGCTGATTTCTCTTTCGACATGAGAAACTGCCCCACACCAATAATAACCCCGCATCCGATTGATATTTCCAATCCTCTAATCAAGTCATTTCTATCAAAATCAAAATCATCAACTAAGCAATAGGATACTAAAGATATAAGCAATCGACCACCTACAAGAAAAGTAAAAAGGCCAACCACCCATAAAACCACTAACAATAATAAAATTTTAATTTTATTATTTTGCATTACTACTTCTCTCCAGTTTTCTTTGAACTTTTTCAGCAAGATTTTGTGCGGAACTTCCGAGATATTCAGAACCTGCAGATTCAGCGACTGCCCCTGTTATTTTAGGTATTGTAAACTGAGGGATTGTGGCCTGCACCTTCTCCACTCCTTTACCTATCGCTGCGCCCCCCAGTGTCCCTAAACCTGCTCCAATCATCGGTGCTAAAGTATTTTTACCCTGCAGCCTGGCTCCCGCATACGCACCGGCAACGCTCGCTGCTTCAGTGAACCAAAATCCTTTACCCTGCGTTAAAGAACTGACACCGGTTGCAATCAGTGCATCCGTGGCGCTGAACGGCTCTCCACTACTTAGTTGGTTAAACACGTTAGCTGTGCCGCCTATCGCACCTGCGCCCATTACCGCCTCAGCTGTCGCAGTGGCTGGCAGTAACACCGGCGCCACAAACGTCGTCACCCCTGCCCCCCAGGCCGTTAAAAATCCTGTTGCCGGATTCTGACCGGCAGGCAGGTTGCCTTTAGCCATATCTGCCGAAAGAACTGCTTTATCTTGCAATGTCATGCCCGGGAGTGCTTTCCCATTTTCATCGACCTGATTATCTGTATTTGTCATTAAGCTACCCTGTGCAAGGCCGTAATTATTCAGGCCTGAGGGCAAATTAAACAATTCATTATTCTCAACCGCATTCTTCCCGGCCTGCGCGCCCGTCACCGCACTACCCGCACTGTCCCCGGCAAGCCCGCCCGC
>NZ_RHUM01000008.1:51630-267068 GCF_003937915.1 Erwinia sp. 198 | reverse complement strand
GGTGATTAGCTCAGTTGGTAGAGCATCTCCTTTACACGGAGGGGGTCGGCGGTTCGAGCCCGTCATCACCCACCACTTCGGGTCGTTAGCTCAGTTGGTAGAGCAGTTGACTTTTAATCAATTGGTCGCAGGTTCGAATCCTGCACGACCCACCAATGTAAAAAGGCGCCCTAAAGGCGCCTTTTTGCCGTGCGTAATTCGGGCAGGGTTCGAACCTGCAGCAGGTCGGGTCGACCAAAGGGAGACAGCGTTGCCGCAGGCAACGACCCGAAGGGCGAGGCTTCAGCCGAGTCATCCTGCACGACCCACCAATGTAAAAAGGCGCCCTAAAGGCGCCTTTTTGCCGTGTGTCATTCGGGCAGGGTTCGAACCTGCAGCAGGTCGGGTCGACCAGAGGGAGACAGCGTTGCCGCAGGCAACGACCCGAAGGGCGAGGCTTCAGCCGAGTCATCCTGCACGACCCACCAATGTAGAAAAGTTAACTTTCGCACATGCCTTTTGCCGGCAACGTAATTTTCCGCCCCCTTTTCAAATCCTTATCACTTCTTTTACGCTTTATAAGTTCAAGTCTCCTGGGATGCTTACCGATAACCGTAGTGGTTAATTACAAAGGAGATAGCGATGACAACGATTACAACCAGTACCAACACTTCGATCGGTTCCGGCAGCTCATCGACCGGTGCGACGTCTAAAATTGCTGCGTTGAACAAGCAGGTAGTCAACCTGCAAAACCAGCTAAAATCGCTGGCGACGGATACCACCCTCACCGATGAGCAAAAAACGGAGCAGGAGCAGGTTATCAACAGCCAGATCCAGCTGCTGCAGGCGCAGATCGCCCAGCTTGAGCAGCAGCAGACGCAGAAAGCTCAGGACAAAAAGGAAGCACAGCAGGATCCGACTGCGGCCTACAGCAAAGTAGCCGACGGCGTAAACCGGCCAACCGCAGCTAATTCGCTCAACGTTTATATCTAAAACGCAGGCGCAAGCGCGCGTTGCTGCGTCAGCAGGGCAGCCTGCTGACGCACTTCCTGCCAGATAGCTTCCGCCGCGGGCGACAGCGAGCGGTTTTTGCGTCTGACCAGCATAATCGAGCGATTGATTTCCGGCGTTATTCTTCTTACCAGTAGCGGCCTCCCCTGCGGCAGCGGCAGCGCAAGCGCCGGCAAAATGCTGATGCCTATTCCCGCTTCCACCATTGGATAAAGCGTCGCCGGATGCCCTATCTCCTGCACGATGTCCACTTTTACCTGTTGCTGGCGCAACGCCTCGTCGATTAATACCCGACTGCCCGATGAATAGTCCTGGAGCACCAACAGCCGCCGGTTCAGCATCTGCCAGCTAATTTTTTTCTCTGCGGCGAGCGGATCGTCCTGACGACAGAGCAGCAGAAAGGGTTCCTCCAGAATCGCTTCGTCCTCCAGATCCTCTACCTGGAGCGGCCCTATGACGATCCCGAAATCCACTTCCGCATTGCGGATGCTTTGCAGTACCCACTGCTGGGGCCTGTCGCGAAGCATGATTTTAATTTCAGGAAAATGCAGCTGACTGGCGGCCAGACACTGTGGCATCAGATGCGCGGAAATCGTCTGGCTGGCGGCGATCCTGACCGTGCCGCTGCGCTGCTGACCGTAGCTGCGCACGTCCAGCAGCGTGGTATTCAGCTCTTCTAACAGGCGCTCCAGGCGACTGGCCAGCTGTACGCCGGCTTCGGTCAGCATCACTTCACGCGTCGTGCGATCGAGCAGACGAATACCCATCTCGCTTTCCAGCTCTTTGACGCTGTGGCTGACGGCCGACTGGCTCAGTCCTATCATCTGGCCCGCGTGGCTGAAACTCCTCTGCTGCGCGACGGCGACAAATACCCGCAGCTGCCTGAGCGTATAATTCATCGATTTAACTCATATATGAATTCAATAAATCAATTTTATTTCTAAACACTGCTGACGCACAATAGCGGCATTGATTTATTAACGAGGCATTAACAATGCGGTTTCTCCGGCTCGATCCCATGATGGTTAAACTGATTATTACCGTACTGCTGGCAACATTTCTGCCCGCGCGCGGCCACTTTGTGACTTTCTTTGAATGGCTGACCACGGCCGCTATCGCCCTGCTGTTTTTTATGCACGGTGCCAAGCTGTCACGTGAAAAAATCATTGCCGGCGGCGGCCACTGGCGGCTGCATTTATGGGTAATGATCAGTACCTTCGTGCTGTTTCCTTTGCTCGGCCTGCTGTTTGTGTGGTGGCATCCACTACCGGTCAGCGCAGAAATCTATACCGGCTTCCTCTACCTCTGTATTTTGCCCGCGACCGTGCAGTCGGCGATTGCGCTTACTTCACTGGCAGGCGGCAACGTGGCGGCTGCGGTGTGCAGCGCGTCGGCTTCCAGCCTGCTGGGCGTGTTTATCTCTCCGCTGCTGGTCGGGCTGGTGATGAACGTGCATAACGATGCCGCCAACGGCAGCCTGACGCAGATCGGCAGCATTATGCTGCAGCTGCTGGTGCCTTTTATTCTGGGACATATCTCACGTCGCTGGATTGCAGAGTGGGTTGAAAAACATCGCGGGCTGATTGGTAAAACGGATCAGGCTTCTATTCTGCTGGTAGTCTATTCCGCCTTTAGCGAAGCGGTGGTAAACGGCATCTGGCACCGCGTCGGCGCGATGACCCTGCTCTACATCCTGATCGGCAGCCTCGGTATCCTGTTTGTGGCGCTGACCCTTAATCTGCTGGCCGCGCGTCTGTTTGGCTTTAACCGGGCGGATGAGATTACCATCCTGTTTTGCGGATCGAAAAAGAGTCTGGCGAACGGTGTGCCAATGGCGAATATTCTGTTTCCTTCTGCTGCGGTCGGCATCATCGTGCTGCCGCTGATGATTTTCCATCAGGTACAGCTGATGGTCTGCTCTGTGCTGGCGCAACGCTATAAAAAAGCCGGAGAAAAACAGGCGGACAAGCAGGTGCAGAAAGCTAAAACGGTGGTGGAATCGCAGAAATAGCCGCAGCGGGGGAAGCAACTTCCCCCGGTACTTCAGCTTTTTTTGAGTGGTTTAAGCAGGCCTTCCAGGCCTTCAATCTTTATTGCCAGCGTAAGACGCATTAACTCGCCCAGATGGCCTGCCGGAAATTCATCCTTACGCGCAAACCACAGCAGATAAGGCTCCGGCAAAT
Source organism: Erwinia sp. 198 (assembly GCF_003937915.1). GTDB lineage: Bacteria > Pseudomonadota > Gammaproteobacteria > Enterobacterales > Enterobacteriaceae > Erwinia > Erwinia aeris. Next base: position 263,895 of record NZ_RHUM01000008.1, on the reverse strand, counting down.
CTATCAGGAAACGCCCTTTATATTTTCCAAAGGGCATTTCGGTGTTGGCAATCTCAATCAGGTGCTCTTTTTCCATTTATTCACCCAGCAGTCGAATCATCTCCGCTTCGTCGATCACCGTAATTCCCAGCTCCTGCGCCCTGGCCAGCTTGGAGCCTGCTGCTTCCCCGGCAATCACCAGATCGGTTTTTTTCGAGACGCTGCCGCTGACTTTGGCGCCCAGCGTGGTCAGGCGATCTTTGGCCTCATCGCGCGAAAGCTGCGTCAGCGACCCGGTCAGCACCACGGTTTTACCGGCAAAAGGACTGTCGATCTCCTCCGCTTTGACTACCGCAACCGCTGGCCAGTGAATACCGGCCTCTTCCACCAGCTGGCGGATAACCTCGCGGTTGCTCTCCTCGTCCATGAAATTTCGCACATGGGCAGCCACTACCTTACCGACATCCTGCACGCCGATCAACGCGTCCAGATCGGCGCTGATGATGCTTTCCAGCGAGCCAAAATGCGCGGCGAGATTGGCCGCCGTCGCCTCGCCCACTTCCGTAATGCCCAGCGCATAGAGGAAACGGGCCAGCGTGGTTTGCTTCGATTTTTCCAGCGCGTCCACCACATTCTGCGCAGACTTCGGCCCCATGCGCTCCAGACCGGTGAGCTTGCCCGCGGTCAGCTTATACAGGTCGGCAGGCGTTTTGACGTACTCTTTTTCCACCAGCTGATCGATAATTTTATCGCCCATGCCGTCCACGTCCATTGCACGGCGGGAAACGAAATGTTTTAACGCGCCTTTGCGCTGCGCGCCGCAAATCAGGCCGCCGGTGCAGCGCGCCACCACTTCGCCTTCTACACGCTCCACGTCCGAACCGCAAACCGGGCAGTGTACAGGGAATTCTACCGCTCTGGCATCTGCCGGACGATCGGCTTCGATCACGCCGACCACCTGCGGGATAACGTCACCCGCACGGCGGATCACCACCCGATCGCCGATACGCAAGCCCAGACGGTCTATCTCATCAGCATTGTGCAGCGTGGCGTTGCTGACCATCACGCCCGCGACCTGTACGGGCTCCAGCCTGGCGACAGGGGTAATCGCGCCCGTCCGGCCAACCTGAAATTCAACGTCGCGCACGTGCGTCATCTGCTCCTGAGCCGGGAACTTAAACGCTATCGCCCAGCGCGGCGCGCGCGCCACGAAGCCCAGCTGCTCCTGGAGATCCAGCGAGTCCACTTTGATCACCACGCCATCAATATCGAAGCCCAGCGTAGCGCGATCCTCTTCCACCTTGCGGTAGAAAGCCAGCACCTCTTCCGGCGTATGGCAGAGGCGTACACGGTCACTGACCGGCAGCCCCCACGCCTTGAACTGTTGTAGACGGCCCAGGTGGCTGCGCGGCATCTCGCCGCCTTCCAGCAGCCCCAGCCCGTAGCAGAAAAACGTCAGCGGACGCCTGGCGGTAATACGCGGATCGAGCTGGCGCAGCGACCCGGCCGCTGCATTACGCGGGTTGGCGAAAACTTTACTGCCGGTACGCCGCGCTTCTTCGTTCAGCGCCTCGAAACCGGCCTGCGGCATAAAAACCTCACCGCGTACTTCAACGCGTGCCGGGATATTGTCACCGTGCAGCCGCAGCGGTATAGCGCGGATAGTGCGCACGTTAGAGGTAATATTCTCGCCGGTGGTGCCGTCGCCGCGCGTTGCCGCCCGCACCAGCAGGCCGTTCTCATACAGCAGGCTGACGGCCAGGCCGTCCAGTTTTAGCTCACAGCAGAAAGTGATTTCATCAACGCTTTTCAGCCTGTCCTGCACGCGTTTGTTAAAGGCAAGGTAGCTTTCATCATCGAAAGCATTGTCCAGCGACAGCATCGGGATTTCATGACGTACCTGCTCAAACGCGCTCAGCGGCGCGGCGCCTACGCGCTGGGTCGGCGAATCGGGCGTCACCAGATCGGGATGCGCCGCTTCCAGCTTGCGCAGTTCGCCCATCAGGCGATCGTATTCCGCGTCAGGCACTACCGGCTCATCAAGGACGTGATACTGGTATTCGTAATGGCGGAGCGTGGTTTGTAGAGCGATGATTTTGTCTTGTACGGATTCCATAGCGGCACCATAGCGATAAAAAACCCCCGGCTGGCGGGGGTCTTGTGTACAGAGAGGAAGGCGTGCCGGTAACTCAGGCATTCGCCTCAATAACGTCACGAATGCGGTTTTTATAGGTCTCCAGCTTTTGCGGCGTCATCATGCGCCGCTCGTCGTCCAGCACCACGCCGCCAACGTCGTCAGCGATGCGCTGGGCGGACTGCAACATCAGCTTAAAGTTCTGATTCGCATCGCCGTAGGAAGGCACCATCATAAAGATAGAGACGCCAGGCGTAGAAAAATCTGACATTTCATCAGGATTAAACGAGCCGGGCTTGACCATGTTCGCCAGGCTAAACAGCACCGGCCCGCTGCCCGCCGGGCTGAGATGACGATGGAAAATGTTCATTTCGCCAAACTGGAAACCAGCCTGCAGCACGCCCTGCAGGAGCGCCTCGCCGTTCAGTACGCCGCCGGCGTGGGCGCTGACATGCAGCACCAGTACCGTCTCTTTAGGTTTTTCCTGCGGTACGACCGGGCGTTCAGGCTGCGGCGCGGGTTCCGGCGCCGGCTCGACGAAGGTCGGTTCAGGCTGAACCGGCTGCGAAGGCTGCGGCCGTGCCGGAGCGGACTGAACCGGCTGAGACGGCTGCGGCTGTACCGAAGCAGGCTGAACCGGCTGAGGCTGTACCGGAGCAGACTGAACCGGCTGCGGCGCCTCCGGCTGCCTGCGGCCTGCCGGAACGGACGGTTCATCATCGGTTTCCTGCGGCAAATCGCCGCCGAAGAGCGGATCCAGCTCGGGAGACTCATCGACCGGGTGCTGATGACGAACGGGTTCTGGCTGAGCGCGCGGTTTTACCGGGCGCGGCGGCGCCTGCTCGTCAAAGCTGCCGACCACCGGCTCATCTTCTTCTGCTTTACGCGGACGCAGGCTTTTGCCGCGAGCGCTGCCCGCGTCATCATCGACGTCGTCAAAAGCCTCTTCTCTATCCTGTTTTAAACGTTTGTGAGGACGATCGCGAAAAACGGATGAGCGCTCTTTACGGCTGGTCCAGAAGCCGTGAAGCAGAAGCGCTATTATAGCGATCGCGCCAACAACGATTAATATCAGACGCAAATCCTGCATCATTGTATTCTCTGTTGTTCCAATACCTTGCCACCGCGGCAAACTTTATCCCCTAACTGTATTTGCCCCGCTGCACAAGTGCAAGTCCGTGCAGTATTTTCTGACAAATAAGCGTGAAACGACACGGTTATTTGCTGTTTTTTCGCGCAAATCTCTTCTGCTCAGCGCAAACGGCTGAGTTATGATAGCCGCGCACGGCTTGTTAACTTAAGGAAAGCAGACATGGCTCTTCATCGTACCGGCGCTTCCGGCAATGGGATCCACTATTTTGCCCGGGGCTGGCAGCTGATCCGACTGCCCGGCATTCGCCGCTTTGTTATTGTGCCTCTGGCGCTTAATTTTTTATTGATGGGCGGCGCGTTCATCTGGCTGTTCTTCAAGCTGGAGCAGTGGCTGCCCGCTTTAATGTCTCATGTACCCGACTGGCTGCACTGGCTCAACTATCTGCTGTGGCCGCTAACGGTTATTTTTGTGCTGCTGGTATTCAGCTATTTTTTTTCGACCGTCGCTAACTGGATAGCCGCGCCCTTTTGCGGGCTGTTAGCCGAACAGCTGGAGGCTAAACTCACCGGAAAACCGATGCCGGACAGCGGCTGGGCGGGCATGGTGAAGGATGTCCCGCGCATTATGAAGCGCGAATGGCAAAAACTGGCGTGGTATCTGCCACGCGCGCTCGTTCTGCTACTGCTCTATTTCATCCCCGGATTTGGGCAAACGGTCGCGCCTGTGCTGTGGTTTTTATTCAGCGCCTGGATGCTGTCGATTCAGTACTGTGATTATCCATTTGATAACCATAAGGTCAGTTTTCGGCAGATGCGTACATCGCTAAAGCGGCATAAAACGGATGTGATGCAGTTCGGCGCGCTGGTGAGTTTATTTACCATGGTGCCGATACTGAATCTGGCGATTATGCCGGTGGCCGTTTGCGGCGCGACCGCCATGTGGGTCGATCGCTATCGCGGCGCGCTGGGGCAGGTAAAATAAGGCTTATGCTTTTTGCTTCACCCTTATTGCCGCAGAACATATATATATACTATTTCTTTACTTCCTTGAAAAATTGAACCGGGTATGCTTGATGCAGTTCCCATTTTTCATACAGTTAAGGACGGGTTATGAGTAAGATCTATGAAGACAATTCGTTAACAATCGGCCATACGCCTCTGGTTCGCCTGAACCGGATTGGTAACGGACGCATTCTGGCTAAAGTCGAATCCCGTAACCCGAGCTTCAGCGTAAAATGCCGCATCGGCGCCAACATGATTTGGGATGCCGAGAAAAGAGGCATTCTGAAACCTGGCGTTGAACTGGTTGAACCAACCAGCGGCAACACCGGCATTGCGCTGGCCTACGTAGCCGCCGCGCGCGGCTACAAGCTGACGCTGACCATGCCGGAAACCATGAGCGTGGAGCGCCGCAAGCTGCTGAAGGCGCTGGGCGCGAATCTGATCCTGACGGAAGGCGCCAAGGGCATGAAGGGCGCAATTGCCAAAGCGGAAGAAATTGTCGCCGGCGATCCGGACAAATTTGTGCTGCTGCAGCAGTTCAGCAACCCGGCCAACCCGGAAATTCATGAAAAAACCACCGGCCCGGAAATCTGGGAAGATACTGACGGCGAAGTCGACGTCTTTATCGCTGGCGTGGGCACGGGCGGCACGCTGACCGGCGTCAGCCGCTATATCAAAAATACCAAAGGCAAAAAAGATCTGATCGCCGTCGCGGTAGAGCCTGCGGATTCACCGGTCATTGCTCAGGCGCTGGCTGGCGAGGAGATCAAGCCTGGCCCGCATAAAATTCAGGGTATTGGCGCCGGTTTTATCCCTGGCAACCTGGATTTGGATCTGGTCGACCGCGTGGTGGCTATCACTAACGAGGAGTCTATCTCTACGGCGCGCCGTCTGATGGAGGAAGAAGGCATTCTGGCCGGGATATCCTCTGGCGCTGCGGTTGCCGCTGCTCTCAAGCTGCAGGAAGATGAAGCTTTTGCCAATAAAACTATCGTGGTGATCCTGCCTTCTTCCGGCGAGCGTTATTTAAGTACGGCGCTGTTTGCCGATCTCTTTACCGAGAAAGAATTACAGTAGCGATTGCGATTGCCTGAAACTGTCTGAAAAAGCACCCGCCAGGGTGCTTTTTTGTGGAGCACGTCAAACTTTTGCCACTTCCCACATTGCTTTTACCTGCGGGTGTCTGGTATCTAAGCAACCAATTATTTCGAACCTCAAAATTAATCGCTGCGTGAATTGCCCGTAGCTGAATCGATTTACCGGTTTGGCGCGAAAGCAGAAAGCACGGCATAATGAAGAGGGAGAAAGCGCAGCCGGTGTGCCATGTTATCCGCGCGCTATCTGTCATATTCGGCGCATTTCTGGCACGTTGTTAAACACGGACCTGCGCGAGACATTCAGGCCAAAGCGGCGCCGCCAGGCTAAGCTTTGGAATAACGCCAAATAAATTAAGTTGGGGAAACAACATGTTCCAGCAAGAAGTCACCATTACCGCGCCTAACGGTCTACACACTCGCCCTGCCGCTCAGTTTGTTAAAGAAGCTAAGGCTTTCGTTTCTGAAATTACCGTGACCTCCAACGGCAAATCTGCCAGCGCCAAAAGCCTGTTTAAACTGCAGACGCTGGGCCTGACTCAAGGCACCGTCGTGACGCTTTCCGCAGAAGGCGAAGACGAGCAGAAAGCCGTTGAGCATCTGGTCAAACTGATGGCCGAACTCGAATAAGCGCCAGCTTTTTCTACGCGACAGGCACTTTATTGCAACATAATTGATCGCGGACAGCATGTCCGCGTTGTTGTTTTAATACAGTGGAGCGCCTGTCAGATGCGGGTGGCCGCCGGGTTTCTCGCCGGTGCCGGGTTCGCCGCAGTTTCTCGCTCGCGATTATCAGTAATTAAAAAGGTAGGGTTATGATTTCAGGCATTTTAGCATCACCGGGTATCGCTTTTGGCAAAGCGCTTCTGCTGAAAGAAGATGAAATAGTCATCAACCGGAAAAAAATTACTACCGACCAGGTTGAGCAGGAAGTTCAGCGTTTTCTCGATGGTCGCAGCAAGGCTGCCGCGCAGCTTGAGGCGATTAAAACCAAAGCCGGAGAAACCTTCGGTGAAGAGAAAGAGGCCATCTTTGAAGGCCACATCATGCTGCTGGAAGATGAAGAGCTTGAGCAGGAAATCATAGCCCTGATTAAAGACGAGCTGGCTTCAGCCGACTCGGCCGCCCACTCCGTGATTGAAGGCCAGGCGAAAGCGCTGGAAGAACTGGACGACGAGTACCTGAAAGAGCGCGCCGCTGACGTGCGCGACATCGGTAAACGTCTGCTGCAAAACATTCTTGGCCTGCATATCGTCGATCTCAGCGCCATTGCCGAAGAAGTGCTACTGGTTGCCAAAGATCTGACGCCGTCTGAAACCGCACAGCTGAACCTGAACAAAGTGCTTGGGTTTATCACCGACCTGGGCGGCCGCACCTCCCACACCTCCATCATGGCGCGCTCGCTGGAGCTGCCGGCCATCGTCGGCACGGGCGACGTGACCAGCCAGGTGAAGAATGGCGATTATCTGATTCTGGACGGCGTGAACAACCACGTTTACGTCAATCCAACGCCGGAGCAGATCGACGAACTGAAAGCTATCCACACCCAGTACGTGACGGAAAAGAACGATCTGGCCAAGCTGAAAGATCTGCCTGCGGTAACGCTTGACGGTCATCAGGTTGAGGTCTGCGCCAACATCGGCACCGTGCGTGATGTGGCTGGCGCGGAGCGTAACGGTGCAGAGGGCGTAGGCCTCTACCGTACCGAGTTCCTGTTTATGGATCGCGACTCGCTGCCGAGCGAAGAAGAGCAGTTCCAGGCCTACAAAGCCGTGGCGGAAGCGATGGGTTCACAGGCCGTTATCGTGCGCACGATGGACATCGGCGGTGATAAAGATCTGCCGTACATGAACCTGCCGAAAGAGGACAACCCGTTCCTGGGCTGGCGCGCCATCCGTATTGCTATGGATCGCCCGGAAATCCTGCACGCCCAGCTGCGCGCTATCCTGCGCGCCTCCGCTTTCGGCAAGCTGCGCATCATGTTCCCAATGATAATTTCCGTTGAGGAAGTACGCACGCTGAAGGCCGAGCTGGAAACGTTGAAGGCGCAGCTGCGTGAAGAAGGCAAAGCTTTTGACGAGCAGATTGAGGTCGGCATTATGGTGGAAACGCCCGCTTCAGCCGCAATCGCCCATCATCTGGCTAAAGAAGTCGATTTCTTCAGTATCGGCACCAACGACCTGACGCAGTACACGCTGGCGGTCGATCGCGGTAACGATCTGATTTCGCATTTGTACAACCCGATGACCCCTTCCGTGCTGACGCTGATCAAGCAAGTTATTGACGCATCTCATGCTGAAGGGAAATGGACAGGGATGTGTGGTGAGCTGGCAGGCGATGAACGTGCTACACTACTGTTACTGGGAATGGGGCTGGACGAATTCAGCATGAGTGCCATTTCTATCCCGCGCATCAAAAAAATTATTCGTAATACGAATTTTGAAGATGCAAAGGCGTTAGCAGAACAGGCTCTGGCTCAACCGACAGCGGAAGAGTTAATGAACCTGGTCAACAAGTTCATTGAAGAAAAAACACTCTGCTGAGATCCAGAAGCGCTGGCCAAATATTACTGCTTAGGAGAAGATCATGGGTTTGTTTTCAAAACTTTTTGGCGATAAGTCAGATACCGCATCTGGTGCCATTGAGATCGTGGCACCGCTGTCCGGCGAAATCGTAAACATTGAAGACGTGCCGGACGTGGTATTTGCGGAGAAAATTGTTGGCGACGGTATCGCAATCAAACCTGCCGGCAACAAAATGGTGGCGCCTGTTGACGGTACCATCGGTAAAATCTTCGAAACCAATCATGCATTTTCCATTGAATCGGACAGCGGCATTGAGCTGTTCGTTCACTTCGGGATTGATACCGTTGAACTGAAGGGTGAAGGGTTTAAGCGTATCGCTGAAGAAGGCCAGAAAGTGAAGAAAGGTGACGTGATCATCGAATTCGATCTGCCTTTGCTGGAAGAAAAAGCGAAATCTACGCTGACGCCGGTGGTGATCTCCAATATGGACGAGATCAAAGAGCTGGTTAAGCTGACGGGTAGCGTTACCGTGGGCGAAACACCGGTGATCCGCATTAAAAAGTAAGCCGCCGTGTCTGTCTGAAAGGTCGCCTGAGCAATCAGGCGGCCTTTTTTTTCAGGCCAACGCGTCGCGCAGGCTGGGTACTTCTTCTATCTCATCCAGCGACAGCTGTAGCTCAAGTTCGTGCATATGATGGTGCATTAACTGCTGCGCGCGGTGGTTGTCACCCGCCTGCAGCGCAGCAACTATCGAGCTGTGCTGTTCGCAGTGGCTGGCCGGATCCTCATTGCGCTGGTAGAGCGCGACGATCAGTGAACTACGTACGGTAAGATTGGCAAGGATTTCACTGAGCACGCGATTATCGCTGATTTCTGCCAGCAAAAGATGGAACTGCGACAGCTGACGTACAATTTCCAGGCGGTTATTGCTGGCAATCGCCTCTTTTTCCGCCTGACGCTGCGCGATCAGCTCCGGCTGATAGCGCTGCATCTGCTGCGTGGTGATACCGGCTATAATGGCACTCTCTACCGCTCGCCGGGCGGTAAAGACCTCCCGGGCCTCGCGCGCTTCCGGTTTGGCGACCATCGCGCCACGATGCGGTTCAATGGTGACGATATGCTGCATCGCCAGACGCTGTAGCGCACTCTGCACGTGATTGCGGTTGGCCACCAGCACCTCGACAATCTGGGCTTCGATTAACCGTGTGCCCGGCTTAAGCCGATGCTGCGCAATGGCGTTGGAGATGGCATCCACAATCCGCTGCACTTCCTGTTGCTTACTGGGCGACGCTTTATTCATCCTTTACCTCATAAATGCGAATAAAAGGTGTCGGACAATGATAGCATCCTCGTTAAGCTAAGCCACCCAGTGCGGCAGCTTCAGCGTCAGTTCCAGCCCGCCGTTTTTACCATTCACCGCGCTGACCTCGCCCTGATGCGCCAGGATCACCTTACGCACGATTGACAGCCCCAGGCCATAGCCCTTCCCCGATAGCGGCGAATTCACGCGTACAAACGGATCGAAAATGCTGGAAAGCTTGTCCGCATCCACGCCAGGCCCCTGATCGCTGACGCCGATGGTGAGCCAGCCGCTGTCCTGCTGCAGCGAGATCCTGACCTGCTGCCCCTGCCCGGAAAAACGCAGTGCGTTACGCACCACGTTTTCCACTGCGGAACGGATCAGCTTGGCATCGCCTTTAACCGTATAGTCGCCGCTCTGGCCCGCCTCCAGCATGATTTCCACACCGGAACCCTGAGCCTCATAACGCGCATCGTTGGCGACCGCCTCCAGCAGCCCAAACAAATCGAAATACTGCTCGTCCGGCAGGCTTTGATGCTCGGCACGTGACAGCGTCAGCAGCTCGCCGATCATCTTATCCAGCCGCCGCGCCTCTTCGTCGATCCTGTCGAGCGATTGCCCTACCGACTCCGGCGTTTGCCGCGCCAGACCGGTCGCCAGCTGAAGACGCGCCAGCGGCGAGCGCAGCTCGTGAGAAACATCGTGCAGCAGCTCTTCGCGCGCCTTAACCAGCACGGAAAGGCGTTCAACCATGGCATCAAAGTCCCGCGCCACCACCGACAGCTCGTCATGTCGCCGACGCATTTCAGGAAACAGCCGCACGGAGAGATCGCCTTTGGAGACGCGATCGAAACCTTCACGCAGCTGACGCATAGGCCGGGTCAGGTTCCACGCCAGAAACAGGCTGAACAGCAGCCCGCCGCCGCCCGCGATAAACAGCATGGGTTCAGGAATATTCAGAAAGCTACGGTGGCCACCGGCCATATGGCTGTCTTCGCGCAGTCCCTGCACGTCGTAGCGCAGCTGATACTGCTGACCATCGGCACCGGTCACCCATTCGATCACTTCTTTCGGGAAAGCGCCGGGCCGTAAATCACGATTAAGATCGCCGTGTGGCAGCTCCTGTGGCGGCTTTTTCATCACCTGTACCGAGAAGAAACGGCGATCGTTAGCGGACCAGTCCGCCATCATATCGTTAAGCGCATCCATGCCGCCGCGCTGCAATACCGAGACGGCCGAGGTCATCTGCAAATTAACGATGCGCCGGGCCGCCAGATTTTCCGGCGGTTCGTGGTGCCGGCCATACAGGGAAAAGCTCAGCCACAGCAGCTGGCTCATAATCAGAAACGTCAGCCAGAAACCCAGCAGGATCTTCCAGAAGAGCAGCCCGCGTAAGCCCGCCGTCATCGGATGCGATAGCCGATGCTACGAACGGTTTCAATGGTGATGGCGTCACGGGTTAAAGCGGAAAGCTTCTGACGAATATTACTGATATGCACGTCCACGCTGCGATCGTAGGCTTCGCGAGGACGACCCAGCCCCTTTTCCGACAGCTCATCTTTAGAGACCACGCGGTCGGGCGAGCGCAGCAGCAGATCCAGCAGATTAAATTCCGAAGCGGTGAGATCGAACGGCTGCTTCTGCCATTGGCTGATACGCGTGGCCGGGTTTAGCGTCAGCTCGCCCCAGCTGACCACTTCACGGCTTTCCACCACCACCGGCTGTTCTTCAACGCGGCGCAGCACGGCGCGCAGCCGGGCGACCAGCTCGCGCGGATAGCAAGGTTTAGGCATATAGTCATCGGCCCCCATTTCCAGGCCGATGACGCGGTCGATATTGTCGCCCTTCGCTGTCAGCATGATGACCGGCAGGCGGCTACTCTGCCGCACCTGACGCAGCACATCAATGCCGCTCATATCCGGCAGCATGATATCCAGGATCATTGCGCTATAGCCGCCCGACATCGCCCCTTCAATCCCTGCTTTGCCGCTCAGCACCAGCGTGGCGTCAAATCCTTCGGCAATCAGATACTGGCTGAGCATGGTGCCCAGCTCCAGATCGTCATCAACCAGTAAAATTTTCATGCGTTATCTCTCTCCAGGCCAGGCACTATTTTCACCTGTTGCTCAAACAATAGCAGCAGGTTTTACCCAATCCTTACAGTGTAACGGCATGAGCACAAATTGAACGGAAGAGCGGCCCGAAAACGCGGGCCGGTCAGGAGGGATATCAGGCTGGCGTGTGCACGCCGGTAGAGAGGTATCTGTCGCCACGATCGCAAACAATAGCGACAATAACGCTGCCGGGCTGCTCTTGCGCAATACGCAGCGCGCCGGCCACCGCCCCGCCGGAACTGACGCCGCAGAAAATACCTTCACGGCGCGCCAGCAGACGCATGGTTTCCTCCGCCTCCTGCTGGGTCATATCCAGGATGCGGTCGATCAGCTCCGGCCGATAGATGGCGGGAAGATAGGCCTGCGGCCAGCGGCGAATGCCGGGAATGCTGTTGCCTTCGGCGGGCTGTAATCCCACGATAGCAACCGTTCCGCTCTGCTCTTTCAGATAGCGTCCCACGCCGGTGATGGTGCCGGTGGTGCCCATACTGGAGACAAAGTGCGTCAATCTTCCTGCGCTTTGCTGCCAGATTTCCGGGCCGGTGGTGGCGTAATGGCCCAGCGGATTATCGGGATTATTAAACTGATCGAGCACTTTGCCCTCTCCACGCGCTTCCATATCACGGGCTAAATCACGCGCGCCTTCCATGCCCCGCTCGCGGCTTACCAGCAGCAGCTCCGCGCCGTAGGCCCGCATCGCCGCCTGGCGCTCGATGCTCATGTTATCGGGCATCAGCAGCTTCATACGGTAGCCTTTCATCGCGGCGATCATCGCCAGCGCGATACCCGTATTGCCGCTGGTCGCCTCGATCAGTATATCGCCGGGCCGGATTTCGCCACGCTGCTCCGCCTGTTGGATCATCGACAGCGCGGCGCGATCTTTGACCGAGCCGCCGGGGTTATTGCCCTCAAGCTTCAGCCAGATTTCGCTGCCGTTATCCGGTGTCAGCCGCTGAAGCCTGATCAATGGCGTGTTGCCGATGGTTTGTTCGAGCGTGGTCAAGTGATGGTTCCTGAAGAAGGCCTTACCGGCAAAAAAGGTCAGGCATAACCTGACCCGGATGGCGGTAGAAAATATCAGGCGCTCTGCGCAAAGGCAACCTGCCGCAGCGGCGTATCGCCTTTATAAAGGCGCGCCTGTTGCAGGCCGACAAAGAGGCGCTCGCCGCGGATCGGCGCGCTTTGCTCGCCTTCCATCACTACCGTGATCGGTTCATGCTGCTCACCCCAGCCCGCCGGCTGCGCCACCAGCTGCCAGTAGTGACCGCGCGGGCTGACTTCCAGCACCTGCACCGGCAGCGGCGTTTCCAGGCTGCTCTGGCGGCTGACGTCGATTTCCCACGGGCGCAGGAACAGTTCGACCGCGCCCTGATGCGCTGGCGCATAGCCCAGCGGCCAGCGATGCGCGCCAACGTGGAACTGCGAACCGTGCACTTCGGCATCAAAGCGGTTCACTTCGCCCAGGAATTCCAGCACGAAACGGGTGGCCGGCTCGCGCCATACTTCATCCGGCGCGCCAGCCTGCTCAATATTACCCTGGCTCATCACCACCACGCGATCGGCGACTTCCATCGCCTCTTCCTGATCGTGGGTAACAAAGACGCTGGTGAACTTCAGCTCTTCGTGCAGCTGTCGCAGCCAGCGGCGCAGCTCTTTACGCACCTGCGCATCCAGCGCGCCGAAGGGTTCATCAAGTAGCAGAATTTGCGGATCGACAGCCAGCGCGCGCGCCAGCGCCACACGCTGTTTCTGTCCGCCGGAAAGCTGTGCCGGGAAACGCCCGGCCAGATGTCCCAGCTGCACCATCTCCAGCAGGCGCGTGACTTTTTCTTTAATGGCCGCCGCAGAAGGGCGTTCCCGACGCGGCAGCACGGTCAGGCCAAACGCGATATTGTCGAATACCGTCATATGACGGAACAGCGCATAGTGCTGGAATACAAAGCCGACGCGACGATCGCGGGCGTGCAGCCGCGACACGTCGTTGCCGTGAAAGCTCAGACGGCCGCTGTTCTGGCTCTCCAGGCCAGCGATAATACGCAGCAGCGTGGTTTTCCCGGAGCCGGACGGGCCCAGCAGCGCCACCATCTGACCAGAAGGGATATCCAGCGAAATATCGTTCAGCACTTTAGTCCGGCCAAAGGATTTGTTGATGTTACTGATTTCAATGCTCATTGTTCCCCCTCCCGTTGCGCGCGGCGTTCTAAACGCCATTGCAGCGCGCTTTTCAGAAACAGCGTGACTATCGCCATCAGGGTCAGCAGCGCGGCGGCGGTAAAAGCGCCCACGCTGTTGTAGTCCTGATGCAGTAATTCTACCTGTAGCGGCAGCGTGTAGGTTTCGCCGCGAATCGATCCCGAAACCACTGAAACCGCGCCAAACTCGCCAATCGCACGCGCGTTGGTTAATACCAGGCCGTACAGCAGCGCCCAGCGGATATTCGGCAGCGTAACGCGCCAGAACATCTTCCAGCCGGAGGCGCCAAGCAGCACTGCGGCTTCATCTTCACTGCTGCCCTGGCTCAGCATCACCGGCACCAGTTCGCGCACCACAAACGGACAGGTCACGAAAATGGTGACCATCGCCATACCCGGCCAGGAGAACATCAGCTGAATGCCGTGCTCGTCCAGCCAGCCGCCAGCCGGGCCGTTAACCCCCCAGAACAGCAGATACATCAGCCCCGCCACCACCGGCGACACGGCAAAAGGAATATCAAACAGCGTCAGCAGCAGCTGGCGGCCAGGAAAGGTAAAGCGCGTCACCAGCCAGGCCAACAGCGTGCCGAACACCAGGTTAACCGGCACGGTGATCAGCGCCATCAGCACGGTCAGCCAGATGGCGTGCAGCATGTCGCCATCTTTCAGGTTGCTGAACATCGCCATCACGCCGTCGGAAAAGGCGCTGGCGAAAATAGCGATAAGCGGTACCACCAGCAGGCCGAGCGAGACGATCATGCCCGTGGCGATCAGCAGCCACTTGCCCCAGCGCGGACGATCGCGTCCAATGTGATTCAGTTCGGTAACGTCAGCCATTATTGACCTCCAAGACGACGGCCAAAGCGGCTTTGTAGGATGTTAATCGCAAACAGCAGCAGCAGCGAGGCGGCCAGGATCACCGAAGCGATGGCGCTGGCTGCCGGATAGTCGAACTCCTGCAGGCGCACGAAAATCATCAGCGAGGTCACCTCGGTTTTCCAGGCGATATTACCGGCAATAAAGATCACCGCGCCGAACTCGCCCAGGCTGCGGGTAAAAGAGAGCGCCGTGCCGGCCAGCAGCGCCGGGCCAACTTCCGGCAGTACTACGCGGCGGAAACTCTGAAACGGCGTGGCGCCGAGGGTTTCTGCCGCCTCTTCATATTCCGGGCCAAGCTCTTCCAGCACCGGCTGCACCGTGCGCACCACGAAAGGAATGCTGGTAAAGGCCATCGCCACGGCGATCCCGAGCCAGGTGTAGGAAACTTTAATATCGAACTGCGCCAGCCACTGCCCGTACCAGCCGTTCACGGAAAAAAGCCCGGCCAGCGTCAGGCCCGCTACCGCCGTCGGCAGCGCAAAAGGTAGATCCATTAAGCCATCCAGCAGCGCGCGCCCCGGAAAACGGTAGCGGGTCAGGATCCAGGCCATCAGCATGCCGAAAAAGGCGTTAAACAACGAGGCGACGCCCGCCGACAGCAGCGTTACCTTATAGGCCGCAATCATTTGAGGATTGGTTACCACGTCCCAATACTGCGCCAGTGTCATCTCAGACAGCTGCATCAGCAGCGCGCTGATCGGCAACAGCAGGATCAGACAGGTAAAAAACAGACTACTGCCCAGGCTCAGTCCAAAGCCGGGCAGCACGCGCTTACTTTTAGTGGCAAACATTACTCACGTCCCGCTGCTAACAACTTATCCAGTTCGCCACCGCTGGCGAACTGCGTTTTCATGACCTGCTCCCAGCTGCCGAATACCTGTTCCACGCGGAACAAATCGACGGCCGGAAAGCGCTGCTGCTGCGCCATCAGCTCAGGATTATTTACGCGGTAATAATATTGAGTGATGATTTTCTGCGCCGCAGGCGTGTAGAGATAGTTCAGGTACGCTTTGGCCGCTTTTTCCGTATGGTTGACCGCCACGTTTTTATCGATCCATGTGACCGGGAATTCCGCCAGCACGTTGCTGTGCGGGACAATTACCTCAAAATCCTGCTGCGGGTACTGATTACGGATAGTGTTCACTTCCGACTCAAAACTGATCAGCACGTCGCCAAGCCCGCGCTCGACGAAAGTGGTGGTCGCGCCGCGCCCGCCGGTATCAAAAACCTCGACGTTTTTAAGGAACTGCGCCATAAACCTTTCGGTTTTTGCTTTGTCGTGTCCGTCCGCTTTATCCGCCGCACCCCACGCGGCCAGCCAGGTATAACGACCGTTGCCGGAAGTTTTTGGATTAGGAAATATTAGCTTTACGTCGCTTTTGACCAGGTCGCGCCAGTCATGAATCCGCTTTGGATTGCCCTTGCGCACCAGAAAAGCCATGGTGGAATAGAAAGGCGAGCTGTTGTTGGGTAAACGCTGCCGCCAGTCCGCCGGAATAAGGTTGCCGCGATCGTGCAGGATCTGCACGTCGGTCAACTGATTATAGGTGACGACATCGGCTTTCAGGCCCTGCAAAATGGCCAGCGCCTGTTTGGACGAACCGGCATGTGACTGCCTGATCGTCAGCTTGTCACCGCCGTTTTGCTGCGCCCAACTTTGTTCAAAAGGCGTGTTCAGGGCCGCAAACAGTTCGCGTGAGACATCATAAGAGCTGTTCAGCAGCTCTGTCGCCTGGGCTGAGCCGGCCAGCAGCAGCAGAACGGCGCCGCTACAGATTTTTTTCAGTGTGGTCATGCTGTTCATCCCGGAAAGATGGCCCGTCTCACGGCCTGAGAGGGTTCAGTTTATTTATAACCACACGAAAAGGAGTAACTGTTTTATATACCGTTTGGTGATTTGGAAGTTTAAAAAGCTATAAGCGGGCGGGACAGGTTATGCAACGCGCAGAAATAGAAAGCCTGTTTGAAGAAACTACCGCGCAAGGGGAACGTCATGTAAAGGGAACAGCCGCGGATACGCCGGACGGCCTGTAATGACGCGGCCGGGAACGCTACGCGCGTAAAACAATCGGAAAAAGAACGGCAAGCGCAATTACTGTTCCAATCTGTTTCTGATAACGGTAGCGGCGGCGGCCCTTCTTCTGACACGCCGCCGCAGGCCAATCAGCGGCGCCAGACGATCTGGCTTACCTGCCATTTTTTCAGCGTATCGTCAGACGGCAACAGCCCTTCCGGCCCGTGCCATTCGCCGGTAAAGACGTAGCTGATATGCTGGCTGTCCGGCGCGCGGCACTCGACTCCCTTGCCGCCCGCCGCCTTCTGACAGGCACCGAAAGCGCGGCTATAGAGGTCGCTGAAAGGCGTGCCTATCTTCACGCCAGAGGTAGTCTGGATGCTGTCATCCATTACCCTCACCTCGCTGACGCTGGTTTCGCCCGTGATTTCCAGCTTCACCTCTTTGCCGTCGAGCGCCTGGAAGAAGGTGATAACCTTGCCGTTTTCGCCGCGCATCCCTTTACGTATCTGATAGTCGCCGTTCAGCGCTTCGCCAACCGCCTGCTCGTTCATCGCGGTAGCGCCGTTCAGGCCGCCAACGCCCTGCTCGCTGGCCTCAATAGCAGAACCGAACCAGTGCCAGGGCGAGAGGCTGGACCAGGAATAGGTCAGCGGATTCCACCAGGTGGCCCCGTGAGTGGCCGGTGCGGCGTCGCCGGAGCTGGCGCAGCCAGCCAGCATAACGGCCGCGGCCAGGGCTAAAGGACGAACGGTTTTCATGAAAACTCCTGACAAAAAGAGAGGCGGCTGCCATAGCACATCGCCTTTTACGGCAGCCCCAAAGAAAGGTTGGAGTACGGATCGGCAGAAAAGTTTATTCGAGGTGCTGCTCAGGCGCAAAACAGTCGCGCAGCCGTGCGCTAAAGGCAAACCAGCCCAGCGCCAGCAGATCGAAACCGGTAAACAGGATCATCCACGGCGACAGCGTGTCCTCGCCCAGCCAGAGGCTGGCGAACTGCACGCAGAGCATCACGGCCAGCGACAGGCAAAGTACCCAGCGCCACGTCTGCCAGAGCCGCGGCAGACGCTGGCGATAGCCGGTCAGCAGCAGCCCCAGCGCTGCAGGCACGCCCAGCGCAATGCCCGTCCAGAACGCGCGCGTATCCGGGTAGAACAGCGCCAGCAGCGCCGTGCCCTGGTCGCGAGAAGCACCGGCCATAATAAACAGTAGCCAGGTGCGCGCCTGCAGTAACAGCACGCCCCAGAAGGCCAGCGGCAGTTTCAGCTGGCCTTTGGCATCGTAATCGTCGGGCGTGTAGAAGCGCATGGCGGAACGGTCGGCTGGCTTAATATTCGCGGTCTTCAATCAGGCGCTTACCAAGTAACATGCTGTCCTGCGTCTCGTAGTCCAGCTTTTCATAGAAACCCAACACCGCGTCGTTCTCTTCCCGCACCATCACGTTGATTTTCGGGCAGCCGCGCGCAATCAGCTTTTTCTCAAGCCGGTTGATCAGCGCATTGGCGAAGCCACGGCCCTGATAGTCGGGATGCACGCCCAGATAGTAGGCTGAACCGCGATGGCCATCATAACCGCCCATCAGCGTACCGACCACGGCGCCGCCGACCACCGCCACCAGAAACAGGTCGGGATCGTGATTAAGTTTGCGCTCAATATCCATTTCCGGATCGTTCCACGGGCGCAGCAGATCGCAGCGTTCCCACAGGGTGATCACTTCTTCAAAATCGTCCTGGCTAAATACGCGAATTTCCATAGCGTTGTCCCAGATGTTAACCACAATTCGTTGATTATCGCGGTTTCTTTCGCGGGCGCAACCCTCCGAAGAGATAATTGCCTGAAAGTGGCAGAAAGCGGCTACATAATCCCCAGATAGCGCGCGATCGCTTTTCCAGCTGGCTGCACGAGCAGTGAATTTACGCTGCCGTTAGCGGCCTGAAATAAAAAGTAAAACGTTGAAATAGTTCCCGCCTCGCTGTCGCCTTATTGTTACGATATAACAGTAAGCACTTTGCGCCCTGAGGATGTTGTAATGAAAAAGTTTGGCCCGATGACCCCGCTTACTTCCCGCCGTCAGCTGCTGCTTTCCGGCCTGGCGCTGGCGCTGCTGGGCGGCAGTGCCGCCAGGGCAAAAGAAGCGCCGCTTAAAACAGCACCCGCGCACGGGGCCACGCCGCCTAAAGCAAAGGGTAAAAGGATTGTGATGATCGATCCCGGCCACGGCGGCATCGATTCCGGCGCGGTAGGGGAAGAAGGTTCGGAAGAAAAACACGTGGTGCTGGAGATAGCCGGACATATCCGTCAGATGCTGAGCGATCATCCTCATATCGAGGCGCGACTGACGCGGGATAACGATCGCTTTATCCCGCTGGGCGAGCGCGTGGAAATTGCACACCAGCACGGCGCCGATCTTTTTATGTCGATACACGCCGACGGTTTTACCAGCCCCGATGCCAACGGCGCTTCGGTTTTCGCCCTTTCCAACCGTGGTGCCAGCAGCCGAATGGCCCGCTATCTGTCCGAGCGCGAAAACGCTGCCGATGCCGTGGGCGGCGTCAAGGTAGCGCAAAAGGATCACTATCTACAGCAGGTGCTGTTTGATTTGGTGCAGACTGATACGATTAAAAATAGCCTGACGCTGGGCAAACACGTGCTGAGCCAGATCCGGCCGATTCACCATTTGCACAGTCAGCATCCCGAGCAGGCCGCTTTTGCCGTGCTGAAATCGCCTTCTATCCCTTCGGTGCTGGTGGAAACCTCTTTTATTACCAACCCCGCCGAAGAGCGCTTGCTGGGCACCACCGCTTTTCGTCGGAAAATCGCCGGCGCTATAGTGGATGGCGTTATCAGCTATTTTAATGAGTTCGATGCCAACAACCGCCGCCCCGGCTAGGGCATTTTGACGTATACTTCGCGCGTCATTTTACAGTCAGGCAAAACCATGAATACACCCGATATCGCCCTGGTAAAGCAGTTTCTGCTCAGGTTACAGGACACAATCTGTCAGCAGCTGGCGCAGGCTGACGGCAAGGCGCAGTTTGCGGAAGACAGCTGGACGCGCGAAGGCGGCGGCGGCGGCAGAAGCCGCGTGCTGCGCAACGGCGCGGTGTTTGAACAGGCTGGCGTTAACTTTTCTCATGTGCACGGCGACCAGATGCCCGCCTCCGCCACCGCGCATCGGCCGGAGCTGGCCGGCCGCAGTTTTGAAGCGATGGGCGTATCGCTGGTGATCCATCCGTCCAATCCTTACGTGCCCACCAGCCACGCCAACGTGCGCTTTTTTATTGCCGAAAAGCCGGGCGCCGACCCGGTATGGTGGTTCGGCGGCGGTTTCGATATGACGCCTTACTATGGCTTTACGGAAGACGCGGTGCACTGGCATCAAACCGCGGCCGATCTCTGTCAGCCATTTGGCGAAGAGGTCTATCCGCGCTACAAAAAGTGGTGTGACGACTATTTCTTTATCAAACACCGTAACGAGCAGCGCGGCATCGGCGGCCTGTTTTTTGACGATTTGAACACGCCGGATTTTGACCACTGTTTTCGCTTTATGCAGGCGGTCGGCGAAGGCTTCCTGACCGCCTATTTGCCGATAGTGGCGCGACGCAAGGCGCTGCCGTGGGGCGAACGCGAGCGCCAGTTCCAGCTTTACCGCCGTGGCCGCTACGTAGAGTTCAACCTTGTGTGGGATCGCGGCACGCTGTTTGGTCTGCAGACCGGCGGCCGTACCGAATCCATTCTGATGTCGATGCCGCCGCTGGTGCGCTGGGAATACGACTACCAGCCGCAGCCGGGCACGCCGGAAGCCGCGCTGTACACCGATTTCCTGCCGGTTAAAGCCTGGATTTAATAATTCAGCCTGTTATGCGAGACCGCTTCAAAAGTTAGCAGCCGCTGCTATCACTTACCTTAAGCCTGTCATATTGTGAGAGGCTTAAAATATTTATGCTAAGTGAGACCTGAATGGATCTGTGGAATCAGCCTTTGACAGGTGACGTTGAGGCAAGGCTGCTGACTGACATCATGTCAGATATCTTGAAAACCGATTTAAGACAGCATGAGGCGCCCACAAAACCCGGCGGCCATACGCTTGCGCGTCACGTTAATAAAACCGATACGGAACTGACTGAATGCGCGATTTTCTCAGCCCCGTGCACCTTCCAAAAACGGCTGGTGCGGCAGCTGGAATCGATGAGGAAGAAGTTCGGGATTTAGCGGTAGAATATACGAATAATTATCCCATCGGACGTTTTTTTCGTTACCGTCCCGCAGGCGGCGCGCCGATAGTTAGCAGAACATTAATTGTTATCCTGCAATGGGCGGAAGAAGGCCTGACGATTCATGATCGTGACAAATTTATTCTGACGGTCTATCCAAAACCGGAGCCGACGTATGATTGACAGCTACCCGCGATTGAAAAAGCTAATGATGACGTACATCAATATGGATGCTGAAGAGATCACCGGCGAAGATACGCTTGAAGGAATGCTTAGTTATTACGCGACTCGCGTTTCCGGTAAAGCGATCCGGGAACTGCTGGCCGAAGTTTCTGTTTTCCGGCAGGCATATCAGGACGATCTTGACACCGCCTTTTTACGCCGTTTCGATTATGGTGCCGATATTCCTGACGTAGCGTCTTTTTTTCAACCATTGAGCAAGTGCTGGCCAGTAAGCAGCCTGCGCAAGCTGACAAGCCGGCGTTAACTTTAACGACGCCGATTAATGAGCAAGGTACGGTAGCAAATGTGCTACTGAAAGCTATTGCCTGTGTCGGCTTAAAAGCGTTTTTAAATGAAATGGAGTCTTCAGACGCTGTCAGGGCGCTGATAAAGTCATTGCGCGGTTCCGCATTCCCGGAAAACGAGGCGCAAGCTTCACTGTCCTTTAAGAAAGATCTTTATCATCAGCTGGTGAACTTGACGCTTAATACCTGTGGCCCTGAAAGCAGCGAGTATCAACATGCTCTAAAGAGCGCCGTTAAGCATTCAGGCTATCTGCAAGAGAGATCGCAGGAGACAACCGATTATAAAAACTTTTCTGAACAACTCCCCAAACACTAGTTCACTATAAACAAGCAGCCGGTGCTGGAGGCATTGTTCCCGATAGCTCGGCTGGATGTACTCCGCGATACCCAAAATGTAGCAGCCAGTGCTGCCGCCTGCCGCAATCCTGAAGAAGTGCTACACTTTCAGGTACCGCGTTTTACCAGCCATTGGGCTAACCCATTGCAACAATCAGAGAAAACGCATTCCCATTACAGGACGTCTGATGCAATGTTTGGCCTGAGAATAATCCACCGCGTCGGAAGCCGGCCCTGCGTAAATGCACAGGATTGCGGCCCGGTTCGTTCGCTATTGGGCTTTGTAGCCCGGCGACAGCCGATGTTCCGGCACGGTCATCATTAGTTTTGCAGATTGCCCATCAAGGAGCCATGAGATGAACCAGCTAGACGCACTGAAACAATACACCACCGTGGTGGCGGACAGTGGCGATATCGAATCTATTCGTAATTATCACCCTGAAGATGCCACCACCAACCCATCTCTGATCCTGAAAGCCTCCAGCCTCGACTCTTACAAGCACCTGATCACCGACGCTATCGACTACGCCAAAAAACAGGGCGGCAGCAAAGAGACGCAAATTATCAACGCCAGCGACAAAGTCAACGTCAACCTCGGTATGGAAATCCTGAAAAGCGTGCCTGGCCGCGTTTCTACCGAGGTGGACGCTCGCCTGTCGTTTGACCGCGGCATGTGCGTGACCAAAGCCGAGAAGCTGGTGAGAATGTACGAAGACAACGGTATCGACCGTTCGCGTATTCTGATCAAGCTCGCTTCCACCTGGGAAGGCATCCGCGCGGCGGAAGAGCTGGAGAAAAACGGCATCAACTGTAACCTGACGCTGCTGTTCTCCTTTGCCCAGGCGCGCGCCTGTGCGGAAGCGGGCGTGTTCCTGATTTCGCCGTTTGTCGGCCGTATCTACGACTGGTACAACAGCCGCAAGCCGCTTGACCCTTATGTAGTGGATGAAGATCCAGGCGTGGTTTCCGTTCGTAAAATCTACGAGTACTACAAGCAGCACCGCTATAACACCATCATTATGGGCGCCAGCTTCCGTAAAACGGAGCAAATCATCGCGCTGGCGGGCTGCGATCGCCTGACTATTTCACCAAACCTGCTGGAAGAGCTGCAGGCCAGCGACGCGCCGGTTGAGCGCAAGCTGACGCCGTCAACTGAAGCTTTCCATCAGCCTGCTCCGCTTTCTGAATCGGAGTTCCGCTGGGAGCACAATCAGGATCCTATGGCGGTAGAAAAACTGGCCGAGGGCATCCGCCAGTTTGCCGTTGACCAACAGCACCTGGAAGACGTGCTGGCCGCTAAGCTGTAATTTCGTTCACGGGCCTCCCCGACGCGCGCGTCGGGGAAAGTCGCCCGACGTTTATTTGCCCAGTTCGTCCCCAAAAAATATCAGGGAGAAAAATATGTCTTCACGTAGAGAGTTGGCTAATGCAATCCGTGCGTTGAGTATGGATGCGGTGCAAAAAGCCAAATCGGGTCACCCAGGCGCCCCAATGGGTATGGCAGATATCGCAGAAGTGCTGTGGCGCGACTTTTTGCATCACAACCCGACTAACCCTGCCTGGGCCGATCGCGACCGTTTTATCCTTTCCAACGGTCACGGCTCCATGCTGCTGTACAGCCTGCTGCACCTGAGCGGCTATGACCTGCCGATTGAAGAACTGAAAAACTTCCGCCAGCTGCATTCCAAAACGCCGGGCCATCCGGAAATCGGCTACACGCCGGGCGTGGAAACCACCACCGGCCCGCTGGGTCAGGGTCTGGCCAACGCCGTGGGTCTGGCGATTGCCGAACGCACGCTGGCCGCGCAGTTTAACCGTCCCGATCATGAGATCGTCGATCACCATACCTATGTGTTTATGGGCGACGGCTGCCTGATGGAAGGTATCTCGCATGAAGTTTGCTCGCTGGCCGGCACGCTGGGCCTTGGCAAGCTGATCGGCTTCTACGATCATAACGGCATTTCGATCGACGGCGAAGTGGAAGGCTGGTTCAGCGATGATACCGCCAAGCGTTTTGAAGCCTACAACTGGCATGTGATCAGCGAAGTAGACGGTCACGACGCCGAAGCGGTAGCGAAAGCGATCAAAGAAGCGCAGAGCGTCACCGATAAGCCTTCTCTGATCATCTGCCGTACCATTATCGGCTACGGTTCACCGAATAAAGCCGGTAAAGAAGAAGCGCACGGCGCGGCGCTGGGCGATGAAGAGATCGCACTGACCCGCAAACAGCTGGGCTGGAACTATCCGCCGTTTGAAATCCCGCAGGAAATCTACGCACAGTGGGATGCCAAAGAAGCGGGCCAGCAGTACGAAAAAGCGTGGAACGACAAATTTGCTGCTTATAAAGCGGCTTATCCGGAACTGGCGAAAGAGTACGCTCGTCGTATGGATGGCGGTATGCCGGAAAACTGGCAGCAGGAAACGCAGAAGTTCATCGAACAGCTGCAGGCTAATCCGGCGAAAATCGCCAGCCGTAAAGCTTCTCAGAACTCGCTGGAAGCCTACGGCAAGCTGCTGCCGGAATTCCTGGGCGGTTCCGCTGACCTGGCGCCAAGCAACCTGACTATCTGGTCCGGTTCCAAATCGATTAAAGACGATCTGGCGGGTAACTATATTCACTACGGCGTGCGCGAATTCGGTATGACCGCTATCGCTAACGGCATCGCGCATCATGGCGGCTTTGTGCCTTATACCGCTACCTTCCTGATGTTCGTCGAGTATGCACGTAACGCCGTGCGTATGGCCGCGCTGATGAAGGCGCGTCAGATCCTGGTCTACACGCACGACTCCATCGGCCTGGGCGAAGATGGCCCGACGCACCAGCCGGTTGAGCAGATCGCCAGCCTGCGCGTTACGCCAAACATGAGCGTCTGGCGTCCTTGCGACCAGGTAGAAACCGCCGTGGCCTGGAAACACGCGATTGAGCGCCACCACGGCCCGACCGCGCTGATCCTTTCCCGTCAGAACCTGGCGCAGCCGGAGCGTACTAAAGAGCAGCTGGAAAACATTTCTCGCGGCGCCTACGTCCTGAAGGATAGCGAAGGCACGCCGGAAGCGATCCTGATTGCAACCGGTTCTGAAGTGGAAATCACGCTGGGCGCGGCAGCAAAACTGACCGCCAACGGCCATAAAGTTCGCGTGGTGTCTATGCCGTCAACCGACCTGTTTGATAAGCAGGATCTGGCCTATCGCGAATCGGTGCTGCCTTCCGGCGTTACCGCTCGCGTGGCGGTGGAAGCGGGCATCGCAGACTACTGGTATAAGTATGTCGGCCTGAACGGCGCAATTGTCGGTATGACTACCTTTGGTGAATCCGCACCGGCAGAGAAGCTGTTTAATGAGTTTGGCTTTACGGTGGAAAACATCGTCAGCCACACGGAAAAATTGCTGAAGCCTCACTAAGCCTGTTCTCCTGCCCGCCCCCGGCGGGCAGGAGTTTCACCGCCCAGCCTGATACCAAACAGATTTTCCCCTTCGCGATGCTGATACCAGGCGTAGCCGCCGTGCAGTTCCGCAATAGCTTTAACCAGCGCCAGACCCAGCCCCGACCCCACGCTGTTGCGCGCCTCGTCTCCGCGCCAGAAGCGCTCGAATAATTTTCCCGTCTCCGCCAAAGGCTCACCCTTGTTACTTACGGCTATATCGACAGCCTCGCCTGCCGCCTCGGTTATTATACGAACAAGCGTGTTTTCCGGCGCGTGGCGCACGGCATTGGTAATCAGATTGACCAGCGCCCGCTGAAACAGCATCTTATCGGCCTGAATATTACCCTCTGCCTCCAGCGCAAAACGTAACCCTTTTTCTTCCGCCAACGGCTCCAGAAAATCGGTGATATTTTCCAGCGTGTCGGGCAGCGAAAAAACCTCTTTTCTGAGCGCCACGTTGTGGTGATCGGCTCTGGCGAGAAACAGAATGTTGTCGGTCAGGCGAGAGAGATTCTCCAGCTCTTCGATATTACCTTCCAGCAGCTGCTGGTACGCTTCCGGCGTACGCTCCTGCCCCAGCGCAACCTGATTCTGGCTGAGCATGACGTTGACCGGCGTGCGGAGTTCGTGGGCCAGATCGTCGGCAAATCGGGTCAGCCGGGTAAAATCGTGCGCCAGGCGACTGCGCATCACGTTAAGCGCCTCACCCAGCGGCAGCAGCTCGCGAGGCAGCGTATTTAGCGGGACGCTATCGGAAAGCCTGTCGGCATGGGTGGCCGCGGTGATCTTGCTGAGCGCGCCTATGGCTCTTAGTCCCCGTCGGATTAGCAGAGGGCTCAGGATAGCCCCCAGCGTCAGCGCAGCCAGGCACACCAGCAGGCTTTCTCGCCGATACTGCTCCAGCATTTTGGCTCTTTCGCGCGCCAGCCGCGCTACGGTCAGCGTTACCGCGCCGCCGTTCGATTCGCCTTGCAGGCTGAAAACGGTTAGATCTTCGCCTTCGTTAGTCCGCTGTCGGCGAAGCACGCCCGGCTGGTTTTCTGCGGTCAACGCCGCCAGTCCAATGCCCGTCTGGTTAATCGTCACGTCCGGCCCCGCCGCCTGACGGATTAGCAGGATATCCTGCTGCGTGTCCACCATCCGGCTGAAATAAAGCGGCAGCATTTCCGGCTTCGCGCCATCCTGCAATAGCTGGCGCAGCTGAAGCGCCCGATTAATCAGCGTGCGATCGTCACGCCAGATCAGTTCGTGGCGTAACGCGCCGTAAAGCGTCAGAGTAATGCCGCCACAGGCCGCCGCCATAATCAGAACAAAAATGATCGTGAGCCGGGCCGTCAGCGAGATCTTACGCATTTGGTTCTCCCGGATCTGCCAGCCGGTATCCCATCCCGCGCACGGTATCGATCAGTTTCGGCTCATAGGGATCGTCTATCTTGCGGCGCAAACGGCGGATGGCTACGTCAACCGTGTTCGTTTCACTGTCAAAATTAATACCCCAGACCTCACTGGCGATCAGCGTTCTCGGCACTATTTCTCCGCGTCGGCTGACCAGCAGCCACAGCAGCGCGAACTCTCTACGGGTCAGCGCGACCGATTCGCCCTGCCGGCTGGCCGTCTGCCGTACCGAATCCATTACCAGATCGCCAACCTTCAGCACCGCTTGTGTAGGGTGATTCTGGCGCAGCTGCGCTCTGATGCGGGCCAGCAGCTCGGCAAAAGAGAAAGGTTTGACCAGGTAATCATTGGCGCCCAGCTCCAGCCCTTTAACGCGATCGTTAACCGAATCTCTTGCCGTCAGGCAAATCACCGGCGTGGCGCGGGCGGTACGCAACGAGCGTAACACCTGCCATCCGTCCATGCCGGGCAGCATAATATCCAGCACGATGAGCGCATAGTTCTGGCTCAGGGCCAGGTGCAGCCCGTCGCGGCCGTCAGTGACGCTGTCCACCACAAATCCGGCCTCGCGCAGGCCCTGACAAAGCCAGTCGCTGGCTTTCTGGTTATCTTCAATCAGCAATAGTTTCATAAGCACAAGTCTGCCACGAGGCGGAAATTTTGTCCCCGAACTTCAGCCAATCTGACATTTTTGTCATGCTCGCGTCAGGTTGTTTGTGTTTGTTCTGGGTTATAAAGAGGAATATTCAAACAGGAGAAGTCATGATGAAACAGTATTTCAACGTGGCGGCGCTGGCGCTGGCCCTCACCGCTTCTGCCTCCGCAATGGCCGCTGAGCAGAATCTTTTAAGCGTACACGTGCTGAACCAACAAACCGGCAAACCGGCACCGAATGTGGAAGTTACGCTGGAGCAGAAGCAGGACGCGGGCTGGAAATTCCTTAACAAGGCCAGCACCGATAAGGATGGACGCATTAAACAGTTCTGGCCTGCACAGCCTGCGGCTACCGGCGATTACCGCGTCGTATTTAAAACCGGACGCTATTTTAGCGAGCAAAAGCAGGAGAGCTTCTTCCCGGAGATCCCGGTAGAGTTTCATATCAGCAACACGACCGAGCATTATCATGTGCCGCTGCTGCTTAGCCAATACGGCTACTCAACCTATCGCGGCAGCTGATCGCGTAAACGGGCGCCTCACCGGGCTGGGGCGCCGCAATGCCGACAGGCGTGATTTTTGATTTTGCGGCGGTCGGGAAAGCCTGGTGACTAAAGCCTTTTCAATCCATAGCCGCCTGCTCTGGCGCAGACGGCATATCCCTTTTACTGGTCCAGAGCGTCGGCCAGTCGTCGCTGCCGTGCCACGCATCGCAGGTTCCTTCTTCCGCATATTCCGTCAGCACAAACTCACGCCCGTCATACTGCCAGCGGGTAGCCGTGCCGCAGTCGCCAAGACCTCTTCCTTTGCCAAACGTCAGCAGCTCGCCGCGACTGGCATCGTAATCGGCATTGATGAGTTCCAGCTTTTTTTCTCCATGACGCGGCGGCGTAAAAGGCAAGGTCAGAGTCAGTCCTCTGGCCATATAAGGCTGGCTGCGCGTGACCTCGAAAGCAAGATCGATAACGTTATAGGCGCCCATTTCACAGCTGACCAGCAGCAGAGCTTTTTTATCGTTCAGCGGCGCGACGCTGACCTGTCGACGCTGAGGATCCAACGAGCAGCGATCGGTATTGACGCGCCAGGTGCCGTAATCCAACAGGCCGGTGGTTTCTTCACGCGTCAGGGCGGGCGGCACCGGTTGCGAACGGGGAGCTTCGGGGAAATCGGGCGGCGGCGGCACGTCCATTGCCGGACGTTCGCCCTTTTTAATCCAGGCGCTCATGCCGTTGACCCGGCCCTGGATATCATCCATCAGCAGCAGCGCCGCTTTCAGGCCATGCAGCGAAATAGTGGCGCGCGGCCGATAAAGCAGCTGTAGATTATCCGCGTCCATCACCAGCGACAGAAACTCATTGATGGAGATAGCATGGCCGGTAGAAAGGTGATGCGGCTGAACCTCCCAATGTTTTAAATCGGGCTTCAGCCGCTGGCCGTCCAGCAGCAGATTGTCCTGCAAAGGTGCGCCGCTTAGCCTGCCGGTATAGCGACTGCCGTAATCAATGCGCAGAAAAGGCCGATCGTTAACCCCGGCATGACGGCTGATGGTCATCACCAGCCCGTTGACGCCCGGCACGCTCCGGGCCACGCAATAGTTCTGGTTATTACAGGTTATCTGCCAGTCAGAAAAGGTTTTTTGCAGGGGTTCGGCATGCAGTCCGGCGGCAAAAAACAGCAGCGCCAAAGGTAACTTTATCCAATAATGCATCGATACCCGTATCCCCGAATGACAGTTAAGCAGTAAGCATAGCGTAGCGGTTAACGCCCGGCACAATTAAATCAGCCGCAGCGCATTAAAAGAAGAGTTACCCGCTTTAATTATATTGAACTTTATGTGCAGGCGGCTCAATCAGATAAATCGGACAAGGAAAAAAGCGCCGCAGGGCCGTCAAAAAATCGCTTATTATCGGATGAAAATAAAGTTATTTTGTTTGGACAGCATTAAACCTGAGGTAATAGTGTGAGCTTTATCACCTTTTTTATGCCATGCGGCAAAGCCTGTGCGACGGCGGCCATCTGTCCGAATAAGATGATTAAGCCTGAAATTTCATCGCTTAAGCAGATAGTTCTGAGGCCATCCTGAATAGCCTGCTCAGAGACGCATCCGAAAAGTTTATTATCCTCCCCGTTTAGCTTAAATTTATGCCATCGTCTGCGAAGTGATTAAATAAATTATTAACTGAAGTTAACCCGCAAAAACTAAGGTTAATATTTACGGGTTATTTTATTTATTGAGCCGGGCATTTTTATCTTATTAAGCCCCGCTGTTAACCATAAGGCCGTCATTTTTAACCCAGCGTTAACCAGCCTTCAATCAGCGCATACTGGAGCAGCATCACCGTTTTAGCATCTTTAATCTGTCCTGTTTTCACCCTGCTCCAGGCGTCGGGAAAGCTCAGCTCCATCACGTCAATATCTTCATCGTCAACGCCGCCGCCTGCCGTGGCCCGCAGCGAATCGTTATACTCTGCGGCAAAAAAATGCAGCCGTTCGGTTACCCCCCCTGGCGACATATAAAGATCGTAAAGCTTGACCACTTCTCCCACTTCGTAGCCGGTTTCTTCAACCGCTTCCTTACGTATACAGATTTCCGGCGAGTCATCGTCCAGCAAGCCGGCGCAGGTTTCGATTAGCAGGCCGCTGTCATTGCCGTTCAGCCAGGTGGCGATACGAAACTGACGGGTCAGTACCACGCTGTTTTTTTCACGGTTGTAAAGCAGGATAGTGGCGCCGTCGCCGCGATCGTAAACTTCGCGTTTATGACGCAGGGTTTCTCCATTTTTCGTCGTAAGGTCATAGGTGAAGTTGCGCAGCAGGAACCAATTTTCCGACAGGATTTTATCTTTGATCACTTCGACTTTAACTGACATACAGGCTCCGTTGCCTTTAGCGAAAGTGAGCCATCATAAAGCCTGCCTCAGGGGAAAACTATCAGCAGACATAAAAAAGGCGGCCACCGGGGCCGCCTTTTATTGCTGTTTCAGCTTCAGCGCGTTGTCTCTTCCGCCACGTGATCGTGCTCGGTCTGCGCGATTTGGTTAGCGCGTTTACGCACGCCAAACCAGCCCAGTACCAGCACGACGGCGATCAGCGGCACGGCGGCGATAGTGTAGGTGCCGTTCGGATAGTCAAACGCCATCAGCACCAGTACGCTGGCCAGGAACAGCAGCGTCAGCCAGGAGGTAAACGGCGCCCACGGCAGCTTAAAGCTGACGTCTTCCGCGCGGCCTTCTTTAATCGCCTTACGCAGACGCATCTGGCAAACCACAATAAAGGCCCAGGAAGAAATAATCCCTAATGAAGCGATATTCAGCACGATTTCGAACACGCGCGAAGGCACGATATAGTTCAGCCAGACGCCCACGATATAGACGGCTATGGTAACCAGGATCCCCATATAAGGCACCTGTTGACCGCTCATTTTAGAGAGGAACTTTGGCGCCGATCCGCCCATGGACATCGAGCGCAGAATACGGCCGGTAGAATAGAGGCCAGAGTTCAGGCTGGAAAGCGCTGCGCTGAGCACCACGATATTCATGATGCTGCCGATATAGGGCACGCCCAGCTTCGAGAAAAAGGTCACAAACGGACTTTGCCCCGCCTGATAGGCGTTCCATGGCAGCAGCAGCACCAGCAGCACTACCGAGCCGACATAAAACAGGCCGATACGCCAGATCACGCTGTTGATCGCTTTCGGCAGCATGGTCTTCGGATCTTTACACTCTCCCGCCGCCGTGCCGACCAGCTCAATAGAGGCGAAGGCGAAAACGACGCCCTGCACCAGCACCAGCGCAGGCAGCAAACCGTGCGGGAAGAAGCCGCCGTTATCGGTAATCAAGTGGAAGCCGGTGGCGTTGCCGTCCAGCGGCTTGCCGCTGCCAAGAAATACCACGCCCACAATCAGGAAAAGCGCGATAGCCAGCACCTTAACCAGCGCAAACCAGAACTCCATTTCGGCAAACCATTTGACGCCGATCATGTTCATGGTGCCGACGATAGCCAGCGCGCCCAGCGCGAATACCCACTGTGGCACGTCGCCAAACGCGCCCCAGTAGTGCATATAAAGCGCTACGGCGGTGATATCCACGATCCCGGTCATCGCCCAGTTCACAAAGTACATCCAGCCTGCGACATATGAGGCTTTTTCGCCCAGGAACTCGCGTGCATAAGAAACGAAGCTGCCGCTGGAGGGACGATGTAAAACCAGCTCGCCCAACGCGCGGAGTATAAAGAAAGAGAAGATGCCGCATACCAGGTAGACGATAGCCAGCGCCGGACCGGCAATTTGTAGTCGTGCGCCCGCGCCCAGGAACAGGCCTGTACCAATAGCCCCGCCGATAGCAATCATCTGCACGTGGCGATTGTCCATCGCTTTGTGATAGCCGGAATCATGAGAATTTAACCAACGTCTTCTTGCGGCGCGCTTGTCTGCTACCGCTTTTTTATCAGCTTTCATTTTCTTTCCTAATTATCCTGTCCACAGTGATACGGCTACCATTCCCGGGCGACCTGATTTCTGTTGCGCTAACCAAACGATTGCGTTGCCCGCAGGCGTTCGGGCGTTTTCCCCTCTTCCTGTAGTTATTGTGTTGACGGAAGCGGGAAAATCACGGCGATGCATCCTAACCGTTCTGTAAAGCCGACGCAAAAAATCTGTAGGCGAAATCGTGAGGTTTTGTGACTTCCATCAGAGGAGGCAAAAAAAAACCGACCGCTCAAGACGGTCGGTTCTCCAACAGGGAAAGGCTACATGGGACAGGAAAGGTTCTAGCGGTAAATCTCGGCGTTGCCGCTCCACAGGCTGGAGTCGCCGGGGGTGTCGGCACGGATCACACGATAGTGGCTGGCGCCCATCTCTTCGGCTTTTTGCGCCAGCTGCGCAGTAGCATCATCCAGCGAGCCGGTCACGCCGGTCACCGAAACCGTGCCCATTTGTTGCAGATTTTGACTCTGTTCCGTGCTGACCTGGGTGGCGGCCAGCGTTGAAAATGAGGTGGCGGCCAGAATGGCAGCGGCAATCGTTGCAGGTAGTTTATTCATAGTTAGCTCCTTATCCGGATTAGCGGATAGCATGATTCGGGATACGGCGTTAACTATGGTGGATGGGTTGCAAAGCAGGGTAAGCACGCGGTAAAAGCGTTAAAGGAATGTGTGCATGGCAAACATTTATACAAAGAAGCGTCAATGAAAGTTACTTTTTCTGCAGGATGTAACTTTGTATTAATGCGCAGCGCGGTTTCACGACACCTTTTTAACTTTACCCGCCGCCGCGTCTGGCTTCAAGCGTGCGACCGCACACTTTTGATCTTTCGCAAAGCGCCGGCGTTCGTTCGCTGCTCCGCGTGGGAAAAAGCTTATACTGCGGCAGGCCTTACCTGGCTGACGCTGGCGGATGACGCTATCCGCAGCGTTAACGGCCTTTACGGGAGCATTGCATGTTAAAACGTTCCGTTACCCGCAGCCTGGCCCGCGCGCTGTTCGCTATCGTGCTGCTGGCCGTGTGCTGTTCTTTTCTGGCGCTGCTGACGCTTTCAGCCAGCCTGCGCGATGCCGAGGCGCTCAATATGGCCGGTTCGCTGCGCATGCAGAGCTACCGTCTGGCGCTGGACGCCGCAACACGCTCGCCCTCGCTGGACAGCGATATCCTCAGCTATCAGCAGTCGCTTCAGGCGCCGGTGCTGCTTTCGCTGCAGCATGCCTGGGTGCCAAACAATGTTAAAGCGCGCTATCACGAAATGCTGACGGCCTGGCAAAAGCTACAGCCCGAACTGACCAGCGACGATGGTCACCGCTTCCGGCAGCATGTCCCGCACTATGTCGCGCAGATAGATGGGTTTGTGCTTGCCCTGCAGCGCTGGGCGGAGCTGAAAATGAAACTGGTGACGGCTGCCTGTCTGCTGGGCTTTATTGCGATTGCCTTGCTGGCGAAAGCCTTTGCCCGCATGTCGGGCGATTTGGAAAAACAGTATCTGTGGCTTGAACAGGCGGTTAAAGAGCGAACCGGCGATCTGCGCCAGGCGAATCGCCGCCTGAAACTGCTTTATCGCTGCTCCGAAATGCTGCGTGGACACGATAAAGCCTATGCGCAGGTGCTTGAGCTGGCGAAAGAGCATGAAAATCTGCCGATTATCGCTCTGGACGTGGCGCCTCGCTGGCAGCTGACCGCAGGCCTGGAGGATAAAGGCCTCGCCTGGCACAGCCTGCCGCTGGAGCAGACGCAAGGGGGGGTGCTGCGCTGGCAGGCGAGTGCCAGCGAACCCTCGCTGATGCAGGGGCTGGCGACGATGCTGGGCCGCTCGTTACAGCTGGACGACGCCGAAGAAAAAGGCCGCCATTTGCTGCTGATGGAAGAGCGCGCCACTATCGCCAGAGAGCTGCACGATTCCCTGGCGCAGTCGCTGGTTTACCTGCGCATTCAGCTGGCGCGGCTGAAGCGCGTGGTCGACAAAGAGACGCCGCCGGCGGCTATCGTCGGCGAAATCGATGTGGCGCTGGCCGAGGCCAATCGCCAGCTGCGCGAACTGCTGACCACTTTTCGTCTGTCGGTGGAGCCGGCCGACCTCACAACCGCGCTGGGACAGGTCGTCGCGCAGCTTAACCGGCAAACGGAAACGGATATTAAGCTTATCAGCGAGGCGCGGCAGCAGCGTCTGAATGCGCAACAGCAGGTACATGTTTTACAAATTGTCCGGGAAGCGCTGCTCAACGCTATCCGCCACGCGCGCGCCAGCGACATTGCGGTAAGCGTTACGCAGTCGGCCGCCGATTTGCTACAGATAGAGATCAGCGATAACGGCCAGGGATTTCGCCTGGCCGACGCCAAACCCGGCCACTACGGTTTGGCTATAATGCAGGAGCGAGCAAAAAGTCTGAACGCGCAGCTGGACATCACCCCGCAGGCGCAAGGCGGCACGCAGGTGCTCCTCCGTTTTGTGCCGGACAAAAGCTAAGGCGCGCGGCGCTGGAATTTTGCATGGTAATTTACATTTTATCCTCATTTTCTCCACGATTCCGCCAGGGACGCCGGGTAAAGTGAAACGCTCTGCTTAAACGCTTTGTTACGGGCAGCGATGCATTCTGCACGGTGTCGCCCGGTCGTAACCTTTCCCGACGCTAGCCTGGAGCCGCTGATGGCGAATTTTTTTATCGATCGCCCCATATTTGCGTGGGTGATAGCGATTTTGCTGTGTCTGACCGGTACTCTGGCTATTTTTTCGCTGCCCGTAGAGCAATATCCGGCGCTGGCGCCGCCTAACGTCCGTATTACCGCTAACTATCCCGGCGCTTCCGCGCAGACGCTGGAAAATACGGTTACCCAGGTAATCGAGCAGAATATGACCGGCATCGATAACCTGATGTACATGTCTTCGCAGAGCAGCAATACCGGCCAGGCGACGATTACGCTGACTTTCGTCGCGGGCACCAATCCCGACGAGGCGCGCCAGCAGGTGCAAAACCAGCTGCAAACCGCGCTGCGCAAGCTGCCTCAGGCCGTGCAGTCTCAGGGAGTGACGGTAACCAAAACCGGCGACACCAATATCCTGATGGTGGCCTTCGTCTCTACCGACGGCAGCATGGACAAACAGGACATTGCGGATTACGTCGCCAGCAACGTGCAGGATCCGTTGAGCCGCATCGACGGCGTGGGCCAGGTAGACGCCTACGGCTCGCAATACGCCATGCGGATCTGGCTCAATCCTGACAAATTGATCGACTATGCGCTGACCACCTCCGATATCGTCAGCGCCATCGAATCGCAAAACAGCCAGGTCGCCGTAGGCCAGCTGGGCGGCCTGCCTTCCGTAGAACGCCAGGCGCTCAACGCTACTATTAACTCTCAGTCGTTACTGACCACGCCCGAGCAGTTCCGTCAGATTACGCTGCGCGTAAACCAGGATGGTTCGGCGGTGCGGCTGGGCGACGTGGCGCAGGTGGCATTGGGCGCGGAAAAATATGACTATCTGAGCCAGTACAATGGCCAGGCCGCTTCGGGTCTGGGCGTGAAGCTGGCTTCGGGCGCGAACGAGCTGCAAACGGACAGGCTGGTCAGAGCGCGGATCGCAGAACTTTCCCACTATTTCCCGCCCGGCCTTAAGGCGGAGATCGCTTATGAAACCACGCCTTTCGTGGTCGCCTCTATCGAGGACGTGGTGAAAACGCTGCTGGAGGCCATCGTCCTGGTGTTCGTAGTGATGTACCTGTTTTTGCAGAATTTTCGCGCCACGCTGATTCCCACTATCGCCGTGCCTGTGGTGCTGCTTGGCACCTTCGCCATTCTCTCCGCCTGCGGGTTCAGTATCAACACGCTAACGATGTTTGCAATGGTGTTGGCGATCGGCCTGCTGGTGGACGACGCGATTGTGGTGGTGGAAAACGTCGAGCGAATCATGAGTGAGGAAGACCTGTCGCCGCGCGAGGCCACACGTAAGTCGATGGGGCAAATTCAGGGCGCGCTGGTGGGGATAGCGCTGGTGCTCTCCGCCGTTTTCGTGCCGATGGCCTTTTTTGGCGGCACCACCGGCGCGATTTACCGGCAGTTTTCCATCACTATCGTTTCCGCGATGGTGCTTTCCGTGCTGGTGGCGATGGTGCTGACGCCCGCTCTTTGCGCCA
The DNA here is from genome assembly GCF_003937915.1 of Erwinia sp. 198. Classification (GTDB taxonomy): domain Bacteria; phylum Pseudomonadota; class Gammaproteobacteria; order Enterobacterales; family Enterobacteriaceae; genus Erwinia; species Erwinia aeris. The sequence goes on along the minus strand of NZ_RHUM01000008.1, from coordinate 228,406 downwards.
CGCTGTTAAAACCGCTTACGCCGGGCGCACATCATGAACCACGAGGATCCTTCGGCTGGTTTAACCGCACCTTTAACCGTAACGCAGATCGCTATAAGCGCGGCGTAGGGCGCATCGTGGCGAAAGCGGGACGCTGGCTGCTGCTCTATGTGCTGCTTATCGCCGGTATGGCGCTGCTTTTCCTGCATCTGCCGACCTCTTTTCTGCCGCTGGAAGATCGCGGCGTCTTTACCACTCAGGTGCAGCTACCGCCAGGATCCACGCTGCAACAGACGAATAAAGTGGTGAATAAAGTTGAGCAATATTATCTGACTCAGGAAAAGGATAACGTGCTGTCGGTGTTTTCAACCATCGGCGCCGGGCCAGGCGGCAACGGGCAGAACGTGGCGCGCATGTTTGTGCGGCTGAAAGACTGGCGGGATCGGCCGGGCGAGGACAACAGCTCGTTTGCCATTATTGAACGCGCGACCGCGGCCTTTAAAAACGTTCGCGAGGGCCGGGTTATTGCCAGCAGCCCGCCCGCCATCACGGGCATGGGCAACTCGGCCGGTTTTGATATGGAATTACAGGATCATGCCGGTCTGGGTCACGACGCGCTGATGCAGGCTCGCGATCGGCTGCTGACGATGGCGGAGAGCAATCCGTCACTGGCTCGCGTGCGTCATAACGGGCTGGACGATACGCCGCAGCTGCGGATCGATATCGATTGGCACAAGGCGCAGGCGCTGGGCGTGTCCGTGGATGATATCAACGATACGCTCACCACCGGCTGGGGATCGACCTATGTTAATGACTTTCTCGATCGCGGGCGCGTAAAAAAAGTCTACGTTCAGGCGGCCGCACCTTTCCGCATGTTGCCGGACGATATCAATAAATGGTACGTACGCAACAGCAGCGGCGGCATGGTGCCCTTTTCCGCTTTCGCCAGCACCCGCTGGGAAACCGGCTCGCCGCGTCTGGAACGCTATAACGGCTACTCGTCGGTAGAAATCGTTGGCGAACCCGCTCAGGGCGTCAGCACCGGCACCGCTATGGACAGCATGGAGCAACTGGTCAGCAAGCTGCCGACCGGTTTTGGCGTGCAGTGGACCGGCGCGTCGTTTCAGGAGCGGATGAGCGGCTCTCAGGCGCCCGCGCTCTATGCCATTTCTCTGCTGGTGGTTTTTCTTTGTCTGGCGGCGCTTTATGAAAGCTGGTCGGTGCCTTTCTCCGTAATGCTGGTCGTACCGCTGGGCGTAGCAGGCGCGCTGGCGGCGACCTGGCTGCGCGGGCTGGAAAACGACGTCTATTTCCAGGTAGGGCTGCTGACGGTGATCGGGCTGTCGGCGAAAAACGCCATTCTTATCGTGGAGTTTGCTAACGAGATGAACAGTAAAGGACGCGATTTGCTGGAGGCGACGCTGGAAGCCTCGCGTCAACGCCTGCGCCCTATTCTGATGACGTCGCTGGCCTTTATTTTTGGCGTGCTGCCGATGACCGTCGGCAGCGGCGCAGGCTCCAGCAGCCAGCATGCGGTAGGCACGGGCGTGATGGGCGGGATGATTGCCGCCACCGTGCTGGCGCTGTTTTTCGTGCCGATTTTCTTTGTGCTGGTACGCCGACGCTTTCCGTTAAAGGAGAGGCCGGTCGCATAAAAGAGCAAAGGCAGCCGGAAGGCTGCCTTTTTTAAATTCGGTTACTGTAGGTAAAGCTTGCTGGCACACTGCCGGGCTTTTCTTTATGAATGTGTTACTTACGAGTCAACATCGTTTCGATAAAGTCTTTCCAGTTCCCCAGTTCTAAATCAATCATACATCACCTCTCTCGTTGTGTTGTGGTCATTATAGGATTATTCCTAAGGCAAAGTGAACAACTTTCGGCCATGGACAGGGGTGTAAAATTAAGAATTATCTTAAAATGTGCGGCCGCGCACATTTCTTATCGGTTGATTTTTAAGAGAATTAATAGCCTGCTTATCATCAGGGAGCGCAGAATCGGCTAACCGCTTGATTAGGCTGACGTGACAGAAAAAAGCATTTGGCAAGACAAAAAGCGGGCTTCAGATACGAAGCCCGCGGTATGAGGCATCAGGCACGAAGTACAAGGTATGAAGCGCGCGGTAAGCAGTAAGCAGTAAGCAGTAGAAGGCAGGAGGCATGAAGCACAGGATACGAAGCATAAAACACGGGAAATTTTTGAGGGGGCCTGAAGCCCCCTCGCGCCTTTACTACTTCAACACAATAATTTTGTCGTAGCCGCCGCTCTCGCTGTCTATATGGGTTTTGGCATCGGGATGCTCGGCCAGTACCGCTTCAACGATGTGATTAAACTCATCGCAGCGGGTCTCTTTTTTTCTGGCGATCACAATTGTCGATTTCGTCTCTTCAACCGTATGGGCGGAAGACGCTTCCATATAGTTCATATTATCCCTCCCTCTCCTCTGTTCCTGGGTTTATGCCGTCTTCCGTGCCTCGCAGGCGTATCCATTGTAAACTCAGCGCCTGAGCAGTATCGAATATAGATGAAGCCCACAGAAAATAGAAGGGAACCCGCCATGCTGACGATGTACGGCATTAAAAACTGCGACACCATCAAAAAGGCACGAAAGTACCTGGACGCTAACGGTGTAGCTTACCAGTTTCACGACTATCGCGCAGACGGACTGGAGGCGGATTTGCTCCGGCGCTTCAGCGATACGCTGGGCTGGGAGGCGCTGCTGAACACGCGTGGAACCACCTGGCGCAAGCTGGATGAAGCGACGCGCAGCGCGGTAGACAACGCGGCTGCCGCGCAGCAGCTTATGCTGGCACAGCCGGCGATGATTAAACGCCCATTGCTCTGCCGGGCCGACGGCTCTATGCTGCTGGGTTTTAACGAAACCGCTTACTCATCTTTTATCGTGGAGAAGTCCTGATTATGTATTGTCCGGTCATTGAGCTGACGCAGCAGCTTATTCGTCGCCCTTCCCTCAGCCCGGATGATGCCGGTTGCCAGGCTGTGATGATCGAGCGCCTTAAGGCGCTGGGCTTTACCGTTGAATTGATGAATATTGGCGATACGCAAAATTTCTGGGCATGGCGCGGCGAAGGCGAAACGCTGGCGTTTGCCGGGCATACCGACGTGGTGCCCGCAGGTGACGCCAACCGCTGGATTAACCCGCCGTTTGAACCCGCCATCCGCGACGGCATGCTGTTTGGACGCGGCGCGGCGGACATGAAAGGCTCGCTGGCCGCCATGGTTGTCGCCGCCGAGCGTTTTGTTGCCGCCCATCCGCACCACAAGGGCCGCCTGGCCTTTCTGATTACCTCAGATGAAGAAGCCAGCGCCGTAAACGGCACGGTCAAAGTTGTCGAGACGCTGATGGCGCGCAACGAGCGCCTGGACTACTGCCTGGTCGGCGAGCCTTCCAGCACGGAAATCGTGGGCGACGTGGTGAAAAACGGCCGTCGCGGCTCGATGACCGCCAACCTGACCATTCATGGCGTACAGGGCCACGTCGCTTATCCGCACCTCGCTGATAATCCGGTACATCGCGCGCTGCCTGCGCTGAACGAGCTGACGGCGACAGAGTGGGATCGGGGCAACGAGTTTTTCCCGCCAACCAGCATGCAGATTGCCAATGTCCAGGCGGGAACCGGTAGCAACAACGTGATCCCCGGCGAGTTTTTCGTGCAGTTTAATTTTCGTTTCAGCACCGAGCTGACCGACTCGCTGATTAAACAGCGCGTACAGGAGCTGTTGGATCGACATCAGCTGCGCTATACGCTCGACTGGGTGATTTCCGGCCAGCCTTTTTTAACCTCCACCGGCAAGCTGGTCGAGGCGGTGGTAAACGCCGTTGAGCACTATAATGAGATCAAGCCGCAGCTGCTGACGACCGGCGGCACGTCCGACGGTCGCTTCATTGCCCGTATGGGCGCGCAGGTTGTGGAGTTAGGGCCGGTCAACGCCACCATTCACAAAATAAATGAGTGCGTTAAGGCCGCCGACCTCCAGCTGCTGAGTCGGATGTATCAGCGCATTATGGAACAATTGATAGCGTAAGGATTAAATATGGAATGGCTGAAAGAGTACTGGTGGTTGATAGGGATTGTGCTGATGGTGGGCATTCTGATGAATGTGTATAAAGACCTGAAGCGTATTGACCATAAAAAATATATGGATAACCGCCCGGATCTGCCGCCGCATCGTGATTTTAACGATAAATGGGACGATGAAGACGACTGGCCGAAGAAAAAATAAACGACAGGGGCGATGGCCCCTGTTTTAATTTGCGTCCGACTGCCCTGTCTTCATTATCTTTAGCCGCCATGCTTCTGCCCGCTCATTATCCAGCGCTGTCAGCGTCCGTTCCGCCTCCTGCCGCCAGCCGTTCAGCAACGCCTTACGCCCCGACAGGCCCGACAGTTTCACCAGCTCTGCCTGAGCCAGCCCTTCCGTCAGCGCGCCCTGTAATAACGGCAGCGGCTGCGGGGCGTTTTGCAGCAGTCGGCCCAGCGCGCCGATAGCGGCCTCGAACGAGCGCTGCGCCCACGCAAAGCCCGCCAGCTCGCGCCAGTCGTCCTCATCCAGGCTCGTGACCTCAACGTCCGGGTACGTCAACGCGACGTCATGAAGAAAAGGCCGCAGCCAGCGCCAGTCGCGCGCCAGGCGACGCTCCGCCCTGTCGGCCAGCGCCCTTCCCCGCTCGCTCAGCGGCTGTATCGCCATTGCGGTATGGCAGCCGCTGCTCGCTTCCGTTCGCGTGCCCACCCGCACCAGCCGAAACCCGCAGGCCTGCCAGAAACGCCATAGCGAGGGCGTATAGCCAAAACTGACCGAGAAAAAGTCCAGCCCTTCCGCCTGACTGACGCTGTGCCGCACCATCTCCCTGCCGACGCCCTGCCGCCGTAGCGCGGGCATTATGGCGATGCGGCTGATACGGCGTGAGCGCATCTGCGCCGCTTCCGGCCAGCCGCCGTGGGCCGCCAGCGACTGCGCCACCAGGTTACCTGCCGGACGACGCAGTCCCGCCCACACGGCCTGCGCCAGCTCCGCCGTTAATCCGCCTTCCTCTACCAGCCAGAGCGCGCCCTGAACTTTATCCGCCTGGAGCGCGGCGCTGAAGCGCATTCCCGGCGCGTCCATCATGCGCCGAAGATCGATCGGCGAAGTGCGGTAGTGCGCGCTGGCAAGCAGCTGATAAATCCCCTTCAGCACCGCCGGTTTTTTCTGCCATTCCGCCTGCTGCGGAAAACAAAAGCGCACCGGCGCGCTGACAATTTCAGGCTCCGCTTCGCTGAACAGCAAGGCGCGATCGATAAACTGCTCAAGCGGATCGTGCACCGACCAGCGTAAAGGCTGGTCGAGACGGCACAGCTTCGCGTTGGGCAGGCTGTCGCAGAACTTCAGCATAAAACCGCGCCCCGTTCCTTCATAACCCTGCAGGGTGGTGGTTAACAGCGTGCGCGGAAAAAGCCTGACCAGCTGCTCAAGCATCGGCGCGGGGATGGCCGCCGCTTCGTCAATCAGCAGCCAGTCAACATCCCGTGGACGCGCCTGCGGGCCGAGTGCCAGCAGCCTGTCCGGCGCGATAAAATCAAATGCGTCGCCCGCGTAGGTCGACAGCACCTCCGTGGCGGCTTTCGCGGGGGCGGAGATAAGTACACGGCCAGGCCAGCGGGCGGCAAGCAGCCCGGCAAGCGCGGATTTGCCTCGTCCTCGCGGCGCGGTGACCACGTAGATACCCGGTTTCGCCGTCAGCAATTGCGCCAACAGAGCCTGCTGCTGACCGTCGTCATCGGGCTGCCAGTCTGGCGCGACCTGCGGCGCAGGCAGCACGGGTGCCTGATGCTGGCAAAACCGCGCGGCCTGCGGATCGGCCAGTAGCAGCTTTTGCAGGCGGGAGACAAAATTGGGCGTGGCTATCGGCGTGTCGGTATCGCCCCAGCGCAGCGAATCTTTATCGGGTTGCGTTATCCAGCTGGCCCATTCCGGCACCAGCATCAGCAGCCAGCTTCCCGCTTTCAGCGTGCCCGCCAGCACCGCCAGCGCCTCGGCGTTGAAGCCGTGACGCGCGTCAAACACGGCGTGCAGAAACTCCTGCCCCAGCAGCGTCCGCACCGCTTCGGGCGCGCAGTGCAGTGGACTCTGCGGCGCATCGCCAAGCCACAGCCAGTCGCCGGGCAGCAGCGATAGCCACTGCTGCGCCTGCTGCTGGCACCACTCCGCCTCGCCGCTGATAACCATCAGCCTGCGCATTCCCTGCCGCTGTAGCTGCTCCGTTTGCGTAATGACGTCGCGCAGATCAGCCACTGAAAGTGTCACACTGGCCGGGATTGCCGCTGTCGAACCCTTTTTTAAACCAGCTGTAGCGCTGCTCCGAGGTGCCGTGGGTGAAACTGTCCGGCACCACGCGTCCCTGGCTTTTCTGTTGCAGACGATCGTCCCCGATCGCCTCGGCGGCGTTCAGCGCCTCCTGCAAATCGCCCGGCTCCAGCACGTTTTCCTGCTGCATATAGTGGCCCCAGACGCCGGCAAAGCAGTCGGCCTGTAGCTCCAGCTTCACGGAAAGCTGGTTCGCCTGCTTTTGGCCGCCCTGCTGCTGCAGCTGACGCACCTTAGGTTCAATACCCAGAAGATGCTGCACGTGGTGTCCGACCTCGTGCGCAACCACGTAGCCCTGCGCAAAGTCGCCATCGGCGCCAAGCTTGTTTTTCATTTCATCATAGAATGACAGATCGATGTAGACGGTGCTGTCGGTCGGGCAGTAGAACGGCCCCATCACGGACTGTCCCGTGCCGCAGCCGGTACGGGTTGCACCGCGATACATCACCAGCTTAGGTGGCGTATAGGTTTTGCCCATTTTCTCGAAGATTTTTTGCCAGGTGTCTTCCGTGGTGGCCAGCATCACCGAGGTGAATTTCGCCGCCTCGTCCTGCTGCGGCGTGCTTCGCTGCTGCTGTGAAGAGAGCGAGGTCGACTCGCCGGTCAACAAAGGCGTTAAATCGTAGCCGTAGTAGCCCGCAATCATCACCACGATCAGCAGAACGATGCCGCCTTTGCCGCGCGGAATACGCATCCGTCCCGCGCCCATTGAGTTACCACCGGATTCATTACGGCGATCTTCCACGTTATCGCTCTCACGGCGCCCTTGCCAACGCATACACTACCTCGGATTATGAACTGTTGGAGTGATTTTAGTCGCGCATAGCCGCTAACACCAGCCTTGCGGCGGCTGCAGGGCCGGAACGGAAAGGTATTTCAGAATAAAGGGAGGTTAACGCAGCAGGTAAGAAAAAAGCGGCCGTGGCGACACCCACGGCCGGGAAAAATCAGTCCAGCTTCACGCCCAGACGATTCGCCACTTCTTCATAGGCTTCAATCAGACCGCCCAGACTCTGGCGATAGCGATCTTTATCCATTTTATTCAGCGTCTCTTTGTCCCACAGGCGCGCGCCGTCCGGGGAAAACTCATCGCCCAGCGTGACTTCGCCGTGGAACAGGCCGAACTCAAGCTTGAAGTCCACCAGGATCAGACCGGCATCGGAGAAAAGCTGGCTCAGCACGTCGTTCGCTTTGTAGGTCAGCTCGCGCATACGCGCCAGATTCTCTTTGCTCACCCAGCCAAAGGTTTCGCAGTAGGATTCGTTGATCATGGGATCGTGACGCGCGTCGTCTTTTAAAAACAGATCGAACAGCGGCGGGTTAAGGACAGTGCCCTCTTCCACGCCCAGGCGCTTCACCAGCGACCCTGCCGCGCGGTTGCGCACCACGCATTCCACCGGCACCATTTCCAGCTTTTTGACCAGCGCTTCATTATCAGACAGCAGCGCCTCCATCTGGGTGGGGATGCCTGCGGCCGCCAGTTTGCTCATAATAAAGTGATTAAATTTATTGTTAATCATTCCTTTGCGGTCAAACTGTTCGATGCGCTCACCGTCCAGGGCTGATGTATCGTTGCGGAATTCGAGTATCAGCAGATCCGGATTTTCGGTGCTGTAAACGGTTTTCGCTTTGCCGCGATACAACTCAGCTTGCTTTTTCATCTCTTTACTCCAAACGTGAAATGCCCGGTGCTTTGCGCCTGCGAACAGGCCGAAACCGGTCGGGTATGAACTGTTGCGTCCATTGTATGATCGGACGCGAAAAAACCGAAGCAATCGATTACGCGGCAGCAAATAAAAAAGGCCGACGCGCGTCGGCCTTTCAATTATTTGTTAAATGCCGCCTGGAATACGGCGACCAGCGCATCGTTTTGCGACTGGGTCAGCGCATGGCCTTTTGGATCCAGGAACTGCAGGCTGCTGCGGTTATCCAGATCGCCGACCTGAAGCTTATAGTTGCCGTCGTTCAGCTCAGGGTCTTTCGCGCCAATGCTGTCCCAGGTCTCGCTGGACGGCGCGCTGTAGGTCACGTTCAGGCTGCCCTGCGGACGATTGCGGTCGGTAATCTTCATGCCCACGCGCTCCAGTGCGGTCGGCAGACGTTCCCAGACCAGGTTAAACGGCGCACGCACCACCAGCGTAGGCAGGCCGGTATCGTCCGCGCCGCTCTGCACGTTGATTTGCGCAGTGCTGCCTTTGACCGCCGCGTCGTCGCGAGAGGTAGCGATTTTATCCAGACCAGCGCTCAGCTCATTCAGCATCTGCGCGGTGTAGCGCTGCAGCTGGACGGGTGAAGTAACGGCTTTACCTTCCTGCTCCAGTTCCAGCAGCTTCACGCTCAGCGCCTGCTGATAGCCCTGCTGCTGCACGGCTATCTGGTAGCGGCCGCGATACTGATGATCTTCATCAGCGCGGTTCCACTGCACCCAGTCGGTGGTCAGCGTCTGGCTGCCGTCGGTGCGGCTGGCAATCGGATAGTTGCGCGTCTGCACTACCGTCACAACCTGCGGCCACAGCGCGCCGCTGGCGTTATCGACCAGCAGCACGCCGGAGTTGCCGGCAAACTGAGTGCGGGCGCCGTTGATCAGCGCCAGCGGCTGGGCCGGTGGACGGATATCCAGCTGCTTGCCGACGGCGCCTTTCGCGCTGGCGGAAGGAATATCAAAATCACCGTTTTGCAGCGGCAGGATCATCCCTGCTGGCGCTTGCAGCTCGTTGATATCCGCAGCTTTGAGGTAAGATTCGTCGCCGCTGACCTGGCGCTTGTAGCGCTGATCGCTCGAACATGCCGCCAGCAACATTACCAGCGACAGGCCAACCACTTTTGCGATTGCCGACTTTTGTACTGAGTAAGCCATTACTTCTCCCTAAATTTACAGCAGGCCTGCGTCTTTCAGTGCCTGCTCAACAACCGGACGACCGGCATCAGTCATCGGCGTCATTGGTAGACGCAGCGTATCGGTTGCAATTAATCCTAATTTTTTAGCCGCCCATTTTACCGGGACAGGATTAGGCTCAATAAATAGCTTCTGATGCAGAGGCATCAGACGCTGGTTAAGGCGGCGCGCTTCCCGGAAGTTGCCCTGCTGCGCAAGCGCACAGAGCTCCGCCATTTCGCGCGCGGCGATGTTGGCCGTTACGGAGATAACGCCCCTGCCGCCCAGCTGCATAAAGTCGAGGGCGGAAAGATCGTCGCCGCTGACCAGCACGAAATCGTCATCGACCAGCTCTTGGATCTGGCTAACCCGCGATAAGTTCCCGGTCGCCTCTTTGATTCCGATAATATTTTTGATCTTCGCCAGACGGCCTACGGTTTCCGGCAGCATATCGCAACCGGTACGCGACGGCACATTGTAGAGCATTTGCGGAAGATCGGTGCTTTCGGCGATGGCTTTAAAATGCTGGTACAGCCCTTCCTGGGTTGGACGATTGTAATATGGGGTGACGGTAAGGCAGCCAACCACGCCGCTGTTTTCAAAACGATGCGTCAGCGCGATACCTTCCGCCGTGGCGTTAGCGCCGGTACCGGCAATGATGGGAATGCGTCCGTCGGCCAGCTCCAGCGTCAGCATGACCACGTCACCATGCTCGTCGTGGCTTAATGTTGCCGATTCGCCCGTTGTTCCTACGGAGACAATTGCCGCTGTTCCGCTGGCAACATGATAATCAATCAGTTTTTTCAGACTTGCGCGACAGACGGACCCTTTGTCGTCCATCGGCGTAACGAGCGCAACAATACTTCCCGTAAACATTAGCCATCCCCTCCACAAACAAGTGCTTCATGGTACGTTTGACGGCCCACGAAAAGCAAGCGGGCAAGCCTGCCAGGCCCCTTGGCACAGGGTATTTTTTATGTTTACCTAAGAGTTATCACAATTGCTAATCACTGAGACGTACAGGAAGCATTATTTTGCCGCAGTCAGAGCAACATCACCTGGTTATTACCGCCGTGGGCGTCGACCGACCGGGGATTGTTAATACCATTACCCGCCACGTCAGCAGCTGCGATTGCAATATCGAAGACAGCCGCCTGGCCATATTGGGGGATGAGTTCACTTTTATTATGCTGCTTTCAGGAAGCTGGAACGCTATCGCGCTGATTGAATCGACGCTGCCGCTGAAAGGCGCCGAGCTGGAGCTGCTGATCGTGATGAAGCGCACCACCTTTCGCGAAAGGCCGCCCATGCCGGCTACCGTCTGGGTGCAGATTGAAGTCACCGACTCCGCGCATATTATCGAACGCTTTACCGATCTCTTTGATTCCCATCAGATGCATATTGCTGAACTGGTCTCACGCACGCAACCTGCGGCAGAAAATCAGCCGCCCTTGCTCTATATTCAAATTACCGCGCACAGTCCTGCCAGCCAGGATGCTGCCATTATTGAGCAGGCGTTTAACAGCCTCTGTACAGAGTTAAGTGCACAAGGCACTATTAGCGTCGTCCAGTATCCACAGCATGATGAAAAAACGGAGAATAGTGATGAATCCACTGAAAGCCGGCGATCCCGCACCCGTCTTTAGCTTACCCGACCAGGATGGCGAGCAGGTAAACCTGACCGACTTCCAGGGACAGCGCGTTCTGGTCTATTTTTACCCGAAAGCCATGACGCCGGGCTGCACCGTACAGGCGTGCGGTCTGCGCGACAGCATGGACGAGCTGAAAAAAGCGGGCGTGGAAGTGCTGGGCATCAGCACCGATAAACCGGAAAAACTCTCGCGTTTTGTCGAGAAGGAGCTGCTGAACTTCACGCTGCTGTCGGATGAAAATCATCAGGTTTGCGAGCAGTTCGGCATCTGGGGCGAGAAAACCTTTATGGGCAAAACCTATGACGGCATCCACCGCATCAGCTTCCTGATTGGTACCGACGGCAAAATCGAAAAAGTGTTTGATGATTTCAAAACCAGCAACCACCACGATATCGTGATGGACTATTTGCAATCGGCCTGATGGTGCAACGGGCGGTGTGATTACCGCCCATTGCGATAACGTTTTCTGATGTCAAAAATCGTAGTCATCCAGCTGTGCTTCAATCATTTTATTTCCATAATACCTTTTCTTTAATTTTTCCTTTTGTCTTCTGGCCTGGTCACAGACGGTTTCCACCTTCTTTTCTATCTCATTTTGGCGTGCCGCTGAAAGCGTACTGTCCCATTCGCCTGAGAAGTGCTGGCAATCTTCGGCGTTATCCAAAAATGCCTTCACATCTTTGGGTACAGATGGAGGCTTATTGGCATACGAACAACCGCAAACAGTAAAAGTAAAAACTAGACCAGCTAAGTGAGCTTTCATATTACCGCCCATCCGAGGACCAATGAGGTTTATCGCTTATACCACCACGGTATTTAATGACGCCAAATGTTTTCCCCACCTCATGAAGTTCTTTATTCATGCCGTCTTTCGGAAATGATCTGATAGTTAGCTTTTTTTTATTATTGTCTTCTATTATTAATATCCCAGACCAGGAAATGGCCATATCAATGGCTTTCCCTTCCGTATGCCGGCTTCTTAATGATGGCGCAACGTTCAGGTTTGTCATGCCAAATGCTGCCACCATTTCCGCTGCTGCGGCCAGGCTCTTATCCTGGGTATCATGGACCCATTTAATATCAACATTAGCGCGAGATGGAACAGCTTGAGGCTCTACTTTCCGCCTGTATATTTTCCATGACCAATGCATCAGATAAGCCCGTTCCGGAGGACGAAAAGCGGCATTAACACTTACTCTCGCATCCGCTTTTTCCAGAGCAGAAATAAAATGCCGAACATTGCTGCCAAAGTCAGGATTGAGATCGCCGATCCTGTTGCTGCCAACAAACTCTTTTACCCAATGTTTTCCGCTTAATCTTTCCATAAAAATCCTTTTGAAGAAGAGTTAAAGGGAGGGATTTAAAACAACCTAAAACATTACGCGTCCTTCCACGGAAAAACAACTTTAATTCATTATCCCTTTGCGGAATAGCAACTCGCTTATACAGCCAGTAATTTCATGAATAGCGCAACAAGAATTAATAGATAAAGAGAGGAGATATTCTCTCCTCTCTTTATTACCTATTTAAGCCCTGAACGTTCAGAATTCAGTTCATCAGGCCAGGCATGGAGCACCGCTTTCACCAGCGAGGCCAGCGGAATAGCGAAAAACACGCCCCAGAAGCCCCACAGGCCGCCAAAGATCACCACCGACAGAATAATCACCAGCGGATGCAGATTTACCGCTTCGGAAAACAGCACCGGCACCAGAATATTGCCGTCCAGCCCCTGAATAATCAGATAGACGATAATCATCGTCCAGAAATCGCCGCCCAGCCCCCACTGCGCCAGGCCCACGCCAATGACCGGCACGGTCACGGCCAGCGCGCCTATGTAAGGGATCAGTACCGACACGCCAACCAGCACCGCCAGCAGCAGCGCGTAGTTCATGCCGATAGCCAGAAAACCGATCCAGCTCGCCACGCCGACCACCACCATTTCCAGCACTTTGCCGCGAATATAGTTGGAAACCTGCTGATTCATCTCCAGCCAGACCTGTCCGGCCAGGCCGCGGTTACGCGGTAAAATGCGGCCGATCGCCGCCAGCATCTGCTCTTTATCCTTCAGCAGGAAGAACACCATCAGCGGCACCAGCACCAGGTAAATCGCCAGCGTCATCAGGCCCACCAGCGAAGCCAGAGAATAGCGCAGCAGCTGATCGCCGATACCGCTCAGCCTGGCGCGCAGGTTTTCCACCACGATATCGACCAGCCCGACATCTATCAGCGCCGGAAAACGCTCCGGCAGACGCGTGGCAAAGTGATACAGGCTGGTTAGCATCGTAGGCAGCTCGTGCGCTAAATTGATCCCCTGTTGCCAGGCGACGGGCGCCACGACCAGGATCAGCACCAGCACAATAGTGGCGAAGAAAATCAGCACGATAGTGGTGGCCCAGGCGCGCGAGCAGCCAAGCCGTTCCAGGCGCACCGTCGGCCACTCCAGCAGATAAGCGACAACCAGCGCCACCAGCAGCGGCGCCAGCAGGCCGTTAAAGAAGAAGAGGATGCCGAAAGCGGCGAGCAGTATCGCCAGCAGCGCGATAGCCTGGGGGTCGCTAAAGCGCCGGCGATACCACTGTAGTAGAAGATCCAGCATGGAAAAGTCCTGGCTTACTGAAGGAAGCCGCAGAGTCTACCTGAAAAAATGGCTGGCCGCGCGGCTTCCGGCACAGGCCTCAACCATACTGACGATAAACCTCCTGCGCCGTTTCCTGCCACTGCCCGCTCATTACCACGCGGTTGCGTCCGGCATGTTTGGCGCTGTAGAGGGCGTCGTCCGCCTGTTTAAATACCTGCTCCAGCGGCACCTCATCCGCATTCCACAGCGCTACGCCAATCGACAGCGTCACGCACCCCACCGGGGCCATCGCCAGCTGTTCGATTTTTTTGCGTACGCGTTCGGCAATGACCGCCGCCATTTCCCGGTCCGCGCCCGGCAGGATCATCAAAAACTCTTCGCCGCCGTTGCGGCACACCACGTCGGTCTGGCGCGAGCTTTTGCTCAGCTCCTGCGCCACGCTTTTAATCACGCTGTCGCCCACGTCGTGACCCCAGCCGTCGTTGACGCGTTTAAAGTGATCGATGTCCAGCGCCAGTACGGCAAAAGGCTGGCGCGTGGCGTAAAAATACTCCAGCACGGCATGCAGGCCGCGACGGTTCAGCAATGAGGTCATAGGATCGGTCTGCACCTCAAACTTCAGGCGACCGATTTTATCCTGAAGCAGGCCGAGGCCAGTGAGCATTGCCCGCTTGATCTGCGCCGCTTCGTAATACCAGGAGCGGATGGCGCCAATCTCCGTAGACGCGCCGGACGCATCCATCTGGCTGGCGTTGTCCGCCAGCCGCCCCAGCGGCCGCGCGATCAGCCAGGCAAACAGCCAGGCTAACGCCAGCGTCAACAGCGCCAGCGGAACGGCGCGCTGCACCACCTGCAGCATCATGCTGGTAAGCGGCGTCAGCGTGGTTGGCGTCGGCTTCATCGCCACAATCATCCAGCCGGGCGTGGCGACCATCGCGTAGCCTGCCAGCATCGGCTCGTCGTTTTGCTTCGACACCTGCTGAGAGCCGTTATCCTGTTTCATTGCATCGCTAATCAGCGGCGCGATTTTCTGCCCGATTAACGTGCCGTTTTGGTGATAAAGCACGCGGTTGCCGCTGTCGACAACGTAAAGAGAAGAGCCGTCACGGTAGAACTGCTCGCCCAACAGCTCGTTGAGAATGCTCTTTTTCTTCAGGTAGATTGTACCGCCGACAAAACCCAGATAGACGCCGTTGGGCGACCAGATGGGATAGGAGACGAACACCATTAAATTATTAGCGACCGACAGCGAAGGCTGGCTGACCAGCGGTTTACGCTCTTTCAGCGCCTGTCGGGTAACCGGCGTAGTCAGATGCACGCCTTTGAGCATCAGCGAGTCGGGGGAGATGGCTTTTACCCAGCCGTTGGCATCGACAATCACCGCCGAGTTAAAACTGTTGGTCTGTTCGCGCAGGCGCATGACTTCACGCTGCATCAGCGCTTCATCATTGCCGCCCTGCCCCAGCGTTTTGGCGCTGAAAGCCAGCTGCGATTCCGCCAGCTGAAAAAACATTTCCGTGGTAGAGGCGAGCTTGGTCGCATAAACCCGGTTGGATTCCAGCGTATTTTCAATCAGCACTTCCCGCTGCACTTGCCGGGTGGCGTACAGTGAGTTGGCCAACGTGATGGCAATGCTGGCAAAGGCCAGCAGCATAATCAGCGTGCGCAAATCCAGCTTCAGACGAGGAAGCCTCATGGATTAGCCCCGAGGAAACATTTCATAGATGTCGCTTATTTTTTAATTTGGTTTGGTAACGCGTCATGCCCTGGTGAAGCATGGAGTCATACAAGGAGTATCGTCAGCATTAGGAATAATCTTAGTGATTTTAACTCAATTTTTTGCGGATGGGCAGAGGTGACTGATAAGAAGGCAGATTCAGGCGATAGCGGGAGTAGCATCCCGCCCCGGTAACGGGCGGGACGAAGATAACTACATAGCGAGGAAAGCATAGCCCTGGTTTTCCAGCGTGGCGACCGTGGTCGGGCTGGAAAGCGCATGGGTAACGGAGGTATCAATCCACTCATGCTTAAAATGGTGGAAAGCCACTGACTGATCGCAGACGGAGACGTCCACGCCTTTAGCGCGCAGTTCGCTAATCAGTTTCAGATTAGGGTTATCCACGCCGAAGACTTTTTTATATTCCGTGTTATTTAACATCGCTGGCGTACCGTCGCCGGTAACAGAGACCACAAATTTAAGCTGCTCCTGCGGCACGCCGGAAGCAATATATAAATTCACCACGCGGGCAACGCGCTCCAGACCAAGGTTAGGGACTTTAGGGCCATTTTCCGCTTTGGTTATCTGGAACACGACTTTATTGCTATCGCCCACGGCCGGCTTATAAGCAGCATCCGCTTCATAATGAATTTTGCCGTAGCCATCGATAGCCGGCGTGCTCCAGAAACCGTCAGGATCGTTATCCCGGGCGCCGAAATGCTGGCTGATTTTATCTGCAATAGCCGGCGCGGAAGAGAAGCTGGCACCAATAAAGCCGGCCACGGCAGCGATTAAAACGTAAGACACAACAGGACGCATAGCATGCTCTCCAGAAAGCGTAACGAATCGGAAACGGAACAGTGGGAAGTAAAGTTATCTTGTAAATCTGTAGCAAAGATTGAGTAAATTATTTCTTGCTGTAAATAAGCGCTACTCTGCTTTTATAAAAACAGTGCTGCTTGCCGGTTTTATTTATCTTTTTTATTTAAAAGTGAAATACGTTTTCACTCAAAAAAAGTGCCAGCGTATAAAATTATTTTTTCCTTAACGCTATTTGTTATTCTTACTGGATCCGCAAGAATTTTTTGACTAAGCAAAAAATTCTGATAAAGGCTGGAACGGCATTATGAAGATAAACGCAAGGAAGGCCTGTAGGAGAGACGGCGAGAAGGGCCGGTTCGCGGCCATTTTTAGGAGTAAACCTAAACAATTTTCGTGCCACATTCAATTTTATTGAATAAATTTACCTGAGTTTACTTAATAGCCCGCTTTTCTGCCCCCGTGTGCTGGCAGAGCCTACGTTCAGTTTTTTTCGCTGACTTTAAGGTAGGCTCGTCCAGCCCGATATTTATTCATGCCTGGCGGCGTTTCCTTCCTTATCGCCTCTGGTTAAGATAGCCGCTGAAGAGGGCCGTTCTGCAGGATCATCCATCCTTCTGCCGGGCGATTGAGGACGTTATCAGAATAGGATTTTGCATGATTAACCGACTGAAAAGGTGCGCGCTGGCGTCGCTGATCCTGCTGCCCACGCTGGCCGCGCAGCCTGCCAGGGCCGACATCAGCGATAATTTGCCGGATATCGGCACCACCGCAGGCAATACGCTTTCCGTTAATCAGGAACTGGCGATGGGGGATTTCTATGTTCGCCAGCTGCGGGCCAGCGCGCCGCTGATCAACGATCCCCTGCTCAACGACTATATTAACCAGCTGGGCCAGCGGCTGGTGGCGCACGCCTGGTCGGTCAAGACGCCGTTTCACTTTTTCCTGGTCAGCAATGACGAGCTGAACGCCTTCGCCTTTTTCGGCGGCAACGTGGTGCTGCATTCTGCCCTGTTCCGCTATACCGAAAACGAGAGCCAGCTGGCCTCGGTGCTGGCGCACGAGATTTCTCACGTTACGCAGCGCCACCTGGCGCGCGCGATGGAAGAGCAGCAGCGTAACGCGCCGCTGACCTGGGTCGGCGCGCTCGGCTCCATTCTGCTGGCGATGGCGAACCCGCAGGCCGGGATGGCGGCGTTAAGCGGCACGCTGGCAGGCGCGCAGCAGGGCGTAATCAGCTTTACCCAGCAGAACGAGCAGGAGGCTGACCGTATCGGCATTCAGGTTTTGCAGCGCGCGGGGTTCGATCCCCAGGCAATGCCCAACTTTCTGCAAAAGCTGTCCGACCAGTCCCGCTTCGCCTCTAAGCCGCCGGAAATTTTGTTGACCCATCCCCTGCCCGACAGCCGCCTGGCCGATGCCCGCAACCGCGCCAACCAGATGAAGCCTGTCGTGGTGCAGTCGTCACAGGATTTCTATATGGCGAAGGTGCGCGTACTGGGCATGTACGCGACGGGAAAAAACCAGCTTGGTGACGATCTGCTGGAAACATTGAGTAAAGGCAACGCGCGCGAGCAGACCGCCGCACAGTACGGCAAGGCCGTTCAGTTCCTGCAGGCGAAAAGCTATGATAACGCCCGCCGCATCATCGCGCCGCTGCTGGCCGCTCAGCCGACTAACGTCTGGTATCTGGATCTGATGACCGATATTGATATCGGCCTGAAGCAGCCGCAGCGCGCTATCGCCCTGCTGGAAAAAGCCAAATCATCCAGCCCGGTAGTGCAGCTCAACCTGGCTAACGCTTACGTCGAGGCGAAGCAGCCCGCCAGCGCCAGCAAGATCCTTTATCGCTATACCTGGACGTATAAAGACGATCCCAACGGCTGGGATCTGCTGGCGCAGGCGTCGTCCGCTCAGGGGCTGACGGATGAGGAAGCGGCGGCGCGGGCGGAAAGCCTGGCGCTGAACGGCCAGCTGGATCAGGCGATCCGCAGCTTAAGCGATGCCAGCGCCGCCGTGCCGCTGGGCAGCCTCAAGCAGGCCCGCTACGATGCCCGTATCGATCAGCTGCGTTATTTACAGCAGCGTTTCCGTCAGTATCAGAAAAGGTAGGCGAATGATGTCAAACGTTGAGATTTACCATAACCCACGCTGTTCCAAAAGCCGCGAAACGCTGGCGCTGCTGCAAAGCAAAGGGATTGAACCGGAAGTCGTGCTCTATCTGAAAAATCCGCCGACGGTCGCCACGCTGGAAAGACTGCTCCGTCAGGCGGGCTTCCGCTCTGCGCGCGAGCTGATGCGCCGTAAAGAAGCGCGCTATCAGGCGCTGAACCTGGACGATCCCGCGCTTAGCGAAGCGGATTTGCTGGCGGCAATGGTCGCTTATCCGGAGCTGATTGAGCGCCCTATAGTGGTGGCTAACGGCAAGGCACGGCTGGGCAGGCCGCCGGAGCAGGTGCTGGCTATCCTTTAAAGATCCAGCGCCTCTTTCACGAAGGGAATGGTCAGCTTGCGCTGGGCGCTGATCGAGGCGCGATCCAGCTTGTCCAGCGTCATAAACAGCGTGCGCATTTCCCGATCCAGTCTTTTTAGCAGAAAGCGGCCGACGTCTTCCGGCAGTTCAAAACCGCGCAGCCGCGCCCGCAGCTGGAGCGCCTGAAGCTTGTCATCATCCGACAGCGGCTGCAAACGATAGATTTGTCCCCAGTCCAGACGGGAAGCAAGATCGGGCAGCTTCAGGTTCAGCTGGCGCGGCGGACGATCGCCGGTGATCAGCAGCCGGGTGCGGCCGGTTTCCAGAATACGGTTATAGAGATCGAAAATCGCCATTTCCCAGGGCTCATCGCCGGCGATGCACTCGATGTTGTCGATGCAGATCAGCGCCAGCTGTTCCATACCGTCCAGCACTTCAGGCACGAACCAGGTGCGCTTGTCGAGCGGCACATAGCCCACGGCTTCGCCACGCGCGGAAAGTTCCGCACAGGCCGCGTGGAGCAGATGGCTGCGCCCGCCGCCTTCACGCGACCAGAAATAGAGATAGCTGCCGTGCTCCTGCTGTAACGCACCTTGCAGCGCGGCGATCAGCGACGGGTTATCCCCCGGCCAGAAGCTGGCGAAGGTTTCATCATCGGGCAAATAGAGCGGCAGTGAGAGCTGTGCCGGAGTGTTCAGAAGCACCTCAGTAATGGGTCGAAATCCGGCGGCAGTTTATCACAGTTCTTTAAGGATTATGAAACGGGCAGCGCTGCCGCCCGTCAGATCTTTACTCGCGATCCTGCGGCTCCAGAATGACCTCTTCCGGGCGGATCAGCGTAATCAGCCGGAAGATCAGACTCAGCCCGATGCCGACGATAGTCGCCAGCGCCATGCCCTTCAGCTCTGCCGCGCCAATGTGCACCGTGGCGCCGCTGACGCCGATAATCAGGATCACCGAGGTCAGGATCAGGTTCTGCGCCTTGTTATAATCTACTTTGGATTCAATCAACACGCGGATACCGGAAGCGCCAATCACGCCGTACAGCAGCAGCGACACGCCGCCCATCACCGGCACCGGCACCGCCTGGATCGCGGCGGCCAGCTTGCCGACGCAGGAAAGCAGAATGGCAAGAATAGCCGCGCCGCCAATCACCCAGGTGCTGTAAACGCGGGTAATCGCCATCACGCCAATATTTTCGCCATAGGTGGTGTTAGGCGTGGAGCCAAACAGGCCGGAAAAAATCGTCGAGACGCCGTTGGCAAACATTGAGCGATGCAGGCCGGGATCTTTCAGCAGGTCTTTTTTAACGATGTTCGCCGTGACCACCAGATGCCCGACATGCTCGGCGATCACCACCAGCGCCGCAGGCAGGATGGTCAGCATTGCCGCCCACTCGAAGCGCGGCGTGTAGAAGGTCGGCAGCGCAAACCACGGCGCCGCTTCTACTGACGACCAGTTTACGATGCCCATAAGCCAGGAAAGCGCATAGCCGACCAGCACGCCGATCAGGATAGGGATAATCGCCAGAAAGCCGCGGAACAGCACCGAGCCGAAGACGGTAACCGCCAGCGTCACCATGGAAATCAGAATGGTTTTGCCGTCGACCGCCGCGCCGTTAGCCGGCAGCAGGCCGGCCATATTCGCTGCCACGCCGGCCAGCTCCAGCCCGATGACCGCCACGATAGCGCCCATCGCAGCCGGTGGAAACATCACATCCAGCCAGCCCGTTCCGGCTTTTTTCACAACCAGCGCCACCAGGCAAAACAGCACGCCGCAAAGGATAAAGCCGCCCAGCGCCACCTCGTAGCCCAGCGGCAGCAGCAGCAGCACCGGCGAAATAAAGGCAAAACTGGAGCCCAGATAGGCCGGAATTTTCCCTTTACAGATAAAAAGGTACAGCAGCGTGCCGATACCGTTAAACAGCAGCACGGTAGCCGGATTGATATGAAACAGGATAGGCACCAGCACCGTCGCGCCAAACATGGCGAACAGATGCTGGAAGCTGAGTGGTATGGTTTGCAGCAGCGGTGGCCGCTCGCTTACGCCGATAGCGCGACGCGTCATGGTGAGTTACCCCTTATTTTTCACAATAAAAAACCGACTCTCTGGTCGGCTTGATCGCTGGCAGTCATGATAAAACGCGGGTTGCAGGCCGATGCCCGGCGCGACCGTTGGGCAACGCGCGGCGATGCCGGACGGACGGATAAAAAGGCCTGCGGATTTATCATTTCGTTCCGAAGATCTTATCGCCCGCGTCGCCAAGGCCCGGGATAATATAGCCTTTTTCGTTCAGTCCCTGATCGACGGAGGCGGTATACAGCTCCACGTCCGGATGCGCTTTTTCCAGCGCCGCGATGCCTTCCGGCGCGGCAACCAGCACCAGCACTTTAATACTGCTGCAGCCCGCTTTCTTCAGCAGATCGATCGTGGCAATCATCGAGCCGCCGGTCGCCAGCATAGGGTCAACCACCAGCGCCATGCGCTCTTCGATATTGGACACCAGCTTCTGGAAATAAGGTACTGGCTCCAGCGTCTCTTCGTCGCGATAAACGCCCACGACGCTGATACGCGCGCTGGGTACGTGCTCCAGTACGCCTTCCATCATGCCCAGGCCGGCACGCAGGATAGGCACAACGGTAATTTTTTTGCCTTTAATCTGGTCGATTTCCACCGGGCCGTTCCAGCCTTCGATGGTGACCTTTTCCGTTTCTAAATCCGATGTGGCTTCATAAGTCAGCAGACTTCCCACCTCCGAGGCGAGCTCACGAAAGCGTTTGGTGCTTACGTCCTGTTCACGCATCAGACCCAGTTTATGTTTGACCAGCGGGTGTTTGACTTCCACGATCTTCATTGTTTTACTCCCGGAGTGTATGGCTGCAAAAAAAAAATCGCGAGATTATAGCGCCATTTAGCAGCCAGTACCTATTACTTAATCCGACTTCTGCCGGATCCCTCCCATCCCCTTAAGGATTAGCGCAAAGTGAGCGCGACGCAACAGGTGCCGAAGATGAGGCTCGCAAACGTTTGCCTGCGCTGTTAGAATTGCCGCGCTTTATTACCAACCACCAACCGCAAACCGCGTGGGGATTTCGCAGTGACCGACAAAACCTCTCTCAGCTATAAAGACGCCGGTGTAGATATCGATGCTGGCAATGCTTTAGTCGACCGTATCAAAGGCGTAGTGAAAAAGACTCGTCGCCCGGAAGTGATGGGCGGACTGGGCGGTTTCGGTGCGCTTTGTGCGCTGCCGCAAAAATACCGTGAACCGGTTCTGGTTTCCGGCACTGACGGCGTCGGCACCAAGCTGCGTCTGGCCATGGACCTGAAGCGCCACGATGCCATCGGTATCGACCTGGTTGCGATGTGCGTGAACGATCTGGTGGTTCAGGGCGCCGAGCCGCTGTTCTTCCTTGATTACTACGCCACCGGCAAGCTGGATGTGGAGACGGCCGCCAGCGTGATTACCGGTATTGCAGAAGGCTGCTTACAGTCCGGCTGCGCGCTGGTCGGCGGCGAAACGGCTGAAATGCCCGGCATGTATCACGGCGAAGATTACGACGTGGCGGGCTTCTGCGTTGGCGTGGTGGAAAAGTCGGAAATTATCGACGGCAGCAAAGTCAAAGACGGCGACGTGCTGATTGCGCTGGGTTCAAGCGGCCCGCACTCCAACGGCTATTCGCTGGTACGCAAAATTCTGGCGTTCAGCAATACCGACCCGGAAACCACCCTGCTTGAAGGCAAGCCGCTGGCGGATCATCTGCTGGCGCCAACCCGCATTTACGTTAAAAATATTCTCAGCCTGATTGAGCAGGTTGACGTCCACGCTATCGCCCACCTGACCGGCGGCGGCTTCTGGGAAAACATCCCGCGCGTGCTGCCGGACAACACCCAGGCGGTGCTGTCGGAGTCAAGCTGGCAGTGGCCTGCCGTGTTCGGCTGGATGCAGGAAGCGGGCAACGTCAGCCGCTTTGAAATGTACCGCACCTTTAACTGCGGCGTCGGCATGGTGATTGCGCTGGACGCCAGCGAAGCGGATAAAGCGGTAGAGCTGATGACCGCCGCCGGCGAAAAGGCCTGGAAGATTGGCGTGATTAAAGCCTCCGATGCCGAAGAGCGCGTGGTGATTAACGCATGAAGCGGCTCGTCGTGCTGGTTTCCGGTCAGGGGAGCAATCTCCAGTCCATTCTGGACGCCTGCCGACAGGGACGGATCCACGGCAGCGTTGCTGCCGTGTTCAGCAATAAAGCCGACGCTTACGGCCTGACGCGCGCGCGCGAGGCGGGCGTGCCCGCTCATGCGCTGGCGGCCGCGCAGTTTGCCGATCGCGATGCCTTCGATCGCCAGCTGATGCTGGAAATTGACGCCTACGCGCCCGACCTGGTGATTTTGGCAGGCTATATGCGTATTCTGAGTGCGGATTTCGTGGCGCGCTACGCGGGCAGAATGCTGAATATCCACCCTTCCCTGCTGCCGAAATATCCCGGTCTGCACACGCATCGCCAGGCGATTGAAAACGGCGACGAAGAGCACGGCACCTCGGTGCATTTCGTTACCGAAGAGCTGGACGGCGGCCCGGTGATCCTTCAGGCCAAAGTACCGGTTTTTTCCGGGGATACGATCGATGAGGTCGCGGCGCGCGTACAGCATCAGGAGCACGCTATTTATCCGCTGGTGGTCGGCTGGTTTGCGGATGGCCGCCTGAAAATGCAGGACGGCGCGGCCTGGCTGGACGGCGAGCGCCTGCCGCCGGAAGGCTACGCCTGGGGCTAAAAGGGAAACCGGCGTTTCCCTTTTTTATTCAGCCATAGCGTCCCGTAATATAATCCTCTGTGCGGCGCTGGCGCGGCGCGGTAAAAATCCTGTCCGTTTCGTCAAACTCCACCACGCTACCGTGATGCATAAATGCGGTATAGTCGGACACGCGCGCGGCCTGCTGCATATTGTGCGTGACCAGCACCAGCGTGAAATGCTGTTTCAGCGTGCTCATCAGTTCTTCAATGACCAGCGTGGAGATCGGATCGAGCGCCGAGGTCGGCTCGTCCAGCAGCAAAATTTCCGGTTCAATGGCGATGGCTCTGGCGATCACCAGCCGCTGCTGCTGGCCGCTGGAGAGCGTTAAGGCATTCTGCCAAAGGTTGTTTTTCACCTCTGACCAGAGCGCCGCCGCACGCAGCGCGCTTTCCACCGCCTCGTCCAGCACGCGCCTGTCGCGTACGCCCTGAAGACGCAGGCCGTACACCACGTTTTCATAGATGGTTTTGGGAAACGGGTTTGGCCGCTGAAAAACCATGCCGACTCTTCTGCGCAGCGCCGCGAGATCCTCATTGCTGCCCAGAATCGACTGCTGCTGCAGGCGGATATCGCCCGCCACGCGACAGCCGTCAATCAGATCGTTCATGCGGTTAAAGCAGCGCAGCAGCGTCGATTTACCGCAGCCTGACGGGCCAATCAGCGCGGTAATGCGGTTTTTTGGCACGCGCAGATCGATTGCCTTCAGCGCCTGTTTCTCGCCATACCACAGCGAAAGTTTCTCCACCTCCAGCGCGGTGTCCTGCTCGTTTGGCATTACGCTCTTCTCCATTAATTAATCAGCGCGCGATAGCGTTCGCGCAGCCGGTGGCGCAGCGCCATTGCCAGCAGGTTCAGCGCCAGAATAATCAGTACCAGCAGCAGCGCCGTGGCGAAAACCAGCGGCCTGTCCGCCTGCGCGTGGGGATTCTGAAACGCCAGATCGTAGATTTGAAAGCCAAGATGCATAAATTTGCGGTCAAGATGCAGATAAGGGAAAACCGCATCTACCGGCAGCTCCGGCACCATTTTCACCACGCCAACCAGCATCAGCGGCGCGGTTTCACCTGCCGCCCGCGCCACCGCCAGGATCAGCCCGGTCAGCATAGCCGGGATCGACAGCGGCAAAACCACATGCCACAGCGTTTCCGCCTGGGTCGCGCCCAGCGCCAGCGATCCCTGCCGCAGCGTCTGTGGAATGCGCGACAGCCCCTCTTCCGTAGCGACAATCACCACCGGCAGCGTCAGTAGCGCCAGCGTCAGCGACGCCCAAAGCAGGCCCGGCGTGCCGAAAGTAGGATCCGGCAACGCGTGCGCGAAGAAAAGCCTGTCCAGGCTGCCGCCGACCAGCCAGACAAAAAAGCCCAGCCCGAACACCCCGTAAACAATGGAGGGCACGCCGGCAAGATTGACCACCGCGATGCGCACAAGACGCGTAAGAAAACCGTTGCCGGCATACTCATGCAGCCAGATCGCCGCTACCACGCCAAGCGGCATGACTACGACGGACATCAGCAGCACCATTAAAATCGTGCCGAAGATAGCCGGAAATACGCCATCTTCCCCCAGGCTGCCGCCAGAAGCGCCGCTGACAAAATGCCACAGCTGCGAGCCAAAATGGCGCCACTTTTCGCCGTAGCTCATGGCGTTTGGATACCAGGCGGCCAGGATCTGCGTCAGCGGAATAAGATGCTGCGATCCCGTGACGTCGCGCAGCACCAGTACGGTGCCTTCGTTCTCCTGGCTCAGTCCGGTCAGCGCCTGCGCCTGCTGGCGAAACTGCCGCTGAAGTTCGGCGCTGTCCGCCTGCCAGATGCTCTGCGCCTGCGGCGTATAGCGCTGCTCCTGCTCCAGGCGCTGCCGTTTACGATCCAGCTGCTCCATTTCGCTGTTCAGCCGCGCCAACGCCACATGGCGAATTTTTTCTGCCTGCCGCTCACGCTGTCGCGTCTCTTTAATCCGCTGCTGTAGCACGCGCATCATATCGGCAGCCACCAGCGGCTGGCCGTTTTCCCGCAGCCCGTCAAACCAGCCGTGGGCCATACCACCAACGCGACGTTGCAGGGTGATTACGTCGCCTGGCCGCTCCGTCGCGATAATATCGCTGCTGAGCAGGCTGTGAAAATCGCTGTCGCTGAAGTCGCGGTTGCCGGTTTTAATCAGGTAACGCGTCACGTGTTCCGGCAGATTATCCGGCAGCGGCGCGCCGCTGGCCTGGAGACGCTCGCGTGGAATAGCCTGCGAACTGGCGATTTCGCCCAGCGTCTGCGGCGCATGATTAACCGTAAACAGCGTCACCGGCTGCGGCCAGAAGTAGCGCATGGCCGACCAGCCGAGCAGCGCGATCAGCAACAGAAACGCCAGCAGGCTCAGCGCAACCGCGCCGCCGGTCAGCCATCGCCAGCGATGATTGCGGCTAACGACGCTCATCCCTGCATTTCCTGCTGGCTGAAGCGCTGACGCAGCCGCTGACGCACCAGCTCCGCCAGGGTATTGACCACCAGCGTAAAGATCAGCAGTACCAGCGCGCTCAGAAACAGCACCCGATAGTGGCCGCTGCCCGCGGCGGCTTCCGGCATTTCTATCGCCACGTTAGCGGAGAGCGTGCGTACGCCCTGTAACAATCCGCCTTCCGTCACCGGCGTGTTGCCCGTCGCCATCAGCACGATCATGGTTTCTCCTATCGCCCGGCCAAAGCCGATCATTAGCGCCGCAAAAATCCCGGCGGACGCGCCCGGCAGCACGACGCGGGTTAAGGTTTGCCACTGCGTTGCGCCCAGCGCCAGCGATCCCTGTCCCAGCGCTGGCGGCACGCTGAAAATGGCGTCCTCGGCCAGGGTGAAGATCAGCGGCACCAGCGCAAAACCCATCGCCACGCTGGCGATCAGCAGGTTACGTTGCTGATAGCCGCCGCACAGGCTGTCGGCCAGGCTGATACCCCATACCCGATGTTCCAACATCGGCAGCAGCCAGAGGCAGCACAGCGTCACCAGCAGCAGCACCGGCAGTAAAATCCAGATTTCACGCCCTTCATCGCACAGCCGCCTGCGCCATTTTTCCGGCAGCCGTTGCGAAACGTGGCTGCACAGCAGCAGCGCGGCGGCAAGCGCCAGCGGCCACAGCAGCACGCCCGCCAGCCGATCCGCCAGCTGCGGCGCCAGCCACAGGCCGGCAATCAGCCCAATTACCACGCTGGGCAGCGCGCCCATCATCTCTATCGCCGGTTTTACCCAGCGACGCAGCGCGGGCGCCATAAACCAGGCCGTATACATAGCGGCGGCCAGCGCCAGCGGCGTGGCGAACAGCATCGCCAGTCCTGCCGCCTTCAGCGTGCCGGCCACCATGGGCACCAGGCTGAACTTGCCCTGGTAATCGTCGTTGGCCGACGTGGACTGCCAGACATAGTCCGCGTGCGGATAGTGCTCATACCAGACTTTTTGCCACAGATTGCGCCAGCTGATATCCGGCCAGGGATTGCTAAGGTGATAATGCTGCCAGCTGCCCTGTCGCTCCACCAGCAGCCCGTCGCCGCGCGGTGCAAAGGCCGCGTTCAGGACGCCGGGATCGAGCTGGCTGCGCAGCACTACGCCTTCCTGCTTGCTGGCGAACAGCTTAAATTCGCCCGCCGGGTTTAAGGTAGCGAACACGCGGCGATGCGCCTCGCTTAACAGCAAAAGCTGGTTGCTGGCGTGATGAAAAGCACGGATAGCGTTCAGATGCGGGCCGGTTGCGCTGGCGATATCAAACCACTGGGTAATGCTGTCGTGGTCAGCCACCAGCAGAGTGCTGCCCCCGCTAAGCTGAGCCAGCCGTTCCGGCTGTTGCAGTAAGGTGTGGGTTTCGCGCAGCGCCAGCCCGCCGTCGGTGATGCGCCAGACGCGTAGGCTGTTTTTGGCAAGGCCGTACAGCAGCCGTCCATCGGGCGAAATCATCAGCTGGCTGACGTCCGCTACGCTAATGCTGGCGCTTGCCGTCGCCTGTAGCGGCTGAAAACGGTAAAGCGTGATCTGCGTGGCGCTGGCCTCGGCGGCCAGCCAGCGGTTTTCCGCCGTCTGCGCCAGCGCAATAACGTTAGCGTCGGGATTGCCGCCCAGCGGCTGGTCGCCCAGCGGAAACTTCCAGCGCGGATCCGCTTCGCTGAAGTCGGGCTGCACCAGCGTCAGGCCGGCGGCGCTTTTCAACAGCACGCTGTCGTTATCCGTCGCGACGGTGACGCGGCCCTGGGCCAGCCGTAGCGCAGGCACCCTCGCCCGCTTCGTTAACGCAAGGAACTCCGCCCTGCCCTGCGCGTCAATGCGCCATCCCCACTGCTGCTGCGCATCCATGCCCATCGCTATAGCCGGCTGGTCCTGATCCAGCGCGATGCGGCTGACGCTGCTGAGCGTCGGCGACGAAAAAAGCGGCACCACTACCCAAATCAGCCAGACGAATAGCAGCAGCATCACCAGCAAAATCGCCAGTCCGCAGGCCATCACCACGCGTCGGGTCAGCCGATCGATAAACTGCCGCCGCCGATCGTTATAATGTGCAGGAATGGGAATTGGGTTCATGCCAGTCTTCGCTATAAAATGCGCTTAAGCGCCTTATGTTGCCCGTATGTGGCTAATAAGACAATCGGGATTCACCATAGACAGGGCTGTCATACTCTCGTCATAATGCCTCGAGACAATGCCTGGTTTTTTACAGGATCTGTGGAACGGAGTAAAAATGGGTCAGGAAAAGCTTTATATAGAGAAAGAACTAAGCTGGTTATCCTTTAATGAGCGCGTTTTACAGGAAGCAGCGGACAAATCCAATCCCCTGATTGAACGGATGCGGTTTTTGGGCATCTACTCCAATAATCTGGAAGAGTTTTATAAAGTCCGCTTCGCCGATCTGAAACGCCGCATTTTGATTGGGGAAGAACAGGGTTCACCCGATACGCCGCGCCATCTGCTGAAAAAAATCCAGGCGCGCGTGCTGAAAGCCGATCAGGAATTTGACGGGTTGTATAACGATCTGCTGCTGGAAATGGCGCGCAACCAAATTTTTCTGATCAACGAACGCCAGCTCTCTCCCAATCAGCAAAGCTGGCTGCGCCACTATTTTAAACACGAGCTGCGGCAGCACATCACGCCGATCCTGGTTTATCCCGACACCGATCTGATTGAGTTTCTGAAAGACGACTATACCTATCTGGCGGTAGAGATTATTCGCGGCGAAAAGATTGACTATGCGCTGTTGGAGATCCCGTCTGATAAGGTGCCGCGCTTTGTCAACCTGCCGCCGGAAACGCCGCGCCGCCGCAAACCGATGATCCTGCTGGATAATATCCTGCGCTACTGCCTGGGCGATATCTTCCGCGGCTTTTTTGATTACGATGCGCTGAACGCCTATTCGATGAAGATGACCCGCGACGCGGAATACGATCTGGTTACCGAAATGGAGTCCAGCCTGCTGGAGCTGATGTCTTCCAGCCTGAAGCAGCGCCTGACCGCCGAGCCGGTGCGCTTTGTCTATCAGCGCGATATGCCCGACGCGATGGTGGAAATGCTCAGCAAAAAGCTGAACATCAGCAACTACGACTCCATCGTACCCGGCGGGCGCTACCATAACTTTAAAGACTTTATCGGCTTCCCGAACGTCGGCAAGGCCAATCTGGTCAACAAACCGCTGCCGCAGCTGCGCCACATCTGGTTTGACCGCTTCCGCAACGGCTTTGACGCCATCCGCAATCGCGACGTGCTGCTTTACTACCCTTATCACACCTTTGAGCACGTACTGGAGCTGCTGCGCCAGGCTTCTTTCGACCCTGCCGTGCTGGCGATAAAGATCAATATTTACCGTGTGGCGAAGAATTCACGCATTATCGATGCGATGATCCACGCGGCCTATAACGGTAAAAAAGTCACCGTGGTGGTGGAGCTACAGGCGCGCTTCGACGAAGAGGCGAATATTCACTGGGCGAAACGCCTGACGGAAGCGGGCGTGCACGTGATTTTCTCCGCGCCCGGCCTGAAAATTCACGCCAAGCTGTTTTTGATTTCCCGTCGTGAAAACGGCGAAATCGTCCGCTATGCCCATATCGGTACCGGCAATTTCAACGAAAAAACGGCGCGAATTTACACCGACTACTCCTTGCTGACCGCAGATGCCCGCATCACCAACGAGGTCAGACGCGTCTTTAACTTTATCGAAAACCCCTATCGTCCGGTGAGTTTCGAGCACCTGATGGTGTCGCCACAGAACTCGCGCCAGATGCTCTATCAGCTGATTGATAACGAGATAGCCAACGCGCAGAAAGGCGTGCAGGCCGGCATCACCCTGAAGATCAACAATCTGGTCGATAAAGGCCTGGTGGATCGGCTCTATACCGCCTCCAGCGTCGGCGTGAAGGTTAACCTGCTGGTGCGCGGCATGTGCTCGCTGATCCCCAATCTGGAAGGCATCAGCGATAATATCCGCGTGATCAGCATTGTCGATCGCTATCTGGAGCACGATCGCGTTTATATTTTCGACAACGGCGGCGACAAAAAAGTGTTTCTCTCCTCCGCCGACTGGATGACGCGCAATATCGATTACCGCATTGAAGTTGCCTGCTGCATCCTTGACCCTATTCTGAAACAGCGGGTGCTGGATATTATTGGCATCCTCTTCAGTGATACGCTTAAGGCGCGCTTCGTAGACAAAGAGCTTAGCAACCGTTATGTTCCGCGCGGCAACCGCCGTAAGGTGCGCGCGCAGCTGGCTATTTACGATTACATTAAATCTCTGGAACAACCTGACTAACCCCTATGCCAATATCCCAGAAAAGTACGCCCAAACCCCAGGAATTCGCCGCCATCGACTTGGGCTCCAACAGTTTTCATATGGTGATTGCCCGCGTGGTGGACGGCGCCATGCAGGTGCTCGGCAGGTTGAAACAGCGGGTGCATCTGGCCGACGGTCTGGATCACAACAACGTGCTGGCCGAAGAGGCGATCGAACGCGGCCTGAGCTGCCTGGCGCTGTTCGCCGAGCGTTTGCAGGGCTTCAGCGCGGCCAACGTCACCATTGTCGGCACCCACACGCTGCGCCAGGCGGTGAATGCGGAGGACTTTTTACGGCGCGCGGCGGACGTGATCCCCTACCCGATTGAGGTCATTTCCGGGCAGGAAGAGGCGCGCCTGATTTTTATGGGCGTGGAACACACCCAGCCTGAAAAAGGCCGCAAGCTGGTAATCGATATCGGCGGCGGCTCGACCGAACTGGTGATCGGTGAAGATTTTGAACCCAAACTGGTGGAAAGCCGCCGCATGGGCTGCGTCAGCTTCGCCAATCTCTATTTTCCCGGCGGCGCCATCAGCAAAGAGAATTTCCGCCGCGCGCGGCTGGCCGCCACACAAAAGCTGGAAACGCTTTCCTGGCAGTACCGCCTGCACGGCTGGCAGTACGCGCTGGGCGCGTCCGGCACCATCAAAGCCACGGTAGAAGTGCTCCAGGCGATGGGCGAGAAAGACAAGCTGATTACCCCGGAGCGGCTGGAGAGTCTTTATGACGAGGTGATCAGGCACAAATCTTTCGACAGCCTGAGCCTGCCTGGGCTTTCCGACGAGCGTAAAGTGGTGTTTGTGCCGGGTCTGGCGATCCTCTGCGGCGTTTTTGACGCGCTGGCTATCCGCGAACTCCGGCTTTCCGACGGCGCGCTGCGCGAAGGCGTGCTTTATGAGATGGAGGGCCGCTTCCGCCATCAGGATATTCGCAGCCGTACCGCGCAGAGCATGGCGAACCACTACGCCATCGACAGCGACCAGGCCCGGCGCGTACTGGATACCACCGAACAGCTCTATGTCCAGTGGCGGGATCAAAATCCTAAGCAGGCGAACCCGCAGCTGGCCGCGCTGCTGAAATGGGCGGCGATGCTGCATGAGGTGGGGCTGACCATCAACCACAGCGGCCTGCATCGCCATTCGTCCTATATCCTGCAAAACACCAATATGCCGGGCTTTAATCAGGATCAGCAAACGCTGCTGGCGACACTGGTGCGCTGGCATCGCAAAGCAGTGAAGGTGGACGAGCTGCCGCGCCTGACGCTGTACAAGAAAAAACAGTTTCTGCCGCTGGTGTTTCTGCTGCGGCTGGGCACGCTGTTGAACAATCAGCGCCAGGCGACCTCTACGCCCGATTCCCTGCTGCTGGAGACGGACGACGGCCACTGGACGCTGACCTTCCCCCGTGATTACTTTAGCCAGAACAATCTGGTTCAGCTCGATCTGGAACGCGAACAGAGCTACTGGAAAGAGGTGACCGGCTGGCAGCTGACGATCAAAGAGTCCGATGAATGAACCAGAAGCCCGACGATTACTACACCGAAAAGTATCAGCTCACCGCTCCGCACTCTGAAGTGGTGGCGGCCGTGGGCCAGATAGCGCCCGGCGGTCGGGCGCTCGATCTGGGCTGCGGCAGCGGCCGGAATTCGCTTTATCTCCATCTGAAGGGGTTTGAGGTGACCGCCTGGGATCGCAATCCGGCGCGGCTTGAGCAAATCATGGCGGAAGAGCAGCTGAGCGGCATTCACACGGTGGTTAAAGATCTTAATGACGTGAGGTTTAACGGCGCTTACGAGCTGGTGCTCTCTACCGTGGTAATGATGTTTTTACAGCCGGAAGCCATACCGCAGCTGATTGCCGATATGCAGGCCAGCACGGTACGGGGCGGCTATAACCTGATTGTCTCGGCGATGGACACGGAGGACTATCCGTGTTCGCTGTTCCCCTTCACCTTTAAATCCGGCGAGCTGAGCGAGTACTATCGCAAATGGCGGATCGTGAAATATAACGAGCATGTCGGCCAGCTGCACCGCACGGACGAGCACGGCAACCGCATTTCGCTGCGTTTCGCTACGCTGCTGGCGCAAAAAGAGCGGGTGAAAGAGTAGCGGCTAATCGGGCAGCCTCTGCGGCGGGGCCTCGTCCTGCTCCACCAGCGAATGCAGCGGCTTTGCTTCGCCGTATAGCGTGCCCTGAAGGTAATCCACGCCCAGCTTGCGCAGCAGATTGTCTGCCTCCTGTGTTTCCACGTCCGCCGCCACGACCTGCATTTTTTTCAGCCGGGCCATAATGCAGGTTGATTCAATGATTTGATAATCCAGGCTGTTATTGAACATATTGCGGACAAACTCGCCGTTAAGCCTCAGCATATCCGCCTCAATCTGCTTTAACAGCGCGTAGCTGCCGTAGCCGTGCCCGAAGTTGCTGATAGCGACGCGGCAACCCAGATAGCGCAGCTGGTCGATGGCCCGATAGCCGCCGCCGTGCGGCGTCAGCATCGGCGACTCTTCCACGTAAAAGATCAGCTGCCACGGCTCAACGCAGTAGTCCTGCAGCATCGCCTGTATCTCTTTCGCCAGCCCCGGCCTGCACAGGCTAAGGGTGAAAAGCGCCGTCGCAATGCGGATGCCGGGCAGCTTTGCACGATGCTGGTTGATAAAAGAGAGAACCTGGCGCAGCCGCCAGCAGTCCAGCTCCCAGGTTAAGCCGAACTCGTTGATCACCGCATAAAATTCTGCTGCCGGTACCGGCTCGCGACGGTCATTTTCCAAAGCAAGCCAGACCGCGTGATAGTCGTCGCCGCGCACGCCGCAAATTTTCTGCGCAATCAGCTGGAAACCGTTGGATTTTAGCGCCTGCTGGACGGTGTTCAGCAGCGCGATTTTTTTGCTGATGCGGTACTGCACCGGCTGCGTCATTTTCTGCTGCAGGTTCTCCGTTATGCCGCTGGTCAGCGAGAGTTCCGCCATGCCGCTCAGCTCGCCCAGCAGCTCATAAAGATGATTGACCGGCGGCAGAACGCTGCAATAGCTGACGCCGATACCGGGATGTACCGGCAGGCCATCCCAGTTCAGGCAGTAATCTTTCAGCCGGGCCGTGATATTTTCAATCCGCGCCAGCTGCCCGCTCCCTTCCAGCCGCATCACTAAATCGAAGCCGGGGAGCTGATAAACGTCTTCCCCCGGCTGAAGTTCAGGCTTCAAATGGGCGGCCAGGCTGCTTTTATAGTGAATACGCAGACGCAGACCATAGGTGCGGCTCAGGCGATCCAGATCGGGAATAGTCAGAAAGCAGAGCGTGGAGCCGGCGCTGTTTGCCAGTGCCAGGCTCAGCGCGCGCAAATTAGGCAGGTTCATTACGGGATCGTTTAACGCCGCCGCTTTGGTTCTGGCCAGCGTGCGGCGCTGGCGCGTGGTGATAGCCGCCATCAGCAGCAGGCTAAGACTAAACACCAGCAGGTTGGCTGAAATAACCGCCAGCTGATAAGGCCCGGTATCCGGATGAAGAAAACGATCGCGCAGCTGATAAAGCACCATCAGCAGCAGCGCCCAGACCAGCCCGGTAAAAAGATAGCCAAAACGCATCGCTGCCCAGAGCATTAAAGGCAGCATCAGGGGCAAACCGTATTCGGTTGCCAACAGATTCTGCCGGCCAGGCGCGAACTGTAGCAGCATGGTCAACAGAAACGCCAACAGCAGCGCCCATACCGCGCCTTCCGTTTTGCTGACCTCAGGCGAAAATTGCTGGCGAAGGCGAAAGATCGTCAGCCGCAGATAGCCCGGACTACGCAGGCTGCGGATGAACAGATAGCACACCGGCACCATAGTGACACAAGCCAGCAGCGCGGACTGAAAATTCAGCAGCGTGTGCAGCGAAAAGGGTTCCCAGTGGAAAATCGAGCCTTTTAGCGGCACAAGGCCCGCCATCGCCAGGGTCTGCATCATAAAAACAAACAGCGACGGCATAAAAAAAGCCAGCCAGAACAGTCTGTTGGGCATCAGACGCAGCTCGCCATAGCGGACGCCCCAGCGCCGTTTCACCTGAAGCCGGTAGCCGCTCCAGCCGCTTAACAGCACCATCAGCCAGCTCGCGACGATCGCCGCCGCAGGCCCGGGCGCGTAGCGGTTAAAATAGTAGAGGCTCAGCCCTGTTGCTATCCCCGGAAAAGCCTTCCAGTCATACACCAGCAGCATCGCTATGATCGTAGCCAGCGGCAGATAGATCAGATAAACGTAGCCATCCAGCATCCAAAGGCGCACCGAAAGCTGCGTGGTGAGCGGCATCAGAATAGCAGGCAGTATGAGGGCTAGTCCCCAGGGGCTTTGACGGAAGCGGTTAAGGCGGGTCGTGACGATCATCATACTCGCTGAGTAACAGGGCAATCACGCCCGAACTGGATAGGCCGGAGCAGACCGGCGCTGGCATATCCGCCATACTATGCATATTCCTTCGGCTAAAATTGATCTTTATCATTTTCAATGCTTTTCTCTGCCAGAATCTCGCTGCCGTCAAGGAAGTTGAGAGGTAAACCCGCCGTGCCGCGTGTCTGAACAAAGCCCTTCTCTTCGGGCGATCGGCATTGACCTGGCGACCGCACTGTGTCTAAATTGTGCAATTGCCTACGGGCTAACTTCAGGAAACTTGCGTGAACCGCGCCATGCCATTCAGAAAACAGCGTAAAACAAGCCGTATGACCCGGATCGTTTTGCTGGTCAGCTTTATTATCCTGGCAGCACGTCTGCTTTATGTGCTGCCCGGAGCTATCGAACACCACAAACAAAAACAGCAGGAAACGACGGTCTCTGCCCCCGGCGCTAAATAGCGGCCAGGCCGCCTGAAAAAGCGCAACTTATTCCGGTCATCCGCTCAAATTAAGCAATACTTACTTCTTTGTCCGCTTTTGCCAGACACAAGGGAATTTTTATGTCTGTAGCTCAGTCACATGCTCAGCAGCTTGCTGAAATCCGTAACCGTATACTTAACCTTCTGCTCAACGATAACGACCTGGTGGATACGCTGCTTCGCAAACCGCTGAAACAAAGCGAAGCCGAAGCTGCAGCGCATCAGGAGCAGGTACAGGAGCTGAGAGATTACCTGCCGCTGCTGCACGCTGCGGATATCGCCGACCTGCTGGAAGCGCTGCCGGAAGAGGAACGCCAGGCGCTCTGGCAGCTGGTCGGCACTAACCGACGCGGCGAAGTGCTGGTCGAAGCATCTGAAAACGTCTGGGAAAGCCTGATCGAGGAGATGAGCGATCGCGATCTGCTCCAGGCGATTGAACCGCTGGATATTGATGAACAGGTTTATCTCGCCAAGTATTTATCGCGTGATTTAACGGGCCGGCTGCTGACCTCGCTCGATCCGGCGCAGCGTTCACGCGTGCTGGAAGTGATGGATTTCGACCGCGACCGCGTCGGTCGCATCATGGACTTTAAGCTGGTTACCGTACCGGCCGATATCAAACTTGCAACCGTACAGCGCTATCTGCGACGGAAGAAAGTGATGCCGGAAGGCACCGATAAGCTTTTTATTACCGACGAAAACAATATGCTGTTGGGCGAGCTGACGCTGATGGATATTCTGCTGAACAAGCCCGGCAAACGCGTTTTCGAGGTGATGAACGACAGGCCTGTGACCTTTCGGCTGGATGACAAGGCTGAAGACGCGGCGGGCGCGTTTGAGCGTTACGATCTGATCTCTGCCGCCGTTATCGATGCCAAAGGTAAGCTGATGGGGCGCGTCACTATTGAAGACGTTATCGACCTGGTTAACGAGGCGAACGACAGCAATATTCGTAAGATGGGCGGCGTAAACCCTGACGAGGACGTTTTCGCCCCGGTCAGGAAAGCAGTACGCACTCGCTGGACATGGCTGGCAGTCAACCTCTGTACAGCCTTTGTCGCCTCACGCGTGATCGGTTTGTTTGAGGATACGATTTCCCAGCTGGTGGCGCTGGCGACGCTGATGCCCATCGTAGCCGGGATCGGCGGCAATACCGGCAATCAGACCATTACCATGATCGTGCGCGCGCTGGCGCTGCATCAGGTCGAGCCAGGTAACTTTTCGTTTTTGATCGCGCGTGAGCTCGGCGTGGCGTTGATTAACGGTCTTTGCTGGGGCGGTATTATGGGCGGCGTCACCTGGGCGATGTACGGCAATCCGGCGCTGGGCGGCGTAATGATGCTGGCGATGGTGCTGAACCTGCTACTGGCGGCGCTGATGGGCGTCCTTATTCCGCTGATTATGACCAAACTAAAACGCGATCCGGCAGTCGGCTCCAGCGTACTGATTACCGCGCTGACCGATACCGGCGGCTTTTTCATTTTCTTAGGCCTGGCGACGATTTTTTTACTGCATAAGTAACAGCCTCCTCCGGGGCGCGGGCATAAAGTCTGTTCGCTTTTGTGCCTGTGCCCCACGGCCGCTCTTTTATCCTCGCCCGATACTCTCTGAAGAGACGCCATGCCGCCAGCACTTTAAAACAAGCAAAGCTCGGTGCCTGTTTCACGGCGTTGCCTGTTAAAAGGCATCTCGTAATATCTGCCGGTTAATTATCCATTGCATGAGGCAACCTGGCATATTTTTCCTGTCGCCTGCAAAAGGATTGCCGCTAATTTGTGCGTCCCCTTTCATTCCTGGCACGGCGATATTGTTATTTAACCGGGAGTAGAGACAAAAAAACGCAGTCTATTTCAGCTGCGGACTTGATTATAACGGCCCGGCTCGCCGCCGCTTTCAGGTTGGCCCAATCTCATCGCTTATTGACCGTCGGGCTACTCACGCCTCGCTGCTGATCCTTCTTATACTGCTTCCGTACCTGCTTAAAACCATTTCGCTACGCGGAAACAGACCACAGAAGGAAAAAAATGATGAAACTGACGCAAATCCGAAACGCCACGCTTATTCTTGAATATGCCGGAAAAAAATTTCTTATCGATCCCATGCTGGCTGAAAAAGAAGCCTGGCCGGGCTTTCCCGGAACGGCACGTCCTCATCTGCGTAACCCGCTGGTGGCGCTGCCGGTTGCCGTTGATGCCCTGCTAAACGTCGATGCGGTGATCGTGACCCATACTCACCTCGACCACTGGGACGATGCGGCGCAGCAGCTTATTCCTGACGACAAGCTTATTTTTACCCAGCACGACGCGGATGCCGCGCTGATCCGCAGCCAGGGCTTTACCAACGTCCGCGTGTTGACGACGGAAAACAGCTATGAAGGCGTTACTATCATTAAAACGGACGGACAGCACGGCAGCGATGAGGCCTATGCAAACCCGGAAATGGCTGCCATGCTGGGTGATGCATGCGGCCTGGTGTTCCGCCACGCCGATGAAAAAGTGCTGTATATCGCTGGCGATACTATCTGGGTGAAACCTTATGAAGAAAGCCTGCAAAGCCACCGGCCGGACGTCGTGGTGCTCAATGCCGGTTTTGCTCAGGTCGATGGTTATGGCGCCATTATCATGGGCACCGAAGATATCCTGCGTACTCACCAAATGCTGCCGGAGGCAACGATCGTGGCTTCGCATCTGGAAGCCGTCAATCACTGCGTGCTGACCCGCGCAGCGATCCGTGAGTTTGCTCAGCAAAAGGGTATGCAACAGAGCGTGCATGCGCCTGAAGATGGCGAAACGCTGGTATTCTGATGCTTTTGGGGAACCTGTTCAGCTCGGCGGGTTCCCAGCCCAGTCAGGAGAAAAAACGTGACCGTTCCTGTTGTTGCCGTGATTGCCACTGCCGGAGTCAGCACCTTTCACTTTTCCGTCCCCTGTATCGTTTTCGGCAAGGCGCTGCCCGAGCCGGAGCGCTTCGATCTGCAAATCTGTGCGGAAACGCCCGGCAACGTTCTGTCCGATATTGGCCTGTTTATTAATGTAAAACACGGGCTGGCGCTGTTGGAAAAGGCCGATATTATCGTGGTGCCTTTCTGGGATCGTCCGGAAGAAAAACCTTCTCCGGCCCTGCTGAGCGCGCTAAAAGCAGCCTGGCGACGCGGCGCAGAAATAGTGGGATTATGTCTGGGCACCTACGTGCTGGCCTATGCAGGCCTGCTGGAAAACCGACGGGCGGCCACCCACTGGGAATATGAAAAAGACTTCAGGGAACGCTTTCCGCAGGTGCATCTTGATACCAACGCGCTCTATATCACTGATGAGCGCCTGACCACTTCCGCCGGTACGGCTGCCGGCATCGACTGCTGCCTGAGTATCGTGCGCGACCATTATGGCAGCGTGTTAGCCAACAAGGTCGCCAGACGCATGGTAATGCCGCCCTATCGGGAAGGCGGACAGGCGCAGTATATCGAGCGCCCCGTTCCGGAAACCACTCGCGATAATGCGATTAACGACCTGATCGGCTATCTGCGCAGAAACCTCGAAAGACCGCACACTATCGATTCGCTGGCAGCCTTTTGCAATATGAGCCGCCGCACCCTGACCCGCCACTTTTTTGCCGCTACCGGTCTGACGCTGAGCGACTGGCTGATCGGCGAGCGGCTTCAGCGTAGCCAGGTGCTGCTGGAGTCGACGGATCACAGTATTGAGGTGGTGGCAGCCATGTCGGGATTTCAGTCGCCGGTGTCGTTCCGCCAGAATTTTAAACACCGGTTTGCTGTCAGCCCCAGCGA
Source organism: Erwinia sp. 198 (assembly GCF_003937915.1). GTDB lineage: Bacteria > Pseudomonadota > Gammaproteobacteria > Enterobacterales > Enterobacteriaceae > Erwinia > Erwinia aeris. Next base: position 189,742 of record NZ_RHUM01000008.1, on the reverse strand, counting down.
ATGGCGCCGGGCCTTCAGGGGGCCGACTGCGCTGCTGTAGAGAACAGGAGACCGCTGATGAGAAGCTGCTGCGCGCGCCTGCAAAGCTCTGGTTATGGGGCGACAACGGCGATTTTCCGCTCCGTCAGCGTGCAGCCAATGGCAATAGCGGTATGGCGTTTCCCCCGTCCGGCAGGACATGATAATAAAGCCTGGAATGGATCAACGACATGACCTGCAACTTATCCATGCCTTGTTTGTTCGTTAATTAAACGGTAACGTCAGATAAATCAACGCGCGTAACCGTTGTTTTACTTATCCGCATCCACTAACCAACAGGGGCTTTATGGATCACACCACCCGGCAACATCGGTACGCTGTCCGCCCTTATCAGCGTAGCGCGCGTAACTCCCTTTCCCGCCCGGCAGGGTTACCTGCAAGATAGCGGCTCAATCCGGATAACGCTCGCTATGGCCTGCGGGAATGAGCTTTTCATCCGCAACACACTGGCCCACACCTGTATGCAAGGAATCAAATGATGACTAGTCCTGTAGAGTCCTTCCCCATTCACATTCCCCAGGCACAGCTTGACGATCTGGCCCAGCGCCTGGCGCAAACCCGGTGGCCGGATCCGGAAACCGTATGCGACAACAGCCAGGGGCCGAAGCTTGAACGTCTTCGCGCTCTGGTAGCGCACTGGCAAAAAGACTATGACTGGCGCGCCACTGAAACCCAACTCAACCAGTGGAACAGCAGCCGCACCGAGATCGACGGCCTTGGCATTCACTTCCTGCATATTCGCTCACCCCATTCCGACGCCCTTCCCCTGCTGATGACCCATGGGTGGCCAGGCTCTGTTCTTGAATTCAGAGCAATGATCGGCCCGCTTACCGACCCTACAGCATATGGGGGACAAGCCAGCGACGCGTTCCATTTGGTTATCCCTGCGCTACCGGGTTTTGGTTTCAGTGATAAGCCAGCCTCCCCGGGCTGGGGCGTGGGTAGAACCGCCAGCGCCTGGGTGCAGCTAATGGAGCGTTTGGGCTATGGCCAGCGCTGGGCTGCACAGGGCGGAGACTGGGGATCGGCCGTGACCACCGTCCTTGGGCACCTGCGCCCGCCAGGCCTGGTCGGCATTCACCTGAACATGGTGATGTATCAGCCGACCCGGGATGAAATCGCACAGGCCACCCCTGAAGAGCAGCGCATGCTGGCTGATGCGCAACGCTACGACCAGGAGCTTTCGGGCTATATGAAGGTGCAAAGCACCCGCCCGCAGTCGGTAGGCTTTGCCCTGGCGGACTCCCCCGTGGGCCTGGCTGCATGGATATACGCGCTGTTTCAGGACGCCTCCGACAGCGGCGGCGAACCTGAGCGGGCGATCGACATCAATGCCCTGATCGATGACATCATGCTGTACTGGCTGCCAAATGCCGGCCCAAGCTCGGTTCGCTTCTATTGGGAAGGAATACGTGAAATGCAAAAGCAGGGCCCCGCTTCCGCCATACCCACTCCTGCGGGCGTGAGCATGTTTCCAGGCGAGCTGCTTCGCCTCTCACGGCGCTGGGCGCAGGCGCGTTTCGAGGATCTGAGGTTCTTTGCGGAAGCTGAGCACGGCGGCCACTTCGCCGCTATGGAAAACCCGGCAGTGCTTACCGACCATGTGCGTGAGACTTTCCGCTTGCTGCGTTGAGCGGACAGGCGTGCCTGATACCCTGTCAGCATTAACCAACTGAACAGGGTATCAGGGGGATTTTCTGATGAGGACTTCACTGCGCACCAAAACCATTGATGACGCAGAAAACTCACCGCCTGAGATTATTACAGCAATAAAAACAGGCGGTTAACTACAGTACTATTCCCACTCGAACATCAACCAGAAGGAAATGAATCTAAATAACAGCCAGTCAGAAAGGCAGCTTTTATCGATACCCTCATCTATACCATGCGCAAACTTTTTTTGATTTTTTGCTGCTCGTCGATGTATTTAAAGACTTTCCGAACTTATACCATAGTAGCTTGTTCCGTAGGCCCTTTATTACTAACAACCACCAAAGCAAGACTTAGCAGCGTAATTAATGAAGCAGATAAATAAAGCGTACTAATATTCCAATGGTCTAAAATTCCTGCTCCTGATACGGCCCCTATACCAAGAGCGCCATTGAATATAGCAGCATAGATAGCTGAAGCTGGTAAAGCATCGTCTTTTGCTAATAGGATGATCCATGTTTGAAGGCCAACGAATAGTATCGCAACACCAAGCCCCCATCCGGATACGAGCAGCAATGTAGTGACTTTGCCGTTAACAGTCGGAAAGCTAATTAACGTCAAACACAATGAAATAAGTAAAAGCCCTGTGCTAAGGACTCTTTTTAAGTGGTTGTCTATATACATTCCGCACATGAAGTTACCGAGTATACCAGCAACACCAAATGTCAACAGGCAAATAGAGACCCAACTGTTTGGCAGAGCAATCACAGAAGAAAGTAGCACCTCAACATAAGTAAATGCAGCAAAGTGTGAAACGATACCACAAGCCGCAATGAGGTATACGATTCTCAACTTCGAATTTCGAAACACAGAGAAGAGTTGCCCCCTTCCCAAACGCGGTATACCTGACACATGCGGAAGACTCAGAGCCAGAGTTAATGCCGTAACAACAGATAATATTCCTAAAAGTGAAAATGATAATCGCCAACCAGCATCAGCGCTTATCCAATTAATCATTGGGACGCCTAAAACACTCGCGGTTGAAACACCCCCGAAAATAATGGCAGTGGCTTTCCCCACGCTACTTTTTGAGACCAACTGTGCGCCCAAAGTGCCAATCATTGCCCAGAAAGCACCATGAGCAAGAGCACCGACAAGCCTGGCAGCCAGCAATACGCTAAAACTATAACTGACAGCTGCCATACCATTAGACAACCCCAACAATAGCATCAGTCCCACTAACAATGGTCGGCGGGGTAAATGGCTAATCATCATGACTGAAATTAAAGCAGCAGCGGCACCAAGCCATGCATACAATGTAACAACTAACCCTGTAGAGCTCGTGCTCTGCTGCATATCCTGTGCAATGGAAGACAACATACCTATTGGTGCTAACTCAGTAGCAACAACCGTAAATGACGCAATACCAAGCATAAAAACAGCGACCCAGCTGCGCCAATTTGTGTAATTTGACGGGCTCAAGCGTTCACTCCTTTCATACCTTCAGTTGTATAACGCTCCCCTGAGGGCTGAAATTTCCGCATGGCAGATTCAATGCGGGCCAAATCCGCTGCCGTTAATACGACATCAGGAGCCCGCAGGTTATCGACCAAATGCTTCATTTTCTTTGTGCCCGGAATAGGTACGATGTCAGGCCCTTGTGCTAATAACCATGCCAATGCAATTTGTGCCGATGAGCATGACTTACTACTGGCCATGCCAGCAACCACCCTTGTTAGCGGAAGGTTCGCTCTTAGGTTATCAGGAGTGAATCTCGGTAATGATTGTCTTGCATCTTCAGGAGTAAAGTCACTGTCAGGCGTAATATTCCCTGTCAAAAAACCACGCCCTAATGGGGAATAAGGCACAAAACCAATACCTAATTCTCTACAGGTTGGCAAAACATCTTGCTCCACATCACGGGTCCACAGTGAATACTCGGTCTGCACGGCACTAATTGGATGAACAGCATGCGCTTTTCTCAGCGTACTTGCGCTGACCTCAGATAAACCAATATTTGCAATTTTCCCCTCCTTGACCAATTGAGACAACGTAAAAACGGTTGTTTCTATAGGCACATGAGGATCCAGTCGATGGATATAGTATAAGTCGATGCATTCAACGCCTAAGCGGCGTAGCGAACTCTCACAAGCACGGCGAATATAATCCGGACTGTTATCAATTACTCGTTGGTACTCCCCAGGACGGCGTACAATTCCACACTTAGTCGCAACTTTAATTTCAGCACGGCTTTCTTTCAAAAACTCCCCAAGTAGCTGCTCGTTATGATAATGACCATAAGTATCTGCGGTATCTAAAAAAGTGCAGCCAAGATCAACAGCTTTATGGAGTACCGCCCTGGATTCGGCGTCATTTCCAGGCCCATAGAATTCACTCATGCCCATACAGCCTAATCCTATCTCGGAGACTTCAAGGCTTTGACCTAATACACGTTTCTTCATGATTGATATCCCTTGGTTTACGTTGAGATATTCAGTATATTTTCCGAAAGTGGAGATTCATATGCACACAAACCGCAATCAGATTTCCGAAAATGGAAACCAGAACAGTACGCCATCTTTGAATTGGGATGATGCCAGAATATTTCTCGCCATCGCTCGAGAAGGCACATTAAGTCACGCAGCAAAACGATTAAATTTGGGGATTGCCACCACCTCTCGACGTTTAGAACGTCTGGAGTCTGCGCTACAGGTTCGCTTATTTACGCGTGATCAACAGGGCTATACATTAACCGATGAAGGCAGCGATCTGATTTCACCGGCTGAAGCCCTGGAGCAGGCTGGATTTGCTTTTGGAGATACGACTTATCGTAATAATGATGAAGTAATGGGTCATGTACGCCTGGCAACAGCGCAAGGATTAGCCGATCATCTCATTATTCCAGCCATGCCAAAACTTATTGCTGCTCATCCAAATTTAACCGTGGAGATAATCACGAGCGTATCCACTGTTAACCTGCACCGACGCGATGCTGATATTGCCTTACGTATGGTAAGACCGGAACGTGGAAATGTGAGCATCCGTCGATTAGGTACACTAGGGTTTGGGCTTTATGCCTCACAAAACTACGCAAACAACAGAAAGAGTTCAGACACCGCCAGCCTGTCTTTCGAACATGATGATTTCATCGGGTGGTCTGAAATGCAGCAAAATTTGCCAGCAGCGCAATGCTTAACAAAAATGTTGAGAGGAAAGCCTTGCCGCTTAATCACAACCAGTCTATCGGCACAAATGAGCGCTGTAGAGGCGGGGATTGGTATGGCTATACTCCCTCATTTTACCTCCAGGAAAAAAAACCTGGTTTGTGTGCAAGAAGATGTGGGTTGTGATCAGCCTGTTTGGTTGGCTATTCACTCAGATTTAGCACACTCACGTAGAGTTAGAGCTGTTGTCGATTTTCTGGAGGCGATTATTTCTGAAAACCAACAATCATTATCCCCATAAAAATGCCAGTCAGAAACTGACCGGCATTTCAATTATTTTCTAAGACCTGATTAGCTATTTATAACCAGCTTTATTCCCACTCGATCGTCGCCGGCGGCTTGCCGGAGATATCGTAAACCACGCGGGAAATGCCGTTGATTTCATTGATGATGCGGTTAGAGACGCGGCCCAGGAACTCATAAGGCAGATGCGCCCAGTGCGCGGTCATAAAGTCGATGGTTTCTACCGCCCGCAGCGAAACCACCCAGTCATACTTACGCCCGTCGCCCATTACGCCTACAGAACGCACCGGCAGGAATACGGTGAATGCCTGGCTAACCTTGTTATACAGATCGGCCTTGTGCAGCTCTTCGATAAAGATCGCATCGGCGCGACGCAGCAGATCGCAATACTCTTTCTTCACTTCGCCCAGCACGCGCACGCCCAGACCGGGTCCAGGGAACGGATGACGGTAAAGCATGTTGTACGGCAGGCCAAGCTCCAGGCCGATTTTACGCACTTCGTCTTTGAACAGCTCACGCAGCGGTTCAACCAGGCCCATCTTCATCTCTTTCGGCAGGCCGCCCACGTTATGGTGCGACTTGATAACGTGCGCTTTGCCGGTGGCAGAAGCGGCGGATTCGATCACGTCCGGATAGATGGTGCCCTGCGCCAGCCACTTCACGTCTTCCAGCTTCAGCGCCTCTTCATCGAACACTTCCACGAAGACGCGGCCGATGATTTTCCGCTTGGCTTCCGGCTCGTCGACGCCGGCCAGCGCGTCCAGGAAACGTTTTTCGCCTTCCACGTGCACAATGTTCAGGCCAAAGTGATCGCCGAACATCTCCAGCACCTGCTCCGCTTCGTTCAGGCGCAGCAGGCCGTTGTCGACGAATACGCAGGTCAGACGATCGCCGATGGCGCGGTGCAGCAGCATCGCGGTAACGGAAGAGTCTACGCCGCCGGACAGACCCAGGATCACCCTGTCGTTACCCACCTGCACGCGCAAACGCTCAACCGCATCTTCGATGATTTTTGCCGGCGTCCACAGCGCTTCACACTGGCAGATTTCCAGCACAAAACGCTCCAGCATTCGCTGGCCCTGACGCGTGTGCGTCACTTCCGGGTGGAACTGTACGCCATACAGGCGCTTCTCTTCGTTAGCCATAATGGCAAACGGGCAGCTTTCGGTGCTGGCAACGGTTACAAAGTCGGATGGAATAGCGGTAACTTTGTCGCCGTGGCTCATCCAGACGTCCAGCAGCGGTTTGCCGTCCGCGCTCAGGGAATCTTCAATGCCGCGAGTCAGCGCGCTGTCCACGCCAACTTCTACCTGCGCATAGCCAAACTCGCGCTCGCTGGAGCCTTCCACCTTGCCGCCAAGCTGCAGCGCCATGGTCTGCATCCCGTAGCAAACGCCGAATACCGGCACGCCCGCGTTGAAAACGTATTCCGGCGCGCGCGGGCTGTTGTGTTCGGTGGTGCTTTCCGGGCCGCCGGAAAGAATGATGCCGTTTGGATTAAACTGGCGGATCTGCTCTTCAGTGACGTCCCACGCCCAAAGTTCACAGTAGACGCCCAGCTCGCGCACGCGGCGTGCCACCAGCTGCGTATACTGCGAGCCGAAATCAAGGATCAGGATGCGGTGTTTATGGATATTTTCCGTGGTCATTGGGCTATTCCAGAGCGATAAACAAATACAGGATTAAGTAAAATGCCCGGTCAGCGCCGGGCATCAGGCCGGGTTATCAGGAACCCATGCGGTAGTTTGGCGACTCTTTGGTGATGGTGACGTCGTGCACGTGGCTTTCGGTAATGCCCGCGCCGCTGATGCGAACGAATTCCGCTTTGGTGCGCAGCGCTTCAATGGTGCCGCAGCCGGTCAGGCCCATACAGGAGCGCAGGCCGCCCATCTGCTGATGTACGATCTCTTTCAGACGGCCTTTATAGGCCACGCGGCCTTCGATACCTTCCGGCACCAGCTTGTCCGCCGCGTTATCGGTCTGGAAGTAACGGTCAGAAGAGCCTTTGGACATCGCGCCCAGCGAGCCCATGCCGCGATAGGATTTGAACGAGCGGCCCTGGTACAGTTCGATTTCGCCCGGCGATTCTTCGGTGCCCGCCAGCATAGAGCCGACCATGACCGCGCTGGCGCCGGCCGCAATCGCCTTGGCGATATCGCCGGAGAAGCGGATGCCGCCGTCGGCAATCACAGGAATACCGGTGCCTTCCAGCGCGGCGACCGCGTCAGAAACCGCAGTGATCTGCGGCACGCCCACGCCGGTGACGATACGGGTGGTACAGATGGAGCCAGGGCCGATACCCACTTTCACCGCGCTTACGCCAGCCTCAACCAGCGCCAGCGCGCCAGCGCCGGTCGCGACGTTGCCGCCGAGGATCTGCAGGTCAGGATATTTTGCACGGGTTTCACGGATACGCTGCAATACGCCTTCAGAGTGGCCGTGAGAAGAGTCAATCAGCAGCACATCAACGCCAGCCGCGACCAGCGCATCCACGCGCTCTTCGTTGCCCGCGCCCGCGCCTACCGCTGCGCCGACGCGCAGACGACCGGCCTGGTCTTTACAGGCGTTAGGCTTACGTTCGGCTTTCTGGAAATCTTTAACGGTGATCATGCCCAGCAGATGGAAAGCATCGTCCACTACCAGCGCTTTTTCGATGCGTTTTTCGTGCATCTTTTGCAGCACGACTTCGCGCGCTTCGCCTTCGCGAACGGTGACCAGGCGCTCTTTTGGCGTCATCACCGCCGAAACCGGCAGGCTCATATCGGTGACAAAGCGCACGTCACGACCGGTGATGATGCCTACCAGCTCGTTGTCGTCGTTAACCACGGGATAGCCCGCGAAGCCGTTACGCTCGGTCAGCAGCTTCACTTCGCTCAGCGCCGTACCGGGCAGCACGGTTTGCGGATCGGTCACCACGCCGCTTTCATGTTTCTTCACCTTGCGGACTTCTTCCGCCTGGCGCTCCACAGACATATTTTTATGAATGAAGCCCAGCCCGCCTTCCTGCGCCAGCGCAATAGCCAGGCCCGCTTCGGTCACGGTGTCCATAGCCGCAGAGAGCATAGGAATATTCAGGCGAATGGTTTTGGTAAGCTGGGTACTGAGGTCGGCCGTATTAGGCAACACAGTCGAATGAGCGGGAACGAGCAGCACGTCGTCAAATGTCAGGGCTTCTTTAGCGATTCTTAGCATGGCAATATCTCAACCTCAGGGTGAATGAGAACTTGTAAAATATTGCCGCGGCATTATACAGGGCGTAATCGATTGCCTCCAGCATTATTTACGAAAAAGTCTTGATCCCTCCCGTCAGGCATGTAGTATCGGTTAATTAACCCTCTGATTTAAAGTTTGATCTCTATCACATGTCGCTACCGCCAACCGCCAATATTTTTACCGTCAGCCGCCTGAATACCACGGTGCGCAAGCTGCTGGAAATGGAGATGGGCCAGGTCTGGCTGAGCGCCGAGATCTCTAACTTTTCCCAGCCCTCTTCCGGCCACTGGTATTTTACGCTGAAGGACGACGGCGCACAGGTACGCTGCGCGATGTTCCGCAACAGCAACCGCCGCGTAACCTTTCGGCCGCAAAACGGCCAGCAGGTGCTGGTCAGGGCCACCATCACGCTTTATGAACCTCGCGGCGACTATCAGCTGATTGCTGAAAGTATGCAGCCTGCCGGCGACGGCCTGCTTCAGCAGCAGTTTGAACAGCTGAAGCAAAAGCTGGCGAGCGAAGGCCTGTTTGAACAGAGCCATAAGCAGCCGCTGCCCGATCCGGCACGCCAGGTAGGCGTGATCACCTCTGCCACCGGCGCGGCGCTGCACGATGTGCTGCGGGTTTTACACCGTCGCGACCCTTCACTGCCGGTGGTGATTTATCCCACGCCGGTTCAGGGCGCGGATGCGCCAGCCAGCATCGTGCGCGCCATTGAGCTGGCCAACCAGCGCGCAGAGTGCGACGTGCTGATCGTCGGGCGCGGCGGCGGCTCGCTGGAAGATCTGTGGAGCTTCAACGACGAGCGCGTGGCGCGGGCGATTTTCGCCAGCCGCATCGCTATCGTCAGCGCCGTAGGGCACGAAACCGACGTGACCATCGCCGACTTCGTGGCGGATCTGCGCGCGCCCACCCCTTCTGCGGCGGCCGAGCTGGTCAGCCGCAACCAGCTTGAACTGCTGCGCCAGCTTCAGTCGCAGCAGACAAGGCTGGAAATGGCGATGGACTACTATCTTGCGCAGCAGAACCGCACCTTTACCCGCCTGCACCACCGTTTACAGCAGCAGCATCCCCAGCTGCGGCTGGCGCGCCAGCAGACGACGCTGATGCGGCTTCACCGCAGGCTGGATGACGCCATGCAGCTGCGGCTGCGCCAGGCCGCTCGTCAGCAGGAACAGGCCTCGCAGCGGCTTGCCGCCTCGCAGCCGCAGAACCGGCTTTATCGCGCGCAGCAGCAGCTTCAGCAGTGGCGCTACCGTTTACAGCAGGCGATGCAGGCGCAGCTCAACGGCGGCAAACAGCAGTTCGCCACGCTGACGGCGCAGCTGGAAGGCGTCAGCCCGCTGGCAACGCTGGCGCGCGGCTTTAGCGTCACGACGGCAGCCGACGGCCAGGCAATTAAAAAGGCCGCGCAGCTGAAGGCGGGCGACAGGCTGAAAACCCGGCTGAGCGACGGCTGGATAGAGAGCGAAGTTACGGCGGTCACGCCCGTTAAAAAAGCCCGCGCTAAAAAGGCATGAGGCCTGCAGACTGATGATCGATGGCAGAGTAAAGAAAGCGATGCCGGTTTTGCATTCAGAAAGTAGCCGGGAGTGATAATGCCCGCCAGCTGGCGGGCCGTCCATCTACTCATTACGTTTTTGCTTTAAATAAGCCGACAGCCAGCTCAGGAAATCCAGCCACGGCGAACGGAATGATCATATCGACAGCTATCCCAGTCTGCTCAGTAGCGTTGTCAGAAGCGCCGGGATCCTTAGCAATACCCGCCGTGGCGCGGGCGGTCATTGATGCTTTTTATTTGCCGGTGTACACCTGATAAGCGGATGAACCGATCCCGTCCAGACTGTGAGCGCCCATGACAATGCAGCCCGCCTTAGTTAAATCTCCAGGCTCAGGTACCAGACACAGGGCAGTCGCGCTGGCAAGTTTGGATACGCTTCCCAGAAATCCTACTCCGTCCCCTGTGCGGTTGCTGACTGAATCCCCTGTAGCGGTTTCATCTGCTATTACAGCCGCAAGCTGTACCGGCATCATCGCAATACTAAAACCGTTTTCCATAACATGTCCTTTTACGATAATTATCCAATACCGACAGTAAAGGCCTTAGCAACATCAGGAAAATCAATTCCGGCACTGATGATATCTTTTAAGAAAAAAGGCTGGTTTTGTATAAAATGGCCTGTCCAGTTTGGGATTTCTGGCTGCCTTATCGCTCTGACGCCCTGCATTACGTTGACGAGAACCCAGGCTGTGGCGGCTTGTGCAGACATGGTGCGAATATACCGCAGGCCTGTTTATGCGCGTACGCAAAGCAGCCACTATACTTTTTGGACATTTACGATGGACCAAGGAGCATGGTATGCATTACGGCGTCATCCCTCCCTATATGCTTAGCAAAATCATTGATAACGGCTCCGGCCTGCAGCAGAGCTGCGCGCGTCAGACTCTGGCGCACGTGCAGACGCTGATGGCGGAAACCTGGGCCAAACCGGACGGGGCAAAAACCGCCGCGCCGGGCCAGGTTCAGCGGGAAATCTATGATTCAGAGCAGACCCAAAATCTTCCCGGTACGCTGGTGCGCAGCGAAGGCCAGTCAGGCAATAACGACGTTGCCGTCAATGAGGCTTACGACTATCTTGGCGTCACCTACGACTTTTTCTGGCAGGCCTATAAGCGTAATTCTCTGGATAATCAGGGGCTGACGCTCAAAGGCACCGTGCACTATGGCAAAGACTATCAGAACGCCTTCTGGAACGGTCAGCAAATGGTGTTCGGCGACGGCGACGGCGAAATTTTCAATCGTTTTACCATCGCGCTGGATGTGGTCGGCCACGAGCTGGCGCACGGCGTAACGGAAACCGAAGCCGGACTGATCTACTTTGAGCAGGCCGGCGCGCTGAATGAATCGCTGTCGGACGTTTTTGGCTCGCTGGTTAAGCAGTTCAGCCGTAAGCAGACGGCCGACCGGGCGGACTGGCTAATCGGTGAAGGGCTGCTGGCCGAAGGCATTAACGGCAAAGGACTGCGCTCTATGTCGGCGCCGGGAACGGCCTACGACGATCCGTTGCTGGGCAAAGATCCTCAGCCTGCGGATATGAAAGGCTATATCCAGACGCGCGAAGACAACGGCGGCGTGCATCTGAACTCCGGCATTCCCAACCGCGCTTTCTATCTGGCCGCGAAGACGCTCGGCGGCTACGCCTGGGAACAGGCCGGCTACGCCTGGTATGATACGGTATGCGATAAAACGCTGCCGCAGAATGCCGACTTTAAAACCTTCGCGCAGTATACTGTTAATCACGGTCAGAAACGTTTTAATAAATCGGTAGGTCAGGCTATTGAAAATGCCTGGAAGGAGGTTGGCGTGTTATGAATTCACTTCCGGAACTGAGCGACGACGCGGTCATCGACGTGGCGCGCGAAGGCGGTTTTGCTTTTATCCCTAAACTGTCCAGCCCAAGACGCATCGCGCTGGCCCAACTGGATCCTCCGCAGCGGGAACATGTGTGCAGCGTACTGCGCCATGCGCTGCGGCTGGGAGAACCGCCGGGAGAGCAAAGCCGCGCCGGAAGAGGCGATCAGCGCTATTACCGTATCGAAATCAGCTATGCCACGCGGCAGCAGGTCGGCAATCTGGTGATCCTAATCCCTGAGGATCTGGCGCCGCCCGAACTGGTGCAGCTCTGGCACGACGGCCAGTAGCCAGAAAAAAGCCCCGCCATTGCTGGCGGGGCTTTTTATTACCGCGCTTATTTATCCAGCGCGTAAGCAATTACGTAGTCGCCGCGATCCGGAGACTGACGCGCGCCGCCGGCTGAAATCAGGATGTACTGCTTGCCTGTTTTCGGCGACTTGTAGCTGACAGGGCCGCCCTGACTGCCAACCGGCAGGCGTGCTTTCCACACCTCTTTACCGGTAGCCGAGTCAAACGCGCGCAGATAGTAATCCTGCGTGCCCGCGATAAATACCAGGCCGCCTTGCGTAGCCAGCGTGCCGCCCAGCGTCGGCATCCCTACCGGCATCTGCGCGTGCATTTTGATGCCGAACGGACCGGTATCCTGCACCGTACCAACCGGAACCTGCCACACCAGCTTCTGCGTTTTCAAATCGATAGCGGAGAGCGTACCGAACGGCGGTTTCTGGCAAGGGATGCCCAGCGGCGACATAAAGCGGTTTTTGTTTACCGCATAAGGCGTGCCTTTCAGCGGCACCGCACCCATGCCGGTGTTGATCGCTTCCCCGCCGTTGCTGCCGCGAGCGGTAGCGCCGGTATTGGCCGGGATCATCTGCACCCACAGGCCAAGACGCATGTCGTTGACGAAGATGTAGTGATTGTTCGGATCGGTAGACAGGCTGCCCCAGTTCATGCCGCCCAGCGAGCCTGGGAAGCTCAGGGCTTTGTCGGTGCCCGGCACGGTGTACAGACCGTCATAGCGCATGGATTTAAAGGCTACGCGGCAGGCAAGCTGATCGAACGGCGTAGCGCCCCACATATCAGACTCTTTCAGCGTTTCCGCGCCAATCTGCGGCATGCCGACAGACTTAGGCTGCGTCGGCGTATACTGCTCGTTCGGGATATTGCCTTTTTTAACCGGCACTTCTTTTACTTCGGTCAGCGGCCTGCCGGTCAGACGATCCAGCACGTAGATCTGGCCCGCTTTGGTGCCAATCACTACGGCCGGTTTGCTGGTGCCATCCTTCATCGGGAAGTCGATCAGGCTTGGCTGCATCGGCAGGTCAAAGTCCCACAGATCGTTGTGCACGGTCTGGTAAACCCACTTCTCTTTGCCGGTAGTCGCATCGACCGCCAGAATGGAAGCACCATATTTATGGTTCAGCGCGGTACGCGTTGCGCCATACAGATCGACCGATGAACTGCCCATTGGCATAAACACGGTATTCATCGCGGGATCGTAGGACATCGGCGCCCAGGAGTTAGGCGTGCTGCGGGCATAGCTCTGGTCCGGCTGCAGTGTTGCATTCGGATCGTCGTTGCCCGTATCAAAGGCCCAGCGCATCTGGCCGGTGATCGCGTCAAAGCCGCGGATCACGCCGCCAGGCATATCGGTCTGAACGTTATCCGCAACGCGGCCGCCGACCACCACGGTGGTGCCCGCAAGCGTTGGCGCAGAGGTCAGCTGATATTTTGGATCCTGCGCTTCGCCCAGGCCCGCTTTCAGGTCAACCACACCGTGGTCGCCAAAGTTCTGGCACAGTTCGCCGTTGTCGGCGTTGATAGCCATCAGGCGCGCGTCGATGGTATTCATCAGCAGACGACGCTGGCAGCTGTCGCCCGCAGGCAGCACGGCCTGCGGCACCGGCGTAGAGCCAGGCACTGAAGGCTGTTTCAGTGGCTGAGTGGCGTCAAAGTAAGCCAGGCCGCGACAGCGGTTCCAGACCTCTGCCTGCGCATTCACCACGTGTTCCCAAATCTTTTTCCCCGTGTCGGCGTTGACCGCGATCACGTTGTTGTGCGGCGTGCAAAGGTAGAGCACATCGCCAATCTGCAAAGGCGTTTGCTGATCTTCCGCGCCGTTGCCGGTTGGGCTGTCAGGAATATCGCCGGTGCGGAAAGTCCAGGCTACCTTCAGGTCTTTCACGTTGTCGCGCGTAATCTGGTCCAGCGCCACAAAGCGGCTGCCGCCCGGCGTATTGCCGTAGTTGTCCCAGTTTTTCTGTTCGGTCGTTTTATTTACCGGTACCAGCGGCAGTTCGCTGCCGTCGGCAACCGGGGCGTGCGGCTGGAACATCTGTATAAAGGTCGCCACCAGGCCTACCACCAGCACGGCAGCAGAAATATAAGCAGGCCTGGCCGCAGCCGATTTCCCTTCGTGCTTGCGCAGCGCGGGCAGCGTAATCACGGCCAGCAGCATCAGCCCGGCAATGGTCATCAGGCGCGAAACCAGCGGCCAGAAATCCAGACCAACGTCCAGCAGCGCCCAGATGACCGTGCCGATAAAGACCAGCGCGTAAACCGCAACGGCGGAAGATTTGCGGCGGAAAAACTGGATAGCGGCAATCACGGTCAGAATACCGGCGATCATGAAATACCAGCTGCCGCCCAGCGACAGCAGTTTCCCACCGCCAACCACGAAGAAGAGGCCGGTTGCCAGCAAGATCAGGCCCAGCAAAACGCACCAAAGGCCCAGCCATTTCGACGACCGGGCAGTTGTTTGAGACATGAAAAACACTCCTGGAAAACAGCGCTTAGCCTAATCTCAGGCTGCTTCTGTACGCCTTGTAAACAGGCAAGGCGTGAAACAGCTCAACATTATGCTATGGACGCTTAACAAGGCGATACGGGTTAAACCCGTCCTGCGTTGGCGGCCTGCCGACCGCTAACCGAAAAATTGTACCACGCGGTTCGTAAATAACTACACAGAAAATTAACAAACTTCACACTCGTGAATATTAAACACATTTATTGGTACGTTATTTTAACTTTTGCTAAACAATTTCGGCGTATAACAGTTCACGCCGGCTTAATAAGTAACGGGCGACGGGATGAAAAAAGAAGGGGTTAAAGCGGATTCAGAACGGGAAAATAAAAGCAGCATTGATGAAAACGGCCTCGCCACCTGGCAGCAACCTGCATTCCGAGCGAAGCATTATTTTAATACGCCTACAGCGTTTCAATCAGCGGCCTGAAGACAACCCGCTTTCTGGATATTAAACCGTCGCCGTTGGGGCAAAAATAGTCGGTAGCGCCGCAGGCCTTGAGTAGCTGTAGCGGCCGATCGCAATCAGGACAGATAGCTTTGGCGGCAAAATCACGCTGGCAGCTGGCGCAGTACAGGCGTTCATCCCGGGCGACAAGGGGGTGTTGGCAAATCGGGCAGTGTTCGCTCATCGTTTTCTCCTGTTTTATATTGATAAGTATAAAACAAAGTTAACCCGCCGCGGTTAAGAAGCAGCCTTTGTCGGACGATATGATAAGAGGTAACCGGCTGAAGGCCCGCAAAGAGAAAAGCCGCTCGCCGAATCGATTCCGACGGCAAACAAGCGAGCCCGACAGAATGCCGGGCCCGAAAAACACCCTTGTCAGGGCGATGAAGCATCGCCCGCCAATCAGCGTTTGTTCTTTTTCAGATGGCTCAGCAGGCGTTTGCGCTTGCGCTGCTGGTTAGGCGTCAGCAGGTTGCGTTTACCGGCAAAAGGGTTATCCCCTTCTTTAAACTGGATACGAATAGGCGTACCCATCACTTCCAGCGAGCGGCGGAAGTAGTTCATCAGATAGCGCTTGTAGGAATCCGGCAGATCTTTCACCTGGTTGCCGTGGATCACCACAATTGGTGGATTGTAGCCGCCGGCATGCGCATACTTCAGCTTCACGCGGCGGCCGCGCACCAGCGGCGGCTGATGATCGTCGGCTGCCATATTCATGATCCGGGTCAGCATTGAGGTATTCACGCGACGGGTTGAGCAGTCGTAAGCTTCGGTAACCGATTCGAACAGGTTGCCCACGCCGCTGCCGTGCAGCGCGGAGATAAAGTGCACGCGGGCAAAATCGATAAAGCCAAGACGGAAGTCGAGGGTTTCTTTAACTTCTTCGCGAACTTCCTGCGACAGGCCGTCCCATTTGTTCACCACAATCACCAGCGAGCGACCGCTGTTGAGGATAAAGCCGAGCAGCGACAGATCCTGGTCGGAAATCCCTTCGTGAGCGTCGATCACCAGCATCACTACGTTAGCGTCTTCGATCGCCTGTAGCGTTTTGATCACCGAGAATTTCTCGACCGTTTCGGTAATTTTTCCGCGCTTGCGCACGCCTGCCGTGTCGATCAGGATATATTCGCGACCGTCGCGTTCCATCGGGATATAGATGCTGTCGCGCGTGGTGCCCGGCATATCGTAAACCACAACGCGATCCTCACCGAGGATACGGTTAGTTAACGTGGATTTACCCACGTTAGGCCGACCGACGATAGCCAGCTTGACAGGCAGATCCAGCGGGTTGAAGTCGTCTTCCTCTTCTTCCTGCTCTGCGCCGCTCTCTTTCGCCGCCAGCTCCGCCCAGTAGGCTTCGTTCTCTTCTTCTTCCGTCAGCTCCGCCTGCGGCGCAACCTCATCCATCCACGGCAGCAGCACCATTTCCAGCAGGCCGGTAACGCCACGGCCGTGCGAAGCGGCGATAGGATGGATTTCACCCAGTCCCAGCGAATAGAAATCGACCACGGCGGAATCCGGATCCATGCCGTCGGTTTTGTTGGCTACCAGAAAAGTGGGTTTCTCACGTGAGCGTAAATGTTGGGCAATGGCCTGATCGGCAGGCATCAGGCCCGCACGCGCATCGACCATAAACAGCACCACATCGGCCTCTTCAATCGCCAGCAGCGACTGTTCGGCCATGCGGGTTTCCACGCCCTCTTCATTGCCATCGATACCGCCGGTATCAATGCAGATAAACTCACGCCCTTCGACCTCGGCGCGACCATACTTACGGTCACGGGTTAGCCCAGGAAAATCCGCTACCAGCGCATCTCGCGTGCGCGTAAGACGGTTAAAAAGTGTAGATTTTCCCACATTGGGACGCCCGACCAGCGCGACCACAGGTACCATATTGAAGCCTCATTACTAAAATTAAACGCCTGACCGCTTGCAACTTGATTACTGGCGCACACGCAGGCTGAAGGCGTAGAGGATACCACGCCTGTAAAAAAACGAAACGGCCCCTGAACAATCAGGAGCCGTTTCGACGTGCAGACAGCGTATTAGCGAGTGAAAGCGTAGACTTTGCCGCCTTTCGCCTGAATCAGCAGCTTGTCGCTGGCAACCACCGGCGAGGTCTGGAAGCCAGAGCCGTCCACTTTCTGCTGGGCAACAAAACGCCCGTCGGTGGTATTGACCCAGTGCAGGTAGCCTTCACTATCACCCACGACCAGATAGCCATTATAGAGCACCGGCGCGGTCAGATTACGGTGCAGCAGGTCGCTCTGACGCCACAGGGTCACGCCGCCATCGGTGCTCAACGCCACCACGCGATCGTCCTGGTCAACCAGATAGATGCGTCCCGCGTCCACGATCATATCGTGTACCGAGCCGATCTCGCGTTTCCACATGATCTGCCCTGAACGCAGATCCAGCGCCGCGAGGCTACCGTTGTAGGCCAGCGCGTAAACCACGCCGTCAACGACAACCGGCGTGGTATCCACATCGGCAAGACGATCGATTTCCGTAGCGCCGCCCGGCTGGGAGATGCGCTGCTGCCAGATAATCTGGCCCTGGTTCATCATCACCGCGCTGACGCGACCGTTGTCGCCGCCGACGATTGCCGCGCCGAAGGCGGTGGCAGGTGCGGACTCACCGCGCAGCGACAGCGCCGGTACATCAAGGTTAACCGTCCATTTCACGACGCCGCTGTTCTGATCCAGACCCTGCAACATGCCGTTGCTGGTGTGCACCAGCACCAGGCCATCGCTGGCGACCGGGCGCGACAGCACTTCGCCAGCCGCTTTGGTCTGCCAGGCGATAGAGCCATCGCTGCTGTTCAGCGCATAAACCTGGGCGCGCTCGCTGCCGACATAGACGTGACCGCCGTCGTAAAAGAGGCCGCCGGAAAGCAGCGCGGGCAGGTTCTTAGAGAAGAAGCCCGTTTTGGTCGACAGATCGACCTTCCACTGTTCTTTGCCGTCGCCGGCGTTCAGCGCTTTTACCACGCCGAAACGATCGGCGGCGTATACGGTGTTCTCAGACCAGGCCGGATGCAGATTGGAGTAGTAATCGCCCACGCCATCACCTACCGACGTGCTCCAGACCTCTTCCGGGGTAAACTGATTTTCCACTTTCGGCAGCGGCGACATTTTGACCACGTCTTCTTCACCGCTGAACCATGAACATCCGCTGAGCAGCGTGACTGAAATCAGTGCCGGCAGCAGTATCTTACGCAATTCCATGAAATCCCTCTTAAGCCCGTTGCGGCAATTATTAACCTGGCAAATTATTCATTTTCATCTGCAGCATCTCTTTCAGCGCCGGCGAGGCGTTGGAAGCAATGCCTTTACTCCAGGCTTCGCGAGCGCCCTTGCTGTCGCCCTTGCTGAGCAGCGCTTCGCCGCGTACGTCGGCAACGATAGCCGTCCAGCCGTCGCCCTTAATCGCATCCAGGGTCTTCAGTACCGCATCCGGCTGCTTCTGCTGCAGCTGAATACGCGCCAGGCGCAGGTTCAACACCGCCTGCAGATTGGCGTCTTTGGTCGCCTTCAGGCCGCTTTGCAGCTGCGCGGCGGCTTTATCCAGCTCATTGTTGTCAACATAGCGTTTTGCCACGTCCAGCGAAGCCAGCGCGCCGTAGGTGTTGCTGTTGTCGTCGGCGAATTTCGCCGCTGCCGTCAGCGTTTCCGGCTTGCTGGCATCCAGCGCGCCCGAAACCTGCTGGTAGGTCGCCGAGACTTCGCGGCTGCTGGTGTCCTGATGGCTGCTCCAGTAGCGCCAGCCCGCCAGCGCGCCGATGCCGACGATCACGCCGATAGCCAGCGCCTTGCCGTTCTGCGCGAAAAAGCCTTTTAGCGCGTCGACCTGCTCGTTTTCGTTGCTATATACTTCCACGCAAACTCTCCTTAAATCGCGGCCGTCTGCTTCAGCATTGCTGCCAGCGTCGCTGCCGCCTCATGCTGCTCCAGCTTTTGCTGCTCGCCGTTGCGCAAATCTTTAATGACGACCTGATTGTTGGCCACTTCTTCCTCGCCCAGCACCAGCGCGACGCGTGCGCCCCACTTGTCCGCGCGGGCAAACTGCTTCTTGAAGTTGCCGCCGCCAAAATTGGTCATCAGCTTCAGAGACGGATCCGCATCACGCAGTTTTTCCGCCAGCTGCATCGCCGCAGACTGTACGCCAGCCCCTGAAGCGATAACATAGACATCGACAACGCGCGTCGGTTCAAATTCCGGATTCACCGCCTGCACCAGCAGCACCAGACGCTCCAGTCCCATCGCAAAACCGACGGCCGGCGTGGCGCGGCCGCCCAGCTGTTCGACCAGACCATCGTAGCGGCCGCCAGCGCACACCGTGCCCTGCGCGCCCAGGCTGCTGGTCACCCATTCAAAGACGGTGCGGTTGTAGTAGTCCAGGCCGCGCACCAGGCGCTGGTTCACCGTGTAGGCGATACCGGCGGCATCCAGCAGCTGGCAAAGACCGTCAAAGTGTTCGCGGGAGTCGGCGTCCAGATAGTCGCCCAGCGCTGGCGCGTCGTTCAGCAGGTGCTGGACGTCCGGGTTTTTGCTGTCCAGCACGCGCAGCGGATTGCTGTACATGCGGCGTTTACAATCCTCGTCCAGCACCTCTTTATGCTCTTCCAGGAAAGCCACCAGCGCATCGCGGTAGTTGGCACGCGCCTCCAGCGAACCGATCGAGTTCAGCTCCAGACGAACGTGATCGGCAATGCCCAGCGCCTTCCACCAGCGCGCGGTCATCATAATCATTTCGGCGTCGATATCCGGCCCCTGAAGGCCAAACACTTCCGCACCGATTTGATGGAACTGACGATAGCGGCCCTTCTGCGGACGCTCGTAGCGGAACATCGGTCCGATATACCACAGGCGCTGTTCCTGATTGTAGAGCAGACCGTGCTCGATGCCGGCGCGCACGCAGCCTGCCGTGCCTTCAGGACGCAGCGTCAGGCTTTCACCGTTGCGATCGTCGAAGGTGTACATCTCTTTTTCAACCACGTCGGTGACTTCACCGATAGCGCGTTTGAATAACGGGGTCTGCTCTACAATCGGCGTGCGAATTTCGCTGTAGCCATAGCTGGCCAGCACCTGCTTAAGGGTTTGTTCAATACGCTGCCACACCGCGGTATCCACAGGCAGGTAGTCGTTCATGCCGCGGATTGCCTGAATATTCTTCGCCACTGTTTTCTCTTCTTTCCTTTTGGGGGCGGGCGCGCAAGCTGCGGCCCGCCCCGCCGTTATTTATTTTTCAACCTGCTGCACATCAATACGACGGGATTCGTCCATCATCGCGGCTTTGGCACGTATACGCGCTTCCAGCTGGTCAATCATATCGTGGTTATCCAGACGCTCGCGCAGGCGCACGCCGTCCTCGTAGAACCCGCTTTTCTTGTTGCTGCCGGTGACGCCAAGCGTGGAAACCAGCGCCTCGCCCGGCCCGTTGACCACGCAGCCGATAATCGAAACGTCCATGGGCGTAATGATATCTTCCAGCCGCTGCTCCAGCGCGTTAACGGTGCCGATCACATCAAACTCCTGGCGGGAGCAGGTTGGACAGGCGATAAAGTTAATGCCTCTGGAACGAATGCGCAGCGATTTCAGAATATCAAAACCGACCTTTACCTCTTCGATCGGATCGGCCGCCAGCGAAATACGCAGCGTATCGCCAATGCCTTCCGAGAGCAGCAGGCCCAGGCCAATCGCGGATTTCACCGCGCCAGCGCGTGCGCCGCCCGCTTCGGTAATGCCCAGGTGCAGCGGCTGCTCGATCTGCTTAGCCAGCAGGCGATACGACTCCACCGCCAGGAATACGTCCGACGCTTTTACGCTGACCTTGAACTGGTCGAAGTTAAGACGATCGAGGTGATCGACGTGGCGCATAGCGGATTCCAGCAGCGCCTGCGGCGTCGGCTCGCCATACTTTTCCTGCAGATCCTTTTCCAGCGATCCGGCGTTAACGCCGATACGGATTGGGATATTATTGTAACGCGCGCAGTCAACGACCTGCCGAATACGCTCTTCATTGCCGATATTGCCGGGGTTGATGCGCAGGCAGTCAACGCCGTATTCAGCTACTTTCAGCGCGATACGGTAGTCAAAATGGATATCGGCAACCAGCGGGACGTTAACCTGCTGCTTGATAAGGCGGAACGCTTCGGCGGCATCCATGGTGGGAACAGAGACGCGAACGATATCAACGCCGACGCGCTCAAGCGCTTTGATTTGGTTAACCGTCGCGGCCACATCGGTGGTTCGCGTATTGGTCATGGACTGGACGGCGATAGGCGCGCCGTCGCCCACTGGCACCTGGCCGACGTAAATGCGCTTTGATTTGCGACGGATAATGGGTGCTTCGTTATGCATATTCTTTCTCCGAAATTACTCGCGACCAGAAGATGCGTTATTGCGCACCGACTGTCAGGCGGGCAACCTGGTTGCTACGGATAAAACGACTCAGATCGACCGGCTGGCCCTGATACTGGATCTGAACGGCGCCCGGCGCGCCAATCTTAAGACGATATGGCGCCGTGCCGGAAAGGCTGAGTTTACCACCACTACGCTGGATCCCGCTGAACAGTTTCTTGCCTGTCGCATCGGAAACTTCCAGCCAGCACTCTTTACTGAAGTTCATAACCAGCGCGTTGGCCTCGGCGGCTGGCACGCTAACGCCTGCAGAAGCCGTCGGCATCTGGCCGTTGTCGGCCGGCACCTGCGAAGGCGAGACCGCAACCGGCGCGGATGAGCCGGCTGATGTATTGGCTGCGGAAGCGGCTGAACCGGTCGCGGCGGCTGAAGTATTGGCCGCAGGGGACGTGGCAGCAGCGTCAGGCGCGGCCGCGGTATCCGCAGGCGCGCTCTGGGTCGGCGCCTCTTCGGCTGGCGACACGCCGTCCGCGCCGCTGTTGTTCAGCGGAATGGACTGGCTGTTATCGCTGCCTGCGCTGACGTTCTGATCGGCCATGGAAACCAGATCGTCCTGCGCCGCCTTGTGGTTCTGCCACCACCATGCGCCGGTCAGGCCTACCACGACAAACAGCACCAGCCAGGTAAAAATCATCAGCCAGCCGTCGCGTTTTTTGCGGCGTTTGCCCAGGGAAAAGCTCTGCATCGGCTCGACTTTGGCGGCCCGTACGGGTGCCTGTTTCGCCATCATCGGCAGCAGCTCTTCTTCCGGCACGTGCACCAGCCGGGCGTAAGAACGGATATAGCCACGCAGGAAGGTAGACGCCAGATCCGCAGGCGCCTTGTCCTCTTCAATATCGCGGACGGTGGAAAGTTTCAGGCAAAGGCGCTCCGCAACGTTCTGCTGAGACAGGCCCATTTGCTCACGGGCTACGCGCAGGCGCTCGCCTGTTGAATTTACTGCTGATTTATCTTGAGTGGCTTCAGTATTCATTAGCTAAAAAATGCAGGTACTGTATCGATTGTGGAAAATTTCGCGCCAGCTTTTCCCCGGCAAGCCGGATGCTCTCCGGATGCCCTGCCCGCGCGGCGAAGCGAATCTCTAACCACAAGCTCTGCGCCGAAGCGGCAAAGTTGCGTTGATAAACATCTAACAGGAGCCGCGATGAATCGCGCTCGTTCTTTCCAAATCGCCTTTCGGCTTCCGCCAGCAGCGCAGCACCCTTTTCCGCATCGTTTTGCGTCGCTTCCAGCAACGCGGCTTTGGCCTTCTGCGCTTCACCCGCCCGCAGATAGCAATAGCCGGCATTTTCCAGGGCGTCGGCGCGACCCGGTAGTCGGCTCGCCTTACTGAACTGCTGCTGGGCCGCATCATACTGCCCTAAAAGACAGAGAAACGCACCGTAATTATTGATTACGTCACGGTTTTGTCCTGCCAGCGCCGCGGCTTTTCGGTAATGCTCCTGCGCCGAGGCGTTGTCCCCCACACGCTGAAAATAGCGGGCCATAGCAAGCCTGCAGCGATAGTCGTCAGGCGCCAGCTGCAGCGCCTGGCGTAAATTACGTTCCGCCGCGGCCAGCTGGTCCTGCGCCAGCCAGGCCAGGCCTAATTGTAGTCGCGTCCCGGCCAGCTCGCCGCGCGGTGTCGTCAGGCTACAGCCCACAAGCAGCAGCGCGGCCAGCCAAAATGATAATCCCTTACCCATCATCGCCTCCTTAGCGGAAGCGATGTTACGCCCTTTTGCTCAGCGGACAAGCCGCGAGCCTGGCTTTCAGAGCGCTTTCACAGAAATCGCTTCGCCGGCCATTTTTTTACGCATTGTGCGGCGCGTGCGGTCGATAACTTCACCAGCAAGCTGGCCGCAGGCGGCATCAATATCATCGCCACGGGTCTTACGCACAATAGTGGTAAAACCATAATCCATCAACACTTTAGAGAAGCGATCGATGCGACTGTTCGAACTACGGCCATACGGCGCACCCGGGAAGGGGTTCCACGGGATAAGGTTAATCTTGCACGGCGTCTCTTTCAGCAGCGCGGCCAGCTCGTGCGCGTTATCGGTGCTGTCGTTGACGTGATCCAGCATGACATACTCAATGGTCACGCGGCCCTGATTGGCGTTGGACTTGGAGATATAGCGCGCGACGGAAGCCAGGAAGGTTTCGATATTATATTTTTTGTTAATCGGCACGATTTCGTCGCGGATAGCGTCATTTGGCGCATGTAGCGAAATCGCCAGCGCTACGTCGATCATATCGCCCAGCTTGTCCAGCGCGGGAACGACCCCGGAGGTCGACAGCGTCACGCGGCGTTTTGACAGCCCGAAGCCGAAATCGTCCAGCATGATTTCCATCGCCGGGACAACGTTGTTCAGGTTGAGCAGCGGCTCGCCCATGCCCATCATCACCACGTTGGTGATAGGACGCTGGCCGGTCACTTTCGACGCGCCGATAATTTTAGCCGCGCGCCAGACCTGGCCGATAATTTCGGATACGCGCAGGTTGCGGTTGAAGCCCTGCTGCGCCGTCGAGCAGAATTTACACTCCAGCGCGCAGCCGACCTGCGAGGAGACGCACAGCGTGGCGCGATCTTTCTCCGGAATATAAACGGTCTCCACCTGCTGGCCACCGACCGTAATCGCCCATTTAATGGTGCCGTC
Source organism: Erwinia sp. 198 (assembly GCF_003937915.1). GTDB lineage: Bacteria > Pseudomonadota > Gammaproteobacteria > Enterobacterales > Enterobacteriaceae > Erwinia > Erwinia aeris. The sequence goes on along the minus strand of NZ_RHUM01000008.1, from coordinate 165,646 downwards.
CGCCGAACGCTGCTCTTCCGCCACTTCCGGCGCGCGGATTTCGGCCAGCTCTTTCAGCTTGTTGCGGAAAACCTTGTTGATGTCGGTCATCTCATCGAAATCATCACAGCAGTAGTGATAAATCCACTTCATTACCTGATCGGCTCGGAATGGCTTTTCGCCCAGGCCAACAAAAAATTCGCGCATTTGCTGACGGTTCAGATCGAGCAGGTTGATTTTTTCTTTTTTTGGCGTGGTGATAGCAGATGACGGGGTGACGATTTGTTCAGACATAATATTCTCTGGCCTCGTTGTTACACGTTATGGCGCTGGGGAGGTTAATAAGAAGTATAAATGAAACGCCCCCGCTGAGCAGGGGCGCATTATTGTACAGGCAGAGCGTCTGCGGATTAAAGGGCGTTATGAAAATAAATTGTAAACGCGCCGCATTCTTCTGCCATCAATAATCAATAATTAACGAGTGCGTGGGCACACTTCGCCTTCGCCAAAGAAGAAAGCGATTTCGCGAGCGGCAGACTCGGCAGAGTCAGAACCGTGGGTCGCGTTCTCGGTGAAGCTGTCCGCGTAGTCGGCACGCAGCGTACCAGCCAGCGCATTGTCCGGGTTAGTTGCGCCCATCAGATCGCGGTGACGCTGTACGGCGTTTTCGCCTTCCAGCACGGAAACCACTACCGGGCCAGAGGTCATGAATTCAACCAGACCGTCGAAGAAAGGACGACCCTGGTGTTCTGCGTAGAAGCCTTCAGCCTGCTCTTTGGTCAGGTGCAGCATTTTGGTGCCAACGATTTTGAAGCCAGCGCTTTCAAAACGGTTAAAAATGGCACCAATTACGTTTTTTGCCACCGCGTTTGGTTTTACGATAGAAAAAGTACGTTCGATAGTCATAGTGACCCCTGTTTGATGTCGAGTTTAGCCGGTGAAAAGGCTCCCCGGCCGGGAAAATGGCGCCGATTATAGGGGGCATAAGCCCGCATTCCTATCGGATATTCAACAAATCGCTAAAAAAGTCGCTTAAGCGCCTACAGATTGGCAACCTTAGTCCGCAATCGCGCAAAAATGCTTCAGCTCGCCGCCCGGCGTGGAGAAAACCCGAGAAGATCTTGAGATGCCCGTCAGGATAACCGACACTCAGGGCAACTATTCCTGTTGCGAGGCCGCTATGACTTGCTCTTTGTTTGTGACCGCCGACTGGCTGGCGGAACACTATGCCGATGATGATATTCAGGTACTGGACGCGCGTATGCTGCCGCCGGGCCAGGAGAAGGTTCGTGATATTCAGGCGGAGTACCGTGCGGGCCATCTGCCGGACGCGCCTTTTTTCAATATCGAAGCGCTTTCCGACCCTGCCAGCCCTTATCCGCATATGCTGCCGCGAGCGGAGGCTTTTGCCGTGGCAATGCGCGAGCTGGGCGTCAGCAGCGAAAAACATCTGGTGGTTTACGATGAGGGTAATCTCTTTTCCGCGCCGCGCGCCTGGTGGATGCTGCGTCAGTTCGGCGTAGCCTCGGTTTCCATTCTGGCCGGCGGGCTGAGCGGCTGGCGCGTAGCCGGTTACGAGGTGGCTACCGGCGACGTCGCGCTGCCGGAAGCGGAATTTGAGGCCAGTTTCGATCCGGCCGTGGTGAAGCGGATCACCGACGTAATGGTCATCAGCCACGAAGGCGGCGCGCAGATTGTCGACGCCAGAGCCGCCAACAGATTTTATGGTGAGGTGGACGAGCCGCGTCCGGGCCTGCATCGCGGTCATATTCCCGGCAGCCTGAACGTGCCGTGGAACGAGCTGGTGGAAAACGGCCGGCTGAAGTCGGCGGAGGCGCTGACGGCCATTTTCCAGCGTCAGGGCGTGAAGCTCGACGAACCGGTGGTGGCCAGCTGCGGCTCCGGCGTGACGGCGGTCGTGCTGATCCTGGCGCTGACCTCGCTGGGCGTGGAGAACGTCACGCTCTATGACGGCTCCTGGGGCGAATGGGGCAGCCGCGACGATTTGCCGATCGCTACCCGCTAAACAACCGCGCTGGCGGCCGGCAAGAAACGCCCTGTTACGGCAGGCGGCGGCGATCGGTACTCAGCGCGGCTATTTACAGTGGCCGCGCTGTTTTAACGCCATCAATAAAGCAGAAGTCGCCTGGCGGTTTACAGGATCCTGTCCTGCTTAAGCGAGCGCAGGAAGCTGCCCCACCGCCGTTCATAAAAGGGCGTGAGATGCGCGGTAAAGAAGTGGCTGATATTGTCATTATCCACTACTTCGCAAATATCTACCGGCTCATCCTCTAACAGCGTATCGGTCGCTACGCTGCCCGCCGCCTGAATGATGTTTTCGATATCACCGTCGGCTTCAATACCAATTAACAAATTAGGCTTCGCGTCCGCCGCTTCTTTAATATGCGCAACCCATGCGCGCCGCACCTGCTTATGTTTAGCAAACAGCTCCGTCAGCGAGGCGATGGTTTGCGCAGGCGGCTCGGCAATTTCCGACAGCAGCAGCGAAGCGCCGCCTTCCAGCACCGTTTGCTGGCTCAGGGCGTTGCCCTCTTTCCCCAACAGGCTGCTGATTTCTCCCGGCGAAAACTCCTTGCCGACGGGCAGTTTGGGATTCAGGAACAGCGTTTCGCCCTGGGTCATGGCTAACAGCGTGCGTACCGGCATCACCAGGAAAGGCTGTTCTTCGGTGACGGCCTGCTGTAACGCCTGCTCTGAGGTGAAAAAGGGAATAATGCTGGTGCCGTCCTCTTTTTCCCAGTGCTGCAGCTCCGCATCGGCCTGATCCACGCTTGCGCCAGGCACCCAGACGCTGGCTTCCATCAGTAACCTAAAGAACTCCGGGCGGTGCGCAGGCTCGGTCGCCGCCAGTTTCAACACCTCTTCCAGGCGCTGGTTGATTTCGTTCATTGCTTGCTTCCAGTCAAAGCGCCGGGCGCAGCGCCCGGCTACACGTTCTATTTCAGCAGCAGATTCGCCACGGTACGTACGCCCAGTCCGGTCGCGCCGGCAGACCACTGCTCGACGGCGCCTTTACGGTAGGTCGCTGAGCAGTCGATATGCAGCCAGCCCTGCTGATAATGCTTCACGAAGTGCGACAGAAACGCGGCGGCCGTGCTGGCGCCTGCCGTATGTGAAGGCGCGGCAATATTGTTTAAATCGGCAAAGTTAGAAGGCAGATAACCGCGGTGGAACTCGGCCAGCGGCAGTCGCCAGAAAGGTTCGTTTTCGCTGGCGGCGCTCTCCAGCAGCGACTGCGCCAGCGCGTCATCAAAGCTGAACAGCGCGTGATAATCGTTGCCCAGCGCCGTTTTGGCCGCGCCGGTCAGCGTCGCCGCATCGATCATCAGCTGCGGGTTCTGCTCGCTGGCGTCGATCAGGCCGTCCGCCAGCACCAGGCGTCCTTCCGCATCGGTGTTCATCACCTCTACGCTTTTACCGTTGCGGTAACGAATAATATCGCCCAGACGAAAAGCGTTACCGCTGACCATGTTATCGGCGCAGCAGAGATACAGCTTCACGCGCTTATCCAGCCCGCGATCGATAGCCAGCGCCAGCGCGCCGGTCAGCGTGGCGGCGCCGCCCATATCCGACTTCATTGAATCCATCGAGCCGCTGGGTTTCAGGCTGTAGCCGCCGGTATCAAAGGTGATGCCTTTGCCCACCAGACAGGCGAAAACCGGCGCTTTCTCATCGCCGGTCGGGTTATAGTCCAGCGCCAGCAGCGCCGGGCTGCGCGTTGAGCCACGCCCTACCGTATGCAGACCGCTATAGCCCTGAAGACGCAGATCCTCGCCTTTGGTAATGCGGTAGCTGGCCTTTTCGCCCGCCACGCCGCAGAGCAAATCGACCGCGCGCTGCGCCAGCTGCTCCGGGCTAAGCTCTTCCGCCGGAAGATTGATGGTGTCGCGCACCCAGTCGATGATTTTCAGACGACGATCGAACTCGGCCCGATCCTCCTCGCTCAGCGCGGCCCATTCGACTTTTCTTTCGCCTTTCGGCCCGCGATAGCCCTGCCAGAAGGCCCAGCTTTTTTCCAGGTCCCAGTCGCCCTGCAGGCTGACGTGACGAATGCCCTGCCCGTCGATTTTGCGCGCCGCGCGCTGAATGGTGGTCAGCACATCGCCGCCGTTAAGGTGGATGGTCATGCCGTTGTCGTTGCTGGTCAGGGTCGCTTTTTCGCCCCAGCGCGCATCCGCCGCTGTCGTCGACAGCGTAATGATCATTGGCGTGGTTGTCATAACCTGGCTCCTTGTTAAAAATTTGTTATATCGACCTTGCAACGGCCGACGGCAGCGATAACGCTGCCTGTTCATTTTAAGATTAACAGATTAAGCATAACGGGCTAAACAGCCCGTAGAACGGAAAAGATTAGCGCGAAGATGCCGCCCGCCATTGCGGAGATAAGTCACGCAGACGGGTAATACTTTTACGCACCAGCTCGATAGCGTATTCGATCTCCTCGCCCGTGGTAAAGCGCCCCAGCGAAAAGCGCAGCGAACTGTGCGCCAGCTCTTCGCTCAGGCCCAGCGCGCGCAGGACGTAGGAAGGTTCAAGGCTGGCCGAGGTGCAGGCCGAGCCGGAGGAGAGCGCCAGATCTTTCAGCGCCATAATCAGCGATTCGCCGTCCACGTGCGCAAAGCTGACGTTAAGAATATTCGGCGCGCTCTGCTCCAGGCTGCCGTTAAGATACACCTCATCGATTTCGCTCAGGCCCGCCCACAGGGTTCTGCGCAGCAGATTGAGCCGGGCGCTTTCGCTGCTCATCTCTTCCTTTGCGATACGGTAGGCCTCGCCCATGCCGACGATTTGGTGCACGGGCAGCGTGCCGGAACGCATTCCACGCTCGTGGCCGCCGCCGTGGATCTGCGCGGCGATACGGATACGGGGTTTTCTGCGCACGTAAAGCCCGCCGATGCCTTTCGGGCCGTAAAGCTTATGCGCGGAAAAAGACATCAGGTCGACTTTCAGCTCGCTGAGATCCACCGGCAGCTTGCCGACGCTCTGCGTGGCGTCAACGTGGAAGAGAACGCCGCGCGACTGGCACAGCTCGCCGATAGCCGCAATATCCTGCACCACGCCGGTTTCGTTATTGACGTGCATAATGGAAACCAGGATGGTGTCGTCGCGCATCGCCGCCTGCAGCTGTTGCAGCGTGATGATCCCGTCGGCCTGCGGGGCCAGGTAAGTTACCTCGAACCCTTCGCGCTCCAGCTGGATACAGGTATCCAGCACGGCTTTGTGCTCGGTCTGGCTGGTGATGATGTGTTTGCCTTTCTCCTGCTGGAGTTCGGCAGCGCCTTTGATGGCCAGATTATCGGATTCGGTTGCGCCAGAGGTAAAAACAATTTCGCGGGGATCGGCACCAATCAGTTCGGCAACCTGGTTGCGGGCGACGTCGACCGCTTCTTCAGCCTGCCAGCCGAAGCGATGGGAGCGGGAAGCCGGATTGCCAAAAGTCCCGTCCAGCGTGAGAAACTGCACCATTTTTTGCGCTACGCGGGGATCGGCGGGCGTAGTGGCGGCGTAATCAAGGTAAATCGGGACTTTCATTGCGTTGAACTCCGTACAGTTAAGTATGTCATTCAATGCGGTCTGCCGCGTCGGTGACCATCGTCCCCGACACAGAGTGGTATGAGGACGACGGCTTTCGCCGCCGCTTTAATCAGGCTCGCAGATTGACGTTAATCGTTTCATGCAGGCGGCCGGCCGGCACGCGCGCTTTTTCAGTGTTGTTCTGACGATCGGCCACATCCAGGATTTCCTGGTTGTTCACCAGTTCCGCCAGCGTAATGTTGTTCAGGAAGTCGCTGATGCGCTCGCTCAGGTCGCGCCACAGCACGTGGGTCAGACAGCGCTCGCCGCCCTGACAGCCTTCTTTGCCCTGACACCTGGTCGCATCCACGGACTCATCCACGGCGGTGATCACCGCGCCAACCGCAATCTCGCCGGACGCTTTGCCCAGCAGATAGCCGCCGCCTGGCCCACGGACGCTGGCCACCAGACCGTTTTTACGCAGGCGAGAGAAAAGCTGCTCCAGGTAGGACAGCGAAATGCCCTGACGCTCTGAAATATCAGCTAAAGGTACTGGCCCTTCGTGCGAGTGCAGCGCAACATCAAGCATAGCGGTAACGGCATAACGGCCTTTGGATGTCAGTCTCATGGCGTAAACGACCTCGGTTGTTCGTGAACATTTGATGGTCGAAGTCTGCCATTCCTGAGTGTTTTGGTCAACTATTTAACCGAGTAATTCACTCAAGTATTTAACCTGGTAATTTACTCAACTATTACCGCCGTTTTTTTGCGCGCCTCGACTACTTCTCGCTCTTTGGCTTTTCCAGCGAAGAGAGCATGCCGCGCAGAATATTCAGCTCGTCGCGCTCCGGACGCGCCCGCGTATAAAGGCGGCGCATCTTGCTCATCACCTGGCCCGGATTGCCTTCGCGTATAAAGCCGCTTCTCACCATCATCTGTTCCATGTGCTGGTAAAAGCGTTCAAGATCGTCAACCAGCGGATAAGGCGACTCTTCGTAGTCGGGCTGCGCGGTTTCCTGCGATTGCAAAAACGCCATGCGCACTTCATAAGCGATGATCTGTACCGCCATCGCCAGATTGAGCGAGCTGTACTCCGGGTTAGCGGCAATGGCTACGTGATAGTGGCACTTTTGCAGCTCTTCGTTGGTCAGGCCCACGCGCTCGCGGCCAAACACCAGCGCAACCGGCGCCTGCTGCCCTTCCTGTACGCTCTTAATGCCGCACTCGCGCGGATCGAGCATCGGCCACGGTAGCGAACGCGAACGGGCGCTGGTGCCAACCACCAGGCTGCAACCGGCCAGCGCTTCATCAAGCGTGTCAACAATGTGCGCTTCGCCAATCACGTCGCTGGCACCAGCGGCCAGTGCGATAGCCTGCGAGTCAGGTTTGACCAGCGGATTGACCAGGTAAAGGTTGGTCAGGCCCATGGTTTTCATCGCGCGAGCGACGGATCCCATATTGCCGGTGTGAGAAGTTTCCACCAGCACGATTCGGATGTTATGCAGCATAGGAGTTCAGGTCTGTGAGATAATTTGCCAATGTTAACATATTTTCAGGACTTTTACCGAGCCCCCTGCTATAATCCGCGCCGTTTTCCGTTCTTTAACATCCAGTGAGAGAGACCGATGCATCCGATGCTCAACATCGCCGTGCGCGCTGCGCGCAAGGCCGGTAATTTAATTGCCAAGAATTATGAAACGCCAGACGCCGTTGAAGCCAGCCAGAAAGGCAGCAACGACTTCGTTACCAATGTTGACCGCGACGCCGAGCGCCTGATTATTGAGGTGATCCGCAAGTCTTATCCTAAGCACACCATTATTTGTGAAGAAAGCGGTGAGCTGGCTGGAGAAGACCAGGATGTGCAATGGGTTATCGATCCACTGGATGGCACTACTAACTTCATTAAGCGCCTGCCACATTTCTGCATTTCTATCGCCGTACGTATCAAAGGCCGCACCGAAGTGGCAGTGGTTTACGATCCAATGCGCAACGAACTGTTCAGTGCCGTACGCGGTCAGGGCACCCAGCTGAATGGCTATCGCCTGCGCGGCTCCACCGCTCGCGATCTGGATGGCACCATCCTGGCGACCGGTTTCCCGTTCAAGCTGAAGCAGCACGCCACGCCGTATATCAATATTGTGGGTAAACTCTTTGCCCAGTGCGCGGATTTCCGTCGCACCGGTTCTGCCGCGCTGGATCTGGCTTACGTTGCCGCCGGCCGCGTGGACGGCTACTTTGAAATCGGCCTGAAGCCATGGGATTTCGCCGCGGGCGAGCTGCTGGTACGTGAAGCCGGCGGCCTGGTGACCGACTTCGTTGGCGCGCATGGCTATATGCACTCCGGCAACATCGTCGCCGGTAACCCACGTGTGGTAAAAGCTATGTTGGCGACCATGCGCGACGAGCTGAGCGAAGCGCTGAAGCGCTAGGTCTGTCTCTCGCCAAAAAAGGGCAAAGGGCTGAACGTCTGTTCAGCCCTTTTTTATTGGCGCGCATTTAAAAAAGCGGCCGGATCCCGCCGGATAACGCAGGCTGCGCGCTCAGCCACAGCATCACGCCGGTTGCCAGCAGCAGCAGGCCGCCCGCCAGCGACAGCGTTGCCCGGATAAAAGCGCCATCGCCCTGCGCGTTTTCTCGTCGACTCAGCTTCAGCGCCAGCGCGCGCGAAACCTGCACCAGCACGGCCATAGCCGTTACCGTAACTGCCGTTCCCACCGCCATCGCCAGTGCAGACACCACACCCCATGCGTAAACGCCGATCACCTTAGAAAACAGCAGCATCATAATCGCGCCGGAGCACGGCCGCAGCCCCATCGACAGCACCACCAGCGCTTTGGTTTTACCGCTGACCGCCCTGTCCAGCATCCCGCTGTCCGGTACGTGCTGATGCCCGCAGCCGCAGTGCGGGCCGTGCTGATGGCCCTGTTCTACAGGCACCATGCGGCGAACGGCAAGCCGGGGCTTTTTCAGCAGGCGCACAATTCTGCCGCCCGCTCGCCAGCACAACCACAGCCCCAGCCCGACGACCAGCAAATAACTGCCTTTTTCCAGCCAGTAGCTGCCCACGTGCAGCTGGCGGGAAGAGAGCTGTAGCGCCACCAGCACGCTCGTCACCAGCGCAACCGCCACGCCGCCCTGTAAGAGGGCAGCGGCCAGGGTCAGCCGGATGCTGGTTTTCATTTTCGTGGGATGCGTAGCCAGAAACGTCGCGATCACTACTTTGCCGTGGCCCGGCCCAAGCGCGTGCAGAATGCCATAAATCACACTGAACCCCACCAGCGTCAGGCCGACCTGATGCGGTCGGCTTGCCACCTGTTGAAGCAGCGCCGTCATCTCAACATGCAAATTGCGCTGCCAGACCACGCTTTGCAGTAAAATATGTGGCCAGTACCGCCAGGCCGCCGCGCCCGCTGCGATAAATATCAGCAGCAGCAGGTAAAGCGGCCAGGCCTGAAGCCAGCGGCTACGGGCTCGTTGTGCTACGGGCATCACTGACATAATAAAGTCACCGTTTGGGCAAACTGGCGGCCAAGATCCATATCGGCAGGCGGCGCATCGGCTTTATCCAACGACAGCGCGTAGGCCTGTAACGAAGCGTTAGGCTTGGGCGTTTTAAGCGTAAACCGGCAGCGCTGCGCCAGCGCCTGCGGCATATGCAGTGATTTTTCAGACGCAAAAGTCATATCGACAAACCAGGTCGGATCGAAAATGGAAAAGGTGTAGCGCTGTCCGGCCAGCGGCTGCGGTTCGTCCAGCGGCAGAATAAACTCCAGCACGGCTTTGTTTCCCTCTCGCGACAGCCGGTATTCCGGCGGTAAATTGCCAAATTTCACCGGTTTGCCTTTATGCCAAAACTCGGCGAAGTAATGCTGCGCCATCACGTTGGCCATCACTTCCGCAGCCAGTTTTTTCCAGACCACCGAATCCGGTTTGGCTGTGCCCGCGTCGTACAATAAATCGGCGGAGGTGATTTCATCCATTACCCAGTGCATTTTCAGACCGGTCAGCCGATCGTCCTGATGCACCAGCGTGGCCTGCATAGCGATAAAGCTATGAGGATGGCTCCATGCCTGCGGCATTACCATCAGCAGCGATATGCACAGCAGTTTAATGAAAATGTTATAACGTAACAATACCTGCTCCTTATCCAACCGGTGAAAAAATCTGTGACCTGCCTTAAAAGCTACAAAAAAATCTGCTGGCTGTCGGTTTAGTCCGGCCGTGTCACGCTATTCTTAGCGGGGTGACTTTTATCGGGACAGCAGATCATGACTCAACCTCTAATCGGGCCAGCTGCTTTCTCCAGTCCGCAGCGACGCTGCCATCTGCTATTACTGCTTTATCTGCCAGGCAGCGTCACGCTGGAGCTATTGTGCCAGCTCAACAGTGTGGATCCTTCCGTTGTCCGGCAAGATATAGCGGAGGTCACGGCAGAAATCCAGCGCTATCACCGGCTGACGCTGCTACAGCACGCCACTGACGGCTATCGGATTGACGGTGCGGAACTGGATCGACGGCTGTGCCTGCTGCACTGGCTCAAACGCGCACTGCGGCTAAGCCCTGATTTTGTTCAACAGCATTTTTCTCCGGCGCTGAAGCAACAGCTGCAAACGCTGCAAATAGAAAAAGCCCTTTATGATGACCATAACCTGAATGCGCTGGTTCACCACTGCGCGCAGGGTTTGTCACGAGAGTTTACGCCGCGCGACCGTCAGTTTCTGGCGCTGTTTTTACAGCACGCGCTGGGTCGCCAGGCGCCCCTGTTATTTAATGAAGCTCAGCAGGCCTGGCTGGCAAAGCGCAGAGAATACCAGGTCGCGCAGGAGATTGTGCAGCACTGGCAGAAACGCTGTAAGGACGCGCCAGAGGCAAATGTCGCCTGCCTGCTTGCCCTGCTGTTCAGCCAGCTTCATACGCCTACGCTCGCCGGGATCCGCCATGACTATGAGCAGCAGCTGCTTACTGATATTTATCGGCTGATTGAGCAATTTCAGGTACTTTCCGGTCACCGTATCGGCAACGTGCAGGGCCTGTGCGAACAGCTCTATACGCACATGGCGCAGGCGCTGGAGCGATCTCTGTTTGGTATCGGCATTGATAACAGCCTGGCGGAAGAGGTTCTCCAGCTTTATCCACGGCTGTTGCGTACCACCCAGGCGGCAATAGTCGGCTTTGAACAGCGCTATTCACTGCGCTTTTCTGAAGAAGAGATGGGGCTTATTGCTATTATTTTCGGCGCGTGGCTGATGCAGGAAAACGTGCTGCAGGAAAAGCAGGTGCTGCTGCTAACCGGAAAAGATGCCGCGCTGGAAAAAGAGATCGAACAGCAGCTTCGCGAATTGACGCTGCTACCGCTGAACATCAAATATCTGGACGTGGCGGAATACCAGCGCAGCAGCGCCCCCAAGGGTATTGCATTGGTGATTACGCCCTATGCCACGCCGCTGCCGCTCTACTCTCCACCGTTGATCCATGCGGAACTGCCGCTACAGCCGCACCAGCAGGATCGCATCAGGCTGCTGCTGGAATCCTGACCCGGGCCCGTAAAAGCAGGTTAAAACTTGCGGGCACAGCGCCTGTTTCGCTGGTTGGCACAGCGGCACGCGGAATTAAGGTTTGCGGACTGAAAATCCCATCGTGGCCTGTAAATACGTCTGTTTTATATAAAACCAATGCCCAATTGATGCGGATGCTTCGCCGCCAGATTGTTACTTTTTGCCTGTTGAGAGGCCGTTGCCGGTGCGGTGAACCGTGTCGGCTTTTGTGAATGATAATGTCGCCGTAAGGTTTAACGGCTTTATCGTTAAGCGTGAGTTCTGATGTACTTCCCCCAATGCGCCAGGCGCAAAGAGGGAGTATTTTAGCAAGGCCGCAGTGCGATTAGGTTGTTGCCGCAATGCGAGCGCTCTTTTCCGGCCGCAGAAACAGCGCCGGCACCACCAGCAGCGCCATCACCCAAAATATATTGCCGTGCAGATGCTGGAACAGCGCCCCGCAGACTATCGTCATTACCGCAATGCCGCCGCCCATCGCCAGCGCCGAATAAACGGACTGCAGACGAATCACCTCGGCGCCTTCCCTGGCGGCGATAAAGCGCATCGCCGCCAGGTGACAAATGGTAAAGCTGCCGCAGTGCAGGATTTGCGCCACGATCAGTAGCGGCAGCGCCGTGGTTGAGGCCATCAGGCTCCAGCGGATCAGCGCGCATACGCCGGAGAGCAGCAGCAGGTCCCGTGCGGCCCAGCGCCCAAAAAGCCGGTTGCTGGAGGCAAACACGATAATCTCTGCCACCACGCCCAGCGACCAGAGGTAGCCCACCACGCTCGCCGAATAGCCTGCATCCTGCCACCAGATAGCGCTAAAGCCATAATAGGCGGCGTGCGCGCCCTGCATCAGCGTGACGCAGAGCAGAAAGCGCCAGGATGATTTCAGCAGCCGCTGCCAGTCCTGCCAGCCCGCACGTTCGACAACCTTGTCGCTCCCCTGCGGCGGGGTCGCCGGACGAAGCAGCATCCCGCCGAGCATCGCCGCCGTTCCTGCACAGAGCAGCCACAGGATCGCCTGGTAAGAGAAAGCGTTAACCAGCACGCCGGTCAGCGCCGAGCTGATAACAAACGCCAGCGAGCCCCACAGCCTGACCGGGCCGTAAGCCATTGCAATCTGCCGTTGCCAGGTGGCGGCCAGCGCGTCGCTCAGCGGCACCAGCGGCGAGAAAAACAGGTTGAAGCCAATCATGACCAGCAGCAGCCAGACCCAGAACGCGCTAAACCAAAAACCCAGGGCAAACAGCAGCGACAGCCCCGCCAGCAGACGCAGCACGCTAATCAGGCGCGAGGGCGTCGTCACGCGGGAGGCGATAAGCAGGCTGCCGGTAAAGCGGGAAACCATACCGACGCCTAATAAAAGGCCGATTTTTTCCGCATCAAGCCCGATGCCTTTCAGCCAGACGGCCCAGAACGGCAGCCAGACGCCGTAGGTAAAGAAGTAGGTGAAGTAGCCCAGCCCCAGCCACCACGCAGAACGAATTGCCATTTTTCCTCCGGCAACGTACAGACGAAAAAAACGGGACGTAGCGTCCCGTTTCGTTATCGCACCGGAAAACTCTCCGGTGTTCTGAAGCGGGATGCAGCATCCCGCAGGCGTAGGGCTTTTACGCGTACACCGGGAAGCGGGCGCACAGTTCCAGCACCTGCTTTTTCACGCGTTCGATGGTCGCTTCATCGTTGATATCGTCAAGGATGTCGCTGATCCAGCCGGCCAGCTGGCGCACTTCCTCTTCCTTAAAGCCGCGACGAGTTACTGCTGGCGAGCCGATACGGATGCCGGAAGTCACAAACGGGCTTTTCGGATCGTTCGGCACGCTGTTTTTGTTAACGGTAATGTTGGCACGGCCCAGCGCAGCATCAGCTTCTTTACCGGTCAGGCCTTTGCTCACCAGATCGATCAGGAACAGATGGTTATAGGTGCCGCCGGAAACGATGTCGTAACCGCGCTCCAGCAGCACTTCCACCATCGCTTTGGCGTTTTTGGCAACCTGCTGCTGATAGACCTTGAACTCCGGCTCCATCGCTTCTTTCAGCGCTACCGCTTTACCGGCAATCACGTGCATCAGCGGGCCGCCCTGGCCGCCAGGGAATACGGCGGAGTTCAGCTTTTTATAAAAATCTTCATCGCCGCCCTTCGCCAGGATCAGGCCGCCGCGCGGACCCGCCAGGGTTTTATGGGTAGTGGTGGTCACAATGTGCGCGTGCGGAACCGGGTTCGGGTAAACGCCTGCGGCAATCAGACCGGCGACGTGCGCCATATCGACAAACAGGTAAGCGCCGATGCTGTCAGCGATTTCACGCATTTTCGCCCAGTCGCAGATACCGGAGTAGGCAGAGAAACCGCCGATAATCATTTTTGGCTTGTGCTTCTGCGCCTGCGCGGCCAGATCGTCGTAATCGATTTTGCCGGTCTCGTCGATGCCGTAAGGCACCACGTTATACAGCTTGCCGGAGAGGTTAACCGGGGAACCGTGGGTCAGATGGCCGCCGTGCGCCAGATTCATGCCCAGAATGGTGTCGCCCGGCTGCAGCAGCGCGGTATAAACGGCAAAGTTAGCCTGAGAACCGGAGTGCGGCTGCACGTTGGCGTAATCGGCACCGAACAGCTCTTTAGCGCGATCGATCGCCAGCTGCTCTATGATATCAACATACTCACAGCCGCCGTAGTAGCGCTTGCCGGGATAGCCTTCCGCATATTTGTTGGTCAGCTGAGATCCCTGCGCCTGCATGACGCGCGGACTGGTGTAGTTTTCCGAAGCAATCAGTTCAATATGCTCTTCCTGACGCACTTTCTCCTGCTCCATTGCCTGCCACAACTCGGCATCATAATCGGCAATATTCATATCACGCTTTAACATCCGCTTCTCCTGACTCAGCTAACAATCTATTCGGCATTGAACGGCCCTTTTGGGCGAAGGCCAACAGTGTAAACCGTTTTGCCTGCTCAGGGATAGCCGGAAAGCAGGGTTTTTACGCAAACGATTGGCTCCAGAGCTGGCAAGGGTTAGTTCTTTTTTTGTCTGGCGTGGCGGCCCGTATATTTCATCATCATCTATGTGCAGACTTTTCAACATCGTCCTTTTTTTAAGGTAATAAATGCCCTTATTTGATTAGAGGTTATTTACAGCGTGACGCGTTTCGCTATAAGATTCATTTAATATGCATCTTATAGGAATCCTCAGGAGTTCGCCATGTTAGACGCCCGTACCATCAGCACCATCAAAGCGACCATCCCGGCTTTGCTGGCGACCGGCCCCGCCCTTACCGCCCACTTTTACGATCGGCTGTTCAGCCATCATCCGGAGCTGAAAGACATCTTCAATATGAGCAACCAGCGCAATGGTAACCAGCGTGAAGCGCTGTTCAACGCTATCTGCGCCTATGCGGGCAATATCGAAAATCTGCCCGCTATTCTGCCGGCGGTTGAGAAAATTGCGCAAAAGCACACCAGCTTTGCCGTGCAGCCTGAACATTACCAGGTAGTGGGCGAACACCTGCTGGCCACGCTGGATGAAATGCTCAGCCCCGGTCAGGAAGTGCTGGATGCCTGGGGAAAAGCCTATGGCGTGCTGGCCGATGTGTTTATTAAGCGTGAAGAAGAGCTGTATGAGGCGTCGGAACAAAAAGTGGGCGGCTGGCGGACGCCGCGCGCGTTCCGCATCAGCGAGATTACGCCGCAAAGCGAAGTAATAAAAAGTATTGTCTTCAGCCCGGTTGATGGCAAGCCGGTAGCCGCTTATCAGGCCGGGCAGTATCTGGGCGTCTGGCTGCGGGAAAAAAGCTTTGCTAATCAGGAGATCCGCCAGTACTCCCTGACGCGTTCGCCAAACGGCAAAGATTACCGGATTGCCGTGCGGCATGAGACGGGCGGAACGGTTTCCGGCTGGCTGCACGATCACGCCAAAGTGGGCGACGAGGTGCGCCTGGCAGCGCCTGCCGGGGATTTCTTCCTGAATGTTATGCCGCAAACGCCGGTCACGCTGATTTCAGCGGGCGTCGGTCAGACGCCGATGCTGGCGATGCTGCACGTGCTGGCGGAACAGCGCCACCCTGCGCCGGTACGCTGGCTGCACGCGGCGGATAACGGCAAAACCCACGCTTTTGCTGATGAGGTTGCCGCGACGGGCCAGCAGCTGGCGCAGTTTTCACAGCATATCTGGTATCGGGATCCGCAGCCCGACGATAGCGATCGCTATCAGACGCCGGGCCTGATGGATCTGCTGCCGATCGCAGGACAGCTCAGCGATCCGGCCATGCACTTCTATCTTTGTGGCCCGATCGGCTTTATGCAGCATATCGCTGAACAGCTGGTGAGCATGGGCGTAGCGGTCGAACGCGTACACTATGAGGTATTCGGCCCGCATAAAGTGCTTTAATACGCAAAAGGCCGGCTAGTCCGGCCTTTTTTACCTGCAGACAGGCGATTCAGATCGCTTCTTCATCTTCTTCGCCGGTACGGATACGCACCACGCGCGCCACGTCGAAGACAAAAATTTTGCCATCGCCGATTTTCCCGGTCTGTGCGGTGCGCATAATAGTTTCCACGCAGGTATCCACAATATCGTCGGCGATAACAATCTCGATTTTAACTTTCGGCAGAAAATCGACCATGTATTCCGCGCCGCGATAAAGTTCGGTGTGCCCTTTCTGGCGACCAAATCCCTTCACTTCGGTCACGGTCATCCCGGTGATGCCGACTTCAGCGAGCGCCTCGCGCACATCATCCAGCTTGAACGGTTTGATAATTGCATCGATCTTTTTCATGGCAGACCCTTGTTGTTCCCTCGCCAGCCGGAGGGTAAGCGTATTCAGTATATGTGCAGCAGACAGGATCCGCCGCGCGGTCTGTCACTTTTGCCGGGCAGATAAACTATCATATCTGCGCCGCGATGCGGCACAAAAAAACTACTCTTTAAAATCAGAGGCATCCAGCTCATGGCGCGACAGCAGCTTGTAGAATTCCGTGCGGTTGCGTCCGGCCAGGCGCGCCGCGTGCGTCACGTTGCCTTTGGTCATTTGCAGCAGCTTGCGCAGGTAGTTCAGCTCGAACTGGTTTCTGGCCTCGACAAAGGTTGGCAGCGCCGTGTTTTCGCCTGCCAGCGCCTGCTCCACCAGCGCTTCGCCTATTACCGGCGCGGAGCTTAACGCCACGCACTGCTCTATGACGTTTACCAGCTGGCGCACATTGCCTGGCCAGCTTGCGGCGATCAGGCGCTTCATCGCATCGGTAGAAAAGCTGCGAACAAAGGGCTTATGCCTTTCGGCGGACTGCTTCAGCAAATGGTTCGCCAGCAACGGAATATCTTCCGCGCGCTCGTGCAGCGCCGGCAGGCGCAGCGTCACTACGTTCAGACGATAATAGAGATCCTCGCGAAACTCTTTCTTCTCCATGGCCTTCGGCAGATCGCGATGCGTGGCGGAAATGATGCGCACGTTAATATCCAGATCGCGATTGCTGCCCAGCGGCCGCACCTTGCGCTCCTGCAGCACGCGCAGCAGCTTGACCTGGAGCGCCTGTGGCATATCGCCGATTTCGTCTAAAAACAGCGTGCCGCCTTCTGCGGCCTGAAACAGCCCTTCGCGCTGGCTCACCGCGCCGGTAAAAGCACCTTTTGCATGGCCGAACAGCTCGGATTCCAACAGCTGCTCCGGCAGCGCGCCGCAGTTAATCGCGATAAAAGCCTTGCCGGCTCTCGGACTGGCGGCATGGATCGCCTGCGCCAGGATCTCTTTTCCGGTTCCGCTCTGGCCGTTGATCAGCACGCTGACGTCGGACTGCGCCACCATCCTGGCCTGGTCCAGCAGCCGCAGCATAACCGAACTGCGGGTAACAATACTTTCCCGCCAGGCGTCGTCGCTGGCCGGCGCGCGGTGTGCCAGAGCCTGGTCGATGGCGCTATAGAGCGCGTCGCGATCCACCGGCTTGGTTAAAAAGCTGAATACGCCCTGCTGCGTGGCGGAAACGGCTTCGGGGATCGAGCCGTGAGCGGTAAGAATAATCACCGGCATGCCGGGATGGCTTTTCTGCACTTCGGCAAACAGCGCCAGACCGTTCATTTCATCCATGCGCAGGTCGCTAATTACCAAATCAATGCGCTCGTTTTGCAGCGTGCGTAGCGCCTCCGGCCCGCTTTCGGCGGTGGATACGCTAAACCCTTCGCTGCCCAGACGCATCCCTAACAGCTTTAACAGGCCGGGATCGTCATCCACCAGCAGCAGGTTTGCCGATTTTTTTATCATCGCTGCGCTCCTTTTTCCGCGTCGTTTTTCTCGCTGTGGCCGTCGCTGCCGTCGGGCGAACGGCGCGTGGAGAGCTGGCGTTCAATATCCGTTAGCGTGTCCAGCTTGCGTCGGGTGACTTTAAGCTCGCTGTTCAGCGTCGCCTGCTGCTGGCGCAGCGCGTCCAGTTGGGCATCGCTGGTCTGCTGCAAATGGTGGTAGCGGGTGCGCTCCTCGGAGAGCTGCAGCTGCGCCATCTGGTTATCGCGCCACAGCTGAAGCAGCGGGCGTACGGCGGCGGGATAGTCGCGGCTGAAGGCGTCCAGCTGGAGCATATACTGACGCCGCTCGACGGGCGTGACGTTGCCGTTGGCCATCAGCACCGCCTCTTTGAAAGCACCCTGCCAGCTGTCGCCGCCCTGCTGGCGTGCCTGAGCGCGCGCCTCAGCGGCAGAAAGCCGCGCCGCGCAGTCTGTCGCCCGCAGCCAGTAAAGCGGATTGCTGGTTTTGCTCTCTTCCACGTCCCAGATGCGGGCGCAGTCTACCAGACGGTAGTCCACTATCTTTGCTTCCGGCTCTACGGGCGCGCTATGACCCACGATTTTAGCGCCGGGCGCGTCGCTCGCGCAGGCGGTCAGCAGGCCAGTCAGCAGCGCGGCCGCCGTGTATTTGCCCAGCCGCATAACCGATCCCGCAGCCGGAAAAAAGAAGGATAATCGCATTATTTGTTCTCGCCAATGGAGTTAAGTTCGATGCGAAAGCAGACGTCGGCCTCTTTACTGGCGGTCAGCTGTAGATCGCCCAGCAGGCGATGCACGCAGTCTTTGGCAATGCTCAGGCCCAGACCGCTGCCTTTTACCGCGCCTTTGCGCTGCTGGCTTCCCTGAAAGAAAGGCTCAAAAATCATCGCCCGCTCCGCATCCGGTATCGGCGTGCCGCTGTTGGCGACCTCGATGATGACCTTGCGGCCCTGCGGCCAGCTGCGGATCCAGATGGTACCGGATTCATCGCCGTAGTGTATCGCATTCGAATAGAGATTATCGATCGCCCTTGTCAGCAGGGCTTCATCCGCCCGGCAGGCGGTGGCGGTCAGAGCAATATCGGTCTGGATCAGGCGTTTGCGTGCCGTAAGGTTGTGGCTGCTGACGATGCGCTCGATCAGCGGCTGCAGCTCTACCGGCTTCAGCACCACCTGCGCCTCTGAAAGCTTGCGGTTGTAGTCCAGCAGCTGCTCAATCAGCCGTTGCAGATGGCGACTGCTTTCGTCGAGGATGGCGACCACTTCACGCTGATCGGTGGTCAGCGGGCCGGCGACTTCGTCCGCCAGCAGCGCCGTTCCTTCACGCATGCTGGCCAGCGGCGTTTTCAGCTCGTGAGAGATATGGCGCAGAAATTCATGCCGCTGCGATTCTAGCCAGGCCAGGCGCTCGCTAAGCCATAAGATCCGCTGGCCGAGAGAACGCAGTTCGCGCGGGCCTTTCAGCGCAAGATTGTGCCCGGCCGAGCGCCCTTCGCCCAGCCGGTTGATCATGCGCTCGACCGCCTTAACCGGCCCGATGATCATACGGGTAAACAGCACTACCAGCCCTAAACTGAGCAGAAACAGGATCAGCGCCTGCCAGCCGAAATACTGGCCGCGTTCGGCTATTTCGCGCTGCAGCTGTAGCCCTCGTGAAAATACCGCGTTACGCGTGGACTGCACCAGCTGGCCGTTGACGGCGGAAAAACGTTCCAGATTGTCGGAAGCCGCCTTAACGGGACTGCTGTTGTCGCACGCTATTTTCGCCAGGCCGGACAGCAGCTGCTGCAACGACTGCGTTAGCCTATCGTCGGGCACCGCTGCCGCCTGCTCTTCCAGCATGCGGGCATATTTGGTGCGCTGAGTCTGATAGAGGTTCGCCAGCATCGGATCGTCCAGCACGCAGTACTGGCGGTAGCTTCGTTCCAGTTCAAGCGCGGTGCGCGCCATCGCCTCGCTGCGGCGCACATCGGTCAGCGTATTGCGATTGATATCGGCCGCCTGATTGCTCAGCGCGGAGAGGCTTTCCCACGCCTGCCAGGCCAGCACCAGCAGCGGCAGCAGCACCAGCAGAAACGCCATCAGCACCAGCTGGCGCAGCGATCGGGGAAACAGACGCCATTTTTTCACGGGAAGCTCTCCTGTTTTTAGTCAGCCCGATGCTAACGGAGTGTGCTGCGAGAGGAAAGCCTTAGCGTAAAACGAAAAACGGCAGGCTCAGGGAGCCTGCCGTCATGCGATGCGATGCCGGTACCCCGACATGCCTGAATAGGTGGTGCCTAACTCAACGTTGCGCCCTGAGTGTGATAGAGCCGGAGCTGTATCGGTCTCGCTGGACGGCAGGCACCGTATTGTGCATCATTCGGAACGTTATGAAGCGCTTGACCGCTTGCGCAGGGCTGTCATAACCAGGTGAATGAGCCGCTGGTCCTAGTATAGCAAATCCCATGCCATGTTTTAAATTAAATTATAACACTTTATTTTAAAAAGCTTTTTAATAACGGGACGGCGCAACAACGTCAAAAGAGCTCGCCCACGGGCAAAAAAGTGTCGCCGTTCGGGAACAGGGTCAGGATTATCCTCAGGAACTTAACATAATCAATAAGTTAAATGTCGCCATTAAGAGACACCTGATTTACGGCCTGTCGCTATTTTGCAACGGTTGTTCACCACTGGCTTAAAAACATTAAAAAAGGCAGCCGAAGCTGCCTTTGAAGTTAAGGAAAAACTTAACCAAGCTGCTTGCGCGCGTTGCGGAAAATCCGCATCCACGGGCTGTCTTCGCCCCACTCTGCCGGATGCCAGGAGTTACTGACAGTGCGGAAAACGCGTTCCGGATGCGGCATCATAATGGTGACGCGGCCGCTTTCGTTGGTCACCGCTGTAATCCCGTTTGGCGAGCCGTTTGGATTAGCCGGATACTGCTCGGTCACCTTGCCGAAGTTGTCGACAAAGCGCAGCGCCACCAGGCCTTTATGCTCCAGCGTGGCCAGATGAGCCTCGTCGCGCACTTCCACAAAGCCTTCGCCATGTGAAACGGCAATCGGCATCTGCGATCCTGCCATCCCGGCCAGCAGCAGCGACGGGCTGGCCGCCACTTCCACCAGGCTGAAACGAGCCTCGAAGCGCTCCGACTGGTTACGTACAAAGCGCGGCCAGGCTTCGCTTCCGGGGATTAGCTCGCGCAGGTTGGACATCATCTGGCAGCCGTTGCAGACGCCCAGCGCCAGCGTTTGCGGGCGATGGAAGAAGGTTTCAAACTCGTCGCGCACGCGATTGTTGAACAGGATGGATTTGGCCCAGCCTTCGCCCGCGCCCAGCACGTCGCCGTAGGAGAAGCCGCCGCAGGCCACCAGCGTCTGAAAATCCGCCAGATCGCGGCGGCCAGCCAGCAGATCGCTCATATGCACGTCGACCGCATCAAAGCCGGCGCGATGGAAAGCCGCCGCCATCTCGACGTGGGAGTTAACGCCCTGCTCGCGCAACACGGCCACTTTTGGCCGCGCGCCCGTCGCGATGTAAGGCGCCGCGATATCTTCTTCCGGCCGGAAGGTCAGCTTCACGTTCAGGCCCGGATCGGCGTTCTTCTTCGCTTCGTGTTCCTGATCGGCGCACGCCGGGTTATCGCGCAGGCGCTGCATCTGCCAGGTGGTTTCTGCCCACCAGGTACGCAGGGTGCTGCGGCTTTCGCTATAGACTGCCGAATGGCCGGAGGAGATCACAAAACGATCGCCAGGCAGCGCGCGGCCCAGCATATGCACGCAGTCCGCCAGTCCCTGAGCGGCAAAAACCTGCTCTACGTATTCACGATCGGCCGCCGCGATCTGAATGACGGCGCCCAGCTCTTCGTTAAACAGCGCAGCCAGCGCATCGCTGCCCAGCGCGGCGATATCCGCTTCGATGCCGCAGTGGCCGGCAAAAGCCATTTCCGCCAGCGTTACCAGCAGCCCGCCGTCGGAGCGGTCGTGATAGGCCAGCAGCTTCTCTTCCGCCACCAGCGTCTGCACGGCCGTGAAGAAGCCCGCCAGCCGCTGCACGTCGCGCACGTCGGCAGGCTTGTCGCCCAGCTGACGATACACCTGCGACAGCGCCGTCGCGCCTAGCGCGTTCACACCCTGGCCAAGGTCGATCAGCAGCAGCGCATTGTCAGGATTGGCCGTTTGCAGCTGCGGCGTCACGGTGCGGCGCACGTCTTCCACGCGGGCAAAAGCGGTGATCACCAGCGAAAGCGGCGACGTCATTTCGCGCTGCTCGGTGCCCTGCTGCCAGCGGGTTTTCATCGACATGGAGTCTTTGCCGACCGGGATAGTGATGCCCAGCGCCGGACAAAGCTCCTCGCCCACCGCTTTAACGGCTTCATAAAGCCCGGCGTCTTCGCCCGGGTGGCCTGCCGCCGCCATCCAGTTAGCGGAAAGCTTGATGCGCTTTAACGAACCTATCTGCGTGGCGGCGATATTAGTCAGCGCCTCGCCTACCGCCAGGCGACCGGAAGCGGCAAAATCCAGCAGGGCTACCGGCGCGCGCTCGCCCAGCGCCATCGCCTCGCCGTAATAGCTGTCGAAGCTGGCGGTGGTCACGGCGCAGTTAGCAACCGGGATCTGCCACGGCCCCACCATCTGATCGCGTGCAACCATGCCGGTAACGGTACGATCGCCGATGGTGATCAGGAAGGTTTTTTCCGCCACGCTCGGTAAATGCAGCACGCGTTTAACGGCATCGGCAATAGTGATTGCCTCCCGCGCCAGCGGCTCGCCTTTGGCTTTCAGCGTGACGGCTTCACGGGTCATCTTCGGCGTTTTGCCCAGCAGCACGTCCAGCGGCATATCGATCGGCTTGTTATCGAAATGGCTGTCGCTCAGCGACAGATGCATCTCTTCCGTGGCTTCGCCGATCACGGCGTAAGGTGCGCGTTCACGCTGGCAAAGCGCAGCGAACTGCGCCAGTTTATCCGGCGACACGGCCAGCACGTAACGCTCCTGCGACTCGTTACACCAGACTTCCAGCGGGCTCATGCCCGGCTCATCGCTGAGGATATCGCGCAGGTTGAAGCGGCCGCCGCGTTCGCCGTCGCTGACCAGCTCCGGCATGGCGTTAGACAGACCGCCCGCGCCCACGTCGTGGATAAACAGGATCGGGTTCTCTTCGCCCAGCTGCCAGCAGCGGTCGATCACTTCCTGACAGCGGCGTTCCATCTCCGGGTTGTCGCGCTGTACCGAGGCAAAGTCGAGATCCGCATCCGACTGGCCGGAAGCCATAGAAGAAGCCGCGCCGCCACCCAGGCCGATATTCATTGCCGGGCCGCCCAGCACGATCAGTTTGGCGCCCACCGTGATTTCACCTTTCTGCACGTGATCGGCGCGAATATTGCCGATACCGCCGGCCAGCATAATCGGCTTATGGTAGCCGCGCAGCTCGACGCCGTTATGGCTGTTAACTTCTTCTTCATAGGTACGGAAGTAGCCGGTCAGCGCGGGACGGCCGAACTCGTTGTTAAACGCCGCGCCGCCCAGCGGGCCTTCGGTCATGATATCCAGCGCGGTAACGATGCGATCGGGCTTGCCGAAATCCTCTTCCCACGGCTGTTCAAAACCGGGAATACGCAGGTTGGACACCGAGAAGCCCACCAGACCCGCTTTGGGCTTCGCGCCGCGTCCGGTGGCGCCTTCATCGCGGATTTCACCGCCGGAACCGGTTGCCGCGCCGGGCCACGGCGAAATTGCCGTCGGGTGGTTATGGGTTTCCACTTTCATCAGGATGTGCGCCTCTTCCTGATGGAAATCATATCGGCTTTCCGCATCGGCATAGAAACGGCCAACCTGCGAGCCTTCCATTACCGCCGCGTTATCTTTATAGGCGGACAGCACGTGATCCGGCGTTTTCTCAAAGGTGTTTTTGATCATTTTGAACAGCGATTTTGGCTGCTGTTCGCCGTTGATGATCCAGTCGGCGTTAAAGATTTTATGACGACAGTGCTCTGAGTTCGCCTGAGCGAACATATACAGCTCAATGTCGTTCGGGTTGCGCCCGAGTTTTTCAAAAGCCTGCTGCAGATAGTCGATTTCGTCTTCCGCCAGCGCCAGACCCAGCCTGCGGTTGGCCTGTTCCAGCGCCGTGCGGCCTTCGCCCAGCACGTCCACGCTGGTGAGCGGAGCCGGTTCATGATGCGCGAACAGCCGTTCGGCCTGCGACAGATCGCTGAGCACCACTTCCATCATGCGGTCATGCAGCAGCGCGCCCAGCTGTGCCCACTGCGCTTCCGTCAGCTGCGGCGCTTTGATGTAGAAGGCCAGCCCGCGCTCCAGGCGCGTCACCTGCGGCAGATCGCAGTTGTGGGCGATATCGGTCGCCTTGGAAGACCACGGGGAAATCGTTCCCGGACGAGGCGTCACCAACAGCAGGCGACCTTCGGGGGTATGTTCGGCGAGAGAAGGACCATATTTCAGCAGGCGCTGTAAACGGGCTTTTTCAGCCTCGTCAAGCGGCGTGCTGACATCGGCGAAATGGACGTACTCGGCGTAAATGTCACTCACCGGCAGGTGAGCGTCCTGAAAGCGGGCCAGCAGTTTGTTAATACGAAATGCCGACAGAGCGGGCGAACCACGCAGAATTTCCATCATTAAAGATCTCTCGTCAGAGCGCCAGGCGGCGCTTCTTTGGGCGCAACAGGGGAAAACGGGCGCCATTATAAAGAATCCCCACCTGTTACGAAACCGTTTGCGCAGAATTAATCGGCACAGGGAATTGCCTGAAAAGCGCACAATTCCGCACAAATCTGGTTGCGCCGCCGCAGGGAGTTGCGCAAAATGCCCCACGCTCAGGGACCATTAAAGACCACAAATACTGCCGTTACAGACAGAATCCTGAGAGAAATCGAGAGATAACCATTTGAAACGCCTGAAAATTAATTATCTGTTCATCGGGCTGGTGACGGTACTGCTCGCGCTTGCGCTGTGGCCGTCGATCCCGTGGCACAGCAGCGGGCTGGACCGAACGGAACAGATAAAAGCACGGGGAGTTTTGCGCGTCAGCACGCTCAATTCGCCCCTGACTTACTACACAGTGAATAAAGCACCGGCCGGTATGGATTACGAGTTGGCGAAACGCTTCGCCGATTATCTGGGCGTAAAGCTGCAAATCACGGTGCGTCAAAACCTCAGCGAGCTGTTTGACGACCTGGAAGAGGATAAAGCGGACGTGCTGGCGGCCGGGCTAATCTATAACAGCGATCGTCAGTCGCGCTTTCGTACCGGCCCGACCTACTATTCCGTTTCCCAGCAGCTGGTTTACCGGATGGGCAAGCCGCGTCCGCCGAATTTGGGTGCGCTGAAGGGACGTCTGACGGTTGCGTCCGATTCCGCCTTCGCTTCGACGCTGCGCGATATCCGCCAGAATCAGTATCCCGATCTGGACTGGGCCATCTCGACCGATCAGAGCCCGAATGCGCTGCTGGAAGCGGTGGCAGACGGCAAGCTCGACTATACGGTGGGCGATTCGGTGTCGATCGCGCTGCTACAGCGGATCCATCCGCAGCTGGCGGTGGCTTTTGATATCACGGATGAAGAGCCGGTGACCTGGTATATGGCGCGCGACGAAGATGACAGCCTGTATGCGGCGATGCTGGACTACTTTAACCAGATGGCGGAAGAAGGCGCGATGGCGCGGCTGGATGAAAAGTATCTGGGCCACGTCGGCACCTTCGACTACGTCGATACCCGCACTTTTCTGCGTGCCATCGACAGTATGCTGCCGGCTATCCGCCCGCTGTTTCAAAAATACGCCAGCGAAATCGACTGGCGGCTGCTGGCGGCTATTTCCTGGCAGGAGTCGCACTGGAACCCGCAGGCCACTTCGCCTACCGGCGTGCGCGGCATGATGATGCTGACCCGCAATACGGCGGACAGCGTCAACGTCAGCGACAGAACCGATCCGGAACAGAGCATTCGCGGCGGCAGCGCGTATCTGGTGAAAATGATGGAGAAGGTGCCGCCGACCATCCCGGAGGATGAGCGCATCTGGTTCGCGCTGGCGGCGTATAACATGGGCTACGCGCATATGCTGGACGCGCGCAGGCTGACCGAAAAGCAGAAAGGCAATCCGGACAGCTGGGCCGACGTCAAGCAACGGCTACCGATGCTGAGTCAGAAACGCTATTACAGCCAGACCACCTACGGCTACGCGCGCGGCCAGGAAGCCTACAACTATGTGGAAAACATCCGCATTTATCAGCTAAGCCTGGTGGGCTATTTACAGGAGCAGGAAAGGAAGCTGGCGCAGCAGGCAGCGATGGAAGCGCAGCTGGGTAAAGACTATCCGGCCGTAGCGCCGCAGGTGGCAATGAACTGAACATGGGCGCGGCGGACGGCGATGAAGTGAAAACACCCGGAGCATGGCACGGGCGACACGTTATGCGTTTTTAAGACTGACCGCGCGCTCTGCTCTTTGCTGCAAAAGGGCGCTGTTATCCAGCGCCCTGCTTATTCTCCTTTCAGCAGCTCGGCGCGCAGCCTGTCGCGCAGCGCCTTTTTCTCCGCCCGACGTTGGCGGAAGAAATTGCTTAGCATCGCCGCGCACTCTGCCGCCAGCACGCCCTGTTCCACGCTGACCTGATGATTCATGCCCGCATGGCCCAGGATATCCAGCAACGACCCGGCCGCGCCGGTTTTCTCATCCCGCGCGCCAAACACCAGCCGCCCCACCCTGCCGTGCACCATCGCGCCCGCGCACATCACGCACGGCTCCAGCGTAACATACAGCGTGGTATCCAGTAACCGATAGTTTTCCAGCACCTTGCCGCCCTGCCGCAGCGCCATAATCTCCGCATGTGCGGTCGGATCGTGATAGCCGATAGGCCGGTTCCAGCCTTCGCCGATAACGGTATCGCCCTGCACCAGCACGGCGCCAACGGGCACTTCGCCTTCTTCCCAGGCACGGCGCGCCAGCGTTAAAGCATGGCGCATCCATTTTTCATCAATTTGGGTATCGCTCACCTGAGCCTCCAGCAAAAAATCGCGGGGCAGTATACCCGTTTACTCCAGCTGTTGCAGTTCGCCCTGCGGCGTTACCCGCCAGCGATGCTGGCAGAAGAAAAGCAGCGGGTTATCTTGCTTGCTGTCGCTGTAGCCGCTGTAAAGCTGCAAAGGCGTGCCGATACGCTTTTCCAGCTGCGCCACCTTTTCATGTCCCAGACAGCGCATCGTCAGTATTCGTCCACCGTAGCCGCGTGACATCTGGCTGGCGATCAGTTTGACCTTCGGCAGAAAAGCGGAGTCGAAATAGACCAGATCCACCAGCGGCTGTGGCGAGCCGGTGATCAGCCAGACGTCGGCGTCAACGCTGTTCAGGTAGTCGGTCAGCCGCTGCTGCACCACCGGGAAAGCGGTGACCCGTTGCCGGAACCACTGCGCAAAGGCTTCTTCGCGCACCAGCAGTTTCTTTTCGCTGTGGCCGAACGTAATTGCCCACAGCAGCAGACTCATTGGCCAGCGCGCAGCGCGCCCCCTGAGAAGCAGGCCGGCGCCGACCACGGGCAGCAAAGGCGCCACCAGCAACAGGTTGATCGGCTGACGCCATAGCAAATAGCGCATAAAAGTGCCGAACATATCCTGCTGATGCAGCGTGCCGTCGAGATCGAAAAACACCACACGTCGTTCCTGACCAGTTATCAAACCTTTCTCCTCGGGGAAAACCCATAAACCAGACGCGTTTCGCGTCGTCATAACGCTGTTAATAATAGTGGACGCTGAGACAACAATGTCAAAACCGTGCGGCGCAGGTAAATCCGCTTCAGCGCATACTCGCCTGTAATGCCGCGCGTAAGAAGCCGCCGTGTTCGGCAAGCAGCGTAGCGGCTTTCGTTGCGTCAACGCCGCTCAGCACCATCAGGATAGCGGTTTTTACTTCATATGCCGTTTGCCGGAGCGCCCGTTCCGCCTCTTCCCGCTCGCAGCCCGTCGCCTGGCAAACCATCCGGCAGGCGCGATCGACCAGTTTGATGTTGGTCGCCTGCATGTCCACCATCAGGTTCTGATAGACCTTGCCGATTTTCACCATGGCGCCCGTTGAGATCATATTCAGCACCAGCTTCTGCGCCGTTCCCGATTTCAACCGCGTCGATCCGGTGAGCGCCTCCGGCCCCACGACCGGCGAAATGGCGATGGCCGCTTCATGCGCGATGGGCGAGTCCGGGTTACAGGAGATCGCTGCCGTGCGGCAGCCGGACTGGCGGGCGAAACGCAATGCGCCAATAACATAAGGCGTGCGTCCGGAAGCGGCCAGGCCGACCACCATATCCTGCGGCGTCAGCTTTAGCGCCTGCAAATCGCTTACGCCCAGCTGTTCATCATCCTCGGCGCCCTCGACCGCTTTCAGCAGCGCGCCCGGCCCGCCCGCGATTACGCCTACCACCAGCCCATGCGGCACGCCAAAGGTAGGTGGACATTCGGAAGCGTCCAGCACGCCGAGCCGGCCGCTGGTGCCCGCCCCCATATAGATAAGCCTGCCGCCTTCCTGTAACGAAGCGGCCGCCGCGTCTACCGCCTGCGCCACCTGCGGCAGCGTCCTGCGCACTGCTGCTGCAACGGTGGCGTCCTGATCGTTAAATTTCGTCACCATCTCCAGCGTGGAGAGGCTATCAAGGTCTATCGTGTCCGCATTACGTGTTTCTGAAATCAGTGCGCCAAGATCCATGCTATCCTCACAAATGAATTTTTAATTCTGTATTCTGATTAATTACTGAATATTATATTCATAACCGTTTTCCGAAGAGTTATTTTTAATACACAAGCCGCCTTTTCTAAGGGTAGCTGACGTGCTGAAGCGTGTTCAGGCCGTTTTAAGGAGGAGCCAATGAGCTCACTATTACGTATTCGCCAACTCTATCCCACTCTGGCGCTGAACGAGCGACGCCTCGCTGATTTTTTACTGTCGCAGCCGGATAAGGCGCGGCATCTCAGCTCGCAGAAGCTGGCAGAAGAAGCGGGCGTCAGCCAGTCCAGCGTGGTGAAGTTTGCGCAGAAGCTGGGCTACAAGGGATTTCCGGCATTGAAGCTGGCGCTGAGCGAATCGCTGGCGAAAAAAGATGCTGTTACCGTGCATAACCTGATCTTAAGCGACGATCCGTTAAAAGTCGTGGGCGAGAAACTGCTGGCGGAAAAACAATCCGCTATCCGCGCCACGCTGGATATCAATAGCGAGGAAAAACTAACGGAAACGTTGCAGCTGTTGAAGGAAGCGAATCGCATTGTTCTGGTAGGTATCGGCGCGTCGGGGCTGGTGGCGAAAGATTTTTCGTGGAAGCTGATGAAAATTGGTATTCACGCCGTGGCCGAGCAGGATATGCATGCTCTGTTGGCCAGCGTGCAGGCGTTAAATCCGGGCGATGTGCTGCTGGCAATTTCCTATACCGGCGAACGACGCGAAATCAACCTTGCCGCTCAGGAAGCGCGGCGTGCCGGGGCCAACGTGCTGGCCTTCACCGGCTTTACGCCGAACACGCTGCAACAGTGCGCCACGCATTGCCTTTATACGGTGGCCGAAGAGCAAACTACCAGCAGCGCGGCTATCTCCTCAACGTCCGCCCAGCTGACGCTGACTGACCTGCTGTTTATGGCGCTGGTGCAGCACGATCCCGAACGCGCTTCCAGCCATATCCGCCACAGCGAGGCGCTGGTGAAGAAGCTGGTTTGAGGCTCGCGCCAGCGGCGTGCCGTCTGGATGGTTCAAATGCACGACAATGAAGTTTATCATTTCTTTCAAAGAGATAGGTAAGACCCCGCGCTTACCTTTAAGCGGGCTATTTTGATTTTTCTTTATAGATCAGTTATAAACGAAGGCTAATTTTCTCAGTCGGCAGTACTAAAATTACTCCCCTGAAGGCAGGCGCAATGATTACCCATAAAGGAAGTGGCGGCAGTATCCCCAGCAAATGTTATCAGGTATTTATTCAGTTAACCTCCATTCGTAACGGTTTAACCTCCCTTGTGCCAAGGACTCGATTCTAAATGAGCGAATTACCTTCCTCCCGGAAATATACAAAAAATGAGCAAGTCACCAGGGTAATATTTTTTAGTTCTCTGGCCTTACTTTTACTGATATTGCCTTTCGGATTTTTCCATGAAAAGGCCAGCAGAGTTTCATTCTATTTTTGTAGCTATCTTTGCGCCGCTGGGATTTTACTGAACTTTAAAGATATTCGCTCAACGCTTTTTACTTCTAAAATAATCCTTCCCGGTCTGCTTCTGGCAATTATGTTTACCGTATGGTCACTGGTTGTATCGTACAATAAAATTCCCGGAGTGGACAACGGCCTCTTATTCACTCCGGCTAAACGCTGGTTTTTAGCTGCTCTTATCGCTTTATTTACCTTGTGGGGCGTAAAAAAAGAGCTAATCAGTAAGACGCTACTTTATAAATTAACATGGATTTCTTTATCTTTTGCCTTTATCCTTTCCAGCATTTACGGCATCTGGCAGCATATAAACGGCGTTGACAGGATCGTTCTTGGTATAAATCGTGCAACGCTTACCGCCTATGCTTACAGCGCGCTGGCGTTGGCTATGATGACGATGCTTAATCAAATAAATTCACTATCCGTCAAGTTTACCGCCATCATTTTTACCTGTCTGCTTTCTATATATATCATTCTACTGACTGAAACCCGTTCTGCTATGTTTATTCATACGCTTCTGTCAGTGGCGATTATGGTTAGTGCGCTCTGGCGAGGAAAACTCATCAAACCTTTACCGGTGATAGCCATTATTATAGCTTTTGCGATCATCGCAACTTTTGGTAAGGGCATCATTTATTCACGCGTTGATACCACGCAGCAGGAAATAACACGATTCAGTCAGGGTGATGACCACACATCCCTGGGATCTCGTTTTACCCTTTGGCAATCGGGCCTTGTGGCTATTCAGGAAAATCCACTGGGCCAAACACAGGTCACCAGAAACAACATAATTCGCAACTGGATAACTACAAACCATCCTGATTCATTTGCTTTGGAATATATTGATGTACATCTGCATAATGAATTCCTTCAGTACACCTCGCTGTTTGGCATTTTTGGCTTCCTTGTTCTTTTATTCTTCTTTATAAAATTGATTTTTGATAATGGCATAAAAGGTGTCTTTAGTAACCCTGTCTCGATTATGGTAATCTCTGCGTTGCTGTATGGCATGACAGATGTACTGTTAACCTCTATAGAGTATATAGTACTGCTCAGTACACTGATTTTGTTGGCCAGCCTCAACAGCGATAAAAAAGTAATAGTGGATAAAAGATGAGTAATATAGCCATTTTCGTAATCAATTTGCCTGTCTCTACAGACAGGCTTCAATCTATGCAGAAACAGCTGGCTGCTGTAGGTAAAGAATTTATTACTATTAAAGCTGTGGACGGTTCTAAAATAGCCGATGACGAGTTCTTTTTCTATAAAAGGGAGGTGAGCTACGCCATCACTAAAGGAGAAGTAGGCTGCGCAATGAGCCACCTGAAGGCTTATAAGCAGCTGCTGGACTCTGACTATGATTTAGCCTTGATTCTGGAGGATGACGTGACCGTTCCCGCTGATATCGGGAAACATTTGCAGAGTATTGCTGAAAATAATAACAGGCAGTGTAATGTCACTCTGCTTTCTGATGTTAATCATTATCAGAGCAAGAAGCTTTATTCTACGGATGATAATCATCACGTTCATAAAGTCCTTAACGCAGCTTTCTCACACGGCTATGTTATCAATAAACCGGCAGCAAAAAAGATGCTGGCGAACCTCTTCCCGATCTGGTGCGTAGCCGATCAATGGACGACGTTTAAAGAATTTGGTTTAATTGATATACATGGCGTAGTTCCATCATTGATAAACACCTATGAACCGCTGGAGAAAGTAACAACTATTGGGGACAGAAGCTCAGAATTAGTAAGGCAGGAGAAAAAAATAATATGGAGCAGGATAAGGGATTCACGCCCTGTAACGTTAAAGATGAAGAAGAGTTTGTGGTTGGCTTTTGTCAGGCCGTTTATTTCTATTAAGAAAGAAAATTAAAAATAGCACAGGAGGCAGAAAAAAATTCACCTCCTGATGCATATTTATTTATAACTAAAAGCGACCTCATCGAATAAATTAAAAAAAATAAAACCAGGATAAGGCGAGGTTACTTATTAATCAGCATGGGTTTTACTGTCAGGGCGGTAATGTCAATTGGCCCTGTTTCCTTTTTATCTTCTATGTAGTATACGGTTCCTTAGCGAGGTAAGCTTTACTGAATAAAGCATTCAGTATTTCTTCCATGGAAATTACCAACCTTAATAAGCAAGATAAGTCCCAGTAAAAAACGCCATAGAGTCGCTTCACTGGGCTTAATACCATTCAGGGTTTCTCCGGCCAGATAATATCAGGAGCAGTATTAACATTAAGCCTGTTTAACAGGATCCGATATTTTTTCCATGCCGCGAGCTGAACTTTTTCTTCATCAGTCGCTTCATCCAGTTCAACTGCATCCTGCAATGGGGCGATTGCGATTGTTGCTTCTGCCAATAAGTTACCTCGCTGCTCCTCAGCGAGGGCAATCAGCTGTCCTGTTGTGGGGCCTGGTGGATCAATTAAAATCGGATTACCATCATTATCAGCAGTGATAATTTTCCCATGGGCCTGCCCCTCGTAAAGCTTGTTGTAAGACTCCTCACTGACCACCACGGCATCATCGGGCCATCCATCTGGAGATGACTCGTAATCCGCTTTCATTATCTCCGGATAGAAACCATTAGTTTTTTTGCTGTAAAAATAGTTATTCATAATTAATATCCTAGTGCGATCCAACAAAAACCAATGCCACTACTTGTAGTACGGGATGAAAAAACAGAATTGTTAGCCACTTGTAGATAAACCACGCGACCTAAATCCTGGTTTGTACCTAAACTTCCGATAACAACCAGAGCTGCTCGTGGAAAGGCAATATTATAATTATGGTTTTCAATATTACTTGAGCCATTTGATGTAACGCCCCACTGAATGATAAAACCTGTGGCTATATCTTTAAACCAGCCCGCGCCGCTAAATTGTGTGGCCGGATTATTCGGGCTAAAAACCCGCTGTCCCATTTCTGTCAGATAGCGAGAAGTATTCAGATCGCCATTGCCATTGATTGTAACTCTACCTGTTTCGACAGAGTTATCTGAATTAACGGTACGTAGAACGAACCCACCTGAACCAGTGCCTCGGTTACAAATTAATGCACCTTCTCCTATACCGTTACTTTCATTCCATTGCATATACATGCCCTGAGAACTTCCAGGCATAGTATGGTTGTCAACAAAAATACCGGGCGCTTTTATGCCTCGGGAGCCAATAGTGCCGCCCTCGGCGGGAAAAGCCCCCACCTCTGCCGCGCTAAGCCCATTTTTTAACGCCAGGCTGCCCAAACCAAGATTGCCGCGCGCCTGCGCTACGTTATTCAGATCCGCAAGATTCTTGCCGCTCTGCAAATAACGGCCATCCAGCTGAGAGGTCGAGTTATTTAACAAGGCTTTTAACAGCGTGGCCTGTAATGCCGCTGTGTCACCATCGTCCAGTACATTATTACCGGATTTATCCGCCATAAAGCTCGCCACGACGGAAGCAATCGTTGATGCCTGTCGCCAGACCTTATTCAGCTGTTCGCTTCTGGCGATGCCGGTTTGAAAGCCGTTTGCCGTAGCATCCAGCGCTTCATAATCCGCCTGTGACAGCACGTTTGCGCTTTCGCCCGTAGCAAAAGGTTTAAAGTCATTTTTTGCCATCGTTATTCTCCATTAATTTCATAATTTACCGTGACGCCGGCAGGCTTGATCGCCAGATAGCCCTGCTTAATAATTTCTTTGGTAATAGTGGACAGGTTTTTTGCCGTTACATACACCGTTACGGTCATATCCTGATTATCGGTAAAGGTGATATCAATATCCTGCTTCGTATAGATTTCCTGCAGAATTGCGGGCAGCGTGTTAGCCGTGCCGTCCCACTTATTGGCGCCGATTTTTGCACGCAGCATCGTGCGATAATCTTCATCATCCACGTTGATAATGCCTGAGTCAGGTTCGTACCTGTCTTTCCAGCTGCCGAGATCGAAGCCCAGCGAGGCTTTATCAAAGGTAAAAAAGTAATCCTCAATCGGCGCATTAATACTTCTGGCCCGCCCGATCCACTCGCCTAAAATATCAAGCTGCGCGCCGGTAGCGTTGTCGATATCTAACGCCGTTACGATTTCGCTAAAGAGATCGATGATTTCTTTTTGCGGCCGCGTGGTTAAATCAACGTGCTCGACGTATTTCGCTTTTCCGCGATGGTAGTTGGTGATCAGATCGGTATAGTTCATGAGGTCACCGATATCTTAATATTATCCGCCTCGCAGCTGGCAAATTCGTTATAGCCGATAGCAATATTGCCTGAGGAAAGCGCGGCTTCGCTTTTTCCTGCCAGCAGGCTCAGGATGTCGTAGTACTGACTGTCCGTACTGTCCTGCCCTGTCGTCAGGTTAGCGGGCGAATAAAGACGGCTGAGCAGAACGCTGTTGCCGATCCCCAGACTATTGATATAGGCCGCCAGCGCCTTTTTGATTTTCTCTGCAACGGGGCTGGTATAGCCCGTTAGCGCTTTCAGCTCCAGCGACAGATAAACCGGCACCGGCACCGGCCGTGAAAAGCGGATCGCCTGGGGCGTGCCATAGCTGTCGGCAAGCGTTATGGTGGTGTTGCCAAACGTGCCTACGCCCAGAGATTTCTTTTTGCGAATAACGTCGGCAATCGTATTCGCGTCACCGCCCTGCACCACTGCCGAAATAGTATGGCCGGGCAGCCCATTCGTATCCTTATCATCACTGTCGTTCTGGTAAAGCTTATGCCCAACAACGCCTGCGATATTTGAAATCGCGCCATCCAGCGCGTCAAAAGTGGTCAATGCCGTCAATGAAACGCTTTGCGCCTGGCGCAGTCGCAGTTCTGCATCCGTTTCGGCAACGCTGCCCGTGGCCGCCGCATTCAGGTTGGTCACCGTCTGCCAGCCGCGCGTCGGCGTGTTGATTTGATTAACGGAACCGCTTACCGCCGCTATCGGCCCGGTTTCCGCGCAGGTGGCCGTCACGGTGACCGTTCCCGTGGTGGCAATCGTTACGCTTGCAGGCAGGTTCCAGATAACGTTATTACCGTCCCTGACCGAGCCGTTAACGATGGTGGTGCCCGGCATGCCGCCCAGCTGCACATCTACCGTTGAGTTGGTCGCGGGTTTACGCACGATACCGTTGATTTTTACATTGCGCGTCAGCGCGTCGCCCACCGCGGTAGAGGGCGAAAACGAGTTGTAGCAGGTTATCGCCATGTTATTGGCATCGTGGATCGCCAGCGCCATAATCGCTATCATCTGGCCGTCTTTGCTGTCCGGTTCCAGATATGCGTCGGTGCCATAAATCTGGCGGAAATAGTCGGTCAGCGCGCTGAGGATTGTCTGGTAATCAGGCGCGCCGATCCCCTGGGCCGTTATCGTTGCCGATAACCCCAGCCTGTCTGTCTTAAGAGCCATTATGCCTCGCTTGTTACTGTCGTCGTGCCGTACAGCGTTTCCACGCTTACCGTGAAAATTGCCCGGCGGGATGAAGAGTCGAACGTGGTATTAAAAGAGAGAATGGACTTAACGCCCTGGGTAGCAAGGATGCGCTGGCGCAGAACCATTTCTGCCGCCGCGCTGTTCTGCTTGCCGGTAAGCGATTGCAGCCAGGGCGTGCCTTCCGTGGTATCCAGAAACCATTGCCCATACCATAATTGCAGCCGCGTTTTAATCGCCTGCGCCACGCACGCCGGCGAGTTAACCAGGAAAGCGCTGTCCCCTTGACCAAAGGCGTAATCGCCGTCCTGCTCTTCTCTGCGATATCTCATTGCGGCCCCCTTGTGTAGCTGCTGCCGCTCTGGATGCCGCCATGGACGTGATCGATCTGGCTGACGCCACCAGCGGTCTGATCGCCGGTTGAGGTAATGTCCCCCCTGACATGCAGATTGCCGTTAAGCGTTAGCCGCGTAGTGGTGATATTGACCTCGCCGCTCTGTTTCAGCTCGATAAAGGCCTGACCTTCATCCGTGCGGATTTGCAAAGCTTCCGTGCTGATGGCGCTGATTTTTTCCTTCTGTGACTGCGGGCCGACCAGCGCGAAAGCGTCGGACAGATCGTGCTGACGCGGATCGACCGGTTCCTGCACGTCGCCGTTTTGCCACCAGAAGTCGATGCAGCGATCGCTGAAGATCACCAGGCATTCATCGCCCTTTTTAACGGGAAAGGTGATGGTACAGCCGCCGCCGCGTGGAAAAACGATGGGAACGTCGACCAGCAGGGGCAGCGCCTGAGAAACCGGCTGGCCGCTGGCATTGCGCACGCTGCCCTTAATGGCCGGCTGCACCACACAGGTTACGGTATCGGGATCGAAAGATTGAATAATGCCGGGTAAGGCTACGCGTAGCGTTGTGGACACCATGTCCGCTAAAGCCCGATACGCCTGAGCTTCCCCGCCAATCACTGACTGGATAGAAACGGGCATAAAAAACTCCAAAAAAAACCGCCTCGGGCGGATGGTTGAATTAGCGCGGCGCGGCGGCCGCCTTAAGCGCGGTCTGTTTATCCCGCACGACGCAGGTCAGGGTCATATACCACTTGCTATCGCGGGTCTGGCCCTCGTAAGTGATGCCTTTAACGATATAGACGCCATCGGCCGCGATATCGGCAGGCGGCAGCGCTTTCTTTTGCTCGTCCTGAGGCGCCGCCTGCGGCTGCGCTTTGCTTCCTTTTGCCGCCGCCTCTCTTTCTTCGGCGGCCGCACGGTTGACCGATTCCATGGCATTACGCATGCTGTTAAGCGCAGCCTGATTGATATGCACCAGACCATGCAGACGAAGCGTTGGGTCGATCAGGCATTTGATGTTGACCCCTTCCGTGGTCAGTTCGGGCGCGCCGATCATGCCGGTCTGGCTGTTCAGGACCACAATGCGATCGAGATAGCTTTCCTCCGGCACCATTTGCAGCTTGCCATCGACAAACTGCCAGGTCGCGCGACACTGCGCAGCCACGTTATCCATTACCCGACTGGCCGTTTGATAAAGCACCCGCCCCCTGGGAAAACGCGTGGGCGGCATGGTGCCGGTGGCGCCAGCGGTCACGCCGTAGGGATTAAAGCTGCGCAGGGTTAACCTGTGGATGGCGCTGGTATCGTAACCTGCGGCGACGGTAGTGTTGACCGTAGCCTCCATTGCGGCCTGGTGACCATCGATAGCCTGAATTTTCAATACGCTTTCCGGACTGGCCTGCGTAGATTCTTTGGTGCCGATTTTATCAATAAACGCATAGCGGATTTCGCCGCTAAAAATTTCGCCGTAGCTGGGGCCGCCTGGCTTAAGCGGCGGGTTTTCCACTACTTTCCCTACCATATAGTCAGGTATAACCGGCTCCTCTTCATTGTTATCCGGCAAGATGCCTGTATAGCCCGCGATAAGGCGCAGCTTTTTATATTTGCCGCTCACGATCGCGTTGCGGGTTTCCGCACTCAGGTTATAAATGCTGATAGTTGCCGTGCTGCCGCTGCTTTGCACATGCGTATTAATCACAAATTCGATGCTCAGATCGCCCAGCATAATCGACGCTTTACCGGCATCTTCCAGCAGCAGTTCGCAGTAGCGCATCCAGTTAACGCTCATGCCGCCTCCGTGATAATGCAAAGATGCGCGGTGTAACCGAGATCGTACTGACCCGGGGCGGTATTGCCGCTGCTGTCGGAAAACAGCCACAGGCCAAAGCCCAGCTGCAGATAAGCATACTGCGCCACCAGGTCGGCGCCGGTCACCAGCGGAATGCCCGCGATAATATCCGCGCCGTCGCTGTTTTGCAGATCGAGAAACCAGCCGCTTTCCCGCCAGATAATACGCATTTTGTAATCGATATTATTGATGGAAATATCGAACAGCTGATTATCGGGCGTCAGCGGAATTTCGGTAATAGTCATCAGCTGCTCCCCGTCCTGAGAACCGCATTCGCCGGGCCGGGCCTCGCGACTTTCTTGCCGCTATTCCGCACGGCAGAGGTCTTCGCGCCCTGCGCCATGTTTTCCTTTTCCGCACTGCTGACCGTTCGCGTCTGCGTAATCATCAGCTCGGTCAGGCCTAACGAGGCGAACAGCACGTGTTCCGTAGAAGGCTCTGTTGTCACGATAATCGAGGTAATCAGCATGTTGTTGTACAACCGCTTGCCGGTCACCACGGTCAGCGGCTGCCTGTTGGTCATCAGCTCCCGCAGATTTTGGTAGCTTTCTGCCGGGCTTAACGATGCCTGGATACCAAATTGTGTCGTATCCATAAAGTCCACCAGCGAACCGCCGCCGGAAAAGCCTACCTCCATAGTCAGCTGCGCAGGCGAGAGATAAGCATGATCGGCGATGGTGGCGCCCGCTTCGACAGGATGCGTGGTGACGGTCAGTTTGTCGGTGTGGCTCTCTTTCATCACCACATTGGGAATAAGTAAACCGATTTTACGTTTGCTTTGCATTAATAGCGTGGGGAAACCTTTTATCATACCGGCATATTCCTTACGGTCTGGACGAATTGCGAGTTCACATCGAACTGACTGTCCGCCACTCTCTGGGCCGTCAGGTGTGGCTCGCCACCCTGCACATAAATATTGGTTTCCTGCTGGATGCCCACGGTGCTGTCCGTTCGGCTCTGCGCTATTTCACTTTGCCAGGGTAAACGGCCGCCCATGCTGAAAGGCAGCGCGCCTGTCAGACTGTCATTGGCAGACCACGTCATCACGTTCGCCAGCATCCGGGCCTGCTGCGGGTTCAACGGGCTGTTTGGATCCGCCAAACCTGGCAATGAGATGTCCGACACGGCGGCCTGTGTCTCTCCGGCCATTTTTTTCACAAAGCGCCAGATTGGACTGTTGGCCAGCTTATTAGTGATATCGGTAAAGAAGTTATCGAAATAGTTCTTCACCTTATCCACGGCGGCGGTCATGCCCGCCGACCAGTTACCCGTCACAAAATCGGTAATAGCCTGTAGCCCACCCTTCCAGTCAAGCGTGCCTGCCGTAAGCCGGCCGAATTTCTCCAGCAGCCAGTCCAGCGCCTTTTTGGCCGCGTTGATGCCTGGCGCCCACTGATCCCAGTCAATCAGGGTTTTTCCGCCCTCCTGCCAGGTTTTATAACTGTCGTAAAGCGTGAAAAGCAGCGCCACCAGCGCCACGACTATTCCTATGGGCGAGAGTAAAAAAGCGCTGTTCAGCGCCAGCCAGGCCGCCGTCAATACGCCAAGCGTGACGATCAGCTCCTGCGAACTGCTATCCAGCGAGTCCCACCAGCCGCTTAAATCGGCCACCGCCTGGATCAGACGCAGCATGACCCTTTCCCCCACTTCAGCAAGCAGCAGCAGCAGGCTTACCGCGCCATCAAGCACGCGCTCGACGTCAGGCGCGTTGTCGGTCAGCTTCTTCGTGAAGTCGTCAAAGATGCTTCCCAGCCCCTCGTTTAGCCGGGTGCTGCTGTTGGTTTGCAGCAGTTCGACAACCTCATCAAACTTGCGCCTGGCCGTCATAAAGTGGTCGGCGCCGGAGACGGCCTGCGTCATATTGACGCCGAGAGAGTCGGAAAGCTGGTTATAGTCGCCGATAAATTTCCCCAGCCCTCTTTGCATGGCGGCCAGGATATCGGGCGCAAGTCCCAGACTATTGGCAGTCGCCAGCGCCTGCTCTTCCGGCATAGCGCCAAGCCTGCTGCTGGCCTCGCTGAAGAGTTCGCTGTCCGTTTTTTTCTGGCCGCTGGCGTCGCGCGTTGCCACGCCCAGCTTATTCAGGCGCGCTTCCGCGCCCGGCTTATTAATGAGGGTCTGGAAAGCTTTCGCTATGGCATCGTTGCTGAGGCCGGTCTGGGCCGCGCCGTATTCCAGCGCGTTGAGATCGCCCGCTGGCGTACCGGCATTCTGCGCACGGACGCCAAGCTGCTCCAGACGACTGGCGAAGCGGTTGATGTAGTCCACCAGCGCTTTACCCGCCTGCTCTACCGTCTGTTTGATCTTTTGCAGATCGAGCGCCTTTGCCGCCTGTTCGTTGTTTTGCCAGCCCGGCGCCTCAACAAACTGCCTGACTTTTTGCCAGCTGGCGGCCTCCGCCGCCAGCTGTGTATCCAGCACCATCAGAAAATTTTTTGTATTTTCAGCGTTCATTGGCCTGTTTCCATTGCTCAATGCGGTGTTGATTATCCGCTTTCAGATCCAGCCAGTCGTTCAGGCGAGCAATATCCGCCAGATCCACTGAGCCATCCTTGAGCGCGGTGTAGCTGATAAGCCCGGCATCCACCGGGCGCATCAGAAAATCTTCCCCGTCAGGAAGCGTTTCCAGCGTCAGCCCGCTGCCGGGACCTCGCTCCTGCTGACGGGGAGTTCGGGCAAAAAACTGCCCAGCGAATCCTCCACTACCCGCAGCACCAGCTTCAGCATGGTGATCAGATCGAGGTCATCGAACATCAGCACACCCTGAGAGAAGATCGGCACCCAGCTTTTTGCCTGCTGGCGCGAGACTACTGCCAGGCAGGGATGCAAAATCGCATTGGTGTCTTCCTCGCTCATGTCGGCCAGAGAGTGCGCAATAGCGGGCAGAGCTTTTTCCAGCACCTGGAAATAGTCGCCCTGCGCCGCCGCCGATTTCACCGTGTTGATATCGGAGAGCAGCCCGGCCAGCAGCGGCAGCAGCTTTCGCGAGACTTTAAGCTGTTGAAAAACGTCCAGCTTAGCGATACGGAACGTGGTTTCGTTGAGTGTGAATTCCATCGATTAATATTCCCCCATCACCACATCGATTTTGATGCAGTCGAAGATCCAGGCTGTGGTGCCGCCCTCTTTGGCGAATTTACGATCTGGCAGCTTCTGAAAAGCCACGCCGCGCGCGGTGATGACTTCACCCGAGGCGCTGTTGCGGATCACGATAATATTTTTCCCCCAGCTGGCAGAGCTTGCGCTCTGCGCGTTATAGGCCAGCGAAAGCTTTTTATTCACCGGCGAGGTTTCCAGCAGGTTAACGGTAATCTGGCCGGACGTGCCCGGCAGCAGGGTATTCATCCCTTCGCCGTCAATCCCCAGCTTCATGCTGTTTTTATTTTCCTTCATGGAAACGGTAATGCCCTCTTCCGAGCTACCGGAACCGCTTCCCAAATCAAATACCGCGCCCGGGCCAATAAAAGAGGCGGTAACATCCATAAATGAATAGGCAGACATATTTTTTTCCTTAGCGAACAACGTTAATTTGGACATCGGCGTAGTGCACGGCACCGGCCAGTTTGCAGGCAACCTGCATCAGTGGCGCTTTACGCGCTTCGCGATCGGCCTGCGACTGCAGCGCCAGCGGCTGGGCATAGACGTAATAGCCTTTGGTAAGCATGTCGCCGGCAGCCAGCTGACCAATCTCGCCACCGTTCCAGACGCCCGGCGCGATCAGCCCGTTGGTCACGGCCTGATCCATCGATGCCTCCACGTTGCCCATCAGCCGGGTAATGCCCGCTTCGGTCTGCGGAATTTTGCTGGCAGAGGTGTAGAGCAGGTTATACAGGTTGGTCTGCACGAAGTTTTGCAGCCAGTCCAGCCCGTGGCGCTCATCAAAGAAGTCGCCGTTAGCCATGACGCCCTGTTGCAGAATGGCGCTGTCGTTGGCGAAAAGGACATAGACGTTGGCCCTTTTGCTTTCCAGCGCGGCGGCCTGCCTGGCGTTCAGGGTTTCATAAGCGATGCCCGGCTCCTGCTTAAATTTCAGCGTCAGCGTGGTGTTGCTGCCGTTGAAATTAACGGTAAAGGCACGGGCGAACGCGGAAATCGCGGCAAAGCGGCTGCGGGTGGAATACTGCACGAAGGTGCGCGCATAGCCTGCCGCTTTCAGCCGGGCGGCGACGTCCGTGGTGGAAGTCGCATCCAGCACCGCTGCGCTGCCGGTGGTAACGGCAAAGACGCGGCTTTGACCGGCCGATTCGATAGCCGCCGCCACGCCGAGTACATCTTCATCGCTGATAACGTCGTCTGCGGCAGTCGCCACGGCCAGGCCGTACCAGTTAGCATATTCCAGCGCGGCGTTGACGGCTTCGATCAGCGTTTCGGCCTTACCCTCCTCGCCCGTGGCGAGCGTTTTAGCCCAGCGGCCGATATAAAGCTGCTGCGGCTGCGGCGACTGCGCAAACCAGACGGCTGCCGCCTGGTACTCCGGGGAATCCAGGCCAAAGTCGGCCCCGATATCGGCGGCGGCGGTATAAAGACGTAGCCGTTCCGTAAGAGGGATCACCGTGGCGCTCCCCATAATCAGCATTGAGCCAAAGTTACGACCGGAAGCGGCAACGGGTGACATCAGGACGTCAACATTCACGATGCCGGATAAAGGCAATCCTTGAGGCATATTTTATTCTCCAAAAAATTGAACGGGTGTTTCCACCAGTGAGTAAATTCCGTAGAGACGGAATATTTTACGAACAACATTGACCGTTAATTCATAACGGCGGGTCTGAACGTTATTAACCGTTTCCAATAGGGTGGTAATATCGCTGCAATCGCTGACGCCAAGCGAAAGCTGTTTTAAAGCGGCAAGATTTTGCGTCAGCGTATTTCCGTCGCGAAAACGAGCGGCATAAAGCTGGGCGGAAGGGCCATAAAAATGCAGTCGGCATTCCATCAGCTCATCCCGCCACAGCTGGACATTGTCCTCCTGTTGGTTAGTCAACACGGGCGTGCCTTCGGCGGCGATTTTCATCACCATAAAAGCGCAGCCGCTTTCGCCGGTCGGCAGCCATGCAGGCGGCGATGCGCCGTCGTCAACCGCCACCCGATCGGCAGCCAGGCCGGTAAGCCCCTGGATCCACGTGCTGAGTTGTTGTTCCAGCGCGGCGTCCCTGGCTGGTTCGTCATTAAGCGGCGTCAGCCAGCCGGCTGTTTTACTGGTATTCGTCACCAGCACACCTCCTGTTAGTTATTGCAATGAAAAGCAAATTGCAGGCAGCAGAAAAGCGGATGAAAAGATTTCATCCGTCGGGATATAACGCTTATTAAGGCTGACACTGCTGGCGAATATAATCCTGTAATCCCGCTATCTGAATGCGGGCCGTCGCTATTCTTTCTCTGAGAGTGAAATAATACCGTTGAGCGGCGTCAGTAAGTCGGGGGCCGGCTGCATCAGCCACGCCGACGGCGCGGGCCGTGGTGGCGCTGTGGCAGCTGGCGGCGAGCTGCAGCCTGCGCTGGCCAGCAGCAACATCATGCTCAAGCTGGCCAGCGTTTTCCCTGGCCTGTTGCAGTTGCGAAACATATTTTTTATCCATAGCGGCCGCGGCGTTAAGCCGTTGCTGTAGCGTATTAACCTGCTCCTGCTGCTGCCGAAGCTGATTACGGGTATCCACATAGTGGGAATGATAAAAAAGCGCGGTTTTTACTGCGGCTAACATAACAACCGACAGAAAAATAAAGATTAGCCATTTAGCGTTCATTCATTTCATCCGTTTTCTCCTTTTATTTATCAGAAATAAGCCAGCTTGCGGTTTACGCCGTTAATTTTAACGGTGATATAGCCTGCAGGCGTTGCGGTCGCCGCAGGCGCTTCCGCCACTGCCGTCGTCAGCGTCGCCAGGCTGCCGTCAAAGCCATAACCGGCAGTGCCGTTGTGAAAATTCATCACCGTAGAAAGCGTGACGCGTTTAGTGGTATCCAAATCTGTGACTTCTGAGAAGTCGGCGCTGAACAGCGAGCACTCTCCCGCCTCAAAGCGCGACGGGCCGGTCGTTTTCAGATTGACCATCACGTCGCCGCACTGCGCCTTGAGCTTGATCCAGACTTCGCCGTACAGGCCTTTGCTGTCGCTGGTTCTCACAATGCAGTCGACCACGCCCGAATCCCCTTCATAATGCAGGTTGCCGCCAACGGAGCTGGCGCCGCGATAGAGGTTCAGATAGGCCTTACCACAGACGTTGGTCAGCAGCGGCGCATCGGCAGGCTGCGTAACGGTGTCCCTTAGGGTTTTGCCGTGCATTTCCAGATGCCAGTGCTGGTTGGCATGAGGGAAAAAGAATTTGCCGACGCGGAACCATTTATCCTCATCCGTCGCGTTGCTGACGCGGTAGCCGGAATACCAGCCGGCCTTCAGGGAACCGGTCATCTCCGAGCCGTAGTTTTCATCACGGCGCCAGCCGTATTCAAAGCCTGACAGCCATGGCGTACCGGATCTGCTCAGGTCGACTTTGGCTCCGGACTGGAGGCTGAGGGCGCGCATCGTGGCCTTGGTGTAGTTCAGCTTCAGCGGGTTTTCAGAAGACTCGATGCTCAGCGCGTCAATAATCCACTGGCCGTTGCTCAAATCGCCGGGAAAACGCGTGTGTTCAATCCACACGTTGCGGATTAATCCCTGGGTGACGCGCGGCATATAAAGCGTGGCGTCGCTGTATCCTTTCTGGAAGTTACAGTTCGACAGCTCGACCGCCGTTGAGTGATCCCAGACGCCAATAACAGAATCCGACCACTGGATATCAAACACTCGCGCATAGGTGGTATTGCTGTAAATCTGATCCAGACGCGTATCCAGCGTATCGAGCAGTTTGAAAGCGGCGCCGCCGATATTCTCAATGCGGCAGCAGGTAATATTAACGAACTCGCCTTCAATCACGGTATTTTCAAAAAAGGGCTGCGTGTTGCTGACCATTTCCGGCGTAATCACGCCCGTATTGGTTTCGGTGTCGGCCGTAGCCTGACCGTCCCAGAAAATGCCGCGGATAGCGGTGCGGCGCGCTTTCACTTTAAATACCGTCGCAGCGGACTGGTCGGAAACAATAA
This sequence comes from Erwinia sp. 198, assembly GCF_003937915.1. Taxonomy (GTDB): domain Bacteria; phylum Pseudomonadota; class Gammaproteobacteria; order Enterobacterales; family Enterobacteriaceae; genus Erwinia; species Erwinia aeris. The sequence goes on along the minus strand of NZ_RHUM01000008.1, from coordinate 121,507 downwards.
TGGTGCGCGGCGACACGCCGTATTCGCAGTCGTCACCGTACAGGCTGAAATAGTTGATTTCGCCTTCGCCGGTAAGATCGACCGGGTTTACCAGAAATTTCCCGGCCGGGAAGCGAATACCCACGCCGTGGATCGGATTTTTGCTGGTATCGCTAATCGGCGATGAAAAAGCCTGCCCCCATTTATACATATTGATGCAGGCGTCATGGTTGACTTTACCGTTGTCCGCATCGAAATTACTGTCGCCGCGCAGTCGCTTGCCGCCGAAATGGTAGATATTAATATCCTCGACGTTATCAATGATACGCTTCCAGTAATAGCCGCCGCCCGTCGCTACCGCCACGGAGCCGCCATCGTCCTTTGACGCTGCTATCGACGCATCAATAAAGCCAACGAAACGCCCGCCGCCCTGAAAGGTAGAGTCTTTATCGTAATAACGTTTCAGCATGGCGATATCGCCTGAGGCGGAAGGTTTTGTGGTGCGTAACTCTGCAAATGAATTAACTTCAATCATCATGATTTCCTTTGGTTGTTGGTTATTTATTTTTATGAATAGGGCATAGCGAAACATCGCGTTTTGTAGCGAGTTAAATAAAAACAGGACAGCCTTATTTTTTTAGAAAAAGAGCGACCTCTCTTTTTCTGCGTGGCAGCAGTATGTCAGCCAGCTGACCGGCTCTCTTCCATAACAGCATGGCTCCTGCAGCACCCTCATAATCGCCATCGTTTAATTTCCTCAGCACCGTCGACCCATTAAAAGCGCTGACGCCGATGTTAAACACCAGGCTACATAAAGCGTCATACTGATTTTGTGTCAGTCTGACGCTGACTTTTTCATTAATAAAACCCTCCACATGTGAAATATCCGCAAGCAGCAGATTATTACTTTGCTCTGGCGTAATGACCATGCCATCCGCTATCGTCTTATTAGCAACCAGGCCCGTATGTCCTACGCCGATAGTTAATATGCCGCGACTATCCCGATAGGCCTTGAGTTTTTCACCTTCTTCCTGCTTGATAAAGCTGATACCGTCAGGGCTGATTTCCATCTGGCTCTCCCGTTCTTTTGTTGATCCAGCGCTTTAACTTTTCGCTGATATAGTCATTACCCACGTAGCCAATATAAACGGCAAAAACCTGGGCGGCGGCCTCGGGCATATTCCAGTTCAGCAGCGCACCAATTACCTGCAGCGTCGGCGCAGCAAAGAAAGCCAGCGCGCTGCACGACACCGCGTCCAGCACACGCTTGCTCCAGGGGGTGCGGGCACAAGCGCTGCGCAGCAGGGAAAACATGGCGGCGATGCCGGCATAGCCCCATTCTGTTTTATGGCTGTAAAGCCAGAGTCCGACACTGGCCCAAAAGCCTGGCTCCTGAGGAAACATGCTTTATATCTGGCCTCCTGTATCATTACGGCGCAGGGAAAGCTTGCTCCCTACATCGTTTTTTGGGATGTATTTTAAAGTTTTTTTATCTTTTGATTATTTATATGTTGCCAGATTATTGCGGGCTATTCGTTACGAAAACCTTTTGATTTTTTATTTCTACCTGCCTGTCACTAATCCATACTGCTACATTAAGGGGTTTATTTCGTAACGAAAACCCTTTTCTTTAATATCTTTTACAGCCGGTTGTTTATATTCATGATGCTATATTACTGCGGGGGACTCGTTACGAAAACCTTTTCCTGCTTTATTTCTCCCTGCCTGTCACTAATCCATGCTGCTACATTAAAGGGTTTATTTCGTAACAAAAACCATTTTCTTTAATATCTTTTACAGCCGGTTGTTTATATCCATGATGCTATATTACTGCGGGAAACTCGTTACGAAAACCTTTTCCTGTTTTATTTCTCCCTGCCTGTCATTTGTCCATACTGCTACATTAAGGGGTTTATTTCGTAACGAAAACCCCCTGGCGCTAATTTTTTCTTTAAGAACTCAGGAAAGCTTCAGGCATAAAAAATGCACTCCTGCCTGCCAATAAGGCAGGCAACGGAGTGCATATAGAAGATATTCTCTTTGTGGTTCGTAATCGTTAAAGAACCATATTGCTAATTTATCCGTATAAATTCGTTACGAAAAGCCCTTATCAATATTATTTCTGCCGTGTATGCAAATTGCGTAACAACATAGACTTGCCTTACGACATCTGGTCATAATTAAATTATTCTTTGCTTTTATATTTTTATATTCGTAACGAAGAAATTTTATACCCAGGCATCCATTTCCAGCTCCGCATCGCTCATAATTATACAGGCGTCAATAAAGGTTTCGGCTATCATCAGCTGGTTCCTTACTTTGCCTTCCGAGCATTTCTTTTTTCGGGCAATGGCGGATTTGGAGATATTATAGAGGTAGTGCAGGATAATCAGCTCGACCTCGTCCGTACGCCCGACCTTGTGCAGTTTGGCGATGGCCGCATCGACAATCAGCCCGTCGCTGTCGCTACAGGAGAGCCGGCTTCTCCGCTCATCCGGCAGCAGCCCTTTAAAGCCCGCCGCAACTGGCGACCAGTCAAGCTGCGTGCCCTCTGCCACAGCCCAACCGCCCCAACGCTCCAGTACTTTTTGTATATTACGCATCAACCGACCTCCTTTTCTTACCTGATTCTTATGTGGCCTGCCCGATCGGGCAGGATGACTGTGGCGACGAATTATACTAAACTGCATTATCTGATGAAGCATAATCGCCTTAACAACACCTATTCTAATGCAAAAACGCATAATTGCAACGTTAGCGCGCAATAACAGGAAGATAAAATGATCTTTGATTTGGATGTATTCAACAGTAACATCAAGCACTTGATGGAAAGAGAGGGCATCGGCAGCGTGACGGAGCTCTCTAAAAAGGTCAGGCTGCAGCAGTCCACCCTGCACCGGCTGCTGACGGGAGAAGTGAAAGACCCAAAGTACACCACGCTGAAGTCTCTGGCGGATTATTTTCACGTTTCGCCCATCGATCTGATCGAGCGCGACTTACAGGCATCGGCTGCGCAACATGCGCCGGGTATGACAGGCGAACTTCACTCGCTGGTGCTGCATAAGGTGCCGGTACTGGGCAATACTCAACTTGGCCACAGCGGCTACTGGAGCGATATGCAATATCCTGTTGGCAATGGTGATGGGTTTCTACGCTGGCCTTCCTGCGATCGCGACGTCTACGCACTGAAATGCGTAGGGGATTCGATGATGCCAAGGATCAAAGAGGGTGAGTTTGTGATCGTGGAGCCGAATCAGAACTTTCATCCGGGCGATGAGGTGCTGGTGGTCACCAGCAGCGGCGAGGTGATGGTAAAAACCTTCCTGTTTAAACGCGACGGCTTTTACCATCTGCTGCCGGTTAATGAGGATCATGCACCGATCCGCCTGCCGGTTGAAGAGGTTACGCAGATGCAGTATGTCGCCGGCATTGCGAAATCTTCGCTCTGGCATCCATGAGCAACAACGGCTGGCTAAACCCGAAGACAGGCCGTGGGAAACGGTCGTTCGGTGTGGTAAATTACGCCCTTCTTCCGTTAAGGGTATTCGCTGAACATGGCTTTACTGATCACTAAACGCTGCATCAATTGCGATATGTGCGAGCCGGAGTGCCCGAACCAGGCGATTTCCATGGGCGAAAGCATTTACGAGATCGATGTGAACCGCTGTACGGAGTGCGTGGGTCATTACGACACGCCAACCTGTCAGCAGGTTTGCCCTATTGATAATACGATTATCAGCGATCCGGAATGTGTGGAAAGCAGCGACAGGCTGTGGGAAAAGTTTGTGCTCCTGCATCACGTCACCTCCTGAACGGGCGATCTCTGAGGCGCGCAGCGGTCGGACTGGCGATGCAACCAGCCCGACCGAATTAGCTTTCGATAATTACCGTAGCGCAGGCGTAGTGACGCTCGTCCGCCAGCGTCACATGAACGTGCGCGACGCCCAACTTTTGCGCCACCTCCGCCGCCTGCTGAAAGAAACGCAGCCCCGGCTTGCCCAGCTCGTCGTTGTAAACCTCAAACTGGTTAAAAGCCAGGCCGCCGCGTATACCGGTACCAAACGCCTTGGCCGCCGCCTCTTTTACCGCAAACCGCTTGGCAAGAAAGCGCACCGGCTGCTGATGCGCCTGATACTGCGCCCATTCGTTTTCGCTCAGCACGCGTTTCGCCAGCCTGTCGCCGGAGCGGGAAATCACGCCTTCGATACGGTCGATTTCCACGATATCCGTGCCCAGCCCCAGAATAGCCATTAGCGACGCGCTTCCCGCATCAACGCCTTCATCTCGCTTACCGCCTCGGCAAGCCCGCTCATCACTGCACGGCCGATAATAGCGTGTCCGATATTTAGCTCATGCATCTGCGGCAGCGCGGCGATCGGCTGCACGTTATGGTAGGTCAGCCCGTGTCCCGCATTCACCTTCAGGCCTTTATTGTGCGCATAGGCCGCCGCATCTTTAATACGGCGGAACTCCGCGTCGCGTACCGCGCCCTCCTCCGCTTCCGCATAGGCGCCGGTATGAATTTCGATATAGGGCGCACCCGAGGCCATGGCGGCATCAATCTGTCGATGGTCAGGATCGATAAACAGCGAGACCTGAATGCCCGCCTCTTTCAGGCGCGAAACGGCAAAGGTGATTTTTTCCTGCTGGCCCGCCACGTCCAGGCCGCCTTCGGTGGTGACTTCTTCGCGCTTTTCCGGCACCAGACAGCAGAAATGGGGTTTGATCTCGCAGGCGATGGCGACCATTTCATCGGTCACGGCCATTTCGAGGTTCATGCGCGTCTGAATGGTCTGACGAAGAATTCTGACGTCACGGTCGGTAATATGGCGACGATCTTCGCGCAGATGGACGGTGATGCCGTCTGCACCGGCCTGCTCGGAAACAAAAGCAGCCTGTACCGGATCGGGATAATGCGTGCCGCGAGCGTTGCGCACGGTGGCGATGTGGTCGATATTGACGCCTAACAGGAGTTCAGCCATAACAAACCTCAGAATAATGTACGAGGGCTACAGTGTACGTCCGCGCCGTTCCCCGGTACAGCCAGGCGACTTTACTCGGGCGCGTCCGCGCGTTTTTTCGGCACGAACTGTCGAAAAAGCTCCTGACTCTTCAGGGGTTTTCCGCCCAGATAGGGCTTGAGCGCCATGCGGGTGAAACGCTTGGCGGCCCTGAGCGCCTCGCTATCCGGAAAGCTGCGTTCATAAAGCGCCCGCAGCTCGCGTCCGGTAAAGCTTTTATGGCTTTTTACCAGGCTGGCGATAAACCCTTTTTCCTCGCGATAGATATAGGTCATATCATCCGTCACCTCTTCGCCGCTGCCCGCGCAGTGCAGGAAATCGACGCCGTAGCCAAGATGGCCCAGCATCGCCAGCTCGAAACGGCGTAGCGCCGGTTCCGGCGAGCCGACGCCCGCAGCCAGTGCCTGAATACAGTGCAGATAGTCGAAAAAAAGCTCGGTAAAGGCGGTTTCCTGCTCCAGCACGCGAGCTATCAGCTCGTTAACGTACAGGCCGCAGTAGAGGGAAATACCGCTCAGAGGAAGGGCAAGAGAGATGGGTTCGGCGCCGCGCAGGGTTTTCACCTCGCCGCGCCCGCCCCAGCGCACCAGCAGCGGCGTAAAAGGCTGTAAGGCGCCTTTCAGGCTGGAGCGCTTGCCGCGCGCGCCTTTGGCCAGTACGCGCACGCGACCGTAGTTTTCCGAAAAGAGATCGAGCATCAGGCTGGTTTCGCTGTAGGGACGTCCGTGCAGGACAAATGCGCGTTGCCAGCCTTCCATCAATTACAGATCGTCTACGTAACCCAGGCTACGCAGCGCACGTTCGTCGTCTGCCCAACCGGATTTAACCTTCACCCACAGCTCCAGGTGGACTTTGGCTTCAAACATTTCTTCCATGTCTTTGCGCGCTTCAATACCAATGGTTTTGATCTTCGCGCCTTTGTTGCCGATAACCATTTTCTTCTGGCCTTCGCGCTCGACCAGGATCAGGCCGTGGATGTCATAGCCGCCGCGCTCGTTGGTCACAAACTGCTCGATTTCCACCGTTACCGAATAAGGCAGCTCGGCGCCCAAAAAGCGCATCAGCTTTTCACGGATCATCTCGGAGGCCATAAAGCGCTGCGAGCGATCGGTGATGTACTCTTCCGGGAAGTGATGTTCCGCTTCCGGCAGGCGCTTGCGCACGATGCTGGCGATGGTATCAACGTTTTTACCGGTTTCGGCAGAGATCGGCACCACGTCCATAAAGTTCATCTGCTGGCTCAGGAACTGCATATGCGGCAGCAGAATGCTTTTATCGGTAACGTTGTCGACCTTGTTGATCGCCAGCAGCACCGGCACCTTGTTCTCTTTCAGCTTGTTCAGCACCATTTCGTCATCGGCCGTCCAGCGCGTGCCTTCCACGACGAAAATCACCAGCTCGACGTCGCCGATTGAGCTGCTGGCCGCACGGTTCATCAGGCGGTTGATCGCCCGCTTCTCTTCCATATGCAGGCCCGGCGTATCGACGTAGATCGCCTGATAGCCGTCTTCCGTATGGATGCCCATAATGCGATGGCGCGTGGTTTGCGGTTTACGCGAGGTAATGGAAACCTTCTGCCCCAGTAACTGGTTCAGCAGCGTGGATTTTCCAACGTTCGGGCGGCCTACGATAGCAATAAAGCCGCAATGGGTGGTTTGTTCGCTCATTCAAGTCCCAGCTTAATCAGCGCCTGTTCGGCCGCTGCCTGCTCAGCTTTGCGACGACTGGAGCCGGTTCCCACAACCGGATCCGTCATGCCGCTTACCTGGCAGTGGATAGTAAATTCCTGGTCATGCGCTTCGCCACGCACCTGCACCACCAGATAGGAGGGCAGCGGCAGATGGCGACCCTGCAGATACTCCTGCAGACGCGTTTTTGGATCTTTCTGTTTGTCGCCCGGGCTAATTTGATCGAGACGACTGGCGTACCAGTCGAGGATCAGCTGTTCCACCGTCTGGATATTACTGTCCAGGAACACGCCGCCAATCAGCGCTTCTACGGTATCTGCCAGGATCGACTCGCGACGATAGCCGCCGCTTTTCAGTTCGCCTGGCCCCAGACGCAGGCATTCGCCTAAATCGAATTCCCGGGCCATCTCCGCCAGGGTATTGCCCCGCACCAGCGTGGCGCGCATCCGGCTCATATCCCCTTCGTCCACGCGTGGAAAACGGTGATAGAGCGCGTTGGCAATGACGTAACTGAGGATAGAGTCGCCCAGAAACTCCAGTCTTTCATTGTGTTTACTGCTGGCGCTGCGATGGGTCAACGCCTGCTGCAACAGCTCCTGATGGGTAAAAGTGTAGCCCAACTTCCGCTGGAGCCTGTTAATTACGATGGGATTCATGCGTTACCAATATCTTAATGCGAAAATTTTCCTGCACAGGGAACAGGGCTGGACACGCCAACACGAGACTGTTTCGTGTGCAGTGGCTCCCCGAGGGAAGCCACCCTTTTGCAGCGGCGCCTGCGCACCGTCAGTGAATACCGCCAATACGGCTCAGGCGAACGCCGGTCGGCCATTGCCCTTCCTGCTTCTCAAAGCTCATCCAGATAGCGGTGGCTTTGCCGACCAGATTTCTTTCCGGCACGAAGCCCCAGTAGCGGCTGTCGGCGCTGTTGTCGCGATTATCGCCCATCATGAAATACATGCCGGCAGGCACGACCCACGTGGACTGCGGCTGGCCCGGCTGCTGATAGTAAGAGCTTGCCTGGCTTTGCGCCTGGGTAACCAGCAGTATGCGGTGCGTGACGTCGCCCAGCGTTTCGTTACGCGTAGCGAGACGCAGACCGCCGCGGATGGTTTCTCCCTGCGGCTTCTGCCAGAAACCGTTGCCGGTTTCGTTGCCGTCAAAGCCGCTGAAGGTCTGGATAAAATCGCTTGGCTCAACGTCGGAATAGGTGATCGGCAGCGCCGTATCGCAGGTTTTTTCTGGCGCGCAGGCCGGATTCACCGTCACGGTTTTGCTCTGCGGATCGTAGCTGACACGGTCGCCAGGCAGCCCTACCACGCGTTTAATATAATCCATGCTTGGATCTCTCGGGTACTTAAACACCGCGATATCGCCGCGCTTAGGGTGCCCGGTTGGGATTAGCGTGGTCTGCGTGATCGGATCTTTAATCCCATAGGCGAATTTCTCTACCAGGATAAAGTCGCCAATCAGCAGCGTCGGCATCATCGACCCTGACGGGATCTGGAAAGGCTCATAGATAAAAGAGCGCACCACAAACACCAGCAGCAGCACCGGGAAAACGGACGCGGCCGTCTCTATCCAGCCCGGCTGACCGGTTTTTTTCTCGCCCACATTGTCTGCTGAAGCCTCCGCAAGCGCCTGGCTGGCCCTGCGGGCCGGCGCCCACTTGTATCTGTCCACGCACCAGATAATACCGGTTACGAGCGTTGCTATCGCCAGTATCAGGGCGAACATATTAGCCATTCCAGTTCCCTCGTCGTCTTAGGCTTTACTTACTCTCTTTACCCACATGCAGAATGGCCAGGAAGGCTTCCTGAGGCAGTTCGACGTTACCGACCTGCTTCATACGCTTCTTACCGTCTTTCTGCTTCTGCAGCAGCTTTTTCTTACGGCTGACGTCGCCGCCGTAGCACTTCGCCAGCACGTTTTTACGCAGCTGTTTAACAGTAGAACGGGCAATAATGTGGTTGCCGATGGCCGCCTGGATCGCGATGTCAAACTGCTGACGCGGGATCAGATCTTTCATCTTCTCCACCAGCTCGCGGCCACGGTACGGCGCATTATCGTTGTGGGTAATCAGCGCCAGCGCGTCAACGCGCTCGGAGTTGATCAGCACATCAACGCGCACCATGTTGGAAGCCTGGAAGCGTTTAAAATTGTAATCCAGCGACGCGTAGCCACGGGAGGTAGATTTCAGACGGTCGAAGAAGTCCAGCACCACTTCCGCCATCGGGATGTCATAGGTCAGCGCCACTTGGTTACCGTGGTAAACCATGTTGGTCTGCACGCCGCGCTTTTCGATACACAGCGTAATAACGTTGCCCAGGTATTCCTGTGGCAGCAGCATATGACACTCCGCGATCGGCTCGCGCAGCTCTTCGATATTGTTCAGCGGCGGCAATTTGCCCGGGCTGTCGACATAGACGGTGTCGCCTGAGGTGGTCAGAACTTCATACACTACCGTCGGCGCCGTGGTGATCAGCTCGAGATCGTATTCACGCTCCAGACGCTCCTGGATGATCTCCATATGCAGCAGACCCAGGAAGCCGCAGCGGAAGCCGAAGCCCAGCGCGGTAGAGCTTTCCGGCTCGTAGAACAGCGAGGCGTCGTTAAGGCTCAGCTTGCCCAGCGCGTCGCGGAAAGCTTCATAGTCGTCAGAGCTGATCGGGAACAGGCCCGCATAGACCTGCGGCTTCACTTTCTTGAAGCCAGGCAGCGCTTTTTCCGCCGGGTTACGCGCCAGCGTCAGCGTATCGCCCACCGGCGCGCCCAGAATGTCCTTGATGGCGCAAACCAGCCAGCCTACTTCGCCGCAATGCAGCGCATCGCGATCGACTCGCTTCGGGGTGAAGATACCCAGACGGTCAGCGTTGTACGTCTGGCCAGTACTCATTACCTTGATTTTTTCGCCCTTGCGCAGCGTGCCGTTTTTGATACGCACCAGCGAGACAACGCCCAGATAGTTATCGAACCAGGAGTCGATAATCAGCGCCTGCAACGGGCCTTCCGGATCGCCTTCCGGCGGCGGGATATCGCGCACCAGACGTTCCAGCACGTCGGGCACGCCGACGCCGGTCTTGGCCGAACAGCGCACGGCGTCGGTGGCATCGATACCGACGATATCCTCGATTTCCTGCGAGACGCGATCGGGATCGGCGGCCGGCAGGTCAATCTTGTTCAGTACCGGTACCACTTCCAGATCCATTTCCATCGCGGTGTAGCAGTTGGCCAGCGTCTGCGCTTCCACACCCTGACCGGCATCCACCACCAGCAGCGCGCCTTCACAGGCCGCCAGCGAGCGGGAAACCTCATAGGAGAAGTCAACGTGACCCGGCGTGTCGATAAAATTGAGCTGGTAAGTTTCACCGTCAGGGGCGTGGTAGTCGAGCGTTACGCTCTGCGCCTTGATGGTAATGCCGCGCTCGCGCTCCAGATCCATAGAATCCAGTACCTGAGCCGCCATTTCGCGTTCGGTGAGGCCACCGCAGATCTGAATCAAACGGTCAGAGAGCGTCGATTTGCCGTGGTCGATATGAGCGATGACAGAAAAGTTTCTTATATGCTTCATTTATATGAATTTTTTCGCTTAAACGTTCGGTTTAGTTCTTGCGGTGGACAGAGCCGTAGAGACCGACTGCAATGTACCCGCCATCAATGAGCACGCATCTTACACTGTTAGCCCCCGCCACGAAAGAATTCACATGCATAGCGTATGATTTCCCTGCGGGCCGCGCGTCTACTGCTGTAATCGTGACCGCAGCGCGGCAGGAGACGCGCCGGGACGCAGGATAGCGATAGGGGTAAAAGTGCCGACGGCCTGCCGGATTAAGCGTTAGTCGGTTTCAACGCGCAGCGCATCTGGCGGAAGCGCCACGCTCAAAATCACCGGATGAAAAGAGGCGGATTTACCTAAATAGCCGGAAATGCCTTTAGCAATGATAAACCCGCCGATGCCGCCAAGCAGCGCGCCCGCAGCGGCAGCCAGATCGCTGTGAAACAGCATCTGAAACAGGCCGGCCACGATAAACAGGCCCAGCAGCGGCGTCATATAGACCAGCAGCGCCGAGCTGAGCAGGCTCTTCTCTTCAATGCCCAGTTCAATACGCTGCCCCGGCGCCAGCGGCTCCGCGCTGGCTATTTTCATCACGTGCGCGTTCTTTGGCCCAAGCTTGTTCAGCATATGGCTGCCGCAGCCTTTACGGGCGGAACAGCCGCTGCAGGAGGTTTTCATTTCTGAATGCAGCGTCGCCACACCGTTGTGCCAGGAGACCACCGTGGCCCATTCTCTCATCATTTTGCGCTACCTATGCTGTCAGCGATACGCTTGGCGGTTGAAGGAGGAAGCTCGCCAACCACCGTGATCTCTTTATTATTGCGTATTTCTGTATGCACCGTACGTCGTCCCGTGCGCAATTGTTGCGATGCGCTGTTTTTGTCCGCCGCGCTGACGTTGATCGAGAAGCTGAATAGTCCGTCAGAATAGAGGCGCGACTCGACCGGCTTGTTCAGCGAAGGGATCTGTCTGCGGCTTTGCGTAACCTCTTTCATGCCGTTCGGCAACCACGACGGTTTCCATGCGAAGGTGGCTTTATCGCTGGCCGGTACCGAAAGCGACGGCGGCAGGCTGGCTTTATCCAGCCCCTGCATCATTTTTCTGACGCCGTCATCCACCGCGAAGCTAACTACGCGATATTGCTCCAGCGTTTCGCCGTCCCGATCGAGCAGATCGACCCTCAGCGGCAGCCGGGTATCGCTGTCCAGCCAGACAATATAGCTATAGCGGGTGCCGTCGCGCGCCACGATGCGGATCACTTCACAAAGCTGATCGGCAATACGCGTCCGCCCCACCGGCACAAAATCGTAATACTCGGACAGCTTCTGAAAATCCGCGAACACCAGCGACGGCAGCGAATCAACGATATGTTTGCCGGGCAGGGTAAAAGGCTCCAGCCCTGGTTCGAAATAGCTGATCTCGTTACCGCGTTGAACGATCTCGCGGCGCGGCCCATCCATCTGCAGCAGCTGTGCGTAGGTTTTACTGTCCAGAACGGCATGGCGAAAACGCAGCGACTCAATGCCCAGCCGCGAGACGTTGATATAGGCGAGTTCGTAATTGAGGGACTGGCTGGCCTGCTCCATCTGTTGCAACAGCGCCCCGGACGTGGTTTGCGCCGGGGCGAAGGAGGAATAAAACAGGCTGCCAGCCATAAGGCTGACGGCGCACCAAAGCTGCTTCATTACTGCTGCTGAATTCCTAACGACTGGTTACCCGGCACCTGAACAGCAGCCTGCTGGGCAGGCGTCTGCTCGAACTGCATGCTCTCCGAATGCAGACGGCGCTGCAGCTCGTAATCCTGCAGCATCGCGTTAACGCGACGACGCTTATCCTGCACCTGCTGCGGCGCATTGCTGTTGGTTTCCGACGGCACGCCCAGGCTGACCGGCGACGCCTGCCCCATCATCGGCAGCGTATTGAATACCGGTGACTCTGACTGCGACTGCCCTTCAGCAGGCTGGTTATAGTGCTGTACGCCTACGATTACCGCGAGCGACACGCACGCCGCCACGCCGACCTGCGTAAGCTGCGCAGCCCATGGACGCACCTTGTGCCAGAACGGCAGCTTGTCATAGCTCTGCGGTTCGGGCTGCGCCTCCGGTATCGCTCTCTTCAACGGCAGCGGTTCTTTTTCGATAGCCGCCGCGACTTTCGCCGCGATATCGAAATGCATTACCGGCGCAACGTCGCCACGCAGGGTATCGCGGATAAGATGATGGCTTTCCCACTGTTTTTGCAGCACAGCGTCTTCAGACAATGCGGACAAAACTTCATTATCTAAAGTTTCACCATCCATTAAAGCGGAAAGTTGTTCTTTCTGCATGCCTCAGTACCCTTCCTGTGTCCGCTATCGCTAGCGTTGGATAAGTGGTTGAATTTTATTGTCGATGGCTTCACGCGCCCGGAAAATACGGGAACGAACCGTGCCCACCGGACACGCCATGATGGCGGCTATCTCTTCATAGCTCAGCCCATCCAGTTCCCGAAGCGTGATCGCCATACGAAGATCTTCGGGCAGCGTCTCAATGGTACGGAAAACCATCTGCCTTAATTCTTCCGACAACATTAAGTTCTCAGGGTTCGATATTTCTTTCAGCGCGCCAGCGCTTTCAAAGTTTTCCGCATCAATAGCGTCTACATCGCTGGCGGGCGGCCGACGTCCCTGAGCAACCAGGTAATTTTTGGCCGTATTGACGGCTATCCGATAGAGCCAGGTATAAAAAGCGCTATCCCCGCGAAACGACTCCAGCGCGCGATAGGCTTTAATAAATGATTCCTGCACTACGTCAGGCACATCTCCAGAGGGCACGTAGCGGGAAACCAGGCTCGCCACTTTATGCTGATAGCGCACTACCAGTAAATTGAATGACCGCTGATCTCCCTTCTGCACTCGCTCTACGAGAGCCTGATCCGTTAACTGCTCGCTCATCCGAGGTAATGTCTCCCCAAATCTTTTTCCACGCGTATTTGAACTACCCGTAACTCATAATTTTCGAGCAAGCATCCGCTTAGAGTAATGGTCATGAGTAAAGTTCCGTTGCGCCGTTATATTTGTGGTGTCATGTGCATCATCGCCGCAGAGTACTCTAAGAAAGCCGCTTTTTCATCTTTAAATCTTGCAGGTTCATCATAATAAACCGGCCCGGCGGGATGTACAGGAAGGCCGCCATTTTTCAGGCCAGTCCGAACGGTCCGGGGCGCTGTTTTTTGCGCTGTACAGAAAAAAACCTTTTTTGCTTCTGCGAACGGCGCTATGCTCAGCAAACAACCTGTTTAGTAAATTAAACACTATGACTCTGGCATCCGATTACAGTTGTGACGTGTTAATTATTGGCAGCGGTGCGGCAGGCCTGTCGCTGGCGCTGCGTCTGGCCGACCAGCAGCGGGTAACCGTATTAAGCAAGGGGCCGATCAACGAAGGCTCGACGCTGTACGCCCAGGGCGGGATAGCGGCCGTTTTCGATGAAACCGACAGCGTGGCCTCGCATGTGGAAGACACGCTGATTGCGGGCGACGGCCTCTGCGATAGGGAGGCAGTGTCCTTTATCGCCAGTAATGCCCGCCACTGTGTGCAGTGGCTAATCGATAACGGCATGATGTTTGATAAAGCGGACACGGACAGCAGCTATCATCTGACGCGTGAAGGCGGCCACAGCCATCGTCGTATCCTGCACAGCGCCGACGCCACCGGCCGCGCAGTGGAAACCACGCTGGTCAGCCAGGCGCTCAGCCATCCCGGCATTACCATCCTTGAGCGCAGCAACGCGGTGGATTTGATCGTCTCAGATAAAATCGGCCTGCCGGGCGAGCGCCGCGTCGTGGGCGCCTGGATCTGGAACCGCAAACGCGAAAAGGTGGAAACCTGCCGCGCCCGGGCGGTGGTGCTGGCGACCGGCGGCGCCGCCAAAGTTTACCAGTACACCACCAATCCCGATGTGGCCTCCGGCGACGGCATTGCCATGGCCTGGCGCGCGGGCTGTCGCGTGGCTAACCTGGAGTTTAATCAGTTTCATCCGACCTGCCTGTACCATCCCGAGGCGAGAAACTTTTTGCTGACTGAAGCGTTACGGGGCGAAGGCGCGCTGCTGAAACGCCCCGACGGCACGCGCTTTATGCCTGACTTCGACGAGCGCGCAGAGCTGGCGCCAAGGGATATCGTCGCCCGCGCCATCGATCATGAGATGAAACGGCTGGGCGCGGACTGCATGTATCTGGATATCAGCCATAAACCGCCGGAATTTGTCAGGGCGCACTTCCCGACCATTGCCGAAAAGCTGAAGACGCTGGGTTTCGATCTGACGAAGGAGCCGATCCCGATTGTCCCGGCGGCGCACTATACCTGCGGCGGCGTGATGGTGGATCACTATGGCCGCACCGATTTGAACGGCCTGTATGCCATAGGCGAAGTCAGCTATACCGGGCTGCACGGTGCCAATCGTCTTGCTTCCAACTCGTTGCTGGAATGCCTGGTTTACGGCTGGTCGGCGGCAGAGAATATCGCCACCTGGCTTAAGCGCGTGGGGCCGGTAGATAATTTGCCCGCGTGGGACGAAAGCCGCGTGGATGACTCGGACGAGCAGGTCATCCTTCAGCATAACTGGCACGAGCTGCGGCTTTTTATGTGGGACTACATGGGGATAGTGCGCACCACCCGACGGCTGGAAAGAGCGCTGCGCCGGATCAACCTGCTTCAGCAGGAAATTGATGAGTATTACGCCAATTTCCGTATTTCCAATAATCTGCTGGAGCTGCGTAACCTGGTGCAGGTGGCGGAACTGATGGTGCGCTGCGCGATGGCAAGAAAAGAGAGTCGCGGCCTGCACTATACGCTGGATTATCCCCAGCGGCTGGCGGAAGCCAGGCCGACCATCCTGACGCCCTGATTAACGGAAAAGATAAAAGTCGCGGGTCAGGCTGCAATGTGCTTCTGAATAATGCTGATCCGGCCCGCGTATCGTCATTCTGTCCAGAAAAAGCTCGCCCGATTCAGGCGACATCGCCAGCAGCACGCGGTTAGGCGGCCGGTTATCATTGTCGGCAACGTCGGTACGAAAACGCAGATGCCAGCCGCGCTGCACCGCCAGCTCCACCAGCTTATCGCCTGCCGCTGTTGGCAGCACCACGCAAAAAAAACCGTCTTCGGTGATCAGCTCTTCGGCGCAGGCCAGCAGAACATCATGTGTCAGATCGGTAGTAGAGCGCGCCGAGGCACGTTCCGGCGTGGCGCATTCGCTGCCCGGTACAAAATAGGGCGGATTGCTGACAATCAGCGAGTAGCGACGCTCGCACCGTTTGGTCCAGTGGCGAATATCGTCCTGATGGATGCGGATACGACCGGCCCAGGGGGATGCCGCCGCGTTTTCCTGCGCCTGTCGCGCGGCCTGCTCATCCAGCTCGACCGCTTCCACGCCGACGCGTTCGCCGGTACGCTGCGCCAGCATCAGCGCAATCAGGCCGCTGCCCGTGCCAATATCCAGCACGGCGGTGGCTTCCGCCACCGGCGCCCAGGCGCCCAGCAGCACGCCGTCGGTGCCGACCTTCATGGCGCAGCGATCGTGCGCGATAAAAAATTGTTTAAAGGTAAAGCCGTTAGGGCGTAATACCGCTTTTTGTTGTGACATTTAAGCGACCTGAAAGGGAAACGGCGCTAGCATAGGACAATTAAGATGCAAGGAAAAGCCATTCATTCCACACAAATAGATGAAGATCGCGCGCAATCTGTCTATAATCAGCGCCCCAAACTGAGGTAGACCATGACTGTAACCACTTTTTCCGAACTCGAACTTGATGAAAGCCTGCTGGACGCCCTGCAGGAAAAGGGCTTCACGCGCCCCACGGCAATCCAGGCCGCTGCGATCCCGCCTGCACTGGAGGGTCGCGACGTTCTGGGTTCGGCACCAACAGGTACAGGCAAAACCGCGGCTTACCTGCTGCCTGCGCTCCAGCATCTGCTGGACTTCCCGCGCAAAAAATCCGGCCCGCCGCGCATTCTGATCCTGACACCGACTCGCGAACTGGCGATGCAGGTGGCCGATCAGGCTCGCGAGCTGGCGAAAAACACGCATCTGGATATCGCGACCATCACCGGCGGCGTGGCTTATATGAACCATGCGGAAGTGTTCAGCGAAAACCAGGACGTGGTGGTCGCTACCACCGGCCGTCTGCTTCAATACATCAAAGAAGAGAACTTTGACTGCCGCGCGGTAGAGACGCTGATCCTGGATGAAGCCGACCGGATGCTGGATATGGGCTTCGCGCAGGATATCGAAACTATCGCGGCGGAAACCCGCTGGCGTAAACAGACGCTGCTTTTCTCCGCCACGCTGGAAGGCGAAGCGATTAAAGATTTTTCCGAGCGTCTGCTTAACGAGCCGGTCGAAATTGAAGCCGATCCCGCCCGCCGCGAGCGTAAGAAGATCCTGCAATGGTATTACCGCGCCGATGACGTTAAGCATAAAACCGCCCTGCTGCTTCACCTGCTGAAACAGCCGGAAGTGACCCGTTCGGTGATCTTCGTGCGCAAGCGCGAGCGTGTGCATGAGCTGTGCGGCTGGCTGCGCGACGCCGGTATCAATTCCAGCTATCTGGAAGGTGAACTGGAGCAGTTCAAGCGTAACGAAGCAATTAAGCGTGTCGTCGATGGCCGTGTCAACGTGCTGGTGGCTACCGACGTCGCGGCGCGCGGCATCGATATTGACGATGTCAGCCACGTCTTTAACTTCGATTTGCCCCGCACGGCCGATACCTATCTGCACCGCATCGGTCGTACCGGCCGCGCGGGCAAAAAAGGCACCGCGATTTCGCTGGTAGAGGCGCATGACTTTTTGTTGCTGGGTAAAATCAGCCGCTACGTCAACGAGCCGCTGAAGGCCCGCACCATCGATGAGCTGCGTCCAACCACGCGTGCGCCAAGCGAAAAACTGAACGGCAAGCCGTCGAAAAAAGTGCTGGCAAAGCGCGAAGAGCAGAAAAAGAAGAAAAATAGCGAAGAGAAGCCGCGCGTGAAAAAACGCCATCGCGACGCCAAAAACGTCGGCAAGCGTCGCAAGCCAAGCTCTGCGCCAAAAACCGACAGCGCTGAATAAACAGGCTGCACAACAAAAAACCGCCCTGATAAGGGCGGTTTTTTTACGGCTGTTCTTTTATTTATTACTAGTTAACGCTGTTTTCAGCCTGAAATACTGTTTTCTGGCTACGCATTGGCAAACGCCTTCCTTAATTTTTATTTATCCCTTATATTTCAGCATATTAAGATAAATCCTCCCTGCTGTTCTTTTCAGCGCCTGCCTTATTATCTCAGCCAGCGTTTTCCCTGTTACAGGCTTGCGGTAAAGGTTCGAGCAATCACATCGCGCTGCTGTTCAGGCGTTAACGCGTTGAAACGCACGGCATAGCCTGACACGCGGATCGTCAGCTGCGGATATTTTTCCGGATGTTTAACAGCATCTTCCAGCGTTTCACGGCGCAGCACGTTAACGTTCAGGTGTTGCCCCCCCTCTACACGTACCTGTGGCTGGATATCCACCGGTACGTCGCGGCATTCAAACTGGCCTAACTCGCTTACCGGCACAATCTGGTCTTCTTTATAGCTGGCTTTGGCGCAAACGCAGCGAGCCTCTTCTTTTTCATTATCAAGCAGCCAGAAAGAGTTAACTAGCGCTGGATTAGTTGCTTTGGTGATTTGAATTCCGGAAATCATTGTTGCCTCCCAGGCGGTTGGTGGCCGATGAAATATCAGCAGAGAAAATTGATCTGTATCCGACCTATATAACAGCCTGGAAACCAGGCAGCTTTGACCGAAATCAAAAAGTGAGCGCCCATCAGCGTGCGTATAAGGTCAACTTTATGATTTAGCTCAACTTTACCGTACCGCATCTTCCTGCTTTTTTTGTATTTTTAAAATTTATTTTAAGTTTGTGTCGGTAGCGATCCGCGCTAAGCTACACCCTGATTACCCTAAAGGAGGCGGACATGGTCAATACGCTGACCTGGCACGATGTGCTGGCAGAGGAAAAAGAGAAACCTTACTTCATCGAGACGTTATCGATGGTGGCTAAAGAACGTGCGGCCGGAAAAACCGTTTATCCGCCGCAAAAGGACGTGTTCAATGCTTTTCGCCTGACGGAGCTGGGCGATGTCAAAGTGGTGATCCTCGGTCAGGATCCGTATCACGGCCCCAATCAGGCCCATGGTCTTGCCTTCTCGGTGCAGCCCGGCGTGGCCGTGCCGCCGTCGCTGGTGAATATGTATAAGGAGCTGGTCACCGATATTCCGGGCTTCCAGCGTCCTAATCATGGTTTTCTCGAGAGCTGGGCGCGTCAGGGCGTGCTGCTGTTGAATACGGTCTTAACCGTGGAGGCGGGACAGGCGCATTCACATGCCCGTTTCGGCTGGGAAACCTTTACCGACCGCGTGATTGCCGTTATTAACGAGCATCGCGAAAACGTGGTGTTTTTGCTATGGGGATCGCACGCGCAGAAAAAAGGCAGCATTATCGATCGCCAGCGCCATCATGTTTTACAGGCGCCCCACCCTTCTCCGCTTTCTGCCCATCGCGGCTTCTTTGGCTGCGGACACTTTTCCAAAACCAATGAATGGCTGGAACAGCACGGTGAGCAGCCTATAGACTGGACGCCGGTGCTGCCGGACTAGCTTCTCTGGCCGCGGCCGCAGACACAAAAAGCACCCGGAGGTGCTTTTTTTATTATGGCTATCAGCCTTTGGCTTTTGCTACCGCAACCATCGCCGGGCGCAGCAGGCGACCGTTCAGGGTGTAACCACGCTGCATGACCATCAGCACGTGATTCGGCGCCACGTCTTCGGATTCAATCATCGACATCGCCTGATGGATTTCCGGGTTGAACGGCACGTTGACATCGCCAACCACTTCCACGCCGAACTTACGCACGGCGCCAAGCAGGGATTTCAGCGTCAGATCGATACCTTCGATCATCGCGGTCAGCTCGCTGTTCTCTTTATCGGCCAGTTCCAGCGCGCGCTCCAGGCTGTCGATAACCGGCAGCAGCTCGTTGGCGAATTTTTCCAGCGCAAATTTATGCGCTTTTTCCACATCCAGTTCGGTGCGACGACGAATATTTTCGATTTCGGCCTGAGCACGCAGCTGCGCTTCACGAACGCCACCTTGCGCCTGTGCCAGCTGGGCTTCCAGCTCGGCAATGCGCTCATCACGCGGATCCACGCCTTCTGCTGTCTCCGCGTCCTGGGTTGCCTGTTCCATCTCGATATCGTCTGAGACTTGCTCGTTTGGTGTGTTCTGTTCTTTACTACTCATGAATTTCTCCGCGTTTGTGCACATTCATCTCGCTGGTTCGCTTATTATGGGGATCAGAATTGCGGTTTCAAGGGAACCCGTTACATTGTCTGAGGTAGTTTACCTCATGAGGAACGCCAGCATCATGAACAACCATTTTAACTGCATCGGTATTGTGGGCCATCCGCGCCATCCTACCGCGCTGACCACTCACGAAATGCTCTGTCGCTGGCTTACGGCGAAAGGCTATCAGGTGATCATCGAAGAGCAGATCGCGCGCGAACTGAATCTGGCCGATGTCGAAACCGGCTCGCTGTCAGAAATCGGGCAAAAGGCCGATCTGGCGGTGGTGGTAGGCGGCGATGGCAATATGCTTGGCGCGGCGCGGGTGCTGGCTCGCTACGATATCAAGGTCATTGGCATCAACCGCGGTAACCTGGGTTTCCTGACCGACCTCGATCCTGATAACGCACAGCAGCAGCTGGCCGACGTGCTGGAAGGCAAGTACATTACGGAGAGCCGCTTTTTGCTGGAGGCGCGGGTTTGCCGCCAGGGCCGCGAGCCGCGCGTCGGTACGGCAATTAACGAAGTGGTGCTGCACCCCGGAAAAGTCGCGCATATGATTGAATTTGAAGTGTATATCGATGAGACCTTCGCCTTTTCGCAGCGTTCCGACGGCCTGATTATCTCTACGCCGACCGGGTCGACCGCCTATTCGCTTTCCGCTGGCGGCCCTATCCTGACGCCCTCGCTGGATGCGATTGCTATTGTGCCCATGTTCCCGCATACGCTTTCGGCCAGGCCGCTGGTGATCAACAGCAACAGTACGATTCGGCTACGCTTTTCCCATATGCGCAGCGACCTGGAAGTCAGCTGCGACAGCCAGATCGCCCTGCCTATCCAGGAAGGCGAAGACGTGCTGATCCGCCGCAATGACGATCACCTTAATCTTATTCACCCACAAAACTATAACTATTTCAATACTTTAAGTTCAAAGCTTGGCTGGTCGAAAAAATTGTTTTAAAATCCGTTGCCAGCTACTTTACTGGTTATAGAACCAGTATATACTGTATGAAAAACCATATCTGTGTTTTCATACAGGAACGCTTTCTATGCTGGCACAACTGACCATCAGTAATTTTGCGATTGTTCGTGAACTTGAAATCGATTTTCAGCGTGGCATGACCGCAATCACCGGCGAAACCGGCGCGGGTAAATCTATTGCTATCGATGCCCTCGGCCTTTGCCTGGGCGGTCGCGCTGAAGCCGATATGGTGCGTCAGGGCGCAAATCGCGCCGACCTTTGTGCCCGCTTCTCCCTGAAAGATACCCCTTCTGCCCTCGCCTGGCTGGTGGAAAACCAGCTGGACGAAGGCAGCGAATGCCTGCTGCGCCGCGTGATCAGCAGCGACGGCCGCTCTCGTGGCTTTATCAACGGCACCTCCGTTCCGCTTTCCCAGCTGCGCGATCTCGGCCAGCTGCTGATTCAGATCCACGGTCAACACGCCCATCAGCTGCTGCTGAAGCCGGAACATCAGAAAACGCTGCTGGATGGCTACGCGGGCGAGAACGGCCTGATGCAGGAAGTGGCGCAGAGCTATCGCCAGTGGAACCAGAGCTGTCGCGTGCTGGCGCAGCATCAGCAGCTGTCGCAGGAGCGTGAAGCCCGCCGCGAGCTGCTGCAGTATCAGCTAAAAGAGCTGAATGAGTTTGCGCCGGTCGCAGGCGAATATGAAGCTATCGACGAAGAGTACAAGCGCCTGGCGAACAGCGGTCAGCTGCTGTCTACCAGCCAGCAGGCGTTAATGCTGCTGGCCGACGGTGAACATACTACGTTGCAGAACCAGCTTTATACCGCACAGCAGCTGTTGAGCGAACTGGTGGCAATGGATGATAAACTCAACGGCGTTTGCGTCATGCTGGACGAGGCGGCCATTCAGATCAGCGAAGCCAGTGACGAACTGCGTCATTACTGCGAACGTTTAGATCTTGACCCAAATCGTCTTTACGAGCTGGAGCAGCGTCTGTCGCGCTATATCTCGCTGTCACGCAAGCATCGCATCTCCGCGGACGAGCTGGCCGGCTATCACCAGCAGCTGCTGGAAGAGCAGGCCCAGCTCGATCAGCAGGAAAGTAATCAGGAAGAGCTGGCGCTGGCCGTGGCAAAACATCACAAAACCGCCGTGGAATGCGCCGAACGTTTGCATGAGCGCCGTATGCACTATGCGCAGGAGCTGAGCCAGCTGATTGGCGAAAGTATGCACGCGCTGTCAATGCCGCACGGCCGCCTGGCTATTGAAGTCCAATTTAATCCCGATCATCTGACCGCAGAAGGCGCGGATCGTATTGAGTTTCGCGTGACCACGAACCCGGGGCAGCCGCTACAGCCGCTGTCCAAAGTCGCCTCCGGCGGCGAGTTATCGCGTATCGCGCTGGCGATTCAGGTGATTACCGCACGTAAGATGGATACCCCAGCCTTGATTTTCGATGAGGTGGATGTAGGTATCAGCGGCCCAACCGCTGCGGTCGTCGGTAAAATGCTACGCCAGCTGGGCGAATCCACCCAGGTCATGTGCGTAACCCACCTTCCGCAGGTGGCGGGCTGTGGTAATCACCATTTCTTTGTCAGCAAGGAAACGGACGGCGAGATGACCGAAACGCATATGCAGCCGCTGGACAAGCGCGCGCGTCTGCAGGAGCTGGCACGTCTGCTGGGTGGCAGCGAGGTTACGCGCAACACGTTGGCGAACGCAAAAGAGCTTTTGGCGGCCTGAAACGGCACTTTTTTGGCATCCGGCGGTCATAACCTTGCTTCGTAGAGGTTTCCAACTGCGGAAAGGTTTATTATCATCGGCTTCTGACGCTGTGATCGAAGCGATAAACCGATACAGAATATAAAATAGCCTGATGCCCAAGGTGTTGGCCCGAAAAGGAATAAAGATACTTATGCGCTGTAAAACGCTGACTGCTGCGGCGGTGGTTCTGCTGATGACGACCGCCGGATGTTCCACTCTGGAGCGAGTGGTTTACCGGCCGGACATCAACCAGGGCAACTACCTGGTTGCGAATGACGTCTCTAAACTCCATACCGGCATGACCCAACAGCAGGTGGCTTACACCCTGGGCACGCCGATGATGCACGATCCTTTCGGCAGCAACGTCTGGTATTACGTTTTCCGTCAGGAGCCGGGCCATCAGCCTGTGACCCAGCAGACGCTGACGCTGACCTTTGACAGCAACGGCGTACTGACCAATATCGATAATAAGCCTCAGCTGGCGTCCAATAAGCGCTAAGGCAGAGGCTGACCAAACTGTCGGTCCGACTGCGGTCGTCTGGATTGGGAATGCGACGGGAAGAAAAACAGATAAGGCGCTGAAGAGCGCCTTATTTTTTTGCGGCTCGCTCTGCGCGCTGGCGGCGCAGCTCTTTGGGATCGGCCAGCAGCGGACGATAGATTTCAATCCTGTCGCCGCTGTGCACTTCATCGCTCAGCTTAACCGGACGGCTGAAAATGCCCACTTTGTTGCTGGCAAGATCGATATCGTTGCGCAGCTCCAGCAGCCCGGAAGCTTTAATCGCCTGTTCGACAGTGGCGCCCTCTTCCACGTTAACCGTATAAAGATACTGTTTTTCAGGAAGCGCATAGACCACTTCAACCGCGATATCAGGCACTGTAGACCTCTTTTGCGCGCTTAGTGAAAGCCTGCACCATGCTGCTGGCCAGCTCTTTAAAGATGCGGCCAAAGGCCATCTCTACCAGCATGTTGGTGAATTCAAACTCCAGATTCAGTTCAACTTTACAGGCATCTTCGCTCAGTTCGGTAAACTGCCAGCCGCCGGTCAATTTGCGGAAAGGCCCGTCAACCAGCTGCATCTGGATGCTCTTGTTGTTGTTCAGCGTGTTGCGCGTGACGAAGGTTTTGCTGATGCCGGCTTTGGAAACATCTACCGACGCCGTCATCTGCTGCTCACTGGAATCCAGCACGCGACTGCCGGTACACCCTGGTAGAAACTCCGGATAGGCATCCACATCGTTTACCAACCGGAACATTTGCTCAGCACTGTAGGGCACCAGCGCAGAACGACTAATCTGGGACATAACGTTTCCTGTTAATCTTAAACTTTACAATAATAACATCGACGGCCTGTAAACAAAAATTCTCAGCCGCCAGCGTTCTGCTAAAATAGCGCTTTTCCCCGCGCTTGTTGTTACAGGGGATGCCATCATTCACCGCTTCATGTACACTAAGTTGCACTATGACAAAGAAAAAAGCACATAAACCCGGTTCTGCCACCATTGCCATGAACAAGCGGGCGCGCCACGAATACTTCATTGAGGAAGAGTTCGAAGCGGGTCTGTCGCTCCAGGGATGGGAGGTCAAATCTCTCCGTGCAGGTAAGGCCAACATCAGCGAAAGCTACATTATGCTGCGCGATGGTGAGGCGTTCCTGTTCGGCGCAACTTTTCAGGCGCTGACCGGCGCATCCTCTCACGTGGTTTGCGATCCTACGCGCACCCGTAAGCTTCTGTTGAAGGAACGAGAGCTGGATACGCTGTTTGGCAAAGCCAATCGCGACGGTTACACCATCGTGCCGCTGTCGCTGTACTGGAAAAACGCCTGGGCCAAGCTGAAAATCGGCGTGGCAAGAGGCAAGAAAGAGCACGACAAGCGTGACGACATCAAAGAGCGCGAGTGGAAGACAGACAAAGCACGTATAATGAAGCACGCAAATCGCTAAGGTACTGGCATTGCGTAAGGTTTTTCTGTTATACTGCTAAACAGTACTTGGGGCTGATTCTGGATTCGACGGGATTTGCGAAGCCCTAGGAGCATGCCGAGGGGCGGTTTGCCTCGTAAAAAGCCGCAAAAAAATAGTCGCAAACGACGAAAACTACGCCCTAGCAGCTTAATAACCTGCTAAGAGCCCTCTCTCCCTAGCCTCCGCTCTTAGGACGGGGATCAAGAGAGGTCAAACCCAAAAGAGATCGCGTGGATGCCCTGCCTGGGGTTGAAGCGTTAAATCCAATCAGGCTAGTTTGTTAGTAGCGTGTCCGTTCGCAGCTAACCGGCGAATGTAAAGACTGGACTAAGCATGTAGTGCCGACGGTGTAGTAATTTCGGACGCGGGTTCAACTCCCGCCAGCTCCACCAAAATTCTCCATCGGTGATTACCAGAGTCATCCGATGAAGTCCTAAGAGCCCGCACGGCGCAAGCCCTGCGGGCTTTTTTGTGCCCTCAATTTGTCCCGCGAAGTCCGAAGAGAACTAATTAAATCCGAACCTTTTAGGCCCATTGATAGGCCCAACGAAAAGCTCTATTGTTTTCGTTGGGCCTAAACGCATGGAGACTCCCCATGGCAAGAAAAACTAAGCCGTTAACCGATACGGAAATCAAAGCCGCCAAACCTAAAGATGCCGATTACCAGCTGTATGACGGCGACGGGCTTACTCTGCTAATCAAGGCCAGCGGTAGTAAGCTCTGGCAGTTCCGTTACTATCGCCCTCTGACCAAGCAGCGAACCAAACAGAGCTTCGGTGCCTACCCTGCAGTCTCACTTTCTGTTGCGCGTAAACTCAAAGCTGAATCTCGAGTTTTGTTGGCGAAAGACATTGATTCTCAGGAACATCAGAAAGAACAGATGAGAAATTCTCAAGAGGCCAAAACCAACACTTTCCTGTTAGTTGCTGAGCGTTGGTGGAATGTGAAGAAAGCCAGCGTAACAGAGGACTATGCCGACGACATCTGGCGTTCGCTTGAGAGAGATGTTTTCCCAGCAATCGGTGATATCAGTGTCACTGAGATTAAGGCTCATACTCTGGTTAAAGCAGTGCAGCCGGTTCAGGCCAGAGGGGCATTAGAGACAGTTCGACGCCTTTGTCAGCGAATTAATGAAGTCATGATTTATGCGCAGAACACGGGCCTGATTGATGCGGTTCCCAGCGTAAACATCGGGAAAGCATTCGAGAAACCGCAAAAGAAAAACATGCCAAGCATCCGCCCGGATCAACTTCCACAGCTAATGCAGACTATGCGTACGGCTAGTATCAGCTTGTCTACAAGATGTCTGTTCATGTGGCAACTTCTCACCATCACCCGCCCTGCCGAAGCTGCTGAAGCTCGATGGGATGAGATCGATTTTGATGTTAACGAATGGAAAATTCCTGCAGCTCGAATGAAGATGAACCGGGATCATACGGTTCCATTATCTGATGGGGCTCTTGCTATTCTGGAAATGATGAAGTCTCTTAGCGGTGGTCGAGAATTTATCTTTCCCAGTCGCATCAAACCAACCCAGCCAATGAACAGCCAAACAGTTAATGCAGCACTCAAGCGTGCTGGCTTAGGAGGCGTACTCGTTACCGCAGGTACCAAAGGGATCGGCAAAGCGGTTGTCGTGCTATTAAAACAGCACGGCGCTACCGTGTTAACAACCGCGCGCCACACGCCCACAGATTGTATCGCAGACGCTTTCGTTGCGGCGGATTTGACCACAATCAAAGGGTGTGACTTAGTAGTGAAAGCCGTTCAGGAGCACCTGGGCGGTGTCGATATCATCGTCCACATAGCAGGCGGTTCTACCGCGTCAGGCGGTGGCTTTGCAGCGCTAGGTGAAGATGAGTGGCAACAGGAACTCAATCTTAACCTGTTGCCTGCGGTACGCTTAGATCGTGCCTTGCTACCCCAGATGCTGGTGCAGCAGGACGGAGTGATCATTCACGTCACTTCTATTCAGCGTGAACTGCCGTTACCGGAATCGACCACTGGATATGCGGCGGCGAAAGCGGCGTTGTCAACGTATAGCAAAAGCCTGTCGAAAGAAGTATCCCCTAAGGGAATACGGGTGGTTCGTGTTGCGCCTGGCTGGGTAGAAACCGAAGCATCGGTAGCGATGGCGGAACGACTGGCGCAGCAGGCAGGAACAAATTACGAAGGCGGTAAGCAAATCATTATGAACGCACTCGGCGGTATTCCGCTGGGTCGTCCTTCAAAGCCCATCGAAGTGGCCAACCTCATCGTTTTCCTCGCGTCGTCCTGTGCTGCCACTATCACGGGTACGGAATATGTGACAGATGGCGGCACCATCCCAACGGTGTAGGCATGTCTCTTAAACAGCTGATGATGTCGGCCGTTTAAGTATCCTAAGAACAATCAAGTAAGGAGTTACGTCTGCTTCTGGCAGAAGTCTGGAGAGATTACTTCATTTGTAAAAGACCTCTAAACCACTTTATGTGACAAACACGACATTTCTGCCATGCTTAAATACCTGTGAAATCAATCTAATGAAAAACACCGAAGGGAGGATTTTGATGATTCGCGGTATAGAACATATTGGCATTACGGTTTCAAATCTTGCACAAGCTGAAGCATTTTTCTGCCAGGCGCTGGGTGCCTCAGTCCTTTATCGTTTGGTGGCATCTGACCATCAGAATCAAACCATAACGGGAGATAAGATGTCCCGTCTGAATGGTTTTCCCGCTGAAATGAACCTTACAGGGTTAGCCATGTTACGTCTGGCGAACGGTTGTAACGTCGAACTGTTTCAGACTTCTCCCGCTGTTCAGGAGCATCATGCCAGTCCTGGCCAGCCGGGAATTAATCATTTCTCACTGTATACAGATGATATCCATAAGACTGCTGCCGACATGCGTTTACACGGAGCCGAAATGTTTGACGGGCCGTCAGACTGTTTCGCGCAGGAAGAGGGAGAAGGTAACCAGACGTGGTTTGGCATGACGCCATTTGGCATACTAGTTGAGTTAATATCCCTCCCCTCCGGTGTTCGTTACGATGAAGGGGCAACAGAACGTCGTTGGATACCTAAGGGCTGATTTACCTGATTCATGCCAGGTTATGTAAGCGGTAAGAAAACATAGACATGGCTAATCATTATCGATAAGTATTTAACTGGCAACTAGATGCTCAAAGAGAGACGCTTTGACTCAGTTGCCACCTCAGCAATATATTTATAAACCAGCACCCTGAATTTCCATATACGCAATGGATATTTATCCCGTTGGAAACTATCTTCCTGCTGCGATAGATACCGCATTGCCTTCATTCGCTGCGACGATATGCTCTGCATCTTCATTGGTGTGAGCCTCCTCAGTTATCTTAATGAATCCTGCGAGAACACATGTTTAAAAAATGCAACCAGCCTACAAAATCGACTGGAATAAAGCGGTTCATTTTATCTTCATAATGAACCTTCATATTATGATGAAACTCTTACTCTAAACACGCCGCAAGCGTCGATTTTGAATGGTGCCGACCGAATCTGGTTGGCGCCTACTAACATTCATTATCTACAATTCCTGTTTAAACAGGCGACATCAACTCTGAAGATAAGAAGGCTTCGACAACCATATTTTTAAAGGGTTACCGCATTTCTGAAGAAGTCATCTTTCCTTTGTTTTTCAGGCACACTCTGGTTTTCCGGACAAAACGTTTGCTGCGTAACAACATTTGCCACTTCAGCCTGGGAGCTTGCTTGATTACAGGAAAAATTTTTTCAGAAAATTTGCCGTCTATAAGATCAGCATAAAAAGCGGGGCGAACCTGTGTTCTCAAATACGAATTCTCGCCTGTGATTTTTGATGGAGCGAAACGTTCATTATAAGGTCAACTTAATTTTTCATTTATTTTCAATACGTTTTTTACTTATCCTCGAAGGAGGAAACCTGTAATGCCTTGTAAAAGCCCGTGAGAAAGCCTGCAATGAGTCAAAACCATACTTTAATGCAATGTCAGTAATTGACTCTTCTTTTACCATGATATCATGGTAAGCAAACTCGAGCTTTCTCCGTTTGATAAAAAACCCCAGAGAAATGCCTGTGTTTTTTTTGAACACTCGTTGCAGATGCCATTTTGAGTAGCCGGATTTTATCGCAACATCATCGAGAAGGAGTCTTTCAGTAATATTATCTTCAATCCACATTTTTAATTCAGAACAGAACAGGACTTCATTCATAATATTACCTACAGACACAACTGGTTATTATGCATTACCACCAAAGTGAGTGATTATTAAAACCGGGCTACCAAACCCGGCTCGTAATCAAAATGTATAAGCAACCCCGGTCCACAAGGAAAGAAGCGAATCTTTTTCTATCATTGGACTCTTTTTGACGTCATCCGGTAACAGGGTGTAACGAGCCCCCCCGTAGATGTTCCATTTTTCAGTCAGCGTATAATTCAGGTTGATTTCTGCATAGGGAGTTACACTTTCACCCGGCGTATATTTTCGTAACCCACTTCTCCCGACTTCATCGGCGCTAATGCCGTAGTAATACTTATTAAATTTCCGATCATTCCAGTTGAAACCTAAAGCGGGTTCTATACCAAGTGAACCCATCTGTACCGGGTAACTCCAGGCGTTGTTCCAGTGAAACCCATTGCTCGTACCAAGGGCATCAGTAGCAAGCGTGGTTTCAAATTTACCCATACTAAGAGATTCATGCTCATACCTGATACCTGTCATCAACGTACTGCGACGGTTTTTTAGCTGTCGCATTGCATGGGAATGACTGTCACTTGCTTTAAAAGAAAGTGGGAAATAATATCCGACTAAAGAGATGTTATCCGCAGGTGTATGAAGAATATCAAATCCAGCGCTAAGCCCATGGAACCAGAAGCGACCCGCATCATAATCGACATTGGGAAATATGAGACTGTTTTTGTTCGGATTAACATCTTTATACAGTTTTGAAGACCATCCCGCAGTAAGACCTAACGAGAAGTCATCAGCCTGTGCAGAGTGTAAAGACGTTCCCAACAGAAGAGCCAGAGACACGCCCGATACAATTTTATATGTCATACCTTACCTTGCCAAAAATTTAAATAATTCTTAAAGCGCATTTACTTACCCGGAAATTTTCTCTGAAATCTTCCAGGCTACTTAACCATAACAATCTGACTTCTGATAAATGACTCCGTACTTTCTTTATATTCTTGATGACCAAAACCCTCAATCCCGAGACTGAATATACCGTCCAGACCATGAGAATAAGCAATAAAATTCCATGCTATCAATTCTTTCGGTCTGTCATAGGTAAATTCATTATTTAAAGCGCCTTTTTCAAGGAGATCGACAATCGCCGTATGCCACTGCCTGGTAACCAGCCGAAATGCGTCACGCATATTTTCATCATGAAATGAAATGACCTCAGCTTCTTTCCACAGTTTACTGTACTTATGTGCCTCTTCATGATCCTCAATAAACAGACACCAGCTAAGCATCTCCAGGCAACTTGCGTTTTCTTTTTTTCCCACATCAGTCAGCAGATTAAGGGCTTGCTCGACCGAAAGCTTAAACGCCTCGGACCTCAACTCGCCAGCAGATGAAAAATGGTGATGAATCTGTCCAATGGCAGTTTGCGCTTCCTGTGCAATTCGCCTTACTGTCATAGCCGATAATCCCTCCTGGTAGGCAATGCTTACGGCTGTTTCCAGGATCATCTGCCGTCTCACCTCACGACTGTAATAAGACATTCCGCTTCGACTCCTTTTTCAAACTCAATATGGACATGCGTTCAAGTTCACTATAAATTTAACTTGAACACATGTCCACTTCTTACTGTTTCAACAAGGCATCTACAGCATGAAAAGCAAATGGTATGTACTTTTAGTAATAATATTCATGTACTTACCCGTATCTATTGACGCAACGATTCTCTATGTTGTAGCGCCGGTTTTGAGTACGCAGCTTCAGGCTTCTCATCAACAGTTACTGTGGATTATGGACATCTACCCTCTGATTATGGCTGCACTTTTGCTGCCCATGGGTTCATTTGGAGACCGTATTGGTTACAAAAAAATGGCGATCGCAGGAAGCATGGTTTTCGGCATAGCTTCTGCAGCGGCTGCCTGCGCCCGATCGCCGGAACTCCTGATAGCGGCGCGTGCGCTTCTGGCAGTCGGTGCGGCAATGATTGTGCCTGCGACGCTTGCGGCTGTAAGAAAGAATTTTACGGATGATAAAGACAGAAATATGGCTTTGGGGATCTGGACAACAATAGGTACAGGCGGCGCTCTGGCAGGTCCACTGGTGGGAGGGGCTTTGCTGAGCCAATTTTACTGGGGATCTGTTTTTCTTATAAATGTACCGGTTGTGCTGATTGTCATTATGTTAATTCAGCGGTTGATACCTGAGGATGAAAACCTTATCCGCCAACCAGTAAACCTCTCTCAGGGTCTTCTGCTTATGAGTGCAATACTGATAACTATTTATGGCGCCAAGAGCCTCATAAATCATGGCAACCCCACCCTGATGTCTGTTTATCTCTTACTGGTCGGTCTGGTTTTACTGGGCATTTTCATCACTCTCCAGATGGTGAGCCGATCGCCTCTTCTGGATACGGGGTTATTGAAGCAACGCAATATCCTCGCCGGCATCGTTCTGGCGCTGACCTCGATGATTACCTTGGTTGGTTTTGAGCTTGTCATTTCTCAGGAGTTACAGTACGTCCACCGCTTCACGCCTGCACAGGCCGGGCTGTATATCATGCCGCTGATGCTTGCAGGTTGTCTGGCTGGCCCTCTTGCCGGTTATCTTATTAATAGCTTCGGTATCAGAATGGTTGCTGCGTCAGGCCTTGCCGTATCAGCCCTGAGTCTTTATATGCTGTCAGACATTAACTTTGGTGTTCAGGCCACGAAAGCATGGCTATGGATGACACTTCTTGGGGCCGGGGATACCATCGCTTTGATGGCTTCTTCCTCAGCCATCATGTCTGCAGCACCTGCGCATAAAGCCAGTTCTGCTGGCTCCATTGAGGGTATGTCTTACGAACTGGGGACCGGGCTGGGAATAACTATTTTCGGTTCGGTTCTCGCTAGTGTTTATTCCACTACGGTTCGTCTGCCGGCGCACCTGCCTGAATCAGTTCGCGCTTCTGCAGGCGCCTCACTTAGCGAAGCCGTTGAGGCTGCGCGCCATCTTGATGAAGTAGCCCGTGAGGAGCTTCTTACTTCCGCATCGTCTGCTTTTATGCAGTCGCACAATGTCATGCTTGAATCAGCCTCATTAATTCTGATGGTGTTGATGATTCTGACTTTTTTTATTTTCAAACAGGGTAATACCGTCAGCCACAGCTGATGGCAGTGCCACACTTCTTACATTTATAAATTCGGAAATTGCCCCATGAATATCAGGAAGCTGGCTATCAGCACAACGCTATGCTTATTCTTTATTACAGGTTGTGATTCGGCAGAGATGGCTGAAACGCCCTCCACGCCAGCAAAAACCAAAGTCGTCATTAAAACGCTTGGCACTGAAGATATCTATTCCGTTCGTGATTTTCCTGCACGAATCACTGCGGTGAAGACGGCGCAAATTCGCCCTCAGGTAGGGGGAATCATTCAAAAGCGACTGTTCCGCCAGGGTTCTGAAATACGTGAAGGACAGGCACTTTTTCAGATTGATGCAGCGCCTTTTGAGGCAGATGTCGAAATGGCTAACGCAGCGGTTGCAAAGGCCAAAGCCACCTATCAACAGATGAGTAGCCGTGCTTATCGTTTCTCCCAATTGCAAAAAAACGCTGCAATAAGCCAGCAGGATCTTGACGATGCAAAAGCGGCAAGTGCTCAGGCCGCAGCTGAACTTGCCGAAGCGACAGCATCTCTAAACCGGAAAAAGCTGGATTTAAATTATGCAACCGTTAAGGCTCCCATCAGCGGGCGAGTGGATCAGGAGTTCGTTACCGAAGGCGCGCTGGTCAGTCCTGGCGATACGCAGGCTATGGCTGTCATACAACAACTCGATCGTGTTTATGTAGACGCACGCGTCCCATCTCAGGCTCTTCGCTCTCTGTACCAGCTCAATGACGCCGCACCGGCAGGCCAGTCTGGCGTAACCGCTGTCGTGCTTGATGATGAAGGCCGGCCCTATGACACGCCTGCGCGTTTGCTGTTTTCAGGCATGAGCGTTAACGATGAAACCGGTGATGTTGTTCTTCGGGCTGAAGTCGAAAATCCTCAACGGACCCTGCTTCCCGGAATGTTTGTGAAGCTACAAATCACACGCCTTATCGAAAAAGAGGGTATGGCCATTCCTGAGCAGGCTATTAACAGAGCAGAAGACAAGACCACAGTATGGATTGTTGGTCAGGATAATAAAGCGAAACGCGTTGAAATACAGACCGGCGAACAAACGGCGAAAGGGATCACGGTAACAGCCGGCCTGAAAGCTGGCGACAAGATAGTCATTGAAGGTCAGGACAAGCTACAGGAAGGCGCTGACGTTACCGCACGTCCTGATGAAACCCAGTTAGCTTCGTAATGACTTATACTCACAGGAAATTCTGATGTCACAGTTCTTTATCCGCAGACCTGTATTTGCCTGGGTTATTGCGCTTTTTATTATTCTTTTAGGCGTGATCGCTATCCCGCAACTTCCGGTCGCTCAGTATCCGTCGGTTGCGCCGCCGAGCCTGTCTATTACGGTGACCTATCCCGGTGCAACGCCTCAGACCATGAACGAATCGGTCATTTCACTCATTGAACGTGAGTTATCAGGTGTTGACGATCTGCTTTATTACGAGTCAACCAGCGATACGTCTGGCGTTGCGACCATCACTGTCACTTTTAAACCGGGTACAGATATCCGGCTTGCCCAGGTTGATGTGCAGAATCAGATTAAAGTCGTGGAGCCGCGGCTACCGCAGGCTGTCCGTCAGAATGGATTAAGCGTTGAGGCCGCCTCCTCAGGATTTCTGATGATGGTGGGTCTGAACTCCCCTGACGGAAAGTTCAGCGAGGCCGACCTGAGCGATTACTTTGCGCGAAAAATTACAGATGAGCTTCGTCGTATTGATGGCGTCGGCAAAGTACAGGCGTTTGGCTCGGAGAAAGCCATGCGCATCTGGGTCGATCCTTCAAAACTCATTGCCTACAAGCTCTCAATCAGCGATATCAATACGGCTATTACAGAACAAAATGCGCAGGTCTCCCCCGGTAAACTGGGTGATTCGCCTGCAACGACGAATCAGTTGACAGCCTATCCATTAGACGTCAACGGTCAGCTCGGTACGCCAGAAGAGTTCCGTAAAATCGTCCTCAGGGCGAATCCGGACGGCTCGCGGGTAATCCTAGGTGATGTGGCCCGGGTTGAACTTGGATTACAGTCTTATTCGTTTGCCATCAGGGAAAACGGGCATGGTTCAACCGCCGCTGCCATTCAGCTCTCTCCCGGCGCGAACGCTGTTCGTACGTCTGACGCGGTTAAGGCCAGGATGCAGGATCTCGCCAAATCCTTCCCGTCAGGCATGGAATATTCTATTCCTTTTGATACCTCGCCTTTCGTAAAAATCTCGATTGAAAAGGTAGTCCATACGTTTATCGAAGCGATGGTGCTCGTTTTCCTGGTGATGTATCTCTTTCTGCAAAATGTGCGCTACACCTTCATACCGGCGATCGTGGCGCCGGTTGCGTTGCTGGGTACCTTCACGGTCATGATGCTGGCCGGTTTTTCCATCAACGTTCTGACGATGTACGGCATGGTTCTGGCCATAGGGATAATTGTGGATGATGCAATTGTCGTGGTGGAAAACGTTGAGCGTTTAATGGCGGAAGAAGGATTATCGCCTAAAGAGGCTACGGTTAAGGCCATGAAGGAGATCACCGGCGCGGTCGTGGGTATTACATTAGTTCTGACCGCCGTCTTCCTGCCAATGGGGCTTGCCTCTGGCTCGGTGGGTGTGATTTATCGTCAGTTTACACTCTCGATGGCGGTTTCCATTCTGTTTTCCGCGTTTCTGGCGTTAACGCTGACTCCCGCGCTATGCGCAACCCTCCTGAAACCCGTTACGGCTGACTCCCATAAAAAGAACCGATTTTTCACGTGGTTCAACACATCATTTGATCGGCTGACAGGCCGTTACGAAAATGGCGTCACCCGGGTCATACGTAAGACAGGCAGGATGACCTTCATCTATCTGGCCTTGTGCGGTGTTCTCTATTTCACCTTTAAATTCTTACCTTCGTCATTCCTGCCAGAAGAGGATCAGGGTTATTTCATCACCTCAATACAGCTGCCAGCCGATGCCACGATGAAACGTACCGAGGCGGTGGTGAAGGAGTATGAAAAACAGGTGATGGAACGTCCAGGGGTGGAACGTAACGTTTCAATTCTGGGGTTCAGTTTCTCTGGCGCGGGTACAAACTCCGCGATGGCGTTTACCACGCTTAAAGACTGGGATCAGCGTAACGGCGCGACAGCGCAAAATGAAGTGACCCATATCCAGAATGCCCTGGGCGATATACCAGAAGCCACTGTCACCAGCCTTCTTCCTCCTGCGATCTCTGAGCTGAGCACCTCATCCGGTTTCACCCTGCGTCTGGAAGACCGTTCCGGGCACGGTTATCCGGGGCTGGTGAAAGCCCTCAATATGCTTCTGGAAAAAGCCGGACAAAGCGAAGCGCTGTATGGCGTGTATATGGACGGCCTGCCTGATGGTATGGGGCTGAGCCTGAAGGTTGACAGACAAAAAGCTGAAGCGATGGGGGTATCCTTCAATGAGATCAATCAGACGCTTTCCGGCGCACTTGGATCGAGTTATGTCAATGACTTCCCTAATGAAGGCCGCATACAGCAGGTCATAGTGCAGGCTGAAGCGGAATCACGCATGCAGCTGCCCGAAATTTTGTCCCTCAATGTTCGTAATAAAAATGGCGGTATGGTACCGCTGTCAGAGTTCGTTCGTCCGGTATGGCAGGTTTCACCGGTGCAGATGGTCCGCTATCAGGGATATCCGGCTTTCAGGATAACAGGCTGGCCAAACTGGGGTTATTCGAGCGGGGATGCAATGGCGGAAATGGAAAAAATTGCCGCAGATTTACCGGCGGGTTTTGCCATCGAATGGACGGGTCAGTCACTCCAGGAACAGCAGTCCGCTTCCGAGGCGCCGATGTTAATGCTGCTCTCAATGCTGGTCATTTTCCTCGTGCTGGCTGCTCTCTATGAAAGCTGGTCCATCCCGGTTTCAGTCATGCTCGTGGTCCCGCTTGGCCTTATCGGGGCGATGATTGCAGTCTACCTGAGAGGGATGCCGAATGACGCCTTCTTCAAGGTGGGGATGATCACCATCATTGGTCTTTCTGCTAAAAACGCCATCCTGATCGTTGAGTTTGCCCGCCAGTTGCAACGCGAAGGCGAAAGCCTTCTGAATGCTACGGTCAAGGCTGCGCGGATGCGTTTGAGGCCGATAATGATGACCTCGCTGGCATTTACGCTGGGCGTCGTTCCGCTAATGCTCGCCTCTGGAGCAAGTGCCACAACGCAGCAGGCGATTGGGACCGGCGTGTTTGGCGGCATGGTCACCGGAACCTTACTGGCCATCTTTTTCGTGCCCGTTTTCTTCGTAACGGTGTTAACGCTGGTAGATAAGTTCAGAAAGAAAGCGCGCGCCTGATCGATTATTTACAGGAGAGGTAATACCTCTCCTGTAGCCCGTGGCATATCAATATACGGAAATGAATAAAGGCTCTGAACGCTGTCCGATTATTTTCACCTTTATTTTAAATTAATAAATTTCAGAGAGTTATGTGACATTCAATTCTGGATGAATGTTGATAGCAGTAATCCTTTCAGTCAAATGTAAAAGGAGTATGAAATGAGCGATAAACTGAATTTGTCATCGGATGTGGTTATTATCGGTGCAGGACTTGCCGGGCTTGCAGCTGCAGAGCAGCTGACCCGCTCAGGCTATGATGTCATCATCGTCGAGGGCCGGGACAGAGTCGGTGGAAGGGTTAAGACGATCAATGTTGCCGACACAGAGGTCGATGCGGGAGCGACCTGGGTCGGGCCGCATCATACTGCTGTACGCGGGCTCGCCAGCAGAATGGGTGTCCGGTTAATTCCTCAATATCATTCCGGAAAAAGTATTTTATCGTTTGACGGCAAGCGACAGGATGAAAATGAATCTGCTTTCGCATCCGGGCTGGCCAATGACTTGTCGCGCGTTGCCCTCAGTCTGGAGACACTGGCTGATGCGGTTCCCGTTGCAGCTCCGTGGGAGCATCCGAACGTCGATTACCTGGAGTCGATGTCCTTCGGTGAATGGCTTGCCACCGTTAAGGCAGCAGAGGAAACTCGCGCGTTTTTCAATGTGCTCAGCCTTGTGCATTGGGGGGCGCCCGTTACAGACGTCTCGCTGTTGAATGTCATTCGCTACATCAAATGTTTCGGCAGTTTAGAGGTTATGCTCAAGGTCGAGGGTGGCGATCAACAGGACAGAATTGAAGGTACCGCTCAGGGGCTGATTAAACGATTTGCCGACAGTCTCGATGCCCGGATACTCCTCAACGCTCCTGTGGAGCACATCATCACGAATGACAACGGTTTGACTGTCCAGACACCTCGTGAAGAAATAAATGCCCAATTCGCGATAATAACGGCCTCTCCCGCACATCGCTCCTTTATCAATTTTACGCCACCGCTTCCCGAGCAGTATTACGGGCTTGCGCGCGCCTGGCGACTGGGTGCGCTCAGCAAGGCGTTCGTCGCTTATGAAAAACCTTTCTGGCGGGAGGATGGGCTTTCTGGTGAATCAGTATCCGACAATGAAACCGTTTTTCTTACTTTCGACGTTTCCCCGCAGGACAAAAGTACAGGGATTTTAATGGCATTCTGCGATGCGCGAGGATTCGACGGTTTTAATCAGGAAGAACGTCAGCGTCGGGTCGTGGAGCAACTTGTTCATTTATATGGGGAGCGGGCCAGAGAGATAACAGATTACGCTGATTTCTCGTGGGGAAATGATACCTTTGCCGCTGGCGGTCCTAATCCTGCTGTCGGTCCGGGTGCGTGGCGCTCATTTGGCCGGTATCTCAGTGAGCCAGTAGGTCGTGTACACTGGGCTGGCACGGAGACAGCTCATGACACAAGCGGAACAATGAACGGGGCTATTTTGTCGGGGCTGCGCGCTGCAGAAGAAGTTACGAAGCGCCTTGGCCCGGTGAATCCCCGTTGATCATTATTAAAATCTCTCCTCAATACGGCAAACATGGAAGTGAGGCGCTGATAAAGGCCACCTGACTATTTTTACGGCACGGGTATTCAGGGGCTGATACAGCGAAACCAGACTTGCCGGATTAAGCGTTATCATTGCGTATATTAACGTGGAGCCTAAGGCTCCACGCTGTTTTATTAATCGCCCTGTAAAAGGTTCTTCCGGCAGCGCATACACCACAACCTGATCGCCCGGCGCCTGGACACCGCCTGTCACCAGTGCCGACACCTCATGCGGCGTTCCCCTGAATCTGGCCCACTTGTAATAGCTCATCATCGTCGCGGACCCCAGCAATAAACCGTTGCTTGATGATCTTGCCCGTTGCCTACTCCTCAGGCACCACGCCGTGTTTCAACATTCTTTACCGATCAGTATGACAACCTGTTCTATATGATTGAAAACAGTGAGTTCAGTCGAGGGAATATCTTCTTTGAACTCAATGCCTTCAACATTGCTTTTAATAAATTATAAATGCAATAATAATCGTTAGATTTGCATTTCATACTCAGGGCGCTTAGATGAAGATTAGTGCACTAACCGAAAGAATTTCACAAAAAGTCATGGGGTTAATCGATGCTGGCGATATTACTCTGGGTTCACATCTGAGTGTACCTAAGCTGGCCGAAATCTTCGATGTCTCCCGCTCTCCTGTTCGCGAAGCCTTAGTTTACCTGGAACAGAAAGGGGTTCTGCAGCAAAAGCCAAACCGCGGCTTTTTTGTTAAAGATGACTACACCCCGCAAGCTGATACTAAGCAGGAGCTGTCGGAAGAGCTTGATCTACCGGAGTATTACCAGCTTGCTGAAGACTGGCTGCGGGACGAGATCGAGTCAGAAGTGACCGAGCTATTCCTGATGAAGCGCTATAACCTCACTAAGAGCCAACTGTCGACTGTCCTTGCCAGGGGGATCAGTGAAGGCTGGGTGGAACGTAAACAGGGCTACGGCTGGCGTTTTTTACCTGTGGCAAAAACCAAGACCGCACTGGAGCAGATTTTCAGCTTCCGTATGGTTATTGAGCCGATGGCCATTCTGGAGCCCACCTTCAACGCGCCTCAGGAAAAGATTAACGAGATCCGCCGTGAGCTGGAGATGCTGTTGGAGAGTGGGATTGAACGCCTCTCCCCTACCCAGCTACAGCTGGCAGGCTACCGCTTCCACGAAACCATTATCGCTTTTTCCAATAATCCCTTTTTTGAAATCTCGCTGCGCAATGTCAACCGCATGCGTCGGCTGATGGATTACCGGATCATGGATGACCGCAACCGTTACTACGCTGAGGTAAAAGATCATATGCGCATCCTCGCCCTGATCGAATCCGGGCAGCGCATAGAGGCGTCCTACACTATGAAGCAGCACCTTTCCGTCGCCCTCGATAATAAAAAAATGCGCCGAATCAGCGCGGAAAGTTAAAGCCAGCCCCAAAAAAATCGGCTCACATCGTGAGCCGATTTTCGGTTAACTGGCGACAGAATAGAGGGGATAAAGCCCCAGCAGTAAGCCCGATCCCAGGAAGACCATGCAAAGCAGGAATGCCCACTTGAAGGTGTATTTTTGATGGTCGCTGAACTCTACCCCTGCCAGCCCCACCAGCAAATAGGTTGAGGCCACAAGTGGACTTAACAAATGTACCGGTTGCCCCACCAGCGACGCCCGGCCAATCTCAACCGGATCGATGCCATAGGCTTTTGCCGCCTCAGCCAGAACGGGTAGCACGCCATAATAGAAGGCATCGTTGGACATAAAGAACGTGCCCGGCAGGCTGATGAGCGCGGTAATCGGCGCCAGATAAGGCCCCCAGGACTGCGGCAGGATGTCCAGCAGCGTGTTGGACATGGCGTTAACCATCCCCGTCCCCGACAAAATCCCTGCGAAGATCCCGGCCGCGAGGAAAATCGAGGTCTGGTTCAGCGCGGCGGGCGCATGTGCCGCAATACGCTGACGCTGCGCATCCAGATGCGGATAGTTAATCAACAGCGCGATGGCAAACGCCACCATAAACAGCACCGACAGCGGGAGAAGCTCCATCACCAGCGAAGCCATCAGCGCCAGCGTCAGCGCTGCATTTAACCAGAACATTTTTGGCCGACGCAGCTCATCATTGACTTCATTGATGGCAGGCAGATAGCTCTCGGCATCTTCTTCAATCACCGAGCCATGCCCATTGGTTTGAATACTCAGTTTGCCCAAACGACGACGTTCGCGGATGCCGATATACCAGGAGAGCACCAGTACCCCCACCAGGCCGCAGATCATCGAGGGGATCAACGGTATAAACAGCTCACTCGACTCCACCTTTAACGACGCCGAAACGCGCGCCAGCGGGCCGCCCCATGGCAGCAGGTTGGTTACACTCCCGGAAAGGAACACCACACAGGTCAGGGCAAGCGGGTCGAGACGAATACGTTTAAACAGCGGAAGCATTGCCGTAACGCAGATCATGTAGGTGGTTGAACCGTCGCCGTCGAGGGAGACCATCGCCGCCAGTAGCGCCGTACACATCACCGCTTT
This sequence comes from Erwinia sp. 198, assembly GCF_003937915.1. Taxonomy (GTDB): domain Bacteria; phylum Pseudomonadota; class Gammaproteobacteria; order Enterobacterales; family Enterobacteriaceae; genus Erwinia; species Erwinia aeris. The sequence continues at coordinate 81,467 of NZ_RHUM01000008.1, read as the reverse complement.
AACCGGGTCACCATCAATAATGCGCAGGAAGAAACGTATTATCGGGTCGAACAAACCGGTGTCGAACATGGTACAAAAATAGAGGATCGCGAAAATAACCATAATCGCGGTGGGCGCGACCTTCTTTAATCCCTCAATCATCATATCGCCCATCTCACCACCGAAACCGGCAATAAGCGCAAACAGAATGGGAATAATAGTCAGGGCGGTCAGAGCGGATAATTTTTTGGTCATGATAAGGATCATAAAGACCACAATCATGCCGTAACCCAGTAACGAGAGCATAAGAGTCTCCGACGCAGATATTGCTAACTGCGTAATGAAGGAATGTACGTTATTAAATGTTTGGGAGAAGCGATTAACTCATGTGCATACCGCCATTGACGGAGAAATTGGCCCCGGTGGCATAACCTGCTTCATCGGAAGCCAGCCAGGCGCAAATGGAGGCGATCTCTTTTGGCGATCCCAGACGCCTGACCGGTATCTCCTGAACAATTTTATCAATGACCTGAACGGGGGTGACTGTCTTCAGCTTGCTGGTGGCCAGATAGCCGGGAGAGACGGTATTCACCGTCACGCCGCGCGCCGAAACCTCGCGCGCCAGGGCGCGCGTAAAACCCCGCACGGCATATTTTGCGGTAGAGTAGTTGACCTGCCCGACGGTACCAATCTGCGCATTCAGGGAGGAGATATTAATAATGCGGCCCCAACCACGCGCCATCATGCTATCCACCACCTGACGCGTTACGTTAAATAAGGAGTTCATGTTGGTGTCAATAACCGCCCGCCACTCCTGGGGCTGCATGTCGCGAAACAGGACATTACGCGCAGTCCCGGAATTATTAATCAGTACATCCACCTCACCCACCTCGGCGCGGATCTTTGCGAAGGCTTTTACCGTTGAATCCCAGTCTGCAACGTTTCCCTCAGACGCGATAAAATCGAAACCTAACTTCCTGTTATCTTCCAGCCAGACGTCCTTCCTTTTTGAATTGGGTCCGCAACCGGCCACGACAATAAAGCCATCCTGAGCTAACCGACGACAAATAGCCGTACCGAGACTACCCATTCCCGATGTGACATACGCGATACGTTGGGTCATACCCCTCTCCCGTTGCAGTTTATTAACATTCGCTCACTTCTTATTAACATTAAGCGGGGAGCATTATGATTCCGCAACCTGACCTTGTTGGAAATGTGAGCAGGATCGTTCAATTTATGCATTTAAAGTTAATCAAATGCAATTTAAACGAAAACTCAAAATCAGCGCTTTTGCTTCTCACCCCCATGAACATCGGTAAAACGCACTAAAATCCAGGAGAAGAGGGATAAGGCAAGGAGAATTGGGATAAGCATCACAACATAGCATGTGCATTTATAATATAAAAAATGCAAAATAACAGGAGTAATCATGACAACCTATGCTTATGTTGGCTGCCGGACTTCAGCGTGGCGCGGTGCGCGTGGTAAGGGAATCAGCGTGTACCGGATTGAGAGTTCAGGTCATTGGGAGCTATTACAATGCATTGCTTCCGTGCAGGACAACCCTTCGTGGCTGACGCTCGATCTGCCGCGTAATCGGCTCTACGTTTTGCACGGTGATGGCGATCGCGTTGCGGTGTTTAACCGCGACCCTGACACAGGACTGCTGAGTCTGTACCAAGATCAAACCACCGGCCCCCGACACGGTAATCCCGATCTCGATCCCGCCCGCAGGAATAACCCGGTAGGGGCCTCGCTGACGCCCGACGGCAACACCCTACTCATCGCTAATCACGAGGGAGGCAACATTGCCGCCCTGCCCGTCAGCGATCGTGGTCTGGAGCCGCCGGCGCACCTGGCCGCCATCGAAGGCGATACCGCCGCGCATGACACGCTGTCGCGTCCGCATGAAATTGTTTTTGCCCCGGAAAGCAACCTTTTTGCCGTGCCGGTTCAGGGCCGAAAGGCCGGTAACGGCATCGATATGATCCGCCTTTATCACTGGAAGCGGACCCGCTCATGCATGGCGGATGAGATTCAACTTCCGGAAGGCAGCTGGCCGCGTCACGTCGATTTTCATCCCAGCGGGAAGTGGCTGTACGGCATTAGCGAGCTTAGCAGCACCGTCACGGTATACCATCTCGATCGGGAAAAGAGCGTGTTCTCACTCCAGCAAACCCTCAGCGCGCTGCCTGCGGACTATGCGAGCCGCAGCGATGCCAGTGAGATAGAGGTGCATCCGTCCGGGCGTTTTGTCTATGCCGCGAATCGGGGGCATGACTCCATCGCCGTGTTCAGCATTAATCAGCAGGATGGCTCGCTGACGCCCACGGGATGGGTTCCCTGCGGCGGAAAAACGCCCCGTTTCACCACCCTGTCACCCGATGGCTCACGCTTCTTCAGCGCAAATGAAGATTCCGACACCATTCAGGTGTTCGACGTCGACGATGAAACAGGAATGCTATCAGCAACAGCGATTTCAATTCCCTCCGCCAGCCCAACCTGCATCTGTTTTGTCTGATCCCGCAGCCGGCTCGGTCGGTAGCAGGCTGCCGATAAGCGTTTTCACCGAAGGAGAAGCCTGCCCGTAGCCCCGGACGCCGACAAGCAGATCCCGTTTCGCCCAAGGCTCCGCCAACGGAATGACCCTGACACCGCTGTGCAGGGTTGAGGATGCCACTTCATTCACCGGCAGCACGGCAATCCCCAGCTGCTGCGCCACCAGCTCGGCCATGGAGATAAAGCTGCTCACGCGCAGCCCCACGTTCAGGGTTTTACCCAAGGCGCGCGCCTGCCGCTCCAGGATATGGCTCACGGCGCTGTTGCGGTGCGAACCGATCAGTTTCTCATTGACGATGTCGGCAAAGGTCAGCTCGCGGCGGACGGCCAGGGGGTGAGCGGGCCACACCAGCACCGACAGCAGATCGTGCTGCCAGGGCCAGAATTCAATCCCTGCCGCGGGTGTCCAGCTGGAGAAGAAGCCGATATCGGCCTCTCCTGCCAGTAATCCCTGAACCACGCTCATCCCGGTTTGTTCTTCGATCTCAATGTCGGTCTGAGGGTAGAGCGAAAGATAGTCGCTCACCACCCGCGGGAGATGATTCATCAGCGCCGCAGAGATGGTGTAAATACGGATATGGCCGCGGATACCCGCGGCATAATCACTCAGCTCCTCTTCCATCTTCTCAAGATTGCGGAACACCTGACGCGCATGATAGAGCAGTGAATGACCCGCCGGGGTCAGGGTGATACCCCTTGGCAGACGCAGCATCAGTTGGGTACCCACCTGCTGCTCCAGTTCGGCAATACGCTTGCTGACCGCGGATACAGCCGTATGCTTCCTGCGGGCTGCATGGGTGAGATTTTGCGTCTCCGCAACCGCCACAAATAGAGATAAAGAGACCAGATCAAAGCGCATCGTTTTATCCATAGTTAGAGCTGCAGTGTTTGCTGAATAACATAAGGCAGAATGCCCCCGTGCCGAAGATAACGCAGCTCCTGCTGCGAATCGAGGGTCAGCGTCAGCCTGAATTCGCCCAGCAGCGCCGCGCCGCGCCGAATACGCATCCTCAGGGACGTGCTGCCCGTCTGTACATTATCCAGCCCGTCAACGTCAATCTCCTCACGCCCATCCATCTCTGGTAAACCCGCCGCATCCTCAGGGGCGATATGCAAAGGCAAAATCCCCATCCCGATCAGGTTGGTACGATGGATACGCTCAAAACTGTGCGCCACCACCGCTTTAACGCCGAGCAGCGCCTGGGCTTTGGCGGCCCAGTCCCTGCTGGAGCCAGCCCCATAACGCTCCCCGGCGAAGATCACCAGCGGCGTCTCGCGCTGGAGCCAGCTTTGCGCCGCTTCATACGCCGGCAGAATCTGCTGATGCTGCGCATCCCAGGCCTTGCCGCCGCCGCTGCGCTGCGCTGCCGGGAGCAGACGATTGACCAGCGCGGTATTGGTGAAGGCCCCGCGAACCATTACCTCGTGATTGCTACGGCGCGTCGAGTATAAGTTCAGGTCCTGCGGATCCTCATGATGTTCAATCAGCCACTGCCCCGCCAGACTCGCGAGCGGAATTGCCCCGGCTGGAGAGATGTGGTCGGTGGTGACATCATCCCCTAACCACAGGAAGGGATGCGCGCCAGAGAGGGTTAGCGGCGCGGCGGGATCGCGGGGTAAGCGTTCCAGGTAACCCGGACGGCGCAAATAGGTGGACGTCGCCTCCCAGGGATAATGCACGCTGCCCGGGGCTTCAATCTGCTGCCAGTGTGGAGTTCCCTGCCAGATAATGTCCCGGCGTTTTATGTAGTGTTCCGGTTTCATTACCCGGCCGAGCCACATTTCTACCTCCTCCCGGGAGGGCATTAAATCGCGCATGGTGAGTGGACGTCCGGCCTCGTCAACGCCCAACGGGTCATTTACCAGGTCATGGGCGATATGCCCGGCGAGTGCCCAGGCAATCACCAGCGCCGGAGAGGTCAGATAACCGTGTCCGAGAGAGGGATTGACGCGACGGGGGAAGTTACGGTTGCCGGACAGAACGCATACCGCCTGCAGCCCCTCACTGACCAGCGCCTCCATGGCCGGTTGCAGAGCGCCGGAGCTGCCAATACAGGTCATGCAGCCGTAGCCGGTGACGTCGAAACCCACTTTTTCCAGTTCGGGCAGTAAACCCGACGCGCTAAGGTAGTCGGTGACCGCCCGGGAACCCGGCGAGAACGAGGTTTTGACCCACGGCTTTGGCCTCAGACCGTGTTGCGCGGCATTACGCGCAAAGAGTGCCGCCTGAATGATAAGCCAGGGGTTGGCGGTGGTGGTGCAGCTGGTAATGGCGGCGATGGCTACGGCGCCCTGATGGATGGGCTCCGGGTATTCAGGCCGATTCCAGTGGCGATCCCTCGCTTGCGGGCTGAGCGTGTCGTCGAAACTGCTGGCCGCCTGGCCCAGCGGGATCTGTTGATGGGGGTTAACCGGCCCGGCCATGCATGACTCGATGGTGGAGAGATCGAGCGCAATGAGCTGGCTGAATACAGGCTGCGGCGCATCTGTCGTGCGCCACAGGTGTTGCGCCTGCATGTATGCCCTGATTAAGGCCTGTTTCTCTTCGCTACGCCCGGTTAAGGCTACGTATTCCGCGCTGCGTTCGTCAAACGGAAAGAACACTACCGTTGCGCCGTATTCCGGGGCCATGTTGGCGATAGTGGCCCGGGATTCAACGGACATGTTGGCTAACGCCGGTCCTGTAAACTCAACGAATTTACCGACCACGCCGGTTTCGCGCAGCAGGCGGGTGATATGCAGGGCCAGATCGCTGTCGCTGACGTCAGGTGAAAGCGCGCCTGATACCGAAATGCCAATCACCTCGGGGAATCTCAGGGTGACGGGTTCCCCCACCAGCGCGGCCTGCCCTTCAAGCCCGCCCACGCCCCACCCCAGAATGCCCAGGGCGTTGATCATCGGGGTATGGCTATCGGTGGCGATCATGCAGTCCGCATGCAGAAGCGGTACCGACGCGGTCGTATCCACCGTCACCACCTCGGCAATGGCCTCAAGGTTCATCAGATGGATGATCCCGGTGCCCGGCGGGATGACGCGGAAATTGTCCAGACTCTTTTCAGCCCAGCGGATAAAGCGGTAGCGCTCCGCATTGCGGCGAAAATCAAACTGCAGGTTGTCTTCCAGCGCCGAGGCGGTGGCATAGCTTTCGACTATCACCGAGTGATCGATGGTCAGCACCGCCGGAATACGCGGGTTAATCGCCGTGGCGTCACCGCCCAACTCGGTCGTGAGATCGCGCATCGCCGCGAAATCCGCCAGCGCCGGCAGACAGGTGGTGTCATGGAACATCAGCCGATCGGGATAGAACTCCACCTCGCCTTTGTCCGCCGCGCCGGCCAGCATCTGCAAAAACCGCGGGAGTGCGTGCGGAGAACGTAGGGCAACGTTTTCCAGCAGCACGCGCAGGCTGAAAGGAAGGGTCTGCAACTGCTCCAAGGGCAGCAGTCGGGTGAGATCCACAAAATGATAGCGCTGATGATCAATCATCAGGTCTGAACGTTCGAGAGCCAGGGGTGATGTCATAGAACCTTCCGTCACAGCAGTATTGTTATGTTCCTGAGTGGATAACGTTGCCATGCCCGGGATGGGGTGAAAATTGAACTTTTGATAAGATAGCGTTCTCGTATCGAGAACGCTAAAAAGGGCATCACGAAACGGCTAATTCTCTGTCAATAATCTGCTGCACGCTGCCGTCCGCCTGCCATCGGGTCAGGAGCGCAACGAGATCCTGGTAACGTTTTTCATTACCCCGCGGAACGCAGATAGCCTGGTTTATCTGCCCAAAATTGTCCGGCAACACCCGGTATCCGGGATGTTCCGCGGCTGCTCGTTCCAGTGGCTGTCGAATACCGGCAGCCATATCCCCTTCGCCATTCAGAAACGCATCGATAGCGGCCTGAGATGAGGCGAGCCGGTTCAGCGTGGCGTTTTTTAGCTGCCGCGTCAGATGAAGGTCGTAGGCCGCCCCTTTACCGACGTTGATCACCACTCCGATGTTGTCCATCTCCGCCACGCTCTGCCACGGGCTGTTGTCGTTAACCAGAACGGTTCCCTGGATCTGGATATACGGCTGGGTAAAGTGCAGCACCTCTTCACGCTGAGGATCGACCGCCAGGAACGCGATATCCCATAGCCCTTTCTGCGCGTCATCCACCACCTTTCCGGCGGTCGGATAGGTTTTGAACTGCGCCTCTCTGCCCCATTCCGCCGTGACTTTATGCGCCAGTTCAACGGTAATACCGCCCGGACTGCCGTCCGGCAATACTTTCGCCAGTACGGCATTGCCCAGATTAATAGCGAAACGTAGGGGTTCAATGCGTGACATGCGGCTCCTCCGGAAGACGGTTGTGGTCAGGCTGGTTGGTGTCAAAACTCAGGCGCTGGATTTTACCGGCGACGAATAAATAACAGCACAAATTCAGGAAAGCGCAGACCCCAACGAAAATCAGCGCGCCATTAAAGGAGCCGGTGTCTTTAATAATGTAGGCAATGATAATCGGCGTGAAGATCCCCGAAATATTACCGATCATATTAAACAGCCCGCCGCTTAAGCCGATCGCCTCTTTCGGGGAGAAGTCGGACACCACGCACCATCCCATCGCCCCGAATCCTTTGCCGAAGAAGGCCAGAGACATGATCGCCACCACAATCCAGGCCGAGTCCACGTAGTTACAGATCACCATACTGACGGCCAGCAGCATACCAATCACAATCGGCGTTTTGCGGGCCGCGGAGAGGCTAAAGCCACGGGAAAGCATATAATCGGACAGCACGCCCCCCAGCAGCGCCCCGGCGCAGCCGCACAGCGCAGGTAACGAGGCGACGAACCCGGCTTTCAGAATGGTCATCCCGCGATCGTGAACCAGATAGACCGGGAACCAGGTCAGGAAGAAGTACGAGAGCACGGTAAAGAAGAACTGCCCCATATAGACCCCAAGCGCCAGCCGGTTGGTCAGTAATTTTCGGGTGTAGCCCTTGCCCGCAGTGTCGCCCTTTTTGCTGGCCTTCAGGTTGGTCAGGCCGCCGCCCGACTGGATGTAATCCAGCTCTTGACTGTTGACCAGCGGATGGACCTTCGGGGTATCGGCAAGCACCTTGTGCATCAGGAGTGAGACCAGGATCCCCAGCCCGCCCATAAACCAGAACACCGATTCCCAACCGTAGCTGTAGGAGAACCATCCCATCAGAGGTAAAAAGACCACCAGCGCGAAGTACTGCGCGGCCGTAGTAAAGCCGGACGCTTTGCCGCGTTCGCGCGCCGGGAACCAGGCGGCAAGAAAGCGCGAGTTAGCAGGCAGGGTCGGTGCTTCAATCAACCCCATCATAAAAATAAACCCGAAAATCATGACGCGGGTAACCCAGACGTTGTCAAAAGAGGTGCTGAACCCCACCAGAAAGACAAAAAGTGACCACGTAAAGACCCCGGTAACCAGCACCCTTTTTGAACCAAAACGATCGAGTAACCAGCCGCCCGGATACTGCCCAAGCACGTACGCCCAGGTAAAGGTGGAAATCAGATAACCCAGCGCCACAATGTCCAGGCCAGCGGCTTTGACCATATCGGTTCCGGCAATGGAGAACGTGGCGCGATCGCCGTGGTTTAAGGCGATACTGAAGAACACCATCAGCAAAATCATATAGCGATAATGTGTGGGTCTCTTTTTTGTTGGAGCAGAGTCAGGAGTTGTCATTCTTTTCAGCCTTATCATGAAGACGAAGAGTTAAATCCATAGAGTTCAGACGGGTTATCGACAAATAATCTCTGCCGGACCCGGTCATTACTTGCCCAGTGAAAGATCCTGGAGAGAATCAGGGCATCATCTGGCATGTTCTTATTTGCGCTAATAAGGTTTGGGTGCGGCCAGTCGCTTCCCCACAGCACGCGTTCGGTGGCTTCATGCAAAAAACCTTTCATCACATCAGCCATATCAAACACATCATCCCGTTGCGACTGATGGTAAAGGGCTGACAATTTTACCCAGCAGCGCCCTGTCCCTATTAAGTCCCAGGCAAGTTGCCAGGCGGCATGGGACATCGGTTCCGGCTGCGGCAGTCGAAAGAAATGGTCGACGACCAGCCTGCCGGGGATCTGTTTCAACAAGGCGCGCAGGGCCCACAACTGGTCAGCAGTGGCATGGATCTGCACATGCCATCCACGTTCAGCCACCCGGGATGCCAGCGGTAGCAGCATCTCTTTCGTGGTGATACTGCCCGCGCCAAAATTGAAGCGGATCCCGGTCACCCCCGCTGCCGCGAGGCTGTCCAGCTCAGCGTCACTGACGGTATCGGTGACCACGGCTTCGCCGCGCGCCACCGGACCAAAAGACTGCAGCGCATCGATCAAACAGCGGTTATCTGCACCGTACGAGGAAGGCTGAACCAGCACGTGACGCGTAAAACCCAGCCAGTGTTTAAACACGCGATAATCACTGACAGTGGCATCGGGTAAATTGCGCTTATCGTCCGGCGCATAGGGAAAACGCCGGTCAAAAATATGATGGTGGCAGTCACAACTATTCGCGGGTAATACGACTTCGGGCAGAGACGCCACATGGCTGTATTTACACTCTGCCCCTGGTTTCTCACGCAACACGTTAATTCATCACCCGCTTTAACTTATTTACCGCGGACTGCGGGCTACTTAACACCGCACAGGAGACGGCGGAACTGACCTGCGGGTAAGCGATCTCCATCGAGAAATGCGCCAGCAGAATGGCGTCGGCGTGCTGGTGCTGCATGGCCGCTTCGACAATCAGCTGGTTATGCAGGTGGGCGTTACCGGCATTCAGGGCATCACGGGCGCCCGGCACCACGTAGCTGGTCAGCGTGGCATCAACCTGACGCGCCGCAGCCAGCTCCCTGAACTCCTCCTCCATTCCTTTCACGGCAGGCCCAAAGGTGGCGAGCATGACGATATTGCGCCCTTTTCCAAGCGCATCCTCGAACATGGCTTCATTAGGCTTGAGCACAGGTAAGGTTTTACCTTGCGCGCTGGCCTCTATAGCGGCACCGAAGGCCGAACAGGTAAACAGCACCGCGGCGGCATCAATGCTGAGGGCATAGTCCACTAAGGCATCGATACGCTGATACAGACGCGGGGTAAGCGTGGCCTCTTTCGCGCGATCCACGCTCAGGGCGCCGTCCAGCAGATTGCTGACTTCAACTTCCGGCCACAGCAGTTTAAAAGTGTCATTGATCGGTGCCACAGCCAGCGGGGTGGCGTGGATCAGGACGATACGTTGGCTCATGGCTCTCTCCAGATAACAGGCTGCCCGTATTCGGGCAGCCACAACCCCAACTCAGGAGCGAATAGCCGCTGCCACTTTTTCCGCAAATGCCTTAGTGCCGCAGGTGCCGCCCAGATCTGGAGTGCGGGTAGCCGGGTTCTCCAGCACTTCATCCACCGCACGGTTGATTTCATCGGCTGCTTTCAGGAATTTCGGCTGGTTATGCTTTTCGGCATACCAGGCCAGCATCATCGCTGCAGAGAGGATCATTGAGACCGGGTTGGCTTTGTCCTGATTCTGGATATCCGGCGCGGAACCGTGCTGCGCCTGGGCACAGCAGTGGGTGTCACTGGCCATAATGGAGCCCGCCAGGCCCAGGCTGCCGGAGAGTTCGCTTGCCAGATCGCTGATGATGTCGCCGTAGAAGTTGGTGGCTACCAGCACGTCGAAACGTTCCGGGTTACGCACCAGGTGCGCGGTGGAGGCATCCACCAGCAGGTCATCCAGCTGCACTTCCGGGAACTCTTTCGCCACAGTGCGCACGGCTTCGAGGAACAGACCATCCGTCATATGGAAGCTGTTGGCTTTGTGGATAGCCGTCACTTTTTTCTTGCGCTGCATCGCCAGCTCAAAGGCTTTACGCGCGATACGCTCGGAGCAATGGCGGGTGATTTTGCGGGTGGACAGCGCCATATCCGGGCTCGGCATCACTTCGCCCCAGCCGCGGGTCATATTACGATCCGGATAAAAACCTTCCGTGGCTTCACGCATGATCACCAGATCCATGGTTTTGCCCTCTTTCATGTTCGACGTCAGGAACGGACGCGTGCGTGCCGGACGCACGTTCGCATAAAGATCCAGACCGATACGGAAGCCCGCCGAGACGTTACGGCCACCCTTTTCAGGAACGGGATAGTCCGCGTGGGACTGAGTGCCGAGGATGATGCCATCATAGGTTTTCGCTTTGTCTAAAGACTCCTGACGAAGCGTGGTGCCATATTTTTCCAGGCTCTTAAAGCCTACGTCTTCGTAATCAAACTCAAAACCCAGTCCGAAGGCTTTATCCAGTGAATTCAGCACCGTTACTGCTGCTGAGGTGATTTCAGGACCGATACCGTCACATGGAAGAACCAGAATGCGCATAAAAACTCCAATAGGTTGTTTGCTTTAGATTGCATTTTTATATCAATAAATGCATATAAGGTAAGGTGATGGAGATCACATTTATCTGATAAATCTTTTTGGATTTAGCATTTCGTTTACCTTTCATGCACTTGCAAATAGCAAATTCTTACGTCTTAAATCGTCTGAAACTGCTAACTCAGGGCCATTCACGCCACAGGCGGATGGGCTTTTTAATTAGCGGCAAAAAATGTGATCTTAACCACGTTTTAACAAACCGCGCATTTGCATTTATAGATGTATAAAAGCAGTATAGCGGCATCAACGGGTTTGTGAGGAGTGAACATGACTAAGTTAGGTGTTATCGCCGATGACTTTACCGGAGCCACCGACATTGCCAGTTTTATGGTCAATGCAGGCTGGAAAGTGGTGCTTTTTAATGGCGTGCCTTCGGAAGCATTCGACGCGCAGGATACCGATGCCATTGTGATTGCCCTGAAAAGCCGTTCCATCCCGGTCAATGAGGCGGTGGAACTGTCTTTATCGGCTTCGGCGTGGCTGCAGGCACAGGGATGCCAGCGACAGCTTTTTAAATATTGCTCAACCTTTGACTCGACTGCTCAGGGCAACATCGGCCCGGTGACCGATGCGCTGATGAAGTTCCTGAATACCCCTGCAACCCTCGTCTGCCCGGCGGTTCCGGATAATGGCCGCACCATTGTGCATGGCCATCTGTTCGTTAAGGGAGAACTGCTTAATGAAAGCGGCATGGAGCACCATCCCGTCACGCCAATGAAGCATTCTTCCCTGAAAAAGCTGATGGAGGCGCAGTCGGTGGGGCTGTGCGGTATGATTAATCTCGATAAAGTGAAAAACCACCCGGACGAGCTAGCGCGTGAGATTGAAACTCAGCTGGCGAACAAGGCCCGTTATTTCATCTTCGACGTTCTTGATAATCAGGATCTGTTGACTGTCGCCCGGGTTACGGCGAACTTCCCGCTGGTGACCGGTGCCGCCGGACTGGGTTACGCCATCGCCGCTCTGGACGAACACCGCGCGCTGTCCGGAAAACAGGCCATGCACATTGATGCCCGCGGGGCCAGCGTCGTGCTCTCAGGCAGCTGCTCGGCTATGACCAATCAGCAGGTCGATTTCTATCAGCAGCGCGCCTCCTCGCTGGCGCTGGACGTGGAAAAAATCATTCAGGATCCCGCTTACCTGGAGTTTGTGTCGCAATGGGTGATCGCCCACGCCAGTGATCACCTGGCGCCGATGGTTTATGCCACCCAGCCACCGCAAATCATCGAGCTGATTCAGAAGCACTACGGCGCTGAATACATCAGCGACCGGATCGAGACCTTCTTCTCTTCGCTGGCCAAGTCGCTGACCCGGGCAGGTTTTAATAAGTTTATTGTCGCGGGAGGCGAAACCTCCGGCGCGGTAACGCAGGGTTTAAACATTGAGGGGATGGTCATTGGCGAGCCGGTCGCGCCGGGCGTGCCCTGGACCCAGGTTCTCAACAAACAGCAGTGGGTCATTCTCAAATCCGGGAACTTTGGTAGCCAGGATTTCTTCCAGAAAGCACAGGAACATTATCATGAGTGAAAAACAGTTTAGAGAGGATATGGTTCGCTATGCACGTTCCATGTTTGAACGCGGATACAGCAGCGGCGGCGCGGGTAATATCAGTCTGAAGCTTCCGGACGGCAATATTCTGGCGACCCCAACGAACTCAAGCTTTGGCGATCTTGATGCGGACGCGCTGAGTAAAGTCACCATGCAGGGTGAGCTCCTGTCCGGGCAGAAAGCTTCAAAAGAGGTGCTGATGCATCTCGCCATGTACCGCCAGCGCCCGCAATGCGGCGGCATCGTTCACCTGCACTCTCCCTGGCTAACCGCCCTGTCGTGCCTGCCAGGTATCGATCCTGAAAATGCCCTACCCCCGATTACCCCCTATTACGTAATGCGCGTGGGTAAACTTCCCGTTGTGCCTTATATTCGTCCGGGTTCACCGCTGATTGCGGAGCATGTTGAAAAACTGGCGGCGGAACATAATTCCATTCTTCTGGCCAATCACGGCCCTATTATTTCTGGAAAAGATATCCGTGAGGCGGTATTTAATGCCGAAGAATTAGAGGAGACGGCAAAACTTTATTTCATGCTTAAGCCTTTTGGTATGAATACTCTGACCCAGGAAAATGTCGACGAGCTTAACGCCACGTTTAATATGAAGTAAATAATAATTGAAAGCCTCTGCGTAATATATTACGCAGGGTTTACCCTGCCTGTGTCACCCAAATTATAATAAGGTCGCCTATGTCTCTTATGCTTATCACCGGGATAGTTATGTTTGTCATATTAACCTGGTGTCTTCTGAAAAATATATTTCCTCCCAGCATCTTATTTATTCTCCTGCCTACTGCTGCGGCCTTAGTGTGTGGCTTCGGTTTTAAAGAGTTAGGCGACTATGTTGCCCAAGGATTGAAATCTGTGGTGGGCACCGCGACGCTCGTTGCCTTCAGCGCCATGTTTTTTACCCTGATGAAAGAAGCCGGGGTGTTCGACGTGATCGTTCGCTTTATCCTGCGCTTCATTACTCCCTCCACGTTTTCGGTGTTACTCGCGACCCTCGTAATCGCCTCCATTTGCAGTCTCGACGGTAACGCGTATGCCACCCTGCTGGTGACGGTACCCGCCCTGCTGCCCATCTATGAGAAGATGAACATCAGTAAAAAGACGCTGTTACTGTTGATCACTGTGGGTGTGGGCGTCACCGGGATCACCCCCTGGGGCGGATCGCTCAACAGAGCGATCGCGGTGACGCATCTGGATATTCTGGATGTCTATTACCGACTGATCCCGCTCCAGGCGATTCTGTTTGTCCTCGGCGTGATCCTGTGCTGGTTTATGGCGAAAGTCGAAAACAGAAGCGGCTCGGGCATTTCGCCGGATGAGTTTCATCATATGCGCGCCGATATGCTCACCTGCAAAACAGATCATAATCCTTGGTTGCTGAAACTGAACTTCGCATTAGTTATTGCCACCATTGTTATACTGGTATCAGGCCTGGTTGCTGGCAATTATCTGTTTATGATTGTTTTTTCGCTAGCGGTTATTATCAATTATCCTGACGCAAAGAAAGCCCAACAAAAAATAAAAGAGTATGCCCTGACAATATTTCCAGTGATCGTTATATTTTTAACCATCGGTGTGTTTGTTGGCATTCTGCAAAATACCGGCATTATTAAAGTATTAGTGAATGAGATCGCCGAAATCTTCCCCACCAGCCTGGGTCCCTATCTGTATCTTATTCTCGCGGCCTTCAGCGTGCCAATCGTTATTCTGATAGGTTCCGATGCTTTCTATTTTGCTCTGTTACCTCTCGCGGTCGGCCTTGGCCAGAGCTTCGGCGTGTCGCCTCTGCACGTTACGATTGCCATGCTCATTACTGAACAGATTGGCTTGCTGCTGAGTCCGGTTATACCGGCCACGCATCTCGGACTGAGTCTGCTCAATTTACGCGTTGATGAACATATCAGGCACTCTATGACGAAAGTCTGGATCATGAGCGTGTGCGCGCTTATCGCAGCACTGGTAATCGGAACTATCCCTGTGTGAGAGTAAGACAAAAACCTCACTTGAGGCAGTGAATAAGGTAAGGGCAGAATAATCTTCGACATAGGAGTGCGTTACCAGGCGCTAGCCCTTCTGCATACAAATGTCCGCTTTGGCACAGAATGTGCCTATCAGCAATATAAAAGCATTCAGATATATATCATTTCTATGAACATACCCGATTAACGGCAGAATCTCACGATTCTGCCGCTTTTTTATTATTTTTCTGGGAAGTAGTAATGAGCAACTCTGAAGGTTGGTAGTCATTTTAACAAACGCTTTCTGGTCTGCCGCAGTGGGCATCGGCTGATTGCGTAGCAGGGCCACTGGTATCTGCCGGTATCACCGGCATTAACATTGAAAACGACCAGGGCAGTCACGTCCGCCTGATAATTCGTGATGCCGAAGGTCGGATAGTTGACGGGCATGGAACTTTTAACCGGATGCCGGTGAAGGTCTTAGCCGCTATAACCGCAGGACAGGCATCCACACCGACGCCTTCCCTCCGCTGACTCCGAATCATTTAACAGCAACATTTCACCTTCCCAAACGCGCTTTATTACCTCATATGCCAGGCATCGCCGCTGGCGTTTTCTATTGACGGAGAAAATCCATGACGACACAAAAGCAATGCGAATTGGTGCCCGCTAATGAACCTCAATTTGACCTTACTGCAACACCAGTACCTGACGAACAGCGTCTCGATTTCTGGCCGCTGTACTTTGGCACTATCCCGCAGTGGATAACGCTGGAACCACGCATTTTCGCCTGGATGGACCGCTTCTGTGATGAGTACAACGGCGGTATCTGGTCCTTTTACACGCTCAGCAATGGCGGCGCGTTTATGGCTCCCGATGCTGGCAGTGATGATAAATGGCATCTGCTCAACAGCATGAACGGCAATGATGCGGAAATGAGCACGGAAGCCGCCGGTATCGCTGCCTGCCTGATTGAATACAGCCATCACGCCTGTCGCACCGAATGCGATGCCATGACTGAGCATTATTACCGACTGCGGGATTACGCCCTGCAGCACCCTGAATCCAGCACCATTCTGCGCATTATTGATTGAGGACACTCATGATGGAACAGTCAATCTCCCCACTGGCTCCGGTACTCCCACTAAGCGCACAACGCACTGTGCAACATGCCCTGGCCCTGCTTGACCGCCACCTGCGCGAAACTGGCGTGGCGTTCACCTCCACACAGGCCGCCCGCGACTGGCTGCGGTTGAAAATGGCCGGGCTTGAGCGAGAGGAGTTTATGGTGCTTTATCTCAATCAACAGAACCAGTTGATTGCCCACGAAACCCTGTTTGCCGGTTCCATTAGCAGCACCGAGGTACATCCCCGTGAGGTGGTCAAGCGGGCTCTGTACTTCAATGCGGCAGCAGTGATACTGGCGCATAACCATCCCTCAGGTGACATCACACCCAGCCAGGCAGATAAAACCATCACGCAGCGTCTGGTACAGGCGCTTCAGCTCGTTGATATCCGTGTGCCTGACCATCTCATTGTCGGTGGCACGCAGATATTGTCGTTCGCTGAACATGGTCTGCTTTGAGGTATTACATGAAAATTATCAGTAAACGCCGGGCGATGACGATATACCGTCAGCATCCGGCCTCCCGCATTGTTTGATTCTGTACTGGCAGATACCAGTGGCATGGCAGTGTCTGTCATTACACCGTTAAGGTGGTTCCTGACATTTCCGGTGTGCTGGCGGTATACGCCGAACGCCGCCAGGACTGCAACGGACCTTATACTTGTCTGATGAGTATCA
Source organism: Erwinia sp. 198 (assembly GCF_003937915.1). Lineage (GTDB taxonomy): Bacteria > Pseudomonadota > Gammaproteobacteria > Enterobacterales > Enterobacteriaceae > Erwinia > Erwinia aeris. Next base: position 65,181 of record NZ_RHUM01000008.1, on the reverse strand, counting down.
CCCTGAACTGACAATAAAGAGGTTATAAATGAGCAACCCCACATGGGGCCTGCAGCGGGATATCACGCCGTGCCTGGGAGCACGTCTGGTGCAGGAGGGCAACCGGCTGCACTATCTGGCTGACCGGGCCAGTATCACCGGTAAGTTTAGTGATGCCGAAAGCCTGAAGTTGGATGTCGTATTTCCACATTTTATCAGTCAGATGGAATCGATGCTGACCACTGGTGAAATGAATCCCCGCCATGCCCATTGTGTCACCCTGTACCACAACGGTTTCACTTGCGAAGCCGATACCCTTGGTAGTTGCGGCTACGTATACATCGCCATTTATCCCACTCAACGCTAACAAATTTCACGAGAGCAAACATGAAAAATCTACCTGCAACAATTTCGCGGGCGACGAAGCCCTGTCTGTCGCCCGTGGCTGTCTGGCAAATGTTACTGACACGACTGCTGGAACAACACTAAGGCCTGACGCTAAACGACACACCCTTCAGTAATGAAACCACCATACGAGAGCATATTGATGCTGGAGTATCGCTCAGCGATGCGGTGAACTTTCTTGTCGAAAAATACGGGCTTGTCCGTATCGACCGGAAGGGATTTTCATGGCAAGAACAAACCCCGTATATTTCCGTAGTGGATATTCTGCGAGCAAGGCGCTCTACCGGCTTGCTAAAAACTAATGTGAAATAAACGCTTAAATACAGAGCAGACTAAAGGAAAGCAAAATGCTAATCTCACAGACGAAGAGACTTCTACTGTAACCTCCCCTCCCCTGCAAAAAACCTGACATTTTCTTTTAGGGCCAACAATGGGACCAAAATGAAAATTGAACTGAAGGTTATCAGCTATTAAACAACAAGTTACACAACCAATTCAGACTCCGCCAGCTATGGTTCCAGAGCCATCCGTAGAAGTCCTGGAAGCCCGCACGGCACAAGCCCTGCGGGCTTTTTTGTGCCCTGAGTTCGTGCTTCATCGGTGCGAGCAGGAAGATTTCTACTGCCGGTCGGAGAAAACCACACCATAACTGCTTCCATCGATAAGCTGGAACTTTCGAGGGAACGCGCCAGCGTGGTTTGCTACTCATTCATTATCCTGCCCGACCAGGAAAAATGGAGCGGCGACGGCGCGGGCATCAAGGCCATTACCGGCGGCGACGCCGTGGCGATTGACCCGAAATACCGTGATGCCTACTCAACTCACATCCCGGCGGTAATACTGGCGGTGAACAACAACACGATGCGCTTCTGCGACCGCAGCGGCGGCGTGTCGCGTCGCCGGGTAATCCTGCCTTTCCCGGACGTGATACCGGCGAACGAGCGCGACCCGCAGCTGCTGGAGAAGATTGCCGGTGAGCTGGCGGTTATCGTGCGCCACCTGATACAGCGCTTCACCCGCCCTGACGATGCCCGCGAGCTGCTTCAGGCGCAGCAGTCGTCAGAGGAGACGCTGGAAATCAAGCGCAGCGCCGATTCGCTGGTCGACTTCTGCGGCTATCTGACGCCGCTGAGTACGCCGAACGGGCTGTTTATCGGCAACGCCAATATCCGGCCGATGAACCCGCGTCGCTATCTCTATCACGCCTACCTGTCATTTATGGAGGCCAGAGGGCATCAGTACCCCATGAGCCTGACCGCGTTCGGCCAGGCGGTGCCGCAGACGCTGAAGGAGTATGAGATTGAGCTGCTGAAGAGCAAAACAAAGAACGGCATCCGGCCCAGCCTGAAGCTGAGCGAAGACTGCGAGGCCGACTGGTCGCCGCGCTGTGATACATAAATTATACGAAAAGACCAAACCGGCTCCGGCCGGTTTGTGCCAATTGCAGACGTTGTTGCACTGCAAAAATATCTTGTCCGGATCAAGGTATCGCCACCACTTGTTAGGTGGATTAATCCGTATTTATAACAAATACAATTCCCGGCTGTACCTATAAGCTGTTGTCAGTTATACAAAAGCGATGTAGTGTTCCACACATTAAATTTACAAACGTGGAAAAGTCCGTGTTTAGATACAGATTTTTCCGCTGAATAACCGCATATTTCCAAAGGTTTATCATGAGTAAGTGGCTATTAGACAGGCTATTTGAAGCCGGTGATCAGGCAGAGCCCCGGTTTGCGTTTCAGGGGACTGTAAATTGGATGAGGGCCCTTGCCGAAGTCGTTAACGGTGGCGCTTGTGCTGATGATAAACTAAATGATTTATATGCTCGGGTACAACGTAGACCTGTCAATCGTGAAGCTGATACGCTTGTGTTTGAGAACACAATGATGGCCTTACATAATCTGTCATCTTTGAAAAGTATGAATAAAGATGTCGAAGATAAATATGACATATGTCGTTCAGCTATTATTTCTTGGTATTACAGTATCTATTTTTCCGCTAGCGCGATGGTTGCAGCATCTTCTGGTTCTATTCAAGAGACACATACAGCCACAGCAAAAGTTTGGCAGTCAGATATCGCGGAAAAAGAACTTATCCCATATCCATTTAATCTTCTTCTAACTAGTTTAGTTTCAAACACTGCTGATGCCGAGATTGCTGCATATAGAGGTGCTAACCGTTTCGACCTGAATGATAGAGCTTATGATAATGAAACTGCTCATGGTGCACTGGTTTCCTATCTAAAGGGGACTCATGGCTACAAAAAGTGGGAAACAGAAGAGAGGGTGAGAACTTCTCGTGATTTCAAAGCTCTTGGTGTTGACAACTTTCGCACGAAAGCTGCTCGCGAAGTTCGCGATCACGCACTAGAAAAAGGACAAGTTAATTTCCTTATTCAGGCATTTAGATACCGTGGTAAAGCGAACTATCGTGACTCTATATTTTTATCCTACGGTGACAACAACGAAGCTATTATAGAAGAATTTATCCAAGATTTGTATGACGTCGCTATTGGCTTCATTAGGGCTACTTCGCATTATTGCAGTCGAAGAGTCGAGAGAGGTACGTGGGCTGAGTTTGTCGAGGATATTTCTGATAACTCAAGGTTGTCTATTGACTCTGTCGTGCTTGAAATATAACAAACAATTTAAGAATGGCTCAGCACGCTTGGCATTTTCAGTTTGGTTCAAATTTAGTGATTAAGGTATTCAAATTGAGTATGGTGAATACGTGCTTCACACTTTAATTGGGCGTTAATGCCCGCTTTTCGCTCATACGGGACACTCATAATCACATCTCCTAACCCAATGGAGATTGAACATGAAAACATCCCCCTGGAACAAAAGCCGCATTATTGGCCAGAAACGGCCTCTTCAGATCTCTCATATCTGGGGAATTCGTATACGTCTTGAGCTGGAAGGAAAAGTTCGTGATCTGGCTCTTTTTAACATGGCTCTGGACAGTAAACTTCGGGGCTGTGATTTGGTTAAGCTAAAAGTTTCTGATGTGGCCTATGGACACTCTGTTTCGGGCAGAGCGACAGTGCTGCAGCAGAAAACGGGCAGCCCTGTTCAGTTTGAACTGACTAAGGGAACCAGAGAGGCTGTAGCCGCATGGATCAAAATGGCCCAACTACGTAATAACGACTATCTTTTCCAGTCCGGCGTTGGTTCTTCACGACACATCTCAACCAGGCAATATAACCGTATTTTTCATGGATGGATTGGGAAGCTGGGTCTCGACGAGACGCTCTACAGTACGCATTCAATGCGCAGAACTAAGCCATATCTGATCTATAAAAAAACGAAGAACCTTCGAGTAATCCAGTTACTTTTGGGTCACAAAAAACTTGAAAGCACAGTTCGTTACCTTGGCATTGAAGTAGATGATGCTCTGGAGATATCAGAGTCAATTGAAGTCTAGCCTGTGAGGGCTGCAACAGCAGTCCTGTGCCAGAAGCGGACCTCTGTTTAATGACAAAATCCCAGTGACATCTGCCTGTGAAAGATATACGATTTATATATATATTATTACAGAGTATATGTTTGTGGGTATTGTCAAAATTTCAGATTTGCTACATGAAGACGTTCGCGATGCCAGTAAAGCCATGTCACGTTCAGTTAACGCGCAAGCCGAATACTGGATCCGCCTCGGTATGATGAGTGAACTTTACCCGGAGCTTAATTATCAACAAATCAAAATTATGATGCTGAAATCAGGCTCTGACCGTTTAATGGAGGTGATCAATGCCATCAATTCCCATTAAAACCGCAGATGAACTTGCCCGGCAGCGTCATGCAGGAGCATTGCTTGCCTCCGTATTTGAGATGTTAGATACGTTTATTGTTCCGGGAGTGTCCACCCTGGATATCAATAATTGCGCAGAAGCATTTATTGTCGAGCAGTTGCAGTCCCGTCCTGCCAGTAAAGGACAATATGATTATCCTTACGTGCTGAATACTTCTGTGAATGAAGTAGTTTGTCACGGTGTCCCTAAGGCTCACGAACACCTGAAATCCGGCGCTATCGTTAACGTAGATATCACCCTGGAGAAAGAGGGCCTGATTGCCGATTCCAGCAAAATGTATCTGATCGGAGACGTCTCTCCGCTCGCCCGCCGATTGGTGGAAATAAGCCGGGAAGCCATGTGGCTGGGCATAAAAACGGTAAAACCGGGCGCAACACTGGGGGACATCGGTCATGCCATCCAGACGCATGTTGAAAACAGTGGCTATAGCGTTGTCAGGGAATATTGCGGGCACGGTATCGGCAAAGAAATGCATGAAGAACCGCAGGTGCTGCACTATGGTAAACCCGGTACAGGCGAAGCGTTACAGGCGGGGATGGTTTTTACCATCGAACCTATGGTAAATCAGGGGAGCAGCAAAATAAAAACCAAAAAAGACGGTTGGACAGTGGTAACCCGGGATAAAAAACTCTCGGCTCAGTGGGAACACACCATCGCTGTGACCGCAGACGGTTTTGAAGTGTTAACACTTCGTCAAGACGAAATCATTCCAGAATAAGTTATTCAATTCCTTATTGTTCTTTAGAGAAAAACCGGGTGAACAAGCCAGGGTTTATGCCTGCCCGTGTCAGGCAGCTATGTGCCAGAAGCGGACATTGGCCAGGAACCCATACTTCTATGTTGTCCCGCTTTTCAACTTATGAATTTGCTGTTCATCGCTTATCCATGTCGATGGCTTCGCTAACGCACAGGCATACTTCGGTGCCGACCGAAGCAGCATGCCCTCATCATCATTAAACTGTCCGTAAATTAACAACGGAGCGGATCATGATTGCAGTACTTTTTGAGGCAGATGCCCTGCCAGAGGCTCAGGAAAGATATCTTCAGCTCGCTTCGGATCTGAAGCCTCTCTTATCCGACACGCCCGGCTTTATTTCAATTGAGCGTTTCCAAAGCCTGACTACGCCCGGAAAGATTCTTTCTTTGTCGTGGTGGGAAAATGAGGAGTCTGTAGCCGGATGGAAGCGAAATGTAATGCATCAGGCCGCTCAGAAAGAAGGTAAGCAGTCGATTTTTTCATTCTACAGAATACGGGTAGCTAGCGTATTCCGTGATTACTCTTCTGATAAGGGAACAAATCAGCATGTATGACATTCACGTTATTCTCAAAAACAGCCCGGGCTCACTTGGTTTACTGGGTAGTGTACTGGGTGAAAACGGAGTGGGACTTGAAGGCGGTGGCGTATTTACAGGACCTGAAGGCGGGCACGCACACTTCCTGGTTGAAGACGGCTATAAAGCACGCAAGGTGTTGACTGAAGCCGGTTTTGACGTGTGCAACGTGTGTCGTCCCCTGGTAAGAAAATTACCTCAGGAACGGCCCGGAAAGCTGGGAGAAATAGCTGACACAATTGCCCGGAACGGCATCAATATTCTGGTACAGTACAGCGATCACAGTAACCGGCTCATTCTCATTACGGATGATGATGCCCGGGCAGCTGAAGTAACCCGAAAATGGGCAATACCTTCTGAATGAACCTCGTTAAAACAAAGCGCGACAGTAAGCCAGATGATGACCTTGAAACATCAATGGCAATGGTGGCTTCTGCGCTGTCTGACCCGTCAAGGGTAAGTATTCTGTGCGCCCTGATGGACGGGCGCGCATGGACAGCTACCGAACTTAGCGTAGTGGCTGGCATAGCAGCCTCGACAACCAGCGGGCATCTGAAACGGCTTCTCAGCAACGGTCTGGTCATTTGCCTGACGCAGGGGCGTCATCGCTATTACAGCCTTGCGGGCTATCATATCGCCGGACTGCTGGAAAACCTGATGGGAGTTTCCATGGGTACTTCCAAAGCCCCCATGTCCAGTACACCGGTCTATCTGCGTTACGCACGCACCTGCTATGATCATCTGGCAGGCGAGCTTGCTGTCAATATTTATGAATTTATGCTGCAGGAAAAATGGCTTGAAGCAGATGGCTCGGAACTGACATCAGCCGGCAAAATGCATTTTGAGAAAATGGGCGTTTTGCTTAACTCTCGCACACGACGCAAACCCTGTTGCGGCTGTCTGGACTGGAGTGAAAGACGTTTCCATCTCGGCGGTGACGCTGGCTCAGCCCTGTTTACACTTTTCCTGCAAAAAGAATGGGTAACGCGTACACAGGGGTACCGTGAAGTGAACGTAACCAATTCAGGCCGAGTTGCAATATATCGGCTGTTTAAGCTAAAGATCACCTGATTTTAAGTCATATACCGGTTGATTTGATCGGGTGGCTCAAGATGCCCTCATCTGACTCTTCCATTTTACGTAAAACGTCCGCTTTTCGCTCAAAACTGCCTGTAATTTTCTGCCGCGCCTGCCTGCTTGGCCAACATCCGCGCGAAATCCCGGCCATTCACTTTCATGCATGCCTATGCAGGCTTGTAAAAATCATCTGGGGCGTTTTCCGGAGTTTCGGGCAGGGAAAGGCCTGTCTTTTGCCTGTCTTGCCGCAGAATGGTGTCCAGGGCGTTTTCGCGGTGCGCGGAACAGATGCTATGGTAAACACGGGTGCCTGGCAGGTATGGAAGAGCTTTGGCCGTCAGGTACCTGTCGGCCCGTTAACTTTACTCTGCAGGAGTGATAGTATCGCCCGGTTTACTGGCATGCCTGATAACTTACAGGGAGCGTTTAATGCAATTAATGAGAATGACCTACGACGATCTGACAAAGGGCGGCGGCGAGGCAAAGCTGCACGTTTACGGCGTGGGTACCTTTCCGGTCTTTTCCGGCCAGAAGCCTTATACCAACGATCCAAACTGTACCTACAGGCCTAACAGCGCCATTCCGGTCGGGCGCTACTGGATTGTTCCGCGCCCTGAAGGCAGTATCGCAAACCGGATAAGAGGATGGGCCGTCGACACTTGGAACAGTTCAAATCATTCAGAGTGGTTTGCGCTCTTTAATTCGGAAACGATGAATGATTCCATCCTGATCAACGGTGTTGCCCGCGGCGGTTTCCGCCTGCATCCCCTCCGGCCAGATGGCTCCGGAGAAAGTGAAGGGTGTATCACCTTCGTGCGGCGTGCTGATTTCTACACAGTAAGGCAGGCGCTCCTCCGAAGAAAAAAGTTCGCGTACCGGGTTCGCGAAACGGTTTGATGGCATACGGCTACGTTGAGGTTCAGGGGGAAAGTAACTTTGCAAACTGCAAAATTCGTTAGAAAAATAGCGGGATTTTTCGTCTGCTTTATTGTGGCCTTTATGGTTTCACGTTACGGGATGCCGCTCTATCCGCTGACAGCTTGGCTTGTTGAACATTCTTATCAAATTTTCAGCGGGTATCAGGATGACGTATACGAAGCCGGTACGGATCCAGTGACGTTTTTTTCTCTTATGGCTGTTATCGCGTTTTACGCTCTGGCCATGTATTGGCTGGTAAAAGCGGCAGTTAAAAAAGTAAAAGGTGGATAGGCTGATTGCAGTAAAAGCCGGGGCGCTCTGTTGGTTTCTGATTTTAACCCAATAACAGGTCAACAATACCAGGCGCTTTACGGCAGTTCATAAGAAAGTTCTTTTCAGCATCCCGCATGGGGTGCTTTTTTATCCTTCCCTGCAGTCCTGTCTGAAAAATCAACGCAAGAAAATGTCAAAACTCATTAGATTTGTCTAATCAGCGGCTCGTTAGAAATTTCCTGATGGCGAAGAAGCCGCTGCGACAATCTCTTCCGCAGCGGCCTGTTTAGCATAATGGCATTATGCTAAACAGTTTTTTATGACGTTTTCATATAGTATTGATGCAATGACTAAACTTATCCCTCCAAATAAAACAACTGAAATCAGTGATATTAATAGTGATATTATAGGGTGAGCCTTTATAAAGTCCATCCATCTATAATATCTAGACTTCCTTACTCTTTTTAATTCCTTCTTGACTGTTTCAATCAAATTTGTAGGAACTTTTCTTGTTGATAACTTATGTTCGCAATCTTTGCATATTATCGGTTTGTCACAAGACTCTATTAAGTCTGTTTTCAACACATTCATATCAAAAAAATGGGATTAAGGAAATACATCGATATCTCCGCTAACCCTGCTCCGGCCAGGGCTGACAGCAGCCGATAAGCAGGCTACATCCTTTATACTATATCGCCAGAACAGACGATAAAACTGTGAGACGAAACGGCATGGGTATACTAACCAAAGTCAAATTGGTAAAAAGCACTTAAAAACATGAAGTTGATGAAAAAATTCATATTCCGCCAGCTCGATGGCTACCAGAACCATTCGATGAAGTTCTGAAAGCCCGCAGAGCGGAAGTTTTGCGGCTTTTTTGTGTCCTGAATTTGTCGCGCAGCGATACAAGCGAGATGACCGCGATTGCTGGCCGGAGAGGACTTAACCCCTATCCCGGCGGTGAGACTGGCGGCGCACCACAACCCGATGCGTTTTAGCGACGGCAGCGGAGGCGTCTCGCGTCGCCGGGTTACCCTGCCGTTCGGACGTGATACCGGCAAACGAGTGCGGCCCGCAGCTGCTGGAAAATATGCTAATCGCAGTAGCATTCCTCTCTAATTAATTTCTTCTTGTATAACAACCAGGTAGCAACCCTGACAGTAAAAATCATGACTTCTCTAAACAATCACGTGGTACTATTTCACGCCTAAACTAAATCAGGGTTACGTGATGAATTTCAAAATACACGACAAGCTTATTCATGAAGTTAAGTCCCCGGAAGGTCTGCTTTACAGAATGGTAATCATTTACACCTGCTTTATGGCTACGCTAATTATTATTCTTTTTTGGGCTATGGGTGATACATCAAGGCTGAATTTCTACTTCTTTATAAATTCTTGCACTGTAGCATTGATGGTATGGTTTATCAGAAAGTCGTTTAACATTTACTCTATAGATATACATCTACTGGTTTTCAGGATTAGCTTATTTTTACTCCTGAACTCATCTCTGGCTTCGATGGCTGGAGGTCTTAACTTAATTGAGAGAGATACGGCATCCGTAATAGCAGCCCTTCTTTACGTCCCAGCCATGCTGATGATTATTTACTCCTTTAATAAATTTATTTCATACGTGAACCATAATTATAAATCTGCGGTTAGCCTGTCGTTAACAGATGAATTAACAGGGTTACCTAACAGACGGCATCTGAACGTTAAACTCAGGGAGATGGAAAACAGAGTTGGAACAATTTGCATTGCGGACATTGACCACTTTAAAAAAATCAATGATACCTACGGCCATGAAACTGGAGACAAGGTATTAAGAAACGTGGGATTGAGGTTGAGCAATTTTGTAAGCGATGATATTTTTATCTCACGGTCAGGGGGTGAGGAATTTGTGTTTGTAATTTTTGACAACGCTGATGCTGAAGATATTGTCAGAAAGATAAAAACATCGATTTCAGATGGGTGCAACGGAAATATCAGCGTCACTATAAGCGTTGGAGTAGCCGTTAAACAGAAAAAGGACTCCTCTTCTGCTATTATTACTGCTGCTGACGATGCCCTTTATCAAGCCAAGAGGGCGGGAAGAAATTGCATCATATACGCTCATCATGCCTACAGTTAAGATAATATTTTTAAAGGGCGATCCTGCCCTTTAAAATTACTGGTTTATTCCTGGCGCCTGATTAAATCAAAAGGCTTATAGCGGCTAATATCAGCTGCAACTTCCTGTGGTCGCCTACTTAAACCCGTTCAGCCATTCTCTCCAGCGCCGTCCATGACCCAAGCGCTTACATCAACCTCAATAGCGGGCACCGGAAGTCAAAACGCCAGCGCGTCCAGTTTAACAACAGCCCGGAGATAGCATGAGCCAGCTCGCAGGCGTGAGCAAACGCAATAATTTGCGCTAATGCACCAAACGATAGCCATCGGTAACAGTCGCCAGCTACTCTGCACGTCGTTTAGTTTCAGCAAGGCCACCTCGCCTTGCGCTGACTCTGCGGCAAAACAAAGTCCATCACAGGTGATAATTCATTCACCTGTCTGCCACGTCGCCCGTATCCGGCTGACAGATATCGTTAACCGCCAGCCAAACCCGGCTACGCCAGAATAAGGTGGAAAATGCGCTATGTCGCCATATACGCAGCAGACAGCGACGCTGGCGCGGCATCCGGCTAAGCCGGCCTCATCTTGCCTGCGCCCCTCGCCAGTGCGCAAGGCGCCTGTTGGCGGGCAACCCAAGATGTCTGGCGGCGAAGAGCTTATTATTGCTTAACGCGCGCGAGCGGTCAGACGCAACACCAGACCAATAAAAAGTAGCGCAATACCCGAGGCATAAATCGGGAACCAGCGCGCCCACCAGTTCGTAGAGAACAGCGGCGCGCTGTTGACATGACTGACGGCATAGCTGCCGTAGAGGTTCACGGCAAAAGCTATCGCAAAGCTGACAAGGCCAATAAAAACCAGTAGATTCGAGACTCTATGCATTGTGCTTCTCCTGTTCAGGGCCGGATAAAAATTGTTGCCGGAAATCACCATTTCGGTATAAATTTCATTGATATAATTATTCTCTGCGTCTGTACCCAACTGATTTTCATCGAGGAAAGCGCTTCCCGGAAAATCATCCAGTCGACTTTCCGCACCAGCTGAAGCAGCAGGTCAAGACAGTGCGCATTGCCCGCTGGCCAGGCCGATTTTATCTCTGGCGGCGAATGGTGTTCACCTTCGGATGAAGAGTGGCGAACAATTCCCGCCTAATTAATCATCATTTCAAACACTGATAATAAATCACAAAAATTAAAAAGTGAACAAGGTGAATACTTTTCCCTAATATTTTTTCTTAAAGTCTTCAAAGAATTAGTTTAACAATTACTCTTTCATATTAAGGCATCGCGTCACTAACTTTGATAGCTTTAACCTGCTATAGCGAAAGGCAACCCGTGTAATGGTCTATGTCTGGATACTAACTATCGACCGGTTGAAAATCCGTAGACGAAACGGTATTGGTATACTACTCAAAGTTAAATTCACAAAAACCATTTAAAAACATAAAGGGCAGAAGATCCCGAAAATTAGAAAATTGCCAAATGGCGTTTTGATAAATCAGACCTTAGCGGTGCGTCCTCAGCACGAGAGCTTTAAAAAATTACAGGTAGTAATAATTGAAGATTTACATCACTGCCAGTCACCGCGTATTATCCCCTGTAAAGACTACACCGGACAATGACACAAGGAATGTATCATGATGGCGGCTCTACAGTTTCCCCGCACTATATTCAAAACTCAAAACCGGATGGATGACTACAGCGCTGAAGATATGCGCTGTGGCGATCTGACTGAAGCACAACTGAAATCCCATTACCGGCTGGACTATATCTCTGACCGTGTTGATCCTTACATGCTGACCCGGCGTTCCTCAATGGATCGGCCTCAATCCATGTTCTGTTGCAATCGGCGCGGAGCCGGAGAGAAAATTAGCCGGCAGCAGTGCGCTATAATGCTGTTTGATAAGTTCCGCTCGTTATCCCGTAATTTTTCCATTTATGGGCCGTACAGCCACCTGATCGAAAAGATGATCGTCCATATGCAGAACGGCAATGGTACGCCCTTCCATGATATGTCACTGGACACGGCTTTAAAGGAGCATGTTCGCAATGATAGAACGAAAAATAGTACGTACTTATTATTGCAAGAAGCCTTAAGCATAAATATTAATTGGGAAAATAAATGTTACCCCCGAGAAGGATCAGGCAAACTGAGAGATGCCGTACTTAGCGGAAAGCTTCCTAAATTCGACAGATTCCAGGATAATTATAATGGTATGGGTATCACTGTTCACGATACCTGGGCAACATGCATTACGATAAAGTCATTAAAAATTGATAATGACCGTTACCGGGCAGTGGCGCATTATCAGATCCAGGATCACTTTGGTCTGGACAGCGATGATATTCTGCAAACAAGATTCAACCAGTTTCATTTCTTCCGTATCTGGTTCGTGCTGCAGCGATACAGTTAGTTTGGCTTCAGGCCATACATAAGCGATATTGGAGCAACTGTAGAGATTACAGGTGAACGCAATGAAATCAAAAAATAAAAAATTGCTTTATGCATCATTACTGATTGGCTGTATTCTGCTGGGTTACTTACTTTGGTTGTCATTACGTCCCGTGGAGATCATAGCCATTCACCTAAGACATAACTATAGCGATATCCTGGTAAATAATTTCCCATTAACTGAACGAGGGAAAATTCATTGGTGGCTGACAAACAAGAAAAAGATAAGGGATATGTACAACATACCCAAGCCTGCCGAGGATGGTTTTTTTACCGTCATTTTTTGGGGTTTTGGTGATGGATATAAAGAAACTGATGGTTATGACAGACTCTGCTTTGACGATATGAAAGCAGTAAAAAACTGCATTGATAAAAACTCACTAATGATGGTGGTATACAGTAAAAATACAGGCTTGTATTTTCGAATGGATAGCGGAAAATATTATGTAAAGGAAAACGGTGAGATAGTGAAAAGAAAATACGAATAAATTCAGCCACCTGCCGCTAAGGCAGCAATAAAATTTCCGTTCTTTCTAAATTGCACTTGCCATGCGGGATAGCAAAAGACCAAAGGGCTATTTCGACGGAAAGAAAAGCGGCAACACCTGGCCACCTGCTACATCTGTGATACTACATCCTGGTCTGCCCAGATATATAGCGGCCTGTTTAACAGATATCGGGCCTTTTGCAGCACGGGCAGGAATTTACGCTTTACCCGCTCTTATCCAGGCCAGCGTACGTGGTTAACGCTTTTCTGTAAAAATTACGGTGAGTGATTGCACGGCATTTCATCACTGCCAGTCACCGCGTATTATCCCCTGAGAAGATCACACCGGACAATGACACAAGGAAAGTATCATGATGGCGGCTCTACGGTTTCCCTGCACTATATTCAAAACTCAAAACCGGATGGATGACTATGGCGCTGAGGGTATGCGCTGTGGCGATCTGACTGAAGCACAACTGAAATCCCATTACCGGCTGGACTATATCTCTGACCATGTTGATCCTTACATGCTGACCCGGCTTTCCTCAATGGATCGGCCTCAATCCATGTTCTGTTGCAATCGGCGCGGAGCCGGAGAGAAAATTAGTCGGCAGCAGTGCGCCATGATGCTGTTTGATAAGTTCCGCTCGTTATCCCGTAATTTTTCCATTTATGGGCCGTACAGCCACCTGATCGAAAAGATGATC
>NZ_RHUM01000008.1:0-51532 GCF_003937915.1 Erwinia sp. 198 | reverse complement strand
GCTGTTTGATAAGTTCCGCTCGTTATCCCGTAATTTTTCCATTTATGGGCCGTACAGCCACCTGATCGAAAAGATGATCACCCATATGCAAAACGGCAACGGTACGCCTTTCCATGATATGTCACTGGACACAGCTTTAAAGGAGCATATTCTTAATAACAAATCAAAAAATAGCACTCGCCCAAGACTGCATGAAGTTATTAAAAAAATATTGATTGGCATAAAAAACATTACCCAGCAAAAGAAAAGGATAGATTAAAAGAAATAATCCTCGGCGGGAAACTCCCTAAATTTGACCGTTTCCAGGATGATTTTAATGGCATGGGTATCACTGCTCATGATACTGGGCAACGCGTATCACCATAAAATAACTGCATATTTATAACGATCACTTTCGCACAGTGGTGCATTACAAAGTGCAGGATCACTTTGGTCTCGACAGTGACGACATACTGAAAACAAAATTTAGCCAGTTCCATTTTTTCGTATCTTGTTCGTGCTCCAGCGATACAACCAGTTTGGCTTTAAGCCATTTATGACCAATATGGAAGCCACAATAGAAATTACGGGAAAACGCAATGAAAGTAAAAAGTAAGAAAACGCTTCGTGCCCTTCTATTGGTTGCTGTAGTAATTTTCTGCTACTGCCTCTGGTTATCGCTACGTACGGTAGAGATTGTCGCGGTACACCACAGAGGGCATGGTTCCAGTGCTGTTTTGGTAAGGAATTTCCCATTTACTGATAAAGGTAAAATAAGCTGGTGGCTGAAGAACAAGAATATGTTGAAAGAAAAATATGACGTTCCCCAACCAGAAAAAGATGGTGATTTTACTGTAGTTTTCTGGCTATTCGGCGATGGCTATAAAGAAACGGATGGCTACGACAGGTTATGCTTTGATGATATGCCGCCGCCACTAAACTGTATCGATAAAAGCAGGGTTTTCTCAGCAAATCACAGCCGAAACAGAGGGATTTCATTCATTGCCAGTGGCGGTATATATCAAATAAAAGAAAACGGACAGATCGTAAGAGACGTGGACAATTAGGTCTGCCTCTCTCGCGTAGAGACAGCAATATAACCATTCGCCCTGCCCGATTTGCACCAGCAAAGCGTAAGTAGCAAATACTCAGGAGGCTATCCAGACGGAGAAAAGCGGCAATGCCTTGCCGCCTGCCTCACTGATATCGCGCCTTTCCCCGACATGAACGCCCTGCTTTGCTATGCGCCGGGTATGATTGCATTCTCTACCATGACGACAGCCTTGAATGCCCTGTTAAATCCAGCGCCAGTAAAACCCGACAGTTTCGCTGATTCGGTCCGCCATTAAAAAAGCACGCGAAAAGGGCTTTGCGCTTATCCATCAGCCAGCTACGCTAAGGCCCGAATTACACCAGGCCTACTTTCAGCAGCGCATTCTGGCAGGATCCATTCGCCGGTAACCTACTCCAGCTGGCTGGCAATCAGGCGCAGCTGTTCGGCAAGCTGCTTTAAATTTTGCTGCTTTTGATCGGCCGCACCGGTAGAGCTGCGCACCACCAGCTTCGCCGGCAGGATTGATGACGAGCGTTGCCGATCTAGATCGCTGGCCAACAGAATACGCGCTACCGCCTCTTTTCCCTGTAGGTCAAGATCCAACGAAACCGTGGTCAGGGCCGGGTGGAAAAACGCGCTTTCATAAGTGTCATCGTAGCCAATAACGGAAATCTGTCCGGGTACCGCCATGCCGCGCTGATGGAGCGCGCTTAACACGCCGAGCGCCATCTGATCGTTGCCCACCAGCAGCGCGCTGAAGTCAGGCGCTTCGCGCAGCAGCTGCAGAATACCGTTATAGCCGCTCTGTGCGTCCCAGTTACCGTGGCGGATGCTGACCGGCTCCAGTCCGTAGCTGGCCAATGTATCCAGCCAGCTTTTCAGACGCAGCCTGGCGGAAACCGACTGTTCGGGCCCGGCCAGCAGCGCAAAATCGCGGTGCCCCTGCTCATAGAGATATTTGACGCTGGCACGGGTGCCGTCCGCCGGGTTAAACGAAACGTTAAATACCGACGTGTAGGGATCGACATCCAGAAACAGGCACAGGATATCTTCGTTCTCCAGCACGATCCGCTCGGCATCTTCGCTCTCCAGCGGCACGTTGATAATGACCTTATCGACCCGCTGCGACTTCAGCTCGTTGATACAATCCTGCAAGCTTTGATTGACGTTCTCATCAATCATGGCGATCAGCACCTGATAGTCAGCGGCATTGGCGTAGCGTTTTACCGCCGCGGCCACCTGTGAAGGCGCGTGTAGCGCCAGTGAGGTGGTTACCAGTCCCAGCGTCGTGCTTTGCTTACCGACCAGCTGCTGCGCCAGTCTGTTGGGCACGTAGCGCAGGGTTTCAATGGCGGCCTCTACCTTGTGCCGCGTTGCTTCCGAGACGTTTGCCGACTTATTCAAAACCCGCGAAACCGTCTGATACGACACGCCAGCATGGCGGGCAACATCCTCTAAGGTGGCATTTTTTGATTTCATAACTCGCATCCCTGTTAACCAATGGCGGAATAGTATCATAACGTAATCTCAGGTCAGGTTACCCTTATCACACTGCTATAAAACAACCAAAAAGTTATACCTTCACACACTCGATTAAGTGATCTGTTTCACCAATCGTTACAAAATGCGCCCTTTTGTTTGCAGTGTGTCACATCTTATTGCGATTTGAATTGTCACTCGCCAGGGGAAAGGCGTTTACTGCCGCCATATGTGAACGTATTACAATTGAAAAGAGGGTAACATGAATACCAGGCTTCGCACTGCTGCTGTGGCGCTCACTGCAGTCCTGACCTCCCCTACACTTTATGCGGCAATCGACAACATTGATTTCCATGGCTACCTGCGCGGCGGCGTAGGCGTGTCTCAGGATGGCGGCATGGAAGAGTGGCAAAAGAATAAGATTGGCCGTCTGGGCAACGAAGCGGATACCTATGGCGAGGTTGAGCTGGGCAGCGAAGTGTATAAACAGGATGACGTCAGCTTCTACGTTGACACCATGGTCAGCATGTTTTCCGACGGCTCCAACGACAACGAAACCACTTTCGGCGACGATGCGCAGTTTGGCCTGCGTCAGCTTAATTTACAGATCAAAGGGCTGGTGCCTGGCGACAAAAATGCGGTGATCTGGGGCGGTAAACGCTATTACCAGCGCCACGATTTACACATCATCGATACCAAATACTGGAATATTTCCGGTTCCGGCGCCGGTATTGAAAACTATACGCTCGGCCCCGGCGCCATCTCCTTCGCCTGGATCCGCGGCGACGCCAATGACGTGGACTACCGCGTGGATGACGATAACGACGTAAATATTAACTACCTCGATCTTCGTTATGCCGGCTGGAAACCCTGGAGCGGCGCGTGGACAGAGTTTGGTATTGATTACGCCATTCCTAACACCACCAAAAAGCAGGAAGAGTATGGCGGCCTGTACGACGCTGAAAACGGCGTGATGGTAACGGGCGAAATCAGTCAGGATCTCTGGGGCGGCTATCAGAAACTGGTGCTGCAATATGCGGATAAGGGACTGGCGCAAAACATGATTTCCCAGGGCGGCGGCTGGTATGACATGTGGAACGACACCAGCAACGCCAAAGGCTACCGCGTGATCAACACCGGCCTGCTGCCGATCACCGATAAGTTTTCGCTGAATCAGGTCTTCACCTGGGGAGCGGCCGATGACGTTACCGCCCTGACCAATAAAAGTACGCTGCTGTCGCTGGTGGGCCGTGGTCAGTACCAGTTTACGCAGTATGTGCGCGGCATCGGGGAAGTGGGCAGCTTCTGGCAGAAAGATGAGAACAAAGTCGGCGGCGACTACAAACAGGCCGGACAGAAATACACCCTGGCTTTGGGCCTGGCTGCCGGCCCGGAGTTTATGTCGCGCCCTGAACTGCGCGTGTTTGCCTCTTACCTGAATGACTCTGAAAACGGCCACAGCTTCCAGGACAACACCAGTAACGATACCTGGAACTTCGGCGTGCAGGTCGAGGCCTGGTGGTAAACGCGCACTATCCTCATTGTCATCATTATTAGCCTCTTGTTCAGAGGCTTATTTTGGATAACCGTCGCCGGTTATCCTTTTTTTATTCCGGCTGAAAGAAGCGCGCCTCCAGCAGCTGACGCAGCCGATCGGACTGCGTACCGAAAATCGCATGGACTTCATGCCCAAGAATAACCACGCCAATCGCTCCCGCCTCCTGTAACCCCGCAGAATCAACCACCGCCAGTGATTTCACCGTTACGCGCAGCCGCGTTAAACAGGCGTCTACCTGCCGGATATTGTCACGCCCGCCAAAGCAGTTCATCAGCCGATCCAGTAGAACGCTGTCGGCCGGGGCCGCCTCAGTCGGCAATGCCTGTCGACTGAAGTAGTGTTTAAACGATTTCAGACTCACCATGCTGCTCTCCTTCAGAGAAAAAAAAGGCGGGCCGCTGCCCGCCGTATCACTGACAACCCTTACCGCTCCCTCAAGCCAGCGGCGCACACAAAACGCGACAGCCCCATGGCGCCAGCGTCAGCGGCCCGGCCAGCGGCGTGCCGTCAATTAAATCCTCAAGCCCCGCCGGTAGCTGTAGATGATGCGTTTGGCCGCTAAAATTCTGCAGAAAGATAAAGGCACGTTCGCCATCGGTGCGCCGCTGAGCAGTAACGCCCGGTGGCAGATCGATCGCCAGCGCGCGCGGCAGCGCCAGCTGTTTAATCAGCGCGCCGTAAAAATCACGATGGAATGCCAGGTCGTTACGCGATGCGATATACCAGGCTTTGCCCTGACCAACGCGGTTAACGGTGACAGCAGGCGTACCGGCGTAGAAGTCGCTTTCATAGCTGGCCAGCGCCGTGGCGCCTTGCAGATGGATATGCTCGCAAAGCTCGCGCGCCTGATAAGGCCCGCTCAGGCCAAGCTCGTTGCCGCGCACGCCGCGCACGCCGTTGAACTCTTCATCCGTCAGGCTATCGATCTCTTCCGCCCAGATACCCAGCAGCGGCCGCAGCGGGCCAGGAAATCCGCCGGGATAGCAGAGATCGCTTTCATTAACGATGCCGCTCCAGTAGCTGGCAACAAAGTGGCCGCCCTGCTCCAGATGCTGCTGCACACGCCCGGCGAAGCCGTCACGCACCATATAGAGCATGGGCGCTATCACCAGCGCATAGCCGCTGAAATCGCTGTCGCCGTTAATCACATCCACCGCCACGCCCTGTTCCCAGAACGCGCGATAATGTTCGTTGACGGTGCGCTCATAGTGCAGGCCCAGATTGCGCGGCCCCTGAGCATTGTCCATTGCCCAGCGGCTTTCCCAGTCAAAGACGATCGCCACTTTGGCTTCAGTCCGGCTGCCGACTACCGGCGTCATCGCCGCCAGCATCCGGCCCAGCTCGCTGACTTCACGACCGGTGCGGGTATCGAGATGGCCGACGTGGTCGATCACCGCGCCATGAAATTTTTCAACCGAACCGCGGCTTTTTCGCCACTGAAAGTACTGCACCGAGTCTGCACCATGCGCCACCGCCTGAAGCGAGGAAAGGATATGCATACCCGGCTTTTTGAGCTTGCTGGTCGGCTGCCAGTTGGTGGCGCTCGGCGTCGACTCCATCAGCACAAAGGGTTTGCCCTGCTTCAGGGTACGCATCAGGTCGTGATACATCGCGGTATAACAGGCGAGCGCGGTTTCATCCTTATCGTTGTGCCACATGGGATAGCTGTCCCATGAGATGAAATCAAGCGCCTGCGCCAGCTTCCAGTAGTCGTAATCGTAAAAATATTCCATAAAGTTGGTGGTTGCCGGCAGCGCCGGGTTCGCCGCCTTCAGCGGTTTGATCTCTTCACGACAGAAGTCGGTGACCCGATCGGTCATAAACCGTCGCCAGTCGAGGTTCAGGCCATGAATCGAGACTTCGCCCTGCGGAGCCGGCGAGACAACCTGCGACCAGTCGCTGTAGGTGTGGCTCCAGAAATCGCTCCACCAGGCGTGATTAAGATTTTCCAGCGTTTCGTAGCGCTGCTGCAGCCAGCCGCGAAAGGCCTGCTGGCAGCGGTCGCAGTGGCATTCGCCGCCGTACTCATTGGAGATGTGCCAGCCGATCACCGCCGGATGATGCGCATAACGCGCGGCCAGCTGTTCATTCATCGCCCGCACTTTCTGGCGGTAAACCGGCGAGGTCATGCAGTGGTTATGTCGACCGCCATGCAGCGCGGGTACGCGATCGCGCCCAACACGCAGCACCTGCGGGTATTTCTGTGACATCCAGGCCGGACGCGCGCCGCTGGGCGTGGCAAGGAACACCGAAATGCCCTGCTGGTGCAGCTTGTCCAGCACGTTGTCCAGCCAGGCGAAATCGTAGCGTCCCTCTTCCGGCTCCAGCTTCGCCCAGCTGAAAATGCCGACAGACATCACATTACAGCGTGCCTGCTTCATCATCGCTATATCATCATCAATGATACCCGGCTGATGAGCCCACTGCTCCGGGTTATAGTCAGCGCCGTGCAGCAGCGCGTTGACCCTGGCGCTGAGCGGGGGAAATTTATTCATACCTGTTCCTTTGAGGTGTCAGAAATATCAGCGATAGCGCCAATGGATTAATGAAAAACCTGTAGCGAAGGCAGCGCCTTGCCATGACAGTCAAACAACGCCTGATTTTCGCGGGCGTTACCCTGTTTCCACTCGTCATGGATATACTTCATCCCGGCTGGCGTCGCCCAGGTATTGCCCGGCGCCGGGATCCAGGCCGGCTCCCAGTACACCACGCCCTTGCCGCGATGATTCGGCACCGCCAGCACCGCTTTGATCAGATCGTGCAGCCAGGCCGCCTGACCAGCCACCGTGCCGGGATAGCCGCCCGCCTGTTCCTCTTTGGCCTGGAAGCTGTTTTCGGCGCTATCGCAGTTTTCCAGCGTGTAGCCATAGGCGGCCTCCACCACCATTACGTCTTTGTTATAGCGCTGGCTGATGTCGTCCATATTGGCTTTCAGCGCGCTAATCGGGCCGTTCCAGTAGGTGTACATCGACAGGCCGATAACATCGAACGGCACCTGCCGCCTGACGATTTCATCAAACCACCAGCGGAATATGTCGTTCTTGGTGCCTTCGGCCAGATGCAGCATGATCTTCACCTGCTGCGGATCGCTGAGGTTTTCACGCAGGCCGCTAATGCCCGCTTTCAGCAGAGCCGCCAGCCGATCGAACTCGCCGCCGTTCTGCCCCCAGCTTTTCCCCTCCGGCCAGAGCATGCCGCCGTTCAGCTCGTTGCCGATCTGCACGATATCCGGCATTACGCCTTCCGCCTTAAAGCGGGCGATGGCGTCGCGCGTATAGTCATGCACTGCGGTTTCCAGCTGCGGGAACGGCAACGACTGCCAGGCTTTTGGCTTGAACTGTTTGCCGGGATCGGTCCAGAAATCGCTGTAATGAATGTCGAGCAGCAGCTTCAGGCCCGCGGCTTTTACGCGTTTCGCCAGCGCCAGTGTCGTCGGCAGATCGTTCCCGCCGCCGCCGTAGGTATGGCCGCTGCCGTCGCGGGGATCGATCCACAGCCTTAGACGAACGGTATTGATGCCGTTGGCTTTCAGGATGGCAATGGCATCCTGTTGCTGACTGGCGGCGTTATAAAACTTCGCGCCCTGCTGCTCCAGTTCTGCCAGCGAAGAGATATCCGCGCCCTTCACAAAATCCGCCGGCCACGGCCCGGCGGAGGCAACAGGTACCGAATCGGCGGCAAGCAGCGGTGTCGCCCAGGCCAGCGCCAGGGCGAGAAGTAAGGTTTTGGGTGTCATGATTTATCCTTTGGTGCCGCCTGAGGTCAGGCCAGAGACGAAGTATTTCTGCAGTGCCAGATAAAAGACGGCGACCGGCAGCGCAATCAGCACCGCGCCTGCCGCATAGGTGGTGTAGCTGGCGCCCATCTTTTGTGACACCAGGTTATAAAGACCGATCGGCAGCGTAAATTGCTCGGGGGTACGCAGGATGGTGCTGGACAGAATAAAATCGCCCAGCGGCCCGGTGAAGGAGAACAGCGCCACCACCGCCAGGATCGGCTTTGACAGCGGCATAATAATCTCCACAAAAATACGGAAGTTGCCCGCGCCGTCCATGCGTGCTGATTCATCCAGATCTTTAGGAATAGAGTCGAGATAGCCCTTCATCAGATAAGTGTTCATCGGGATCATGCCGCCAACGTAAATCAGCACCAGCGCAATATGGCTGTTAATCAGCCCCAGCAGCTGCGACAGCACGAAAATAGCGATCAGCGCGGAAAACTGCGGGATCATCTGCAGCAGCAGAAACAGCATCAGCCCGTTCTGCCGCCCTTTGAAGCGAAAGCGCGAAAAGGCATAGGCCGTACAGCTGACGCTGAGCAGGGTCAGCGCCATGGTCAGGAAGCTGATTTTCATCGAGTTCCAGTACCAGGTCAGGTAAGGCACGGTGCCGTTAAACAGGTTGCGATAGTGCTGCAACGAGGCGTTTTCCGGGATGATCGAGCTGCTGAGCAGGCTATTGCCGGCATTCAGCGACGCGCCTACCGTCCAGATCAGCGGATAAATAATAATGGTCGAGACCGCTAACACCACCAGCCAGGTCAACGACAGGCGCACCCATTTTTCGCGTTTAATACTGACGGACTTCGCCATAATTGCTTCCTTACGCCATCTCATCTTGTTTAAACGATCGGGTTGCGCGGAACTGCCACAGCGCAAGACCCACCACGAAAATCGACAGCAAAATAGTAATGGTGGCGGCGATAGCGTACTGCGACGACGACATGGTGAGCTTGTAGATCCATGACACCAGGATATCGGTGCCGCCGGCGTTCGATCCCGCTACCGCCGGCCCGCCATTGTTAAACAGGTAGATAATGTTGAAATTATTAAAGTTGAAGGTGTACTGGGTAATGATGATCGGCGCAATGGCGTAGAGCACCAGCGGCAGCGTGATGGTTTTCAGCCGCGTCCACGCGCTGGCGCCGTCCATGATCGCCGCCTCATAGAGATCGTCGGGGATCGCCTGCAATACGCCGGTGGTCATGGCGAAGACAAACGGAAAGCCGAGCCAGGTCTGCATCAGGATCAGCGCGGTTTTACTCCAGAAGGGATCGGTCATCCATGCCTTAGGCGTAATCCCAAAGAAATGGAGAATGGCATTGTTAATCACGCCAAAGCTGTCGTTGAACATGCCGGCGAACACTAAAATAGTGACAAAACCCGGCACTGCCCACGGCAGGATAAAAATGGTGCGGATAAGCGGCTTAAAACGCAGGTCTTTCTGGTTGACCAGGATCGCCAGCATAACGCCGACGCTGCACTGTAGCGTGGTGGCCAGCAGCGTCCACACCACCGTCCACTGCAGCACGTCCAGGAAAGTGGAGCGCCAGATCGACAGGGTAAAAATATTAACGAAGTTTTTGAAGCCGACCCAGTCCACCAGCTTCGCCGGCGGCGTGTGATAGAGGTTATAGTTGGTGAAGGCAATGGCGAAACCAAACAGGATCGGAAACACCACCACAAATACCAGCAGGATAAAGCCGGGCGAAATCATCAGGTAAGGAAAGCCGTCACGCAGCAGCAGCTGATACTGCTGGCGCACGCTGTTCAGCGGCTGATGGTTATCGCGCTTCGCGCCGTTAAGCCAGGCATCGCGCACCGACAGCGCCCAAATCGCCACCCCAAAGGCAACGATAAGCACGCTGATAATGCCCTCTGCCAGCAGAAAGATCGAGTTATCGCGCGGTACCTCTTCGCCCAGCGTATAAAGCCCCCACAGCCCTTCACGGAGAAAATCGTGGAAGACGCCGGTAAAGCTGCACAGCAAAACCAGAAAGCAGAGCCCTTTGGCCCACTGGCGGTGGTAAAACTGGCCGCAGCCAGGCAGCAGCGCCAGCAGCGCGCCGGCCGTCGCATGGCGACGCGGACGCTTAAGCGTCGCCAGCTTTTCATCGGAAGAAATAGTCACACCCGGATCCTTATCCTGTGCGGGTTGCCCCGCGAACCTTTATTACTGGTTACTGGCCTGCATCGCTTCGATCTGCATTGAAATTTGCTTTACGGCGTTATCCAGCGCGGCCTTCGGTTCCTGCTTGCCGGAAACGCTCAGCTCCAGCGCGGCATTGGCCGGGCCCCACACTTCCTGCATCTCCGGCACGCCCGGCATGGCGGAGGCGCGGGTCGCCTGCACCGCTACCGCATTCGCTTTCTCATCGTTTTTGATGATCGGATCGTTCATCAGCGCGGTCACCGGCGGGATCTCCTGCGTCTTCTGATAGCGTTCTTTCGCATACTGCGGCTGGTTGATAAAAGTGATGAACTTTTGCGCCAGCGCCCGATCTTTGCTCCAGGTCGACACCACATAGCCTTTTACGCCCAGGAACGAGCTCATCGGCTTGCCGTCAGGCAGCAGCGGCAGCGGCGTGACGCCATAGTTGATGCCCGCCGCCTGATAGGGCTGGAAGGCCCACGGCCCGTTGATAACCGCCGCGGCTTTTTTCTCGGTAAACAGTGAGTCGATAGCATTCAGGCCGTTGTCGCCCATAATGCCGCTCGGCAACAGCCCTTCGCTGAAGAAGCGCCTGAGGTAAGTAACCGCTTCAACGCTGCCTGTCGTGTTTAACCCGACATCCTGGGTCGCGAGCGCGCCCTTGCCGTCTTTGCCAAAGATGTAAGCGCCCATTGGCGACATCACGCCCCAGCTGTAGTAAAGCTGGTCGAACTTCGCCAGCAGGCCGTACTGCTGCGCTGTGCGCTGCTTTTGAGAGAAAGCGCGATATTCATCCAGCGATTTCAGCGGTGACGGCAGCAAATCCTTGTTGTAAATCAGCACCAGCGTTTCCACCGCCTTCGGGATGCCGTAAACCACCTTATCGTGCACAAATGCCGCCATGGCCGATGGCGTGTAGGCCGCCTGCTCTGCCGCCGCGACGTTCAGCGGCGCCAGCAGCCCCTGCACCACCGCGCTGCCAAGCTGATCGTTAGGGATCACCAGCACGTCCGGGCCGATGCCGGCCGGGCCATCAAGCCGTAATTTTTCGATCTGCTGGGCGAACGGCATTTCCTGCACCTTCACCTCAACGTTAAATTGCTTTTGAAAATCGACGATCGCCGTTTTGATGCCGTCCGATTTTTTAATATCTTCCCAGACGGTGAGCTGTGGTGCGGCCCAGGCCGCCTGATTCAGCATCAAAGCTGACAGAAGAAGCGTAACGCCGGTTTTGATTCTCATTGAAGACCCCATGTGAAGGTATGACATTTCAAGCCAAGGTATGCTGAAATTATATGCAAATCTCGCGGTATCCCTCAGCTTTCATAGCCTGCAAGGCAGGAACGACGTATCGCATTGTGGGCTTAAGCTACGCGTAACTTGCGCCGTGCTCCAGCCCCTTCACATCAATGTGTGATCGTTATTACAGAAATCAACAACAGCGATAGGGCGAGCTTCCGGGCGGCGTTATAGTCCAGGCAGGCACCATCAGGGCTGACGGGAAATTACTGTATTTGTTATACGTAATACACACTTCCACAGCCAAACCTTTTTGCCATGAGGATCCGCATGTCCAGCATCAGACTGAGAAACGTCACCAAACGCTTTGGAAAAACAGAAACGCTGAAAAATATCGCGCTTGATATTGAGGCGGGCGAGTTTGCCGTTTTTGTCGGCCCTTCCGGCTGCGGTAAATCCACCCTGCTGCGGCTGATTGCCGGACTGGAGGAGGTCAGCGACGGCGAGATTTTAATTGGCGATAAGTTAATGAATGACGTCGCGCCCGCTCATCGCGGCGTGGCAATGGTATTTCAGTCCTATGCGCTCTATCCACATATGACGGTGGCGGAGAATATCGGCTACGGCCTGAAGGTTAACGGCATGCCGAAAGTGCAGGTTCAGCATCAGGTCGAAATGGTGTCAAAAACGCTGCAGCTTGCCCACCTTCTCGACCGTAAACCGAAGCAGCTCTCCGGCGGCCAGCGCCAGCGCGTCGCTATCGGTCGCGCTATCGTGCGCAACCCACGCGTCTTTATGTTCGATGAGCCGCTCTCAAACCTGGACGCGGAACTGCGCGTCGATATGCGGCTGCACATTGCCAAACTGCATCAGGAGCTGAAAACCACCATGGTCTATGTCACCCATGACCAGATAGAGGCGATGACGCTGGCGGATAAGATCGTGGTGATGAACTACGGTAAGGTGGAACAGGTCGGATCGCCGATGGCGCTCTATTACAATCCTGTAAACCGCTTTGTAGCGGGCTTTATCGGCTCGCCGAAAATGAATTTTCTGCCGGCGCGCGTGCAGCAGTGCGGCCCCGGCGGACTAACTGCCAGTATCAATGAGGGCGAGCATACGCTACAGCTGCCGCCGCCGGTGCGCCAGCTGCAGCCGGGCGACGCCATTACGCTGGGCATTCGTCCGGAGCAGCTGCAGATTGGCGGCGACGCGCCGCTGCATCTCAATTTCCATTGCGAAGTGGTTGAACGGCTTGGCAACAATACCTGTCTGTTTGGTCAGAGCCACGGCCACGACGGCTTCAAGATGCTGCTGCCGGGCGACGTGCATTTTCGCCCTTATCAACATCTACAGCCCACCTTTTATCCCCATCACTGCATGGTGTTTGATACCGAGGGGACCCGTATCAGCGCCGATATCGCTATGCCCCAGGTACGTGCCGCCTGATTGATACGAACATCGCCCTTTTTCCGTTCGGCCCTGCCGGACGGATATTTTTTTCCGTCATTCCACCGGTAAAGCAGCAAAATCGCCCGATTCCGCTATGCTCAAATACAGGTTATTCCTAAGGCGGGGCGTTATCAGCCGTGCCATGCTTAACTACACAACGGATCAATGTTTGGTGAGGAAATCATGAAAAAAACGATTATTGCACTTTCTGCCCTTCTGCTGGCTTCTCCTGTTTTTGCCGCCACACACGCAACGGATGACACCGTAGCCGCCGCTAACGAAGGCGCCAATACGGCAAAAGAGAAGCTGCATCAGACCCAGAATGAAGGCAAAGAGCTGAAGCTGAAGTCTGAACATGCGGCGGAAGGCAAAAGCCACGACACCACCAGCAAAATCAGCGAAGGCACGCAGAAAACCTGGCATAAAACCAAAGAAGGCACTGAAAAAGGATGGGATGCTACTAAAGAAGGCACCCAGAAAGGCTGGAATAAAACCAAAGAAGGCGCCAGCGATCTGAAAAAGAAAGTCACTGAGTAATCGCTCATCGTGATGAAGTTGAAGGCCGCTTATGCGGCCTTTTCTTTTATGGTTCTACAGGGTTTCACAGGCCGATGGCGCGCGAGCGCTAGCGGCTGATACTGGCATTAAGCGCATCGATTGACGTTTCCAGCCCGGCCTCAACGCTCATGGTCAGATCTTCCATTTCCAGCGCGACATAGTCGTCATAGCCCGTCATGCGCAACACGGAGAAAAACTCCTTCCACCACAGCAAATCTTTGCCACAGCCAACCGCTACATAGTTCCAGGTTCTGGATTTCGTTTCCGTTACCGGCTGCGTTTCCATCAGTCCATCAATATCCGCCAGACCGCGCTCAATGCGCGCATCTTTGCCGTGCACGTGGAATATCGCGCCTTCCAGCTTTCTGGCGGCGGCGATCGGATCGGCACCCATGGCGATCAGATGCGAAGGATCAAGGTTGATCCCTATCATCTCATCCACCGCACTACGTAGCTTAAGCAGCGTCGACGCGTTGTAAACCAGCTGGCTCGGAAAGGCTTCTATAGCAATTTTCTCTATACCGTGCTGACGCGCATGCTGCACAAATTTTTTCCACCACGGCACGGCAATCTCTTCCCACTGCCACGCCAGCACGCCAGGCATATAGTCCGGCCACGACACGGTTGAAGCGATCCAGTTTGGGATTTTATCCTCCGGGCCGCCGCCCGGCAGGCCGCTCATCATCACTATCTTTTTCACGCCCAGCCTGGCCGCCAGCTCAACGGTTTTGTAGCTGCTGCGCGTATGCTTTTCGCCCAGCTCGCCCGGCGCAAGCGGATTGCCCGAGCAGTTCAGCGCCACAATCTCCATATCGCGCTTTTCCAGCTCCTGACGAAAAGCGGCCAGTTTCTCCGTTGAGGCCAGCAGCTCATCGGTATTCACATGCGGACAGGGCGACCAGCCGCCGGCCGTCATCTCCACGCCGTAAATCCCGTAGCTTTTTACCCGATCCAGCATTTCGCCAAATGACAGATTTGCCAGAACGTCCGTACAAAGTGCAAGTTTCATTGGTGATCCTTAATTCATCAGGTCTGGATTGCGCTGTCGGCCTGTTTAAAATTCCGGCTTTACAAACAGCGTAATAAAATCGTTTTTGCTGGTTGTCTGCGCCAGCAGCGTACTTTTCCATTCGTTGCTAAACAGGTCAGCGATATCGGCGATAACCTGGATATGCTCGTTTTGCTTCGCCGCTACCGCTACCACGATAAAGGCGATCTTGCCCTTCCCCCAGTTCACGCCCTGTGGAAACTGAAAAACCTGAAAACCGGTTTTAATCACCAGATCGATGCGCTCTTTAGCGCAGTGTGGCAGAGCAATCCCCGCGCCCAGATAAGTGGATACGCTGCTTTCCCGCGCCAGCATGGCATCAAAGAAGCCATGCTTTACGTAGCCGCCCTGCTCCAGCGCTGCGGCTGCCTGACGGATTGCCTCTGTTTTTGACGAGGCCCGGCAGTCGAGAAAAAGGTCGTCCTGCGAAAGTGCCAGCATAGTCGGCTCCTGTTAATGATTAGCGGTAGAGCGCCGGACGCGGCGGCACGGTGACTTCGTGTTTCAGGCCATCCTGCAACGAAGCGAGTCCCGCATCGCACACCAGCGCAACGACGTAGCCGTCCCAGCAGGATGGCCCGCTCATCTCTCTGCCGCTGCTGATATTGTCGATAAAGTTCTGCACCTCCCGATCGTAGGCAGTGGCAAAGCGTTCCATACAGGTTTTGGCGATAGGGTAGCCGGCGCCGCTGACGGATCGCTTCACGGTTAGCGCCTGTTCTGTCAGGCTGGCGATAGCATTTTCTCCGATAACTTCACACTGGATGTCGTAACCGTAGTTGCAGTTAACAAACAGTTCGTCATCGATGCGCACGCCCGATTCCGTTTCAAAAATCACCATCAGCGGATCCTGCAAATGCGGCAGCGCGCGGCTGGTTTTTTTACGCGGTATATCAACGCGTACCGAAACAATGTTTTCGTTAAGCAGGTAGCGGATAATGTCGATTTCATGGGTGGCTGAATCGTTAATCGCCATTTCCAGCGTATAGCTCTCCGGTACGGAAGGATTGCGGTGCGCACAGTGCATCAGCAGGATATCGCCCAGCTCGCCGGCATCGATGCTCTTTTTCAGTTCGATATAGCCGGGATCGAAGCGGCGCATAAAGCCCAGCTGTAGCAATCGTTTACCGTATGCCGTTTCCGCGTCGATAATGGCTTTCGATTCTGCGGCGGTCGGCGTCAGCGGCTTTTCGCAAAATACTGGCTTGCCGACTTTGATGGCGGCGAGGATCTGCTCCTTGTGCACGGGGCCGATAGAGCAGATAAAAATAGCGTCCACGCTCTCTGAATGGATCATTTCAATAGCGTCATAATAAGCGGTGGCCTGGTACTGCTTCGCCAGCGTATCCGCTACGCCGCTATTGATATCGCACACCGCCGTGACTCTGGCGTTATTAATTACCGTACTGAAGCGTTGCAGATGGTCGCGGCCAATCATGCCCAGGCCAATGAGTCCGATATTTACTGGCATTGCGTTTACCTCACTTTTAAAAGCGGAATTTATTTTCAATCTGTTCTAAGGTCAGCCCGCGCGTTTCGGGCAGAAATTTAACCAGCAGGATCAGCATCACGACATTGGTCGCCGCGAAGAAGCCAAAGGTCATGCCGCCGCCATAGCGATGCAGCAGCAGCGGGAAGATGGACTGGATAATAAAGTCGAAGATCCACAGGCCGAACACGGCGATGCCCATGCCAAGGCCGCGCATCCGCAGCGGATAGATTTCCGCCAGCATCAGCCAGAAAACCGGCGCTATCCAGCCCTGCATAAAGACCAGAAACAGCAGCATCAGACCCAGGATGATGTAGCTTGCGCCCGCAAAATCAGCGTGCAGACTCTCCACGCCGTTGTGGATTTCGGTATGGAAGAAAAGCTTAAAGGCGAGGCCGATCAGCACCAGGCAGAGGGTGACACCAGCCTGCCCGGTGAAAAAGATTTTTCTGCGCGAGTGTTTACCAATCAGCACCATGCCCAGCAGCGTTGCGAGGATGGAGACCACGCCGTTGGCCACCGCGCCGGTGACCGCCGCCGCATCGCCCAGACCAGTGGCTTTCAATACTGTCGGCGCGTAATACATGATGGTATTGACGCCCGTTACGCGGGTGGCCAGCACGATCATCAGGCCAATCAGGATCAGCTGAATAACCCAGGGTTTTTTCAGCTCGGCAAAGATATTCAGCCGTACCGTATCAATCTGGAGAACGCGCTGTATCTCTTTGACCTCACGATCGACCTCTTGCGGCAGACGGATGGTTTTCAGCACCTTTATGGCTTTATCGGTTTCGCCGCGGCGCAGAAGAAAGCGCGGTGATTCCGGCATCATCAGCATCCCGATCCACAGCAGCGCGCCGGGAATAGCCGGGATCGCCAGCATGATGCGCCAGTTATGCGACATATCGGGATAAAAATTAACGATACCGGCGTTCATCGAATAGGCGAGGAACTGGCCGGTGACGATCATCAGCTCGTTGACCGTAACCAGCCGCTCGCGCCGGGCTGGCCGCGCCAGTTCAGTGATGTAAACAGGCACGGTTACCGAAGCGCAGCCGACGGCCAGGCCAAGGACAAAGCGGGCGACGATCATGGAAGGGACATTCCAGGCGAAAGCCGTGCCCAGCGCGCCAATAATAAATATCGCCGCAACCCACAGCAGGTTTTTCCGTCTCCCCTGCTTATCGGATAAATAACCGCCGAACAGCGATCCCAACGCCGCGCCGAACAGCAAAAAGGAAGTAATAAAACCTTCCTGCACCGGCGTTAAATTAAAATCATATTTCATAAAAATTAATGCGCCGGAAATTACGCCGGTATCATAGCCGAAACATAATCCGCCGATAGTAGAGACCAGCGTAATAAAGCGCATTCGGTCGGGATTTTGCAGGTGACTTTTATTATACATAGGGTTTTCCGTCTGGTTTTAAGGAACGCCTTGCATCATTTTTTATAAAACGTTAATGGCTGTTGCCGCCGTTTAAAAACAATTCCAGGCTACAGCGGACAGAGAAAAGGGTATACCGAAGTGAAAGAAAAAGGCCATATAGAAAGATAACGAAACATTCATACCGTGCTGGAGATCAATATTCCGCTTAAATTTTCTGATGGCGGGTGACAGCAATCACAAACTGATTTTAACGCGTTGACTTAGCAAGAATGAAGAGTTTATTTCTACGCTGCCTTTTATTAAAAATGGAAAGGAAGATAATATCTTACGGCATTAATTATGCTTGCGGCTGAGGCGGCAGTCAGGCTTTTATTCTGCCGTTTTGATGATTTTTGTTCTGTCGGTCAACATTAAAAAGCCATACCGAAAAAGGGGATTTACCTTTTCGCCGACGGGATGACGGCTGAACCTTTTATTTCAAAATATGCTCAAAAAAGACTCATCCGGTGCAACGGCAGCCGTTTTTGCTGGTTGATTGCGGCGGCATAAAGCAAAAACAGAGATTTTCTGGCCGACTATTTTTCGATATCCATTATCAATCAGTACGTTATAGAAAGACAAAAACTAATTTTGATGATTACAGCCTGCGACTATTGATGTAAGAATAGCGATGAACGCCACCGGAGATCCCATGCTGACATTTTGCCTGAACGACCATTCCGCTGAAGGCGGCTTTGCACAAGATAGCCGCCCGCGTCTGCTGTTTATGTGCCGGGCCGACGGTACAGGCGCCGCCACGCCGCGCGTGATGCACCGCCACGAAGAGCGGTTTGAGCTGATGTTTATTATGCAGGGCAGCGGCACTTATCATATCGACGGGCGTCAGTATCAGGCGAAACAGGGCGATCTGCTGCTGTTTAATGCGGGCGTGCTGCATGACGAATGCCCGCACGCCACGGACGACCTGATGTTATTCAGCTGCGGCGTAGAACAGCTCAGTATTCACGGGCTGCCGCTAAATCATTTAACGCCGCGCGGTCAGACGGCAATGATGCCGAGCGGCGTTTATTACGACGAAATCCGCCAGCTCTTTTTACAGATGTGGCAACATATCAACAGTAAAAAGCCCTACGCCAGCGAAACAGGCCACAGCCTGTTGCAGGCGCTGCTGTTAATTTGTCGGACAATCTGGTCAGAAAGAAACGAGGTTAACGATCCCGGCACGCTGTCACCGGGCCAGCGCATTAAAGATTTTATCGACGAACATTATAAAGACAATCTTGATTTCCGTTTAATTACGGCCGAACTGCAAATGAATCGTTTTTATCTGGCGCATCTCTTTAAAGCTTTTTCAGGTTATTCGCCTAAACAGTATCAGACCCGACGCAGGATCGGCGAAGCGCAGTCTTTATTACTGAGCACCGAACTGGGCGTAACGGAAGTGGCAAACGCGGTAGGCTATGACAACGTCAATAACTTTCATCGCATTTTTCATAATCTGGTAGGCATTCCGCCCGCTCGCTATAAAAAGTTCTGGCTAACTGGCGAGCTGAAAAATGCGCCGACGCAGGCGCCAGGTCAGCAAGCGCATAGCGCGCCGGACGCGATTTCTTAAGATCCTTAAGGTTTTCCTAATCTTTCACTGGCAGGCTGAGCCTCTCTTTTCCTGCTCCGGATTGCTGGTATGTCACTGATGCAGCTTAAAAGCGTGTCGCTGAGCCGACACCTTTTCCCGATCCTCTTTTCCGCCTATATTGCTTTGTTTCTGAATCTTGCTTTTTACCATCAGGTGCTGGCGGCCATGCCGCTCACCACGTTGCGCTGTACGCTGGTTTTTCTTTCTATGCCGCTGGTGGCGTTCAGCGTCATTAATATCGTGCTGACGCTGGCCTCGTTTCTGTGGCTGGACAGGCTGCTTAGCGCCCTGTTTATCCTGGTTTCCGCCGCGGCGCAGTACTTTATCTGGAACTACAATATCGTTCTCGACCGCTCGATGATCGTTAATATGCTGGATACCACCGCGTCGGAATCCTTTGCGCTGATGACGCCGCAGTTTGTTATCAGCCTGCTGCTTTCCGGCGTGCTGGCCGCCGCGCTGGCGTTCTGGATACGCTTTAAAACGCCGTCGGGCCTGTTAAACAGCGTGGTGCCGCGCGTCCTCAGCCTGGCTGCCTCCGCCGTTTTAATCCTGCTCATCGCCCTGCTCTTCTATAAAGATTACGCCTCGCTGTTTCGCAATCATAAAGAGCTGGTGAAGTCGCTTAGCCCTTCCAACAGTATTGCCGCAACGCTCTCCTGGTACAGGCACAACCAGCTGACGCACCTGCCGCTGGTCAGGCTGGGAGAAGATGCGCATCAAAGCCCGCAACTGCTCAACAGCACAAAAAAAAGCCTGACCATTATTGTGTTAGGCGAGACCTCGCGCGCGGCGGATTTTTCGCTTTCCGGCTATCTGCACCAGACTAATCCCCTGCTGGCGAAAGATAACGTTATCTATTTCCCACGCACCATATCCTGCGGCACGTCTACGGCGGTGTCGGTGCCCTGCATGTTTTCCGGGATGCCGCGCGCGCGCTATGATGATGTGCTTGCCAGCCACCGTGAAGGCCTGCTGGATATCGTGCAGCGCGCGGGCCTTAGCGTGCTGTGGAATGAGAATGACGGCGGCTGTAAAGGCGCCTGCGACAGGGTGCCGCATCAGGATATGACGCGTCTGGATCTGCCTGGCGAGTGCATCAACGGCGAATGCTACGACGACGTGCTGTTCCACGGCCTGGATGACTATATCAACCAGCTGAAGGGCAACGGCATTATCGTGCTGCATACTATCGGCAGCCACGGCCCAACCTATTATCATCGCTATCCGGCGCAGTTCCGCCGTTTTGTGCCGACCTGCGACACCAATCAAATCCAGGACTGTTCCAGGGAGCAGCTGGTCAACACCTACGACAATACCCTGCTCTATGTGGATTACATCGTCGATAAAGCCATTAACGTATTAAAATCACATCAGGATCGCTTTACCACCAGCCTGGTCTATCTTTCCGATCACGGGGAATCGTTGGGCGAAAACGGGGTCTATCTGCATGGTATGCCCTACGCGATAGCGCCGGAAGAGCAGAAGCACGTGCCGATGCTGATTTGGCTGTCGCCCGACTATCAGCAGCGCCACGCGGTGGCTATGGACTGTATGAACAAACTGACGAACAATAACTGGTCGCAGGATAATCTCTTCTCTACGGTACTGGGGCTGACCGGCACGGTGACGCGTGAGTATGTGCCTGGCGACGATATCCTGACGGCCTGTCGGAGCACAAAGCGGTGAAAATTTTGGTGGTGGAAGACGATGCCCTGCTGCTACAGGGGTTGCTCATGGCGCTGGAAGGCGAAGGCTACGTTTGCGACGGCGTGAGCACCAGCCGCGACGCGCAGGCCGCGCTTGCCAGCGGCCTCTATAGCCTGCTGATCCTCGATTTGGGATTGCCGGACGAGGACGGCCTGCGCCTTTTGCTACGTCTGCGTCGCCAGAAGAAAAAGTATCCTGTGCTGATCCTCACCGCGCGCGATACGGTCGGCGACCGCATCACCGGGCTGGACGCGGGCGCGGACGATTATCTGATTAAGCCCTTTGCGTTGGAGGAGCTGCTGGCGCGCATCCGGGCGCTGATCCGCCGCGATGTTAATCAGGGTGACAGCATGCTGTCGTTTGGCCAGCTGGCGCTGGATATGACGCATCGCCAGATCCATCTTGCCGACAGGCTGCTGGAGCTGACGCCGAAAGAGTACGCTATTCTGTCGCGGCTGATGCTTAAGGCCGGGCAGCCGGTGCATCGCGAAATCCTCTACAACGATATCTACAACTGGGAAACCGAGCCGTCCACCAACACGCTGGAGGTGCATATCCACAACCTGCGTGAAAAAATCGGCCGCTCGGCGATCCGCACCGTGCGCGGCTTTGGCTATGCCCTGATCAAGGCCGATACGAATGAGTAAATTTTTCTTTCAACGTCAAGGCAACACGATGCGCTTTCGCCTGCTGATGGCGGTTGGCCTGATTTTGCTGTTCTGCCAGGTGATTAGCGTGGCGTGGCTGTGGCACGAAAGCAAAGAGCAGATCCAGCTGCTGGTGGACGCGGCGCTGCATAATCATGACCAGCACAAGCACGTGGAAAAAGAGATCCATGAGGCCGTCGCCAGCCTGGCCGTGCCGAGCCTGATTATGATTACGCTCGCCCTGCTGCTCTGTTTCCAGGTGGTGAAATGGATCACGCGGCCGCTGTCTGAACTGCAAAAGCAGCTGGAAAACCGCAGCGAGGACGATCTCGATCCCATCAGCTGTGCCCGTTCGGTGCGGGAAGTGGATGCCGTTACCCAGGCTGTTAATCAGCTGATTACGCGTCTGACCACCAGTCTGGAGCGCGAACGCCTGTTTACCGCCGATGTCGCCCACGAGCTGCGCACGCCGCTGGCCGGACTACGGCTGCATCTGGAGCTGATAGAGAAAAAGCACGCCGTTAACGTGCGCCCTTTGCTCGAGCGTCTGGATCAGATGACCAACAGCGTCTCTCAGCTGCTCCAACTGGCGCGCGTCGGGCAATCCTTTACCGCCGGCAACTATCAGCAGGTTTCGCTGATTCGGGATGTGATCGCGCCGATGAGCCTGGAAATGCAGGCGATGCTGCAACAGCGTGGACAAACGCTGGAAGTGGCGGCAACGGAGGATGCCACGGTGCGCGGCGACGCCACGCTGCTGAGCGTTCTGCTGAGGAACCTGCTGGAAAATGCCCATCGCTACAGCCCAAAAGGCACCGTTGTGACCATTCGCATTGAAAACGTTTCCGGCGCGGTGCTGGCGGTGGAGGATTGCGGGCCGGGCATTGACGAAAGCAAAAGCGGCGAGCTGAGCCGCGCCTTTGTACGGATGGACAGCCGTTACGGCGGCATCGGGCTGGGACTGAGCATCGTCAGCCGCATTGCCCAGCTGCATAAGGCGCAGTTTTTCCTCGAAAATCGGCCGAAACCCGGCGGCTGTCGCGCCTCGGTAAAATTTTCCTGAGGACGATTCAGGCAGCGAACCATGCCCGCAGAAAAGCCAGGATCACAAGGCCGCTGAAAATCACGGCGGTATATTCACTTATCGGACGGCTGCGCGGCTGTTTCATGGTGTTCTCCTCAGGTTGGTGAGAAGAGTTTCCCGCAGGAATATTAAGGCAACATTAAGGGCGCGCTAAACGGCGAAAAAATGTCAGATTGCGGGTCGTCGCCAGGCCAGGCCTGACGAAAGCCGTTAATCTGCCGCGACCGCCAGGAAAGTCAAAGCGGAGAGTATTAACCGCTGCGGTACTGTCAGTCAAAATGGCGTGCAACAGAGGCGCCCATAACCTGCGGCCTTGCAGCCCCACTCTCTTTTGGTGACTAAAAAACGCGCAAAAACTTGCCCTTTATATAAGATTATCTTATAACACAACCTCATAACATTTACCCCGCACCGCTTTCTTTTTCTCAGAATTCCCCCTTACTTCAACAGGCAAACGTTTACCTGGCGACAAACAGGCTTTTTCGGCGCAGACAAGCAACAGCCCGCTTAAGTTCCGTCCTTTGCGTGATCTACATCACACTTTAATTAAAGTGAAATGAAACAGAGTTTGACAACTGTGAGCGATATCTATTTCCTTAAGCGCGGATGACGGCACACTTTTCCGGCATTTATACGGGCGCTTTCGGCACTGAAACCGCCTTCCTGTTCCGTTCCGGATAACGACAGATAAGACCATCGCGCGGGCTGCAGAAAATGGTCGATAAGCATGTGGTAATATAATGAAATATAAATCTCTGATGGCTGGCGCAGTGATGGCGCTTTCATACAGCACCGCTTCTTTTGCTGCCCCCGAGCAGCCGCAGTACGTTTCCGACTGGTGGCACCAGAGCGTTAACGTGGTAGGCAGCTATCACACCCGGTTCGGGCCGCAGTTTAACAACGACGTTTATCTGGAATATGAAGCCTTCGCCAAAAAAGACTGGTTTGATTTTTACGGCTACCTGGATCTGACCAACTTCTTCGGTGCCGGTAACGCCAACGCCAACGGCATTTTCGACCACGGCTCGCCGATGTTTATGGAGATCGAACCGCGCTTCTCCATCGACAAACTGACCAATACCGATCTGAGCATCGGGCCGGTGAAAGAGTGGTATTTCGCCAACAACTATATCTACGATATGGGCCGTAACAGCGACAACCGTCAGAACACCTGGTACATGGGCCTGGGCACCGATATCGATACCCACACGCCGGTCAACCTGTCGCTGAACGTGTACGCTAAATACCAGTGGGAGAACTACGGTGCCGCTAACGAAAACAGCTGGGACGGCTATCGCTTTAAGGTGAAATACTTTGTGCCGCTGACTTCGCTGTGGGGCGGTAACCTGAGCTATATCGGCTTTACCAACTTTGACTGGGGTTCCGATCTGCGCGACAAGAGCGATGCTTCACGCACCAGCAACTCCATCGCTTCCAGCCACGTGCTGTCGCTGGTTTACGACCACTGGCACTACTCCGTGGTGGCGCGTTATTTCCACAACGGCGGCCAGTGGGCAGATGGCCAGGAGCTGAACTTCGGCACGGGTAATTTTGAAGTGAAATCCACCGGCTGGGGCTACTATCTGGTGGCCGGCTACAACTTCTGATCCGCAACGCTTCCTCAACCGCCAGCCCGTTGCGCGCTGGCGGTGCTGTTTTCCCGCTTTTTCCCGTCCGCTGCACGCCCTATACTGCTTGCCCTGGTGACTCAGTAAAAAAGGATGATGTATGCCTGCTTTATCGGCCGAGCAATCGGTAAAATTACGTCCGCTGGAACGCGAAGATCTGCATTTTGTCCACCAGCTGGATAACAATGCCAGCGTAATGCGCTACTGGTTTGAAGAACCTTATGAGGCGTTTGTCGAGCTGTCCGATCTCTATGACAAGCACATTCACGATCAGAGCGAACGGCGTTTTGTGGTGGAATATGCAGAAGATAAAGTGGGCCTGGTGGAGCTGGTCGAAATTAACCATATTCACCGTCGCGCAGAGTTTCAGATTATTATCGCGCCCGGCCATCAGGGCAAAGGCCTTGCCAGCAAGG
Organism: Erwinia sp. 198; assembly: GCF_003937915.1. Classification (GTDB taxonomy): domain Bacteria; phylum Pseudomonadota; class Gammaproteobacteria; order Enterobacterales; family Enterobacteriaceae; genus Erwinia; species Erwinia aeris. Next base: position 27,235 of record NZ_RHUM01000008.1, on the reverse strand, counting down.
CCGCGCTGCTGGCAATGGAGTATGGTTTCTCCGTTCTCAATCTCTACAAGCTTTATTTAATCGTCGATAAAGAGAATAAAAAGGCTATCCATATCTACACCAAGCCGGGATTTGAAATCGAAGGCGAGCTGATCCACGAGTTTTTTATCAACGGCGAGTACCGCAATACCATCCGCATGTGCATCTTCCAGCATCAGTATCTGGCTAAGCACCGCCCGCCGCATACGATGGTTAAGCCCACAGCGCAGTAGCTCCGGCTATCCGGCCCGCCAGCAGCGCGGGCCACCACGTTTTCCGTCAGCCGCGCGCACCGACAGGATTCATAATGATCCGGGCTGGCGGTTCTTCGATGTGGTACATGCCGCCGTTAAATGGATCGACCAGCAGCCAGCCGGGGAAGCCGCCAAGCGGGATATTACCCAGCAGATACCAGAGGTTGGCCTTCTCGTTCAGCGGAATGGTTTGCGGCACGAAGCCCGGCTGCTCCAGCATCAGCAAAAATTTCTTTTTGCCAAAGTAGCTGCCGTCCGATTTTGCCAGCGTCACGGTCTTTGGCGTATAGCCTTCCGCCACCGCCCGGCCGGTTTCATCCTGCACTACAAATTTTGCCCCTTGCGGCCAGCTCTGAATGCTCACATCCTGGGTTTTGTCGCCCACGATAGTGGCGCATCCGCCAAGCAGCCACGCTGCAAACAGCACCGGTAAAATACGTTTCATAAGCTTTCCTGCCAGGTTAAATAGTGAGAATAGTTGGGCACAGCGAATAACGCCCGGCGGCTGCGGGCGTTATGGTGCAAAGCTTTGAAGGTATTATCGGCAGCGTTGGGCGATAGCTTTAATATCGGCGGGCGTGGTGCGGCAGCAGCCGCCAATCAGCCTGGCGCCGGCGGCCTGCCATTCGGCAAGATTATCCGCCAGCGTGCAGGTCGAAGCATCGCTGTGCCAGCTTTTACTGACGGCATCGTACTGCTCGCCGGAATTGGGATAGACCACCAGCGGCTTCGCGCTCAGCGCGGAGAAAACTTTCAGCGCGGCCGTGACCTTATCCAGCGCGATACAGTTGATCCCCAACGCCACCGCCTGCGGCTGCGCATCCAAAAAGGCGATGACTTCAGCTAACGGCGTACCGTCGCTGAGATGTTCGCTGTCGCGCAGCGTAAATGAAAACCAGGCTGGCGTGGCGGGAAACTCCGCCAGCAGCGCGATCAGCGCCTTGATCTCCGCGAAGGAAGGCAGCGTTTCGCAGGCCAGAATATCCGCCCCCGCCGCGATCAGCGCCCGCACGCGCGGCCGGTGGAAAGCCATCATCTCCGCCTGCGGCAGCGCATAGTCGCCGCGATACTCGGAACCGTCGGCCAGAAACGCGCCGTAAGGCCCTACGGAGCCGGCAACCAGCAGCGGCCCGGCCTGCGGCGCGACGGCCAGGTAGTCCTCGCGGGCCTTCACGGCCAGCGCCACGCTGCGGGCAATCAGCGCCAGCGCAGCCGTTTCATCCAGCCCGCGCTGCGCAAAACCCTGCGGCGTTGCCTGATAGCTGGCGGTGATCGCCACCTGCGCGCCCGCTTTAAAGTAGTCGTAATGCACCTGATAAATCAGTTCAGGATTTTCAATCAGCACTTTCGCAGACCAGAGCGCGTCGCTCAGGTCGCAGCCGCGCGCTTCCAGCTCGGTAGCCATCGCGCCATCCAGCACCAGCCCTGCGGCTACCTGCTGTTTAACCGCCTCAATCGACAACATGCGGAGTCTCCTTTGCCTGCTCACGTTTTTGCAGCAGCTGAGTAAAGTAGTAAGCGCCGTAACAGACGGCGATAAAAGGCAGCCCGCAGTAGAGCGCGATGCGCTGCCCGGGATCGAAAGCCAGCCCGACGCAGGCCAGCAGGCAGAGCACAAAACCTAAAATCGGCGTCAGCGGATACCACGGCGCACGATATTTCAGTGCGGCAAGCGGTTTACCCGCGCGCAGATGCGCCCGGCGGAAGAAAAAGTGCGCGGCGCAGATGCTCAGCCACACGGCCACCACGGCAAAGCCAGAGATAGCGGAAAGAGCGACGAACACCGTATCCGGCGCGATCACGCTGGAGAACAGCGCCAGCAGGCCGCCCAGCATACTGACGGAAATCGCGGTCAGCGGAATGCCGCGACGAGTCAGGCGGGCAAAGCAGCGCGGCAGCGTGTTCTGATTGGAGAGCGACCAGAGCATCCGGCCAGAGGCGTACAGGCCGGAGTTAGCGGCTGACAGAATCGCGGTCAGGATAACGAAGTTAAAGATATCGGCCGCGTAAGGGATACCGATCTTCTCAAATACCAGCACAAACGGGCTTTTCACAATGCCGGCCTGATCCATCGGGATCAGCGCAGCCAGGATCAGCACGGTGCCGATAAAGAAAATAATCAGTCGCGCTACCGTGGTGCGTATCGCCAGCGGCAGCACCTTATGCGGATTCTCCGTCTCGCCAGCGGCAATGCCAATCAGCTCGGTACCGGAGAAGGCGAAGTTTACCGCCACCATCGTCATCAAAATTGGCAGCACGCCGTGCGGCAGCCAGCCGTGCGCGGTCAGGTTGTGGAAGAACGGCGCGCTGCTGCCGTCTTTTAGCGGAATAAAGCCAAACATCGCGCCTGCGCCAAGCACGATAAATGCCAGAATGGTGATGACCTTGATCAGCGAAAACCAGAACTCCCCTTCAGCGAAGAAGCGGGAAGAGATAACGTTGAGCAGGAAAATGAGCGCGCAGAACAGCAGGCACCAGAGCCAGACCGGCGACTGGGGGAACCAGTACTGCATACAGAAACCGGCGGCCGTCAGGCTTGAGCCCAGCGCCACGGTCCAGGTCAGCCAGTAAAGCCATGCCACGGTATAGCCGGTCGCCGGGCTGAGATAGCGCGCGGCATAGACGTGAAACGCGCCGGTTTCCGGCATCGCGACGGAAAGTTCACCCAGGCTGAGCATCACCAGATAGACCACCAGCGCGCCAATCAGATAGGCCAGCAGCGTCCCCGCCGCACCGGTAGTGGAAATAATGTAGCCGGTATTAAAAAACAGGCCGGTGCCGATCACGCCGCCAAGCGAAAGCATTACCAGATGGCGCGCCTTCATGCTGCGTTTAAATTGTTGCGTATTGTCCTGCTGAGTCTGCTGCATCCTGTTATCCGTATAGACGTCTAAACTTCTACATAGGCCAGGTGTTATACCTGGTCTGTGACGGTAATGCAACGTCAGGAAACATAAAGCAGCGTTTCAACCTGCCGGGCGATTAGTCGAATACGGATTCCAGATAGCGCTCCAGCGCGGCGCGCGAGCTGAAGCCGTGCGGAATGCCGTAGTGATCCCGGCTGTCGCCGACCAGGTACATGGGAAACTGCACGTAGTGCTCACAGGTTTTGATTTCGTTCGCGGGTTCCGCAAAGCTGTGGCTTTTTTCCTTCAGCGTAGGATGGATAACCAGCGCGGTGCGTCCCAGACGCGCTTCGCGATTTACGTACACATAGCTGTCGCCTCGGCGATAGCCGTAAGCTTTTGCGGTGACCGCGTCCATTTCAAATCCCGCTTTTTCCAGTACGCGAGCGACCTCATCAGGGCGTAGATACATGCTTAATCCTCTAATACTTGCCAACTCCGTCACCTTACCTTAGCGCCAGGGCGCAGGGCTTTCGGAATTGTCCAGAAACAGGGTGCGCGGCAGCCCGACGCACGAAATATCTCTCTGATAGTCTATAGTAAATAGTCCGTATCATTTCCAGGAGAGCGCTAAATGTTTAACCGGACGACAAAGAACGAAGATATTGATATCAACCAGGACGTCACTCTGCTGGCTGATACCCTTGATGGCCTGCTGAAATCCTACGGCAGCAAATCGAAAGAAGAAGTTGACGATGCGCGCAGCAAAGCGCAGGCGCTGCTGAAAGAAACCCGCGCTAAGCTTAACGGCGGCGGCAACCGCGTGTCTCAGGTCGCTAAAGACGCAGGCGAGCATGTGGATACCTTTGTGCGGGATAACCCGTGGCACGGCGTCGGCATCGGCGCGGCGATCGGCGTTTTCCTTGGCGCGCTGATTGCGACCAGCACTTCCCGCGATTAATTTTACGCCTGTATGCTCTGATCAGTCCCCGCTTATGCGGGGATTGTTATTTCTGCGGGACGGCGAATTCTGCCGGATAAGAGTGCAGAAGTGGCTGCGGCCGGCAAGTTCTGCTGCCACAGTTACACGACATCTTGTTTATGTGGTTTACCGCCCTGCTTTAGCAGCTATATCCAATACCTGCTGTTTTATGACAGCCTTCCCAATAACCTCTTACTGGATATTTCTCGCCCCGCCTCTGCTGGCCATCAGCATCCGGCCTTCGTCATGAATTTATTGCGCCGTACCGCTTGTTTTTTAGCCACGCCGTTTGCCGAATCCCCTTTCAGTTCTGCCATGCAAAAAGCCTGAAATTTTTTTGCCGCGCTAAATCCAGGTGCGGCAAGGCTTTGCCCCGCTTAGCGCTGATAAGCGCACAAGCTATGAGGTTGCAATCGATAAACGCTACATCTAGTATTTAATACAGCAACCAACACACAATATATGGTTATGCGGCGTTTCTGCCCGGAAGCTTGCTCAACAGTCTGTCAGCCTTATCCGTGCCGGATATCCGCCTACAAAGGGAAATACGAATCATGCGCATTATTATTTACACTAAAGATAACTGTGTCCAGTGCGGCGCGACGAAAAGCGCGATGGATAAGCAGGGCATTGCGTATCAGCTGATCAACCTCGATCGGGATCCCACCGAGCTGGAGACGCTGAAAGCGCTGGGCTATCGCCAGGTTCCCGTGGTGATGGCGGAAGGCGAACACTGGAGCGGCTTCCGCCCCGATAAGATCGCCGCGCTGGGCCGTGCCGTCGCGCAGGGCTGACGCCATGCTGGTCTATTTTTCCAGCCAGTCGGAAAACACGCACCGCTTTGTGCTGCGTACCGGCCTGCCCTGTCGCCGTATCCCGATCGGCGGCCAGCCGCTGCGCGTGGCTGAGCCCTATATCCTGGTGGTGCCCAGCTACGGCGGCGGCACCGCCAAAGGTGCCGTGCCGAAGCAGGTCATTCAGTTTCTTAACGATGTCGATAACCGCCAGGGCATTCGCGGCGTAATCGCCGCCGGCAACCGCAATTTTGGCGAAGCTTACTGCCTGGCGGGCAGCATTATTGCGCAGAAATGCCGCGTCCCGTGCCTCTACCGTTTCGAGCTGCTGGGCACTGAAGAAGACATCGCCAACGTATCCAGGGGAGTAACCCAATTTTGGCAACAACAGAAAGCACACCCATAGCGCCAGCCACGGCCGACTACCATTCCCTGAACGCAATGCTCAACCTTTACGATGCAGACGGCCATATTCAGTTTGAGAAAGATCGTGAGGCGACGCGCCGCTATTTCTTACAGCACGTGCTGCCAAATACGGTAACGTTCAACTCTGTTAGTGAGCGCTTACAATATTTGGTAGCGGAAGGCTATTACGAAGCTGGAGTGCTGAACGCCTATTCTTTTGATTTTATCAACGCGCTGTTTGAGCAGGCTTACCAGTATCGTTTCCGCTTTCAGACTTTCCTGGGCGCGTGGAAGTTTTACACCAGCTACACGCTGAAAACCTTCGACGGTAAACGCTATCTTGAAGGCTTTACCGAGCGCGTCTGCATGGTGGCGCTGACGCTGGCCAAAGGTGACCAGGCGCTGGCGACGGCGCTGGTGGAAGAGATGCTGTCCGGCCGTTTTCAGCCTGCCACGCCAACATTTCTGAACTGCGGCAAGCAGCAGCGCGGCGAGCTGGTTTCCTGTTTTCTGCTGCGTATTGAAGACAATATGGAGTCGATCGGCCGTTCGGTGAACTCCGCGCTCCAGCTGTCCAAACGCGGCGGCGGCGTGGCGTTTCTGCTTTCTAACCTGCGCGAGGCCGGTGCACCGATCAAGCGTATTGAAAACCAGTCTTCCGGCGTGATCCCGGTGATGAAGATGCTGGAGGATGCTTTCTCCTACGCCAATCAGCTGGGCGCGCGTCAGGGCGCGGGCGCGGTATATTTGCACGCGCACCATCCCGATATCCTGCGCTTTCTGGATACCAAACGGGAAAATGCCGACGAGAAAATCCGTATCAAAACGCTGTCGCTGGGCGTGGTGATACCGGACGTGACCTTCCAGCTGGCGAAGGCCAATCAGCCGATGGCGCTCTTTTCGCCTTACGACGTCGAGCGTATTTACGGCCTGCCCTTTGCCGATATCAGCATCAGCGAGAAATATGAGGAGATGCTGGCCGACGAGCGTATCCGCCGCACCTTTATTAATCCACGCGAGTTCTTCCAGACGCTGGCGGAAATCCAGTTCGAGTCCGGCTATCCCTATATTATGTTTGAGGATACGGTTAACCGCGCCAACCCGATCAAGGGAAGGATTAATATGAGCAACCTTTGCTCGGAGATCCTGCAGGTAAATACGCCGACCGAATACCATGAGGATTTAAGCTATCGTCATATCGGCAAGGATATCTCCTGCAACCTCGGGTCGCTGAATATTGCGCATACCATGGATTCGCCTGACTTTGCCCGCACGGTGGAGATCGCAGTGCGCGGCCTGACGGCCGTTTCCGACCAGAGTCATATCCGCTCCGTGCCTTCCATTGAAAACGGCAACGCGCAGTCGCACGCTATCGGCCTGGGCCAGATGAATCTGCACGGCTATTTAGCGCGTGAAGGCATTCACTACGGTTCACCGGCGGCGCTGGACTTTACCAATCTTTACTTCTATGCCGTCACCTATCACGCGCTGCGCACTTCCAACCTGATTGCCAGGGAGCGCGGCGAGCGGTTTGCCGGTTTTGCGGCCTCTCACTACGCCAGCGGTGAATACTTTGACCAGTATGTTAATCAGCCCTGGCAGCCGCGCACGCCGGAAGCCGCCGCGCTGTTTGCCAAAGCGGGTATCACGCTGCCTTCGCAAGAGGACTGGCGGCAGCTGCGCGATATGGTTACGCACTACGGCATCTATAATCAGAATTTGCAGGCGATCCCGCCGACCGGCTCGATCTCCTATATCAATCACGCCACGTCGAGTATCCACCCTATCGTCTCGCGTATTGAGATCCGTAAGGAAGGGAAAACGGGCCGCGTCTACTATCCCGCGCCGTTTATGACCAACGATAACCAGGCGTTTTACCGTGACGCCTACGATATCGGGCCGGAAGCGATTATCGATACCTATGCCGAAGCGACGCGCCATGTCGATCAGGGACTGTCATTGACGCTTTTCTTCCGCGATACCGCCACCACGCGCGATATCAATAAGGCGCAGATTTACGCCTGGAAGAAAGGTATCAAGACCCTGTATTACATTCGCCTGCGTCAGATGGCCCTGCTCGGCACTGAAGTCGAAGGCTGTGTTTCCTGCTCGCTCTAATCTGACTATAAGGGAGCGAAGGCATTCGCTAAAAATATGATGAAACTACAACGCGTACACGCTATTAACTGGAACCAGATCGAGGACGAAAAGGATCTGGAAGTCTGGAACCGTTTGACCTCGAACTTCTGGCTGCCGGAGAAAATTCCGCTTTCTAACGATATTCCGGCCTGGAACGGGTTAAGCCCACAGGAGCAGCAGCTCACCATCCGCGTGTATACCGGACTGACGCTGCTGGACACCATTCAGAACACCGTTGGCGCCCCGGCGCTGATGGTGGATGCGCTGACGCCGCATGAAGAAGCGGTGATGTCGAATATCAGCTTTATGGAAGCGGTACATGCGCGATCCTACAGCTCTATCTTCTCCACGCTGTGCCATACCAGCGATGTTGATGCGGCCTACGAATGGAGCGAAAACAATATCTTTTTGCAGCGAAAAGCCGACATCGTGCTGGAACACTATCATTACAGCGATCCGTTAAAAAAGAAAATCGCCAGTGTTTTTCTGGAGTCCTTTCTGTTCTATTCCGGCTTTTATTTGCCGATGTACTGGTCAAGCCGCGGCAAACTGACCAATACCGCCGATCTGATCCGTCTGATTATCAAAGACGAGGCGGTACACGGCTATTATATCGGCTACAAATACCAGAAGGCGCTGCAAAAAGAGAGCAAGGCCAGACGCAAGGAGCTGCATCAGTTCGCTATGGAGCTGCTGCTGGCGCTGTATGAAAACGAGCTGGCCTATACCACGGATCTGTATGAAAGCCCGGACTGGTGCGAAGAGGTGAATAAGTTTTTGCACTATAACGCCAACAAGGCGCTGATGAACCTGGGTTACGAGGCGCTGTTCCCGCCAGAGCTGACCGGGGTAGACCCCGCTATTTTAGCCGCGCTGTCGCCCAATGCCGACGAGAATCATGATTTCTTCTCCGGCTCCGGTTCTTCCTATGTGATGGGAAAAGCCGTGGATACCGAAGATGAGGACTGGAATTTTTGAATAAATGCGGGCGGCTTGTTGGCTGGCCGTCCGCTGGCATTATTTTTTATTGATCGAATGTTCAATATAAATTCACTGAAAAGCTATTCTCTTTTTCTTGTGTTTTTTTATTCCGCCCACAAGCGAATTCCCTCACAGAAATACCTCCTCCAGGATGTCTTTTCACAATAAATATCGCACTATTTTCCCGGTGTGAAATTCCTCCTCATCCCTTACCCTTACTGCCATTGCCGGAGATGCACGTCTCATGATCAATTTAGCCAGGCCGCGCAAAGGGTTGCCTCAGTCTGAGAGTGTGTTAGGGTATAGACCGTTCATATTTTACCAGGATCGATTGAAATATAAGAAAATTAACTATTTGTCAGGAATAAAATAATTACATGGCTATTAAACTTGAAGTTAAAAACCTTTATAAGGTTTTTGGAGAAAACCCCGATCGCGCTTTTAAGTATATCGATAAAGGCATGGGCAAAGAAGCACTGCTGGAAAAAACCGGCCTCTCGCTTGGCGTAAAGAATGCCAGTCTGGCCATTGAAGAAGGCGAGATATTTGTGATCATGGGCCTTTCCGGCTCCGGCAAGTCCACCATGGTTCGCCTTCTCAATCGTCTGATAGAACCCACCCGTGGTCAGGTCATTATTGACGGTGTCGATATAGCAAAAATATCTGAAAGCGAATTACGTCAGGTGCGCCGAAATAAAATCAGCATGGTATTCCAGTCATTTGCGCTGATGCCCCATCTTACGGTATTAAATAATGCGGCTTTCGGCATGGAATTAGCTGGCGTCCCGCTCCAGCAAAGGCAGGAAAAAGCGCTGGAGGCGTTGCGTCAGGTTGGCCTGGATAATTACGCCCACGCCTGGCCGGACGAATTATCCGGCGGAATGCGTCAGCGTGTTGGATTAGCGCGCGCGCTGGCCATCAACCCGGATATATTATTGATGGATGAAGCCTTCTCCGCACTCGATCCTTTAATCCGTACCGAGATGCAGGATGAGCTGGTAAAACTGCAATCCCGCCACCAGCGCACCATCGTCTTTATTTCTCACGATCTGGATGAGGCCATGCGCATTGGCGACCGTATTGCGATTATGCAGGGCGGGGAAGTGATTCAGGTCGGCACGCCGGATGAAATTCTGAATAATCCCGCTAACGACTACGTGCGCACTTTCTTTCGCGGCGTGGATATCAGCCACGTCTTCAGCGCCAAAGATATCGCCCGCCGCAGCGCCAGCGTGCTGATGCGTAAAGCGCCGGGCTTTGGCCCGCGTTCGGCCATCAAGCTGTTACAGGATGAAGACCGCGAATATGGCTACGTGCTGGAAAAGCAGAAGTTTGTGGGCGTGGTGTCTACCGATTCGCTTAAGGCTGCGCTCGCCGCAGGCAACGGGTTGGATCAGGCTATTTTGCCCGCGCCTGTCGCCATGCCCGGCGATACGTCGCTTAACGACCTGCTGTCGCATGTTGCACAGGCCCCCTGCGCGGTGCCCATCATTGGCGAAGATAATCACTATATCGGCATCATTTCCAAAGGCATGTTGTTACAGGCATTAGATCGTGAAGGGAGCCAGCCATGAGCACACCAGCAACCGACCCGTGGCAGAGCGCATCCGCCGCCTCTTCTGATGTTACGCCAGCCGCGCACGCTGGCGCCGCACCGTCCGCCGCCGCAGGCGATCCCTGGTCCACCGGCGCAGCCCCGGCCCAGAGCGCGGACGCCGCTTCAGCGAGCGGCGCTGATGCCTGGGGAACGCCAGGCGGTCACGACGCGGCGGCCGGCAGCAGCGACTGGTTAAGCAGCACGCCAGCCCCGGCGCCGGAGCATTTCAATCTGCTCGATCCTTTTCACAAAACGCTGATCCCGCTTGATAGCTGGGTAACCAGCGGGATCGACTGGATCGTCAGCCATTTTCGTCCGCTGTTCCAGGGCATCCGCGTACCGGTTGATTATATCCTCAGTGCTTTTCAGCACTTCCTGCTGGGGATGCCGTCCCCCGTCGCTATCGTCCTGTTTGCGCTGCTCGCATGGCAGATCTCCAGCTTCGGTATGGGCGTCGCCACGCTGATTTCGCTGATTATTATTGGCGCTATAGGCGCCTGGTCGCAGGCGATGGTAACGCTGGCGCTGGTGCTGACCGCCCTGCTGTTCTGCATGGTCATCGGATTGCCGCTGGGGATCTGGCTGGCGCGCAGCGATAAGGCCGCCAAATTTATCCGGCCCTTGCTGGATGCCATGCAGACGACGCCGGCGTTCGTCTATCTGGTGCCGATTGTGATGCTGTTTGGCATCGGTAACGTGCCCGGTGTGGTGGTAACCATTATCTTCGCCCTGCCACCGATTGTGCGCCTGACCATCCTGGGCATTAAACAGGTTCCGGCTGATTTAACCGAAGCCGCCGAATCCTTCGGCGCCAGCCCAGGCCAGATGCTGTTTAAGGTTCAGCTGCCGCTGGCGATGCCGACCATTATGGCGGGCGTTAACCAGACCCTGATGCTGGCGCTGTCGATGGTGGTGATCGCCTCGATGATCGCCGTTGGCGGCCTGGGTCAGATGGTGCTGCGCGGCATCGGCCGTCTTGATATGGGGCTGGCCACCGTCGGCGGCGTGGGCATTGTTATCCTCGCCATCATCCTTGACCGTCTGACGCAGTCCGTTGGCCGCGACAGCCGCAGCCGCGGAGCCCGTCGCTGGTACGCCAGCGGCCCGTTAGGCCTGATCACTCGTCCGTTTATCCACTAATCCTGCCTGCTGGCGGCGTTACGTCGTCGCCAGCTTCTGCTTTTTGAATAACAAGGATCTTCTATGCGTAAGACAGCACTGTTAGCCGCCGCATTCTCCACGCTGGCCCTTCCGGCTTTTGCCGCCGATTTGCCTGGTAAAGGCATTACCGTTAAACCCATTCAAAGCACTATTTCGGAGGAAACCTTCCAGACACTGCTGGTCAGCCGCGCGCTGGAAAAGCTGGGTTATACCGTCGACGAACCGGGCGAGGTGGATTACAACGTTGGCTATACCTCGCTGGCCGCCGGCGACGCCACCTTTACCGCCGTCAACTGGCAGCCGCTGCATGATGATATGTATAAAGCGGCAGGCGGAGACGCGAAGTTCTCTCGTCAGGGCACCTATGTGCAGGGCGCGGCGCAGGGCTATCTGATTGATAAGAAAACCGCCGAAAAATATCATATTACCCGAATCGACCAGCTCAAAGATCCTGAGCTGGCGAAGCTTTTCGACAGCAACAACGACGGCAAAGCGGATCTGACCGGCTGTACGCCAGGCTGGGGCTGCGAAGCGGTTATCAACCATCAGATCAAAGCCTACGGCCTGAGCAATACGGTTGAACACAATCAGGGCAACTATTCGGCAATGATTGCCGATACGATTTCCCGTTTTAAAGAAGGCAAGCCGATCCTTTACTACACCTGGACGCCTTACTGGGTCAGCGACAAGCTGGTGCCCGGCCGGGATGTCGTCTGGCTACAGGTGCCGTTTTCCGCCATGCCTGGCGAGCAAAAGGCTCTGGATACGAAATTGCCGAACGGCGCTAATTACGGCTTCCCGGTCAACAGTATGCATATCGTAGCGAACAAAGCCTGGGCAGAGAAAAACCCGGCAGCCGCTAAACTGTTTGCCGAAATGAAACTGCCGCTGGCGGATATCAATGCGCAGAATGCGCGTATGCAGCAGGGTCAGTCGAGCGAAGCGGATATCAATGCACAGGTCAACGGCTGGATCAAAGCGCATCAGGCGCAGTTTGACGGCTGGATCAACGATGCGCTTGCCGCCGCTAAATAAAAACCCGCCTGATACAGGGAAAGTGCACGGCCGGGTAATCACAATATAGCTATGTGGAAGAACGCGGCCGGTTAGCCACGATATAGTTACGTGGAAGCACACGGCCCGTTCGCCACGATAGAGTTACGTGGAAGCACACGGCCCGTTCGCCACGATATAGTTACGTGGAAGCACACGGCCCGTTCGCCACGATAGAGTTACGTGGAAGCACACGGCCCGTTCGCCACAATATAGCTCTGTGAAAGAAGATAACCGGTTTGCCATTATACAGCCTGTCCCGCGTCGTTTCCGGCGCGGAACACGTGCCCTCTTATCTCATTTCCCTGGCTACAGGGTTGCGGCAAAACTCCCCTTTCCGCTGTCGGCAGCAATCCGCGCCAATTGTAAATAATTCTATAAATAAAATAGTTTTTCAGGTTACTATCAAGCTATTCTTCTCTTTAAATTTCTGATTATCACCATGAAATCCCCTCAGCACGGTCTCAGCTCTGCTCTTGTTGCCCTGATGTCGATCGCCACCGGCCTTTCCGTTGCCAGCAACTATTATGTGCAGCCGCTACTGGAAACCATCGCGCGCGCTTTTTCTCTTTCCGTTAACGAAGCGGGGTTTATCGTCACCACCGCACAGCTTGGCTACGCCGTCGGCTTACTGCTGCTGGTACCGCTGGGCGATATGCTGGAGCGCCGGGCGCTGATTGTGGTGATGAGCCTGCTGGCAGCGGGCGGCATGGTGATAACCGCGCTCTCCACCAATATTGTCTTTATGCTGCTGGGCACGGCGCTGACCGGGCTGTTTTCGGTGGTGGCGCAGATCCTGGTGCCGCTGGCGGCCACGCTGGCCGCGCCGGAGAAGCGAGGTAAAGTCGTTGGTACCGTAATGAGCGGCCTGCTGCTGGGTATACTGCTGGCGCGCACCGTTGCAGGCGGCCTGGCACAGCTGGGCGGCTGGCGCACCGTGTACTGGGTCGCCAGCGTGCTGATGGTGCTGATGGCGCTGGCGTTATGGCGCTATCTGCCGCGTTATAAGCAGTCGGTGTCGCTTAACTATCCGCAGCTGCTGCGCTCAATCTTCACGCTCTATTTTACCACGCCGGTCTTAAGAACCCGCGCGGTTATCGGCTGCCTGGCATTCGCCAATTTCAGTATGCTGTGGACCTCAATGGCTTTCCTGCTGGCTTCGCCGCCTTACGGTTTCTCGGAAGGCGAAATCGGCCTGCTCGGGCTGGTGGGCGCTGCGGGCGCGCTGGCGGCTCGTCAGGCGGGTTCGCTGGCGGATAAAGGCAAGGCTCGGCTGACCACTACCCTTGGCCTGCTGATCCTGCTGGCCTCATGGGCAATCACCGCGATGGGCGGTCACTCGCTGACTGCGCTGGTTATTGGCATTATCCTGCTCGATTTGGCCGTACAGGGCGTACATATTACCAATCAGAGCGTGATATATCGCGCTATGCCAGAGGCGCGCAACCGTCTTACCGCCGGTTATATGACCAGCTATTTTATCGGCGGTGCCGCCGGTTCGCTGCTCTCGGCCGCCGCCTATCAGTACGCTGGCTGGCACGGCGTCTGCGCGGCGGGCGCTTTCATCACCTTGCTTAACCTGTTGAGCTGGTGGCGAGGCTCCCGTTACGAGCTGGTAACGGATTAACCGGTTGATAACGTATTGCAACACTTTCAGCGCCGCCGCCCTGTTAAGCGTTTACACAGTCTGGTATGGTTAGCCTGACACTTATTCAGGCTGGTTACTTTTTCGATTGAAACTATTAAATTCTTAACGGTACAGCATCCCTTGTTACGCAGGCGCTATGCGGAATTTTTTCGGTTATAGCGTAGCAATAATTGGTAACCGGCCCCGCGCTGATTGCCCCGGCCTGCTGGCAGGCGATTGGGTTTGACGTTTTTTGGCAGCCCACTCCCGCCGGTTTGCCGTTTTCGCCCGGCCTCCGGGTTCGGGCATGACAGGTAGAACCTGTAGCAGCGCCCCGTTCCGGCGCTGCGTAACGCCCTGGGTTATGGAGTGACCTGGACATTAGAGATGGCGTTGGCTGGCCATACCAGCCGACAGACACGACATTATATCGCCGTCGTTACAATACCAGTTGCAACTTATGAGGTTCCCCCAGATGGAAAGTTCGTTTGCCCCCATTGAACAGATGCTGAATTTCCGCGCTAACCGTCAGAAAGATTTCCCTTTACAGGAAATTATGTTGACGCGCCTCTGTATGCATATGCAGAGCAAGCTGCTGGAAAATCGCAACAAAATGCTCAAGGCACAGGGGATTAACGAGACGCTGTTTATGGCGCTGATCACGCTCGACGCGCAGGAAAACCACAGTATTCAGCCTTCAGAACTCAGCTCCGCGCTGGGCTCGTCCCGTACTAACGCCACCCGTATCGCCGATGAGCTGGAAAAGCGCGGCTGGATCGAACGCCGTGAGAGCGATAACGATCGCCGCTGCCTGCATCTGCATTTAACCGAGAAAGGCCATGATTTTCTGCGTCAGCTGCTGCCGCCGCAGCATCAGTCCCTGCAGCTGCTATGGTCTGCGCTCAGTCCGGCAGAAAAAGGCCAGCTGGAAGGAATAACGCGTAAGCTACTGACTCGTCTGGACAAAATGGACGAAGACGAGACGATCGCCGCCCTTTCTCGCTAAGCTGTCCCGCGATAGCATATTGTGCGACACAACCGCCGCCGCTTATCGCTATTTTAGCCGCAACCCAACTGATGCCAGCGCTTTTGCGCTGGCATTTTCGGATCCGGAACCGGCCTCCGAAGCCTGCCAGGATGAACGTGGAGAACCTTATGAGTGCAGAAGCACAGCAGCAACCCAATCATAATAAAAAGAAAAAGCGCAAAGGCGCATTAATCGTGCTGGCGATGATTTTCGTCATCGCCGGGCTGGCGTGGCTGGCGTGGTGGTTTATCGTGCTGCGCCATTTTCAGGAAACCGATGACGCTTATGTCGCGGGCAATCAGGTGCAGGTCATGGCGCAGGTATCGGGCAGCGTCAACAAGGTCTGGTTTGACGATACCGATCGCGTCCATAAAGGCGACGTGCTGGTAACGCTGGATAAAACGGACGCGGAGCAGGCTTTCGAGAAGGCGCAGACCGCGCTGGCGACCAGCGTGCGTCAGACCCACCAGCTGATTATCAACGGCAAGCAGTATCAGGCGACGATTGAACTGCAAAAAACCGCGCTGGCGCAGGCGCAGGCCGATCTCAAGCGCCGCGAACCGCTGGGCGCCGCAAACCTGATCGGACGCGAAGATTTGCAGCACGCGCGTGATGCCGTCGCCACGGCGCAGGCGCAGCTTGAAGTGGCGATCGAGCAGTATAACGCCAACCAGGCGGCAATCCTGAATACCTCCCTGGAGAATCAGCCGGCGGTAAAACAGAGCGCGGCCGAACTGCGTGATGCGTGGCTGGCTTTGCAGCGTACCGGGATCGTCAGTCCGATTGACGGCTTCGTCTCCCGGCGCAGCGTGCAGGTTGGCTCGCAGATCTCAACCACTACGCCACTGCTGGCCGTGGTGCCGGAGAAAAATCTCTGGGTGGACGCCAACTATAAAGAAACGCAGCTGGCCGATGTGCGTATCGGTCAGCCTGCCACGGTGGTCAGCGATATTTACGGCGACGACGTGGTTTATCACGGCAAAGTCGTAGGGCTGGATATGGGTACCGGCAGCGCGTTTTCGCTGCTGCCCGCGCAGAACGCAACGGGCAACTGGATCAAAGTGGTGCAGCGTTTGCCGGTGCGTATTGAGCTAAACCCTGACGAGGTCGCGCGTCATCCGCTGCGCATCGGTCTGTCGACGCTGGTTAAAATCGATACCAGCAATAAAGACGGCAGCGTACTTGCTACCAGCATGCGCCAGAAACCCGCTTATGAAAGCAACGCGCTGGCATTGGATCTGGCTCCGGTCAACCAGCTGATTGCCGATATCATTCACGCAAATGCGGGCTGAGCGCGCGAGAGGCTGTTATGGCACAAAAACCGCTTGAAGGCACCCAGCTGGTTCTGATGACCATCGCGCTGTCGCTGGCGACGTTTATGCAGGTGCTGGATTCCACTATCGCCAACGTCGCTATTCCGACTATCGCCGGTAATCTGGGCGCCTCTAACTCGCAGGGCACCTGGGTGGTGACCTCGTTCGGCGTCGCCAACGCGATTTCTATCCCTATCACCGGCTGGCTGGCGAAGCGCGTGGGTGAAGTAAAGCTCTTTGTCTGGGCAACCGCCGCTTTCGCCGTTGCCTCCTGGCTATGCGGCATGTCCAATAGCCTGGGCATGTTGATTTTCTTTCGCGTTCTGCAGGGCGTGGTGGCCGGGCCATTAATCCCGCTGTCGCAGAGCCTGCTGCTCAGCAACTATCCGCCCGCAAAGCGCAGCATCGCCCTGTCGCTCTGGGCGATGACGGTGATCGTCGCGCCTATTTGCGGCCCGATCCTGGGCGGCTGGATCAGCGATAACTATCACTGGGGCTGGATCTTCTTTATCAACGTGCCTATCGGCGTGGTGGTAGTGATCCTGACGCTGCAAACATTGCGCAATCGGGAAACGGCTACCGCCATCCGGCCTATCGATACGGTGGGACTGGTGTTGCTGATCGTCGGGATTGGCTCGCTGCAAATGATGCTTGACCGCGGCAAGGAACTGGACTGGTTCAGCTCGCCGGAGATTATCACGCTAACCATTGTCGCGGTGATAGCGCTGGCGGTGCTGCTGGTCTGGGAGCTGACGGACGACCATCCGATCATCGACCTGTCGCTGTTTAAGTCGCGGAATTTCACCATCGGCTGTCTCTGTATCAGCCTGGCCTATATGCTCTATTTCGGGTCGATAGTGCTGTTGCCGCAGCTGCTGCAGGAGGTCTACGGCTATACGGCCACCTGGGCCGGGCTGGCTTCCGCGCCCGTCGGCATCCTGCCGGTGATCCTGTCGCCCATCATCGGCCGCTTTGCCCATCGGCTGGATATGCGCAAGTTGGTCACCTTCAGCTTTATTATGTATGCGGTTTGCTTTTACTGGCGAGCCTATACGTTTGAACCCGGCATGGATTTCGGCGCATCGGCCTGGCCGCAGTTTATTCAGGGCTTTGCCGTGGCCTGCTTCTTTATGCCGCTGACCACCATCACGCTGTCCGGACTGCCGCCGGAGCGGCTGGCGGCCGCGTCCAGCCTGTCGAACTTTACGCGCACGCTGGCCGGGTCGATCGGCACCTCGATAACTACCACAATGTGGACCGACCGCGAGGCGATGCACCACAGCCAGCTTACGGAGTCAGTGAACGCTTACAACTTCAATTCGCAGGAGATGTACGGCAAGCTGAATCAGCTGGGGATGTCGCACGATCAGGCTTCGGGCTGGATTGCGCAGCAGATCACTAATCAGGGGCTGATTATCTCCGCCAACGAGATTTTCTGGGCTTCCGCTGGCGTCTTTCTGTTTCTGCTGGTGCTGGTCTGGTTTGCCCGGCCGCCGTTTGGCTCCGGCAGCGGCGGCGGCGGCGCGCACTGAGTCGATATAAAAAAAACGGGCCGCAATGGCCCGTTTTTAATGGCTTAACCGTCAGCTTTCATGAACCTTAACGGCCCGCTTCGCCTCAGGCGTTCTGACGCCACCATTCCGCCAGCAGAATGCCGGTCGCTACGGAAACGTTCAGGCTTTCCACGTTGCCGGTGCCGCCGATAGAAACGCTCAGGTCGCCCTGCTCCAGCGTGGTGTCGGACAGACCGTCGCTCTCCTGACCCAATACCAGCACCATCTTAGCAGGCAGCGCAGCCTGCGCCAGCGGTTCGCCCTGATGGCTGGACGTGGTTACGATAGCGTAACCGGCACGGCGAAACGCATCCAGACCTTCAGCAAAGCTTTCACCGCTGATAGCCTGCACGTGTTCCGCGCCGCCTTCCGCCGTGCGTACCGCCGCGCCGGATTCCAGTAGCGAAGCATCCTGCACCAGCAGCCCTTTCACACCGAAGTGCGCGCAGCTGCGCATGATGCCGCCCAGGTTATGCGGGTTGCCGATATCTTCCAGCGCCAGCACGCAATCTTTCTCTGGCGCCTTAGCCAGCCACTCGCGAACCTGAATGCCGGGACGCTTTTTGATCAGGAAGCAGACGCCGCCGTGATGTTCGGTGCCGGACGCCTTCGCCAGCTCCGCATCGTCCACCACATGGTAGGCTTTACGGTTGGCGGCCATCCACTTCAGCGCATCGCGAAAACGCGGCGTCACGCTCTGGACGAACCAGGCGCGCACGATGCAGTCGGGACGGCTCTGGAACAGCGCCTGACAGGCATTTTCGCCATAGACGCGCGTTTCTTCATTACGCTGACGACGGATCTGCTCCGGGTCGATCCCGCTTTTACCGCCGATGCCGCCGTGATCGGGCTTATCATCTACCGCTGACGGCGCGCGTGAAACCGTACGCCATGGCGAACCGCCTGCTACGTCGCGATCGCGCCCGCCACGCGGCTTTTCTGTATTACGTGAAGAACGGCGGTCGCCGTCCGGACGAGGCGCGCCTTTACCGGTACGGGGATTTCCCGCCCGGCTGCTGCTCTCATCATCGCCGCGGACATACATCACTTTGACTTTACCGCTTTTACCTTTAAATTCGTCGTTCATTTTCCC
The DNA here is from genome assembly GCF_003937915.1 of Erwinia sp. 198. Classification (GTDB taxonomy): domain Bacteria; phylum Pseudomonadota; class Gammaproteobacteria; order Enterobacterales; family Enterobacteriaceae; genus Erwinia; species Erwinia aeris. Next base: position 8,392 of record NZ_RHUM01000008.1, on the reverse strand, counting down.
TCCACCTGGCTGAGCGCGAAGCGCGCAGATTACCTGATGTGGCACCGCTTAGCTATTAACTTCCCGCTAAAGGTTCGTTTCCGCGCCGCGCTGGCCTTTACGACAGCATAAATCGCGTGAGTCACGACCTATTGTACCCATTGAACAAATCTCTTTGTTGCCGACGCAAAGCCGAACCATAATTACCGCTACTTAATCATAACAAAGTAAGTGACCACTTACTTATATTACCGAGGTGTATCATGAATACGGTTTGTGCTTCATGCCAGGCGACCAACCGCGTGCCGCCGGAACGTATTGAAGACGGCGCAAAGTGCGGCCGCTGCGGCGACGAGCTTTTCAATGGCGAGGTTATTAACGCCACTACCGCCACGCTGGATAAATATTTACAGGACGATCTGCCGGTTGTCGTGGATTTTTGGGCGCCGTGGTGCGGCCCCTGCGTTAACTTTGCGCCGGTGTATAAAGACGTTGCGCAAGAGCGCGGCGGCCAGGTTCGCTTCCTGAAGGTGAACACCGAAGCGGAGCCGGAGATCAGCGCACGTTTTCGCATCCGCAGCATCCCGACCATTATGATCTTTAAACAGGGTCAGATGGTGGATATGCTCAGCGGCGCGATGCCTAAAGCTCCTTTCAACGAGTGGCTGGACGAAAACCTCTGAATCCTTTGTGGTCAGTTTCGCCTGGCCACTACTGTTTTTACCGCTTTTCTGCCAGAATGGCGTTTTCCCCAGATAAATCCCTATGATCGAAAACGCCGTTCTTCGCCTGCGCGCCGAGCGCCTTGCGCGGGCCACCCGTCCTTTTCTCGCTCGCGGCAATCGTATCCCCCGCTGTCAGCGCTGCCTGCTGCCAAAAAAGAACTGCCTGTGCGAAACCCTACAGCCGGTAGCGGCGCGCAGCCGTTTTTGCCTGGTGATGTTTGACAGCGAACCGATGAAGCCCAGCAACACGGGCCGCCTGATTGCCGATATTCTGCCCGATACGCAGGCTTTCGGCTGGTCGCGCACCGAGCCCGATCCCAGGCTGCTGGCCGCGGTAAAAAATCCCGACGTGCAGGCGCTGGTGGTGTTCCCGGAATCCTATGCCGATGCCGATCGCCCGGTGATAAACCGTCCTCCCGTCAACGGTAAACCCCCGCTGTTTATTATGCTCGACGGCACCTGGACCGAGGCGCGCAAGATGTTCCGCAAAAGCCCGTGGCTGGATGCGCTGCCGCTAATGTCGCTGACGCTCAGCCGCCCGTCTAATTATCAGCTGCGCGAGTCGCACGGCGACGGCCAGCACTGTACGGCCGAAGTCGCGGCGGAGCTGCTGCTTCAGGCGGGCGATACCGCAGCGGGTACGGCACTGTTCCGGCACTTCGATCTGTTTCGCCAGCGCTATCTGGCGGGTAAACCGCATCATCCGTCTCATCAGCAAAGCGCAACCGTGGCATCCGACGATTAAAAAAGGACGGCCTGTGTACTGGCCGCCCTCTCCTGCTTTCCGGGTTTTATTTGTATTTAGCAAAATATTATTTTTGGCTGTCGTTATGTATTCTATCGGCATTTTAATTAGGTGATGCCTTCTCAAAGAATAACCAGCAGCTGAGTATAAATCTGCCGCTTGTCCATTTAAGAAAGGATAACCCTTGCGCAGCCTCATGGTAATCTTGCTCAGCAAAGTCCGGGCTGATACCCGCCGGAAGGTATCCACATAAGGGAAAAGGCGGTGTCCCCGTAAGGGAAAATGAGCCGCCTGCTTCTGTTATCGGCCAAAGGCACTTGTTTATTTCAAAAGTAAAAGCCCTGCCATCACCAACAAAATCAGACGACTCATTTAATTCACAGCCATTAGTGGAAATACTCACCTTAACGGCGGGTAATATTTACTGCTGACATATTATTACCTGCTGCTTACCTCTTGCTCAATCTTAATAATCACTCGCTGAAATGTAATAATTGAAAGAGAGAAAGTCGCTATCAGGCAGCGCCAGTTCGTCAAAATAAAAACGTTCAGCCTTTAAGAATTTAATCTTTTTTAACATCCAGTCGGTTATTACCATATTTTCTCTACGGCACAGGTGAAAAATTCGCGGCGTCCTGCCTCCCTCCGCTATCCGCAAGCCTGTAAACCAGATAAATTTGTGACCTGATACCGAGGATTACGGCTTAGCTACGGCACCAGACGTCGGTTGGCGTTAAACTCACTTTTTCTGCACAGGAGATGGCTATGAGTCAACGAGGGCTGGAAGCGCTGTTACGCCCCAAATCCATCGCGGTTATTGGCGCCTCGCCGCGCCCGGAACGCGCGGGCTATCTGATGATGCGTAATCTGCTGGCAGGAGGGTTTAGCGGTTCCGTTCTGCCTGTCACGCCAAAGTATCAGGCCGTATGCGGCGTGATGGCCTGGCCCGATGTCGCCAGCCTGCCCTTTGCCCCCGACCTGGCGGTAATCTGCACGCACAGCCGCCATAATATCGCCCTGCTCCGGGCGCTGGGCGAGCGCGGCTGCAAAGCCTGCATCATTCTCTCTTCACCGGGCAGCCAGCATGACGAGCTGCGTCAGTGCGCCAGCCGCCTGCAGATCCGCCTGCTCGGGCCAAACAGCCTTGGACTGCTTGCGCCCTGGCAAGGGCTGAACGCCAGCTTTTCCCCGGTGCCTATTTATCAGGGCAGGCTGGCGTTTATTTCGCAGTCCGCCGCCGTCTCCAATACCATTCTGGACTGGGCGCAGCAGCGGCAGCTGGGCTTCTCCTGGTTTATTGCGCTCGGCGACAGTCTGGATATCGACGTGGACGACCTGCTGGATTTTCTGGCGCGCGACGGCAAAACCAGCGCTATTCTGCTCTGCCTGGAGCAGTTAAGCGACGCGCGGCGCTTTGTCTCGGCAGCCCGCAGCGCCGCCCGAAACAAGCCGGTGCTGGTGATTAAAAGCGGGCGCTCGCAGCAGGCGCGTCAGCTGCTGGGCGCGCCCGGCGGCATGGACGGCGCCTGGGATGCTGCGATACAGCGTGCAGGCCTGCTGCGGGTACAGGATATGCACGAGCTCTTTTCCGCGGTGGAAACCCTCAGCTATATGCGGCCGCTGCGCGGTGAGCGACTGATGATTATCAGTAACGGCGCCGCGCCTGCCGCGCTGGCGCTGGATGCGCTGGATGCGCGCGGCGGCAAACTGGCAATACCGGGCAAGGCGTTAACGGCGGCGCTGCAGGGCTGTCTGCCGGACGGCTGCCAGGCCGGTAATCCTTTGGATCTGAAAGATGACGCTACGCCAGAGCGCTATCAGCAGGTGGTATCGCTGCTGCTCGACAGCCACGATATCGATGCGCTGCTGGTGATTTACGCGCCCAGCGCCGTTGCGCCCGCTACCCTGACCGCGCAACGATTAATAGAGGTGACGGCAAAGCATCCGCGGGCGAAACAGATAGCCCTGCTGACCAACTGGTGCGGCGAGTTCTCTGCGCCTGAAGCGCGCCGCCACTTCAGCGAGGCCGGTATTCCCACCTATCGTACGCCAGAAGGCGCGGTCACCGCGTTTATGCATATGGTGGAATACCGTCGTAATCAGAAGCAGCTGCGCGAAACGCCCGCCCTTCCGACCGATCTGGCGATCGATACGGCAGAAGCCCACCAGCTAATCCGCCAGGCGCTGAAAGAGGGCGTAACCACACTGGATACGCACGAAGTCCAGGGCATTTTGCAGGCCTATGGCTTAACGACGTTGCCAACCTGGATCGCCAGCGACAGCGTGGAAGCGGTACAGATAGCCAGTCAGGCAGGCTATCCGGTAGCGCTTAAGCTGCGCTCGCCCGATATCCCGCATAAATCGGAAGTCCAGGGCGTGATGCTCTATCTGCGCTCGGCTGGCGAAGTGCAGCAGGCGGCGGAAGCCATTATCGACCGGGTCAAACTCGCCTGGCCGCAGGCGCGTATCGACGGGCTGCTGGTGCAGAGCATGGCCAACCGCGCCGGCGCTCATGAGCTGCGCATCGTGATGGAGCAGGATCCCGTATTCGGACCGGTGATTATGCTGGGCGAAGGCGGCATTGAGTGGCAGGCAGAGCGGCAGGCCGCCGTAGCTTTGCCGCCGCTGAATATGGCGCTCGCCCGCTATCTGATTATTCAGGCCATTAAAAATGGCAAAATACGCGGGCGCAGCGCGCTTTCTCCGCTGGATATTTCGGGCCTTAGCCGGGTTTTGGTGCAGGTGTCCAACCTGATCGTGGACTGTCCGGAAATCAGGCGGCTTGATATCCATCCTTTGCTGGCGGCAGGTGAAACCTTCTCGTTACTGGATGTCACCATGCAGCTGGCGCCTTTCGACGGCGATCCCGAAGCGCGCCTGGCTATCCGTCCGTATCCGCACCAGCTGGAAGAACAGGCGCAGCTGAAAAACGGCGAACCGCTGCTGTTTCGGCCCATCCTGCCGGAGGATGAGCCGCTGCTACAGCGGTTTATTGCTCAGGTGACGAAAGAAGATCTTTATTATCGCTACTTTAGCGAGATCAATGAGTTCACCCATGATGATTTGGCTAACATGACGCAGATCGACTACGATCGGGAGATGGCGATCGTTGCGGTGCGTCAGCATGAGATCGTCGGCGTAACGCGTGCTGTCTCTGACGCCGACAACGTGGACGCCGAGTTTTCGGTGCTGGTGCGTTCCGATTTAAAGGGGCTGGGCCTGGGGCGTCAGCTGCTGGAAAAAATGATCGACTATACCCGTCAACATGGTCTGCTGAAGCTCAACGGCATTACTATGCCGAATAATCGCGGCATGATAGCGCTGGCGCGCAAGCTGGGTTTTACCGTGGATATCCAGCTGGAGGACGGTATTGTCGCGCTCTCCCTGACGCTACAGGAAAACGGTTAATGTCTGGAAACGTAAAACTGCCCACATCCCGCCTGACTGATGGTAACATTAGCGGTTATGGCGATGATTTTAAGGCAAAAGGCTATTCCATGAACAGAGAAGAAACGCACTGTGATGCTGTCTAAATTCAAACGTAACAAGCACCAACAGCACCTTGCGCAACTGCCAAAACTGTCTCAGTCGGTTGCCGATTTTACCACGCTGTATACGCCTGCCGACTTCCGCCAAACGCTGCTGGAAAAAATAGCATCGGCAACAACACGTATCTGCCTTGTGGCGCTCTATCTGGAAAACGATGACGGCGGACGAGCTATCCTTTCCGCGCTGTACGAGGCAAAGCGCCTTCGGCCCGGGCTGGATGTCCGCATCCTGGTTGACTGGCATCGTGCGCAACGCGGCCGTATCGGCGCTTCTCGCGGCGCAACCAATGCGGACTGGTATTGCGAGATGGCCGAGCAGAATGCCGATATCGCTATTCCTGTATACGGCGTGCCGGTAAATACTCGTGAAGCGCTGGGCGTTCTGCACCTGAAAGGCTCGGTCATTGACGATACGCTGCTCTATACCGGCGCGAGTCTGAACGACGTCTATCTGCATCAGCACGAGCGTTATCGTTACGATCGCTACCAGCTGATTACCAATCCCACGCTGGCCGATACGCTGTTGAACTGGATTGACACCAATCTTATTCAGGCCGAAGCCGTTCACCGGCTCGATCAGCGCGAGCGCCCGAAAAGTCCCGAGATAAAAAACGAAACGCGGCAGTTTCGTCAGGAGCTGCGTGGCTTCGATTATGATTTCGAAGGCGACGCCAACAACGAGCAGCTGGCGGTCACGCCGCTGGTCGGGCTGGGTAAACGCAGCCTGTTGAATAAAACCATTTATCATCTGATGCCCTGTGCCGAGCAGAAGCTGACGCTGTGTACCCCCTATTTCAACCTGCCCGCGATCCTGGTCCGTAATATTATCTGGCTGCTGCGCCGGGGCAAAGACGTTGAAATCATCGTCGGTGACAAAACCGCAAATGATTTCTATATCCCGCAGGATCAGCCTTTTAAAATTATCGGCGCGTTGCCCTATCTGTATGAGATTAACCTGCGCCGCTTCCTCAGCCGCCTGCAATATTATGTCACCAGCGGTCAGCTGACCGTGCGGCTGTGGAAAGATGGCGAGAACAGCTACCATCTGAAAGGCATGTGGGTGGACGAAGAGTGGATGCTGATCACCGGCAACAATCTGAATCCGCGCGCGTGGCGGCTCGATCTGGAAAACGCCGTGCTGATCCATGACCCGCTTCAGGAACTGGCCGCGCAGCGCGAAAAAGAGCTGGCGCTGATCCGCCAACATACCACGGTTGTGCAGCACTATCGGGATTTGGAAAGCATTGCGGACTATCCGGTCAAGGTCAGAAAGCTGATCCGTCGCCTGCGGCGTATCCGTATCGACAGGCTAATCAGCCGTATTCTGTAAGCCAGCTATACTAAGCCCTGTCGGTCATACAGGGCTTTTTTATGCGCTTGCTTCCTCTTATTCTGCTTTGCTGTTCCGGCTGTAGCCATATGGCACAGGACAGCTGGACAGGTAAAGATAAAGCGGAACACTTCTTTTCTTCCGCGTTTCTTTCGGCGGCGGGCGCCGCTTACGGCGAACGTCAGAACTGGCATGAAAGCCACAGCGGCAGTTTCGGCCTGCTGTTCTCCATCAGCCTGGGCACGGGCAAAGAGTTTTATGACAGTCGCGAAGCGGGTTCAGGCTGGAGCTGGAAAGATTTCAGCTGGGATATAGCCGGCGCTGCCACCGGCTATGCTCTCTGGAATACGGCTCGTTAAAGCTTCATCCCCTTCCCTTTCTTATGCAGCAGCAGCGATACCAGAAAGGCAACCGCGCCCATAGCGGAAACATACCAGAAAAAGCTATTCTCGTTTCCCGCCGCCTTAAGCGACAGAGCCACATATTCCGCCGAGCCGCCAAATAAAGCGTTGGCCACCGCATAGGAAAGCCCTACGCCTAGCGCACGCACCTCTGGCGGGAACATCTCCGCCTTCAGGATACCGCTGATTGAGGTATAAAAGCTGGTAATCAGCAGGGCAAGCATGACCAGCGCAAAGGCGACCCAACTGCTTTGGACGTTTTGTAATATCGTCAGGATCGGCACGGTGCAGATCGCCGCCATGCCACCAAAGATCAGCATCGATCCTTTACGGCCGATCTTATCGGAAAGCGCACCGATCAAAGGCTGGATCAGCATAAAGATAAAAAGTGCCGCCGTCATTAATGCGCTGGCGCTGCGCGTATCCATCCCTGAGGTATTCACCAGATACTTCTGCATATAGGTGGTAAAAGTATAAAAACTTAACGAACCGCCAGCGGTAAATCCTAATACCATTATAAATGCACGACGGTGTTTCCATAGCCCTTTCAACGATCCGGCATCCTGATGCGTGCGGCTTTTTTTGTCAGAGGTTTCATTTAAAGAGCGCCGTAAATAAAGCGCCACAACGGCAAGCAGCGCGCCCAGCGCGAAAGGAATGCGCCAGCCCCATGCGCGTAAATCTTCATCGGACAACAGCTGTTGCAGGACGACCACCGTCAGCAAAGCCAGCAGCTGACCGCCGATTAGCGTGACGTATTGAAATGAAGCATAGAAGCCCTTTTTACCTTCAATCGCGACTTCACTCATATAGGTCGCGCTGGTGCCATACTCTCCTCCTACTGATAATCCCTGAAACAAACGAGCCAGTAGCAGCAGTGCGGGCGCCCAAACGCCAATCGCGGCGTAGCCTGGCAGACAAGCGATAACCAGCGAGCCAAAACACATCATGCAAACAGAGATCAGCATGGAAGTTTTGCGCCCGTGTTTGTCGCCAATATAGCCGAACAGCCAACCGCCGACCGGCCGCATTAAAAAACCGGCGGCGAATACGCCTGCTGTTTGCAGCAGCTGCGTGGTGGCATTACCTGAAGGAAAAAAGATATGGGCGAAATAAAGGGAGCAGAAGGAATAAACGTAAAAATCGAACCATTCAACCAGATTACCTGAAGAAGCGCCTACGATGGCCCAAATCCGTTGACGGGTAGTGATGACAGAAGTGCTGGCGGCGTCTGTCTTAGACGATGCGGCATCGAACATAATTCCTCCTCGCATTTTTCCTTGCTAATAGTTAGCGTCAAAAGTGAAACAGCAGCAAGCAGTAAACCGCACCCGCGTAACGTTAAGAATATGTTTTTTCAGAGACGAGTAGATTTGTGACGCAGATCCGTTTTAGCGCTGTTTTGCCGTGAGGAGAACGTGCTTCTGCCGACAGAGAGGAACTGGATGAGGAGATAAATGCTTTATGAAAGCCGTACCATAAAAGAGATCGGAGCGTTTCCGGCGCACAAACGCAAAAAACCCCGACCGTGAGGTCGGGGTTATCGCAATCTGATGCCTGGCAGTTCCCTACTCTCGCATGGGGAGGCCCCACACTACCATCGGCGCTACGGCGTTTCACTTCTGAGTTCGGCATGGGGTCAGGTGGGACCACCGCGCTAAAGC
>NZ_RHUM01000007.1 GCF_003937915.1 Erwinia sp. 198 | reverse complement strand
GGTAGTTTTACCGTGGTCAACGTGGCCGATAGTACCAACGTTGACGTGCGGTTTGGAACGTTCAAATTTTTCTTTAGACATCGCTTGTCCCTCTAAGACACGGATAAATCGGTGATATCACCACATCAACCAGGCATTGCCTGAACTGTTGAATTTTAACGCACAGAGAAGAATCAGGGAGGGAGATTTAGAAGTGGTGCTGATACCCAGAGTCGAACTGGGGACCTCACCCTTACCAAGGGTGCGCTCTACCAACTGAGCCATATCAGCACGGCTTGGAGCGGGCAGCGGGAATCGAACCCGCATCATCAGCTTGGAAGGCTGAGGTAATAGCCATTATACGATGCCCGCATCCTGGAACTCGGCTACCTGTTCTGTCTGTAGCTTGTGAACAACAGAAACGCTTTTCTGCTCTTCGAGTCAACCCGCATTTGCTTGATGACTCCGACTGTGCTTGAGCTCAGTCTAAAATCTGTTGATGAACGCTGTTGCTTTCATCTGGCTTCAGCCGTTAACCGTCAGGACTGAATAAATAGTACAAATCAGTTTGTACTTTACTACAGAAGGACCCGCGTCACTGTGTTCCGTGCCCTTCGGGTCAAATCTTCGAGGTCGACGCTTCTCATCCTGCCCCAGGGGGAAGCTGAAAAACTCTGCCTCTTATTAACACTGCAAGCAGTATTAATGGTGGTGGGAGAAGGATTCGAACCTTCGAAGTCGATGACGGCAGATTTACAGTCTGCTCCCTTTGGCCGCTCGGGAACCCCACCAGGGGTACTTGATGGTGCCGGCTACCGGAATCGAACTGGTGACCTACTGATTACAAGTCAGTTGCTCTACCAACTGAGCTAAGCCGGCATCAAGTGGTGCGCATTCTAGGAAGTGTGGCGGCGGGATGCAACAAAAAAATTGCGATAAAAGTTCTTATGACTGTTATTTGTGCAATTCTTCGCAAAATCTTGCCATTCGTCAGCGTAACCGTACAAAGAATCAACGATATTGCTATTTTTTAGCCAGCGCAACAGTGACGATATCTTTCTCAGTTTGTTCAGCAGCATTCCCCCGGCGCCGGCGCAAAGCGAATCGACTGCTGTTTTCGCTGTCGTTTTCATTAAGCGAGTGTTTATTTTTCAATAAATGCGGTCGCCGTTACGTTTGCGTTCGTCGTTTTTATTTTTCCTTCTGATTCCGCCCCGTCTGGTGTTAACCTCCTGCCCATTGTTTTCTGAAATTTACCTTAGTTACGCGAGCGGCAGCAGCGGACAGCGTCTTCTCTGCGCACGCCACAACAGGCAAGTTCTTGCTGGCAGAAGCATGTATATGAGTAAAAAAGAATCCTTGTTGACCACACCCTATCTGCAATTTAACCGTTCGCAATGGGCCGCGCTGCGTGATTCCGTGCCGATGACTCTGAGCAAAGAAGAAATTGCCCGGCTCGAGGGGATAAACGAAGATCTTTCTCTTAATGAGGTCGCAGAGATCTATCTGCCGTTATCGCGTCTGCTTAACTTCTATATCAATTCCGATTTACGCCGTCAGGCGGTGCTGGAGCAGTTCCTGGGCACCAATGGCCAGAAGATCCCCTATATCATCAGTATCGCCGGCAGCGTTGCCGTAGGGAAAAGCACGACGGCTCGCGTGTTGCAGGCGCTGCTGAGCCGCTGGCCGGAGCATCGCCGCGTCGAGCTGATCACCACGGATGGATTTTTGCATCCCAATCAGGTGTTAAAAGAGCGCGGCCTGATGAAGAAAAAGGGCTTTCCGCAATCTTACGATATGCATCGCCTGGTGAATTTCGTCTCCGCCCTCAAGTCTGGCGCCGCTCAGGTCACCGCGCCGGTCTATTCACATTTGATCTACGATGTTATCCCTGACGGCGATAAGGTCGTGCAGCAGCCGGATATATTGATCCTGGAAGGACTGAACGTGCTGCAAAGCGGTATGGATTATCCGCACGATCCGCATCACGTTTTTGTTTCAGATTTTGTCGACTTCTCTATCTATGTGGACGCGCCGGAAGATCTGCTGCGCCACTGGTACATTAATCGCTTCCTGAAGTTCCGCCAGGGTGCGTTTACCGATCCGGATTCTTACTTCCATCACTACGCACAGCTGCCTGAAAACGAGGCCGTAGGCATCGCCACCCAGCTGTGGGAAGAGATTAATCTGATGAATCTGAAAGAAAATATCCTGCCGACGCGCGAAAGAGCCAGCCTGATTATGACCAAAAGCACCGATCATGCGGTCGATCTGGTGCGGCTCCGAAAATAGCCCAGCCAGACGGCGCCACGGAAGGCGCCAAAGCATTTACCGACGCCCCGCCAGCCAGATAGCGTAAGCCTCATCCCAGATAGCCGCAGGCGTCCCCGCCCTTCCCAAACCAAAACCATGTCCGCCTCGCGTAATTTTGATCTGTTCGACCGGTACGCCCATGCGCCGACAGGCGTCGTGCATGATCTGCGTGTTGTGCGGGTTTGAGGTACGATCGTCGTCCGCCTGGGCCAGAAAGGTGGGCGGGAAGCTGCGCGTAACGTAATTTTCCACCGACCAGCCAGCCTCATCCGCCGGCGAAGCGTTTTTCCCGACGATTTCGCTGTGGGTACGCGTATGGGTGTAAGGCGCTTCCAGCGTGATTACCGGATAGATCAGGGCGACGCTGTCCGCCACCGGCGCAATCTGATCCAGCGTATCCTGCGGCGCATAGGTCACGAAACCAGGCCGCGCCGCCGTCATCCCCATCAGATGGCCGCCAGCGGAAAAACCCAGCAGATGTACTTTTCGCTCCATCGAGCGCACCAGCCTGATCGCACGCTGTGCATCCTGAAAGGGCGCGAGCCGTCCCGCGTGCCATTTTTCGTGCGGCAGCCGATAGCTCAGCACGTAAGCCGTATAGCCGCGGGCATTCAGCCAGTGCGCCACGGGCCAGGCCTCGCCGCCCATGCCGATCCAGCGATAGCCGCCGCCCGCCGCGATCAGTACCGCCGAGCCGTTAGGCTCCTGCGGCTGAAAGCGCTGGATAGCGGGACTGACGATATTCGACCAGGCGCCGCTGGCGGACACATGCAGATCGCCGCCCGGCCCGCCCCCGCCCGGCGGCTCGTCGGGCCACAGGGGAATAATGTCTTCTCTGGCAAACAGTTTTCCGGCGGTCATCGCCAACATGGCTGCGCCGGTGCCCATTATTAACCGGCGTCGACTAATCATCTGACATGCTTTTCCTCGGTGACATAAACGCGTCGCGCTTCCTGCCGACGCAGCGCTCTTCGCTGAGACATGCAAAGCGGAGGCCAGGAACGGGCAGGCAGAAGGAGGCGAAGCGGACGAATAATTCTTTATCGGCAAGAAACACCGCTTTTTTATGCGATTTATCGGTCAGGAGGCAAGCGAAATTCGCGGCGGGCGCTAAATAACGGCAGGATTGCCCGGAGCCGATCCGGGCAAAGCGCAATCAGTGCAGAGCGTTTTTATCTTTTCGGGACATCGCGTCCAGATAGCCCATGACAAAGGCGGACAGCACAAACGTCAGATGAATAATTACGTACCACATCAGCTTGTTATCGGGAATATTTCGCGCATCCATAAACACGCGCAGCAGATGAATAGAAGAGATCGCCACGATAGAGGCCGCCACTTTATTCTTCAGCGAGCCCGAATCCATTTTCCCCAGCCAGCTCAGCTTCTCTTTGTGCTCGGAGATATCCAGCCTGGAAACGAAGTTTTCATAGCCGGAGAGCATTACCATCACCAGCAGGCCGCCAACCAGCGTCAGGTCAATCATTGACAGCAGCACCAGCACCAGATCGTTTTCCGCCATAGCCAGCACGTTGGGCAGCAGATGAAAAACCTCCTGGAAGAACTTGATCGCCAGCGCCAGCAGGCCCAGCGACAGCCCGAGATAAATAGGCGCCAGCAGCCAGCGCGAGGCGTAAATAAGATTTTCAGTAAGACGTTCCATAGCATTCCATAAGCAGGTTAACACGAGCGATAGTATACCTGATGGAATGTTAAATTTTTCACGGCACAGGCCTGCCCCGGGGGAATTTTACGGATTTACTCTGTTGGCTCGGTCAGCATGCCTGCCGAAGCCGGTTCAAGCACCCGGCGCGCCTGCCGGTCAATACTGCCGATCCCCAGCGCCAGTTCATCGCCGGCCCGCACGAGCGGTAAGCAAAAGCCCGGCTCGCACGCCGCGGTCGTCTGGACGCCCGCTGGCCTGGCGGGAACGGCAGCAAAACCGGTCCCGCTTATCGCCAACGCAATAAGAAAAACATATTTTTTCATAGGGTATTTATTCAGAGATGCGCGAAGTTAGTGCAGCTCGCGATGCTGATTACGATAATCTCTCGGCGTCACGTTAAAGTGTTTTTTAAAGACGCGCTGAAAACACTGCTGGGAGGAGAACCCCAGGTCCATAGAGATGGTCATGATGGTTTTATGCGAGGTCACCAGGCTTTTTGCCGCTTCGTCCAGGCGACGATAGCGAATAAAACTGCCCAGCGTCATGCCTTTTTTCTCTTTAAAAGCGCGTTGTAAGTGCCATTTAGAATAACCAGAGCGCGCGGCTACGGCTTCAATATTCAGTCCATCGTCCAGATGCGCTTCAATCCAGTCGATAATCACGTCTACGATCTCACCTTTCACTGACTTTCTCCTGCAGCGACGTCCTGCATATGACGCCGCCATTCCACGATGTAATATTATATCTATATGTTTTTATTAGTTAAATTTTGATGTGCAACAAAAGGAATAACTTATCAAAATTTGCCGGAAGGATATAAAGAAGTGTAAAATAGTTCAAATAGATAATTTTAATCTTCGTTAATAGATAGTCTCTATAGAGGTATCCATGCTGGATCTCAACCTGGTGCGCGTTTTTACCGCTATCTATGAAACCCGCAGCGTCAGCGGCGCCGCCGATCGCCTGTTTATTACACAGCCTTCCGCCAGCTACGCGCTAGCCCGTCTGCGCAGCGAAACCAACGACGAGTTGTTCAAACGCAGCCGAAAAGGCATGGAGCCGACGCCAACCGCGATGCAGCTCTATAAGGTGTTTAAAAAGTCGCTGACCGGCATAGAAAAAGCCGTGGCGGAAACCCGCATCTTCTCGCCGGAAACCTCGCGCTATAAGTTCCGCCTGGCGCTGACGGACCTGGGCGAGCTGCTGCTGCTGCCCAAGCTGATTACGCTTTTCCGCAGCGTGGCGCCGCATATCCAGCTGGAGGTGATCCCGGTCGACGTGCACAAGCTGGACGAATGGCTGCTGACGGGTCGTATCGACGCAGCGCTGTGCAGCCGCAACGAGTCCGTCTCCTCCGCGCAGCGCGAGCTGATGGCCTATGAACGCTATGTCTGCCTGCTCAACGTCGACCATCCGCGAATTAAAGAGAGCCTGTCGCTGGATGAGTATATGCAGGAACGCCACGTTGTGGTCGCTGCCACCAGCGGTCACCACATTGTGGAAGATCGGCTGAAAGAATTTGAGCTGGAACGCGAAATCGCGCTGGAAGTGCCGCACTTCGCCGCGCTGGGCGAGCTGATCGCCTCCAGCGACCTGCTGGTGACGCTGCCCTCCAGCGCCGCCAGGATCTACGCACGTCGCGGCAATGGCCGCATGCTGGAGCTGCCCTTCCACGTGCCTAATCAGGAAGTTTTTCTCTATGCGCATACTGAAATCGGCGACATCACGGCAAAAACCTGGTTTTACAACGTGCTGCGTATCGCCGGGCCGACCATGATCGACCCCTGAAATACCGCGTCCTATAGAAGAGCGCGCGCAAAGAAAACCAGACCCAGTGCACGTTCCAGCAAAGCCGTGCGGCAAGCGCGGCGGATAACGTGCGGAATGTGAAGCGCTTCAAGCCGCCTTGTGCATCTTTCTGAATGTATCGCAAAAATTTCCTGTTAATCCCGACAACAGCACAATGACCCGTCTGAAAAGCGCCTCCTATAGTTGATTAAAACGCCCGCGGGCCCTTTTCCTTTCTCTCCTGCCGCTGCGGCATGCTTCGTCATCTCTGCGCCTGTATTCAGAGCGACAATAAATAAGGGTAAGCACTATGACTGCTAAAAACGGATCGCACGTGCGCGTGTGGATATTAATGCTGATACTGTTTCTTTCCGTTATCGCCTATGCGGATCGCTCTATTTTGTCGATCGCGGGCGGCGCGATTAAAGATGAGTTCGGCCTTTCCCCCATCCAGCTTGGCTTTATCCTGTCGGCGTTCAGCTGGGCCTATGTGATAGGTCAGATCCCCGGCGGCCTGTTTCTGGATCGCTTCGGCACCAAAAGAGTGTACGGCGTGACGCTGGTGCTCTGGTCGATCTCCACGCTGGCGATGGGCTTCGTCGGCGAATTCTCTACCGGCCTGACCAGCGCGCTGGCGATCATGTTTACGCTGCGTTTTGCGCTGGGGCTGATCGAAGCGCCAAGCTTTCCGGCCAATGCCCGCGTCGCCATTATGTGGTTTCCAAAAGCCGAACGCGGCCGGGCCTCCTCGCTGTTCGCTTCCTCGCAGTACTTTGCGGTCGGCATCTTTTCGCCCCTTTCCGGCTGGCTGGTGTCCGAATTCGGCTGGCCGTGGCCTTTCTTTGTGCTGGGCATTATCGGCATCGGGGCCTTTTTCGTCTGGCTTTGGTATATGCAGGAGCCGCGCGCGCACCGCAGCGTGTCGCCGCAGGAGCTGGATCATATCGTCGCGGGCGGCGGCCTGATCGATATCGACTCGGTACAGGAGCGCAAAGAGAAAACCCCCGTTTCCCGCGAGACCTTCCGCAAGCTGCTGACTAACCGGATGCTGTGGTGCGCCTATATTGGCCAGTACTGCATCATTGCGCTGAGCTATTTCTTTATTACCTGGTTCCCTGTCTATCTGGTGCAGGCGCGCGGCATGGATATTCTGCACGCCGGTTTCGCCACCGTCGCGCCAGCGCTGTTCGGCTTTGCGGGCGGGATTTCCGGCGGCATTATTTCCGATTACCTGATCCGCATCGGCTGGTCGGTCTCCTGGGCGCGCAAAACGCCTTATATTGTCGGGATGCTGATGGCCGCGACGCTGATGGCCGCCGCTGTCGCCAACAGCAACTTTTGGGTCATCGCCATCATGTCCTTTGCTTTTTACGGCAAGGGTGTGGCAGCCGGAGCGGGAACCTGGGCGGTGATCAGCGACACCGCGCCGAAAGAAGCGGTTGGGCTGGCGGGCGCCATTTTTAACTGCGTCGGTAATATCGCCGGCATTATTACGCCGATCGTGTTCGGCTATCTGGTTGCGCTGACCGGCAGCTACAGCCTGGGTCTGGTATTTGTCGGCGCGCACTGTATCGTCGCCGCCTGCTGCTTCCTGTTTGTGATGGGGCCGATTGAACGCGTCGGCGGCGAAACGCCGGCGGACAACGCTTACCCGACCGGTGCCGCCCCCGTGGTGCGCAGGCTTTAGCGGCCCGTGCGGGAAGACGTTGATCTTCGCACGCAAAACCTTCACTTTAGCGTCATGGTTAATCGGGCAGCGCACCTGCCCGCATCAAGACGGAGTGCCCCTATGTCGCTAACCCTTCTGACGCAGTTGGCCGACCTTCCCGCCAGTCAGTGGGATGCCTTACTGCCGGACGATCAGCCTTTTCTCCGTCACGCCTTTCTCAGCACCCTGGAAGAAAGCGGCAGTCTGGGAAAAGGTACCGGCTGGCAGCCGGAGCACCTGTTGTGGGAAGAGCAGGGCGTAATCCGCGCCGCGCTGCCGGGCTACCGCAAAAGCCATTCAATGGGCGAATACGTTTTCGATCACGCCTGGGCGGAGGCCTGCCAGCGCGCCGGCCTCGCCTACTATCCTAAATGGCTGGCCGCCGTGCCGTTCAGCCCCGTTACCGGCGCAAGGCTGCTGGGCGAGCGCGCTTTTGCCGCAAAGCTGCTGCATCACGTGCCCGATTTCCTGCATCAGCGCCAGCTGCACAGCGCCCATATCAACTTTGGCGATGCGCAAACCCGCGAGCTGGTGGCGGCGGAAGCGCACTGGCTGCCGCGTCTTGGCTGCCAGTATCACTGGCGCAACCCCGGCTACCGCGATTTCCAGGACTTTCTGGATACGCTGATGTCACGCAAGCGTAAGCAGATACGTAAAGAGCGCGAGCTGGTCGCCAGCCAGGGATTTGTGTTCGAGTGGCTGGCCGGTCATCAGCTCAGCGAAGCGCACTGGGACTTTGTCTACGCCTGCTACGCGAATACCTACGCGGTACGCGGCCAGCGCCCCTATCTCACCCGCCTTTTCTTTAGCCTGCTGGCAGAGAAAATGCCGCAGGCCATTCGCGTGGTGCTGGCGACGCAAAACGGCCTGGCCGTCGCAATGGCTTTTAGCCTGATGGATGGCGAAACGCTTTACGGCCGCTACTGGGGCTGCCTGGAAGAGTTTAACCGGCTGCATTTTGAAACCTGCTTTTATCAGGGGATGGATTACGCCATCGCGCACGGGCTGAAGCGCTTTGACGCGGGCGCCCAGGGTGAACACAAGCTGGTGCGGGGTTTTGAGCCGGCGATCACCGAATCCTGGCACTATCTACGGCACGAAGGCTTATTCAAGGCGGTAGCGGACTACCTGAATCAGGAAAGGCCCGGCGTGCAGGCGTGGGCGTTGGAAGCCCGCGCATCGCTGCCTTATCGCCGCGACGGAGAATAACGGGCAGCCCGTAAGCTGCCCATCTCTGCTTAATCCTCGCCAACGAAGCCGCCCGTCTGATGTCGCCACAGGCGGGCATATAGCCCGTCAAGCGCCAGCAGCTCGCTATGGCTGCCCATCTCGGCGATGCTCCCCTCCTGCAATACCACCAGCCTGTCCATTTTGGCGATAGTGGAAAGACGGTGCGCGATGGCAATCACCGTTTTTCCGCCCATCAGCGTTTCCAGACTCTCCTGGATCGCCGCTTCCACTTCGGAATCCAGCGCGGAGGTCGCCTCATCCATAATCAGGATCGGCGCGTCCTTCAGCAATACCCTGGCGATAGCGATACGCTGGCGCTGGCCGCCGGAAAGCTTCACGCCGCGCTCGCCGACCTGCGCATCCAGCCCGATGCGGCCCTGCGGATCGGAGAGCAGCGGGATAAACTCGTCGGCCTTCGCCCGATGGATTGCCTGCTGCAACTGCTCTGCTGTGGCATCGGGTCGGCCGTACAGCAAGTTATCGCGAATTGAACGGTGCAGCAGCGAGGTATCCTGCGTAATCATGCCGATCTGCGCCCGCAGGCTTTCCTGGCTAACGTGCGCGATATCCTGGCCGTCAATCACAATGCGGCCACCGTCCAGGTCGTACAGACGCAGCAGCAGATTGACCAGCGTCGATTTCCCGGCGCCCGACGGGCCGATCAGGCCAATCTTTTCGCCCGGACGAATGGTCAGCTGCAGGTTGTCGATCACCCGGCGCGCGCTGCCATAGTTGAAATCGACGTTCTCATAGCGGATTTCACCCCGATCGATCTTCAGCCTCGGTGCCTGCGGCTTGTCGGCCACGCTGACCGGCTGAGCAATAGTTTGCAGGCCATCCTGTACCATACCGATGTTTTCAAAAATGCCGTTGACTACCCACATGATCCAGCCGGACATATTGACGATACGGATCACCAGCCCGGTAGCCAGGGCGATAGCGCCCACGCTAATCAGCGACTGAGTCCACAGCCACAGCGCCAGGCCCGTGGTACTGACGATCAGCAGGCCATTGAGCGTGGTCACCACCACGTCCATATTAGTGACCATCCGGCCCTGCTGACGCGTTTTAGCCGTTTGATCGCCGATAGCCTCGCGCGCGTAGGCTCTTTCCAAATCGCTGTGCGCAAAGAGCTTCAGCGTGGTGATATTGGTATAGCCGTCCACAATGGTGCCCATCAGCTTTGAGCGAGCGTCGGATGAAGCGACGGAGCGGGATTTCACACGCGGCACGAAATACTTCATGCTGACGACATAGCCCACAATCCACACCAGCAGTGGGATCATCAGCCGCCAGTCCGCTTCGGCGAACAGCACCAGCGAGGTGATGGCGTAAATCAGCACATGCCAGAGCGCATCTACCGCCTGCACTGCCGAATCGCGCAGCGCATTGCCGGTTTGCATAATGCGCTGGGCAATGCGGCCGGAGAAGTCGCTCTGGAAAAAATTCAGGCTCTGGCGCAGCACGTAATTATGGTTTTGCCAGCGGATCAGGCTGGTCATGCCGGGATTGATCGTCTGGTGCACCAGCAGATCGTGCAGGCCGATAAAGATCGGTCTGAAAACCAGCGCCACCGCCGCCATCCAGATCAGCTCGCTGGCGTGTTCGCTAAAGAAGCTGGCGGCCGGCGTCCTGTTCACCATATCAATAATGGTGCTCAAAAAGCGGAACAGCGCGACCTCAATCAGCGAAGCGATCAGCCCGATCGCCAGCAGTAAGGCAAAGCTCTGCCACACCTGGCGCAGATAGTAAACGTAAAAAGCCCAGACGCGATTGGGCGGCGTGTCGCTGGGGGCATCCTGAAAAATATCGATCAGTTTCTCAAAGCGGCGATACAGCATAGCTAGCTCACTTTTACAGCCAAAAAATTGATAGTAGTGCATTTTCTTTTGTTATGACGAACGTGGCGCAGGTTGCGGCTTGATTAGGAAACGATCGCTCTCTATTATGAAGCGATGAAAACATCTTCGTTACGCCAGCCGGGACGCCCGCGCGAATTCGATGCCGAGCTTGCTCTGGACGGTGCCATTGCGCTGTTCAGCGAGCAGGGTTACGCCGGGACTTCCATCAGCGAGCTGGCCCGTGCGATGCGGGTCACGCCCGGCAGCCTGTATAAAGCTTTCGCCGACAAGCAGGCGATTTTCCTGGCCGCACTGACCCGCTACCAGCAGCTGCGCGGTGAGGCGCTGAACCGTCGCCTTGCCGACGCGCCCAACGGGCGGACAAAAGTGGAGGCGCTGTTGCGCCACTACAGCGAAAGCAGCGTGGGCGAGACCGGGCGGCGTGGCTGTCTGGTGGTGAGCTGCGCCGTCGAGCTGGCAACGCGCGACGATGAGCTGGCGCGCCGCATCGCACAATCGCTGGGGGCCAGCGAGGCGCGCTTTGAGGAATTCCTGCGTCAGGGTCAACAGGATGGATCTGTTTCCCCCACTCTTAACGTACCGGCTACGGCGGTCATGCTGCTTTGCCTGACGCAGGGAATGCGCGTACTGGGGAAAACCGGCCGTACCACAGAAGAAATGACGCAGCTGGTCGATAATGCCCTGACGCTGCTCGGCTGAGATTTCGCTTTTGCGCGCGCCCAACCGGCCAGATTGCATTCAATTTGGAAACGATTATACCCAAACAGCAGAGGCAACCATGCTTATCTCTACCCACACGGAGGCCGACCGGCAGGCCATCGCCGCCTTTCAAACCGCAGCTTTTTGGCAGCAGTTCCGCCACGAGTACGTTGAGGTCAACGGTATTCGTCTTCATTACGTCATCGGTGGCAGCGGCGACCCCGTGCTGCTGCTGCCCGGCTGGCCGCAAAGCTGGTACGCCTGGCGCTACGTGATGCCGCTGCTGATCGCTGCCGGCCGCCGCGTGATTGCGGTCGATCCGCGTGGTCTGGGCGACTCGGCCCATCCTGCCGATGGCTATGATATGACGACCACCGCTAACGATATTCATCAGCTGATCGCCACCCTGAAGCTGAACGAGTCTGGCCCGATAGATGTGGTATGCCACGATATCGGCAGCTGGATAGGCTATGCGCTGGCGGCCGACTGGCCGGAAGACGTGAAACGGCTGGCGCTGTTCGACGCCGCGCTGCCGGGTATCTCGCCACCGCCGCCGTCCGGCATTCCCACTGACGAAGCCAATGTGAAAAGCTGGCACTTTGCTTTCAATCGTCTGAACGATTTACCGGAAATCCTGTTTACGGGCCGCGAGCGTGAACTGATTAGCTGGCTGTTTGCGGCAAAATCGCTGAAAAGCGGGAGCATCACGCCCGCCGATCTGGAAGAGTATGTCCGCGTTAACCAGCTTCCCGGCGCGCTGCGTTCGGCGCTGAGCTACTACCGCACGGGCTTTTCGCCAGCCTCGCTGGCGGCCGCGCGGCAGCGGGCGGAGAAAAAATTACTGATGCCGGTTTTGGCCGTTGGAGCGGAAGGCAGCGTGGGCGATACCCTGCTGACGACGCTGCAACAGCTGGCGGTTGAGGTAAAAGGCGGCGCTGTTGCCGGGGTAGGTCATTATATTCCGGAAGAGGCGCCGGCAACGCTGGCTGGCCTGCTGGCCGATTTTTTTATACCCTCTGGTAGCCCGACAGACGGTCGGTAGCAGGCCCGCGCAGGAAGCGGCAGGCGACGCGCGCATAAGGACAATAGCGACCGAGACAAAGGGGCGAAAATGGAACGGCTTGATTGTGATCGTATGCTGGTGGCGGTAATGGAGCTGGGAAGCTTCGCCGCCGCCGCGGAGCGCATGGGCACCAGCAGCGGACAGGCGTCGAAGCTGGTTTCCCGCCTGGAAAGCGAGCTGGGCGTCCAGCTGCTGAAACGCAGCACCCGCGCGCTTTTTCCGACGGAGATAGGCCAGGCCTATTTTGACCGTATCAAAAGCATTCTGGACGACTTCGACGCGCTGGACGCCTCGGTACGTCACGCTTCCGGCAAACCTTCGGGCCGCCTGAAGCTGACCGCGCCGCTGACTTTCGGCACCAGCAGCCTGGTGCCGGTGCTGATAGCCTTTGCCAAAGAGTACCCGGAAATTGAGCTGGACGTCAGCTTCGCCGACCGCATGGTCAATATTGTGGATGAAGGTTTCGACGTCGCGCTGCGTATTGGCAGACTCAGCGACAGCAGCCTGATTGCACGAAGGCTGAGCGATATCCGTATTATCGTGGCGGCAAGCGAAAGCTACCTGCGCGCGCGCGGCACGCCAGAGGATTTGCGTCAGCTGGCGCAGCATGACTGCATCATCGATACCAATTTTCGCGAGCCGCTGAACTGGCAGTTCCGCGACGGCAGCGAACGTATTCTGTCGGTGGCGGTAAAAGGCAGGCTGCGCTTTTCCAATGCTGAAGCCTGCCTGAGCGCCGCCGCCTCGGGGATGGGCATTGCGCGGATGCCGACGTTTATCGCCGGAAACCAGCTGCGCAGCGGCGCGATCGTGCCGCTGTTCCGCCAGTATGAGATGCCGCCGCTCGGCCTTTACGCCGTCTATCCACCAGCGCGCCATCTGGCGCATAAGGTGCGTGCGTTAACGGAATTTCTTGAAGCGCATTACGCAGGCGAGGCCGAGTGGGATCGTGGCTGGTAATTCTTTCCATTTCGGAAGGAATATCCGTACCGGGCAAGGGATTATCATCCTCATGGGATCGGTGTAGCCTTGAGTGAAACCGTTTCCACAGTGGAGAACGGCTCAACAGGAGAAGTCCCGTGACGAAAGGATTGATTATTTTACTGCACGGCGTCGGCAGCAACGGTAAGGATCTGGCCGGGCTGGGCGCGCACTGGGCCGAAGGTTTACCTCGGGTGGCTTTCACCAGCCCAAACGCGCCCTTTCCTTTTGAACACGGTGCCGGCTATCAGTGGTTTAGCCTGAGCGGCGTCACGTCAGTTAATCGCGCGGAGCGGGTTTATCACGCGCGGGAGGCTTTCGATCGCCAACTTAGCGCTATTCTGGCTATCCACCAGATGCAGGATCGCCTGGAAAACGTGGTGCTGGTCGGCTTTTCTCAGGGCAGCATCATGGCGCTGGACGCCGTAATTTCCGGGCGCTGGCCTGTAGCGGGCGTGGTGGCGTTTTCCGGCAGGCTGGCATCGCCGCAGCCTTATGAAATGCCGACAAAAACGCCGGTCATGCTGATCCACGGCATGGCAGACAGCGTTATTCCCTGCGCGGAAAGCGAAGCGGCAGCCCGGCAGCTACGCGAGCTGGGTGCGGTCGTCAGCACCCAGTTTGACGCGTCGGTTGGCCATACTATTTCCGCCCGGGGCGCCCGCAGCGCCAGCGAATTTATCGCGACGTGTCTGGCGTAGCCGCGCCGTCGTTCAGCCGCTTCTGGTAAAACGCCAGGTTCAGCCAGCGGTCGAACTTCCAGGCGACCTCGTTCAGCGTTCCGGCCAGCGTAAAGCCTTTTTTCTCATGCAGGACAATGCTGGCGCGGTTATCCGCGTCAATACTGCCGATCATCAGATGCATCCCTTTTTCCCGCCCCTGCTCAACGATCGCGTCCAGCAGCGTATTACCTAAACCCTGCCCGCGAAAGTCGGGGTGGATATAAATTGAATGCTCAACGGTAAACTGGCAGGCGGCGTGCACGCGAAAAGTGCCGTAGCTGGCAAAGCCCATTAGCCTGCCCGCGTCATCCTCAATGCCGATAACCGGAAAATCATGCTGTCTTTTAACGTCGAACCAGCTCTGCATACTTTCCGGCTGGCGCGGCTCGTAGTCATATAGCGCGGTAGAATTAACAATAGCGTCGTTAAAAATAGCCAGAATAGCGGCGCTGTGGCGGTCTTCGGTGCAGGTAACGATCTTCATTGCTGGCTGACGTCCTTAATAAGTGGCGATGCGCATAAACAACGGCGGCAGACGGGCCGCTTTGGGCAAAACAGATCGACACGGCGGCTCAGGTTGTCAGCAGCGTATGCAGCTTCTGTAAATCTTGCTGGACCGTTGCGATCTCTTCGGCAAATTTTTCCTCGGAGGTAAAGGGCTGCCGGAAGATCGTAATCAGCACTTCCGATCCCTCCGCATTGCCGACCACCCGCATCGGCACCACTGTCTCCTTGCCAAAACCGGTGTCCACATAGCGATCCATCACGCCATAAGGGTTATGATCGGTGAAACGGATCTTTTTCGCGCTTTCCGCCCCGACGATTTTCCAGTAGGTCCCGTCCTGCTCCAGCGTCGTTTCGCTAAGGGCACCGATCCATTTCGGAAAATAGTCGGGTTTCCAGATGGTCTCGTAAAGATCAACCCAGTTACGGGGGATGGTCAGACTGATGGTTTGCGATGGCAGCATAGGGCCTCCTGAATTTTTATCGTCAGGGGATTTAACCATCGGCAGGTAAGGATGAAAAGGGGCGGCGGCCCGCCCTTAAGAAGATTTTAACGCCACCTTCGCCGTTTCCGCATCATAAGCGCCTTTCAGGCTGAGATCGACAGGCTGCGGCTGCCAGTTAATCAACCCGCCTATCTCAAACAGCACCTGACCGTTTTGTCCCGCCGCCTTCTCTGTTACCGGCCGTACCAGCAGCGTTTCCGGAATAATTCTTGGCTCGAAGCGCAGCAGCGCGTTGCGGATGTTTTTCTCAATAATGTGCCAGCTATGATGACTGGCATATTTGCCCGTCAGCGGCGCTACGCCATAGTTAAATACGGAATCTATTAACGCGCCGTGCCGGGCTTCATCCAGCTGCTCTTCAAGGTTCGTGCTGTTAAGCAGGCAGGCGATATCCTTGTGCACGATGGCGCGCAACTCTTTAGCGCTTACATAGCAGGCATCGTAGCTTTCACGCTTTTTTTTCGGCTCGTCGTCCAGCAGCCTTTCCAACAGCGTAGGCGAAAAACTCTGTTTTCTTTCCATTGTCTACACCTGGCCAAAGCGAATTTCGGCCACTTCCAGCAGGGAAAATTCCCTACTGTCGGTAATCAGCACCTTTCTGCCTGCTCCCGTCGTCAGCATAGCGGAAACCTGCTGCCATTCGCTAAGCAGCCCCAGCTTCTCGCTCTGTTCCGCTTCAGCGGTAAGCGGATAGCGGGCCGGCACGTAGCCGTAGTGAAACTCGCCGCCTGTTTTAATATGGGCAGGCGTCCAAATCAGATCGAGCAAATCTTTAGGTCGACGGACGTGCAGCAGCTGCAGCGAGGAAAAAGGCACCTGGCGGTAGCCGCCAGCGCTGATAAATTCGCAGGCTGGTCCGATACGCCCATCGCTGTCCGCAATCCAGGCGAACCTTCCCGTTATTTCACCGCTGCCGGCGCTTTCCGGAGCCAGAGAAAATGCCTGCTGACGAAGCGTCTCGGCCCGTTCCGGCTCGCTTTCCGCCTGGGCTTTGTTCGCCTGATGCAGCAGCGTCATCCATTCCGGTGCGGCGGCGGTAAACAGGCCCGGGCTGCGTTTACCTACCAGCACGTCTTCCCGCATCAGCTCGCTGAGGATCAGATCCTTGCCCAGCTCGCACTGCTTTGGCTCGACGTCATCCAGCAGGGCAAGCGTTTGCAGCTGCATCAGCGCTTTTTCCCATCGCCCATCAAGGCAGTACAAGCCGAACAGCGCGTTGCGGCACGTGCTATCGTCGGGACGAGCCTTGACGTTCGCGGCCGCCTCCGCAATCAGATCGTTTAACGAGGTAGTTTTCAGCAGTGCGGTTAAAGATTTTGCATCATGCATAATGGGTCCATCCTGGGTCAATAAGGGCTGTCCAGCCCGGGCTTATAAAGATCGTGAAAAACCAGCTCCGGTATAGTCTGCTTCTCTTTTGAAGCGATATTCTCCGGAGCCAGCAGTTTTAAAACATCCGTTTTTTCATCATCAAAAATCAGCGGGCCGGTTGTCCCTTCGACGTTCAGCTCCGTCCAGACCTTATCAATCAGCGAAGGCGTCTGGATCAGGCATTCCGTCAACGTTTTCGCCTTCATCTCCTCCCGGATGGCCTCGAAGTAATCATCGCAGTCGGGAAGCCGGGTCAGCGTAGGGCGTTCCTGGACTTTGTGGCGGTGCTGCTCGCCCCAGATAAGAAACTTTTTGTATTCTTCCTCCAGTGCTTCAAGAATGTCCGCAGCGGCTTCTGTCTCCGCCGCCGCGGCCTCGTTAAGGTAGCGATAATCCCCCATATAGTGCCCGCCGCTGGGCAAAATATCGTTCACTTCGGGTAGCGGCCTTTTCTGCAAGGGATCGCCGTCGAGCAGCATGTGGCACAGCTCCTCGCCCGGTATGTCTTCATCCTCCACCACGGTAAAGCCATAGTGGCCCAGCTGGATCACCGTATTAAGGTGGAGCACACGGCGTTCGCCCTCTGCCACCCTGGTGTTATCAATCAGACAAAGCAAATCCGCACAGGTGTTGAAGATGACTGGCCCGCCAGGCGAGCGGTAAAACCAGAGGACATCCGAAGAACCGGCCTCGCTAAATTGCCCGTTCTGCGGATTGAAGCAGACGGGTCGTTCGACGGTATAACTTTCGCCAAGCGGGAAAGCAGGCTGATTATCGGGCCAGGTCATTAGCAGCCGCATGAGTTAACCACCGATAGTGACGTCGCCGGAACCGGAAACAACGACCGCGCCGCAGCCGGTGACGTCACCAAGCCGTGCTGCATTGCAGTTGTTGATAAATACGCTGCCCGATCCCGAGACAACGGGCGCACCGCCATGAATAGCGCAGACCGCCACGCTCATGCCCATTGCCGCCGCGCTACAATTATTGGTATAAACGTCGCCCGAACCGCTTACTATTGCTCCGCCATGTGCGATTGCATCGCCAAGTCTGGCTGCGCTGTTTCCCATTTTTCACCTCATTTTGCTGTTGGGCTGATGCCAGCCCGGTTACTGATAAAAAACGCCTGGGGCAACGGCGTCTGGCTATAACGCCGCCAGCGGTCAGCCCATGCGCGGTTAAACCACTTGCTCAGGGCGCGGTCGGCACAGGCGTGGTTCTGCCGTCCGGAATAGTCGGCCTCGGCGTGGTTATAGTTGGCGTCGGTGTGGTTATAGTTGGTGTCGGCGTAATCGGTGGTAAAGGCGGTAGCGGGAAAACAAGCCCGACAAACCCAAAAACGCTCAGACTCGGCACGCCAGGGACAAAGCCGCCACCGCCACCGCCGCCGCAGTCACAGCAGCTGCAGCTGTCGCCAGGATTTAAATCGACCTGTCCTCCCTGAAGCACGATATGGTCGGCGCACAGGATAATTTTACTCGCGCAAAGTGAAAGCGCGCCGCCTGCCGTTAAGGAAATCGCGCCACCTGCAACTATGCCGATGTAGCCACCGACGGCAAGCGAGTAATAACCGCCCACGTTATTCATAAAAGCGCCGCCGACGTTAATTCCTTTTGCACCGCCTATCGACTCCGACTGCGCGCCCCCGACCGTAAAGCCCAGCGCGCCTCCCACCATTAACGCGCTGCTGCCGTTCACCGTGGTGGATTCATTAACGCCAACCACTCGGTTGCTGTTGATACCGATGCTGACAGAGCGCGTCGCGCCCACGGCAAGATCGGAATTCAGCCCAATGGTTTGCGTTTCATTACGCTTGGTCAGGCGGGACATATCGCGCTCGGCCTGTTCCCAGTACTGCTCCAGCCCCGGTTTATCCTCAAACTGGATGCCGTTAAAGTTGGTGCGTCCACCGCCTACCGTGCGGCTCACTAATCCGCTTTGCGTGGCGTTGGCAGGCAGATCCCAGGGCGGCATGGTGACATTGTTATAAAGGCTGCCGATCACCAGCGGACGATCCGGATCGCCATTAATGAAGTCCACGATCACTTCATGGCCGACGCGTGGGATATAGATCCCGCCAAAATTATTCCCGGCCCACGCCTGACTGACGCGGATCCAGCAGGAATCCGTTTCGCGGTTTTGCCCGTAGCGATCCCATAAAAAGCGCACTTTTATGCGGCCCCAGGTATCCGTCCAGATATCTTCGCCTGGCGGCCCTACCACTACAGCCGTCTGCGGCCCGCTGGTTTTTGGGCGCAGCGCCAGCTGAGGATGGCGATAAATCTTGGTGGTAGGCTGGACGGTGAAATGGCTTTGATAACTGAAATCCCCCATCCCCGTCACCTGGCTGACATCGCTAACGATCAGCTCGCTGGAAATGACCATATATTCCCGGTTCGCTTTCTCCAGCGGGTAATTTTGCAGCTCGAAGTTGGTACCGCACACCACGCCCCGCAGCTCGCCGGAGCCGGATGCTCTTGATCCGATCGCTCCCCGCTCTTCCATACGAACTTTCGCCAGCTGTTCGCCAATATCCGGCCGATCGTAATCGCCGGGCCAGTGGTAAAGCTCCATGTCGTTAAAGGTGGTTTGACGAGGCTTGCTGTCGGCAGCCGATATATCCGCTCGGGATTTTGTAAAATCGTAATCGTTGGTATACCACCGGCCGGAGGTAATGGTTTCCTGAAATTCAAAACGGGTAATATATTCCTGCCCGGCTTTGGGTTCGTTCGGCATATATTGCAGCACATGATAGGCCTCGCTGGAAAAACGCTTGTGCGCGCCAACGTGATCTACCAGTACCAGCTTATGTTTCTGATCTGCATGCTCAAAAAACCAGTAAATCCCCCACTCCTCCATCAGGCGCTCGATAAAATTAAAATCCGTTTCACCGTACTGCACCTGAAAATCCAGCTGGGGATAGGAACCGCTTAGCCGTTTTTCCAGCGGAAAGTTATACTCCTCGAGCACCTCGTCAATAATCTCCACCACTGTTTTTTGCTGGAAGATCTTGAAGTCGGAGGTCAGTTCCGTCAGATAAAGCCAGGGGCGCAGGATAATCTCAAAGATGGCCTGATTCGCATCCCGTCCCAGAAACCTGGCGCGCTGCACCAGGCCGGATATTTCCCGGCTGCCCGCGCCGATGCCCATAAATTCATCCAGCCCGCTGCCGTCCAGCTCTATCGACACGGTCATCTCTTTACCAATCAGCGCTTTAATATCCACGTTCGCCGCTGACTGCCAGGGAATAAGATCGCTGGCTGGCGTTTTGGCGGTTAGCGTATAGGTATATAAAGAAGAGAAAGACTCCTTGCCTTCCAGCTTCGTTAATACCAGCGCGGTTTCACCCAGCAAAAGCGGCATTGCTGAACTGCTTAACGTTATGGTTCTTGCCATATCAACACCTAATCCTTGGTTTGTATTGCACCCTAAGGGAGCGCCTCTCCCTCTCCTTTTCAGCAGATAATTTGCTGCGAATCGATAATTTTGCCGTAGCGGCTTTGCCGCCAGAGCCACGCTTTGCGCTCCGTCTGGATAACTTCCGGCCAGTTCGGCCAGGGCATGCTGCCGACGCCTTTTTCCTGCGTGATGCTTCTGTCATACTCGCTCAGTTCGGCCAACAGCAAATCCGCATGATAGCTGAAGCGATAGCGCTCATTAAGCAGCCGTTCGCGAAACGGCGAGTAGCGAGAACGTAATAAATTAACCCATTTTTTCAAAGAGATATCTGGCTTGACCACGCCATCCTGATTTTGCTGCGCCGTCATAATTCTCGCCAGCCAGAAAGCAATATGAAAGTCAGACGCCAGTTCCTTTTGCAGCCACTGTACGCTGACGGCGGCGTAAATTGCCGAAAGCCCCGCCGCGCGACTGCTGACCAATGCTCCCACGTAAAAGCGGCCTTTTTTCCGCAACGGCGGCAGGATAAAGCACCACGGATAATGCTCCGGTAAAAGCTGTCCGGGCAGCGTCGACTGCATCGCCGGCACCACTTTTTCGACCAGAACGGCGGTGACTTTTTTCCGCTCTCTGCCTGGTAATAACGTTCCAGCCTCAATAATACCGGTACGAATGGCCATATGCCGCTCCGTGCCCCACGGCTTAAAATGCGCCGGGACAGTTAAAATTTTTCAGTAAATCCACGATAAGCTCATCGTTCCAGGTCAGGCCGGTAACCTCAATTTTGACGGGCCGCTGATGCAGATTAAACAGCAGCACCGGCTGGCCGCCAGGCGAAGTCGCAATATCGTTAACGGTGTCCAGCCAGCGCATCAGCGCCCAGGGACCGGTGAAGGTCAGACCGTTTTCCTGCCCCAGAATGCGCGGTTTGGTGCTCATATTGACGACGGATTCTGCCCGCGCGCCCGGCCAGTGAAAAAGTTTTGGCGTAACCGGGCCGTGCGAATACCCCATTACGCTGCCGTCAAAGTTGAGGTTAAGCTGGGTAATCGAAGGATCCAGATAGGGAATGGAAACGGAGAAATCGATACCCGGCGTGCGGCCACCGTTCTGGAAGAAAGCGCTGCGAATCGCGGCAGCCTTCTCAAAAACATCCAGCGCCTCTGAATCCTGGGTATTAATATCGCCGCGATAGCGCCAGGGCCTTGCTGTCGTATCAACTTTGTCGGCCAGTTTTTTTTGAAAATAGTCATCCAGCACGCCGCCCGTGGCGAAAAAGCGCTCAAAATCACGCAGGCTGACTTCCTCACTGTTATCCGCAAAGGGATAGCGGCCCTGCAAAGTGTTGCGGCATACTTCTCCCGGCCCTGAGGCGATGGTTTTATTGCTGCTGTAGACGATCTGATGATTGACCCGTCGGTAAGCGCCGTTCAGCAGCGGCGCGATAATATATTTAAAAGGGTCGGGCCAGACGGCGGACTCCGCGCTCAGCCGCTGTCCTGCGTCGGACACTGACGGCAGGTTGCCGTTTTTGATTGCGCTGTCGGAGATGACCAGCAGCGTGTACTGATCGTTCAGCACGCCCATAATCTGGTGCAGTTTAGTACCGGAGGCCGCGCCCATGCCTTTTTCACCGCCGCCCACGAATTCACGCAGCGGCACGAAATAGTTATCCACGCCCTGACGCAGCGCTTTTTTCTCCTGAGCGGCCAGCGCCAGATTAAGCTTCGAGGCGGCATCCACCAGGCGACTGTTGGATAATCCTGAGCTGCTAACACGCTGGTTTTTTAGCAAGTTATCCTGCTGATCCACGGCAAGCGTAGTTTCCCTGACGGCGCGCCTCGCCAGATTAACCAGCGGCGAGTGCGTAGAAACCAGCGTGCGCAGCATGTAGATATCAAAAGAAAGCCCGGTATTGTTCTGGCCTGCATCCTCGCTTTTCAGCCGGATGCTTTGCAAAAAAGCCTGCCATCGCCGCGTATACTCCTTCAGATAAAGCGTCATCAGGGCTTCGTGGGTCGGATCGACAATGCCCGAGCTTCTGCTCACCTTCAGCGATTTCAGGCCGCTTTGCGCCTCGCTATTGCCCATTACCCAGCTATCTTCAGCCTGTAGCGCTCGCACGCTGTCGCCCAGTTTTTTTTTAAAGACGTGGTGATAGCCTTCCCAGGTAAACAATCCAGGCATCCCTTTTTCCGCCAGCGCCTCGTCGGTCAGGGTAAAAATCTGGCCGGCGTCCTCATCGGTCATTTTGCTTAAGGTCAGATTCTCCGGCGCTTCCGCCTGCATCTGGGTTATTACGCGCGCATAAAGTCGATTAACAGGCGTGTTGCGATTAAGTATTTCGCGTGCTTCCGTCACCAGGTTTTTATCCGGTTGCTGGCCATACTGCCGCCAGTCCGGGCGGCTGAATAACGCCTCAAGATGGGCGATAAACAGGCTCCTTTCTTCATAAGGCTGGAGCTTTCCGGCATTGTCCCACTGCCGGGCAATCTCGCTGACCAGCCATGCCCGATCGAACTGGCCCTGTCCTGCCAGCATCAGATAGCGTTTAAGAGCGTTGTAAATTGTCGTGGGGTCGCGTTCATAAACGGCGTTCTGCAAAGCTTCATGCGCCTGTTGTTCGATTTGCGGAAACAACAGCCGCTGCAGAAAATAGTGATAAAGGCCGTCGGCATCCTGGGTTAAACGCTTGCCGACATAAAGGCCATAGCGGAAGGGAAGATCGGGATGCAGCACGTCCAGGCCGTTAAATTCAGGCAGGTAGTGCGCCAGATTCAGCAGCAGCGGCAGCCTGCCGGGATTTGCCGCCTGCTGATAGCTTTTGACCTCTGCTTCCAGCCTGGTTGTCTTTTGCCCGACCGCGACAAGGTAGCCGCCATTATGGTGATAACTGTGATAGATCCCGCTCAGTAACCAGCAGCAGGCCGCGATGCAAAGCGTGTGACCAAAAAAGTTCTGGAAGCGATATTTTGATTCTACCCGTAAATTGCGCCGCACCAGATCGCCATCTTTCAGGATGATGTCGAAAAACAGGGATTTCAGAAAATAATGCCTGCCCCAGGCAACATCCCTGACCAGAGCCTCGCTTTCGCCGGCCAGCGAAGCAGGATAAGCCAACGGCACCGTATGTCGGTTAGCAATATAATTGCGCCACTTCTGCATCAGCGTCCCGTTATTGACCATAACGGTATTCTCAGGCTGGTGGCTGCTGACAAAGTAGATGCCGCGCAGCGAGGTGTAACCCTGATTTTCATCATAGCGCGAGGCGAAGAAAATCGTCTGCGCCACTTCCGTTACGCTGTCCAGCAGCATACGGAAATCCTGCGGCAGCACATACATGCGCTTTCTGTCCGTATTGCTGTACTCCTCCTGTTGGCGCACCGTCATTGCCTTTTCCAGACGATTTTCCAGAAGGGCAAACTCCGCTCCAACCCGTTCGCGCAGATCGCCAATGCCGGTGTTCACCTCTTCACCCCAGGGGAAAGTCACGCCCCATACCTGTTCGCGCTCCTGCTCGGTCAGGCTACGGAAATATTCGGCGAACCCCATCAGCCGGTCCAGTTTGGTAATCAGCATATAAACCGGAAAGCGAACCCCTAGTTTGCTGCGCATCGCATCCAGTCTGGCGCGCACTTTCGCAGCCAGATCGTAGAGTTCCGTTTTATTTTTTCCCATCACGTCAGTCACGCCGATCGCCACAATCACGCCGTTGATCGCCTCTATCGGACGATACTTTTTGACGGCCTTAATGATGCCGTCCCACTCCGGCTGCTCGTCTGACGAATCGAGGTATTTTCCGGCCGTATCGATAAACAGCGCGTCATTCGCAAACCAGCACTCACAGTTACGGGTAGGCGCGCTCTCTTTGCAAACCCTGCTCAGCTGTTCCGGCAGCGGAAAGTGCTGTCCTGACGACAGGATCGCCGTGGTTTTTCCCGCGCCCTGCGTCCCGATAATCATGTACCAGGGAAGCTCGCCGTGCATTTTTCCAAATGAAAAAAACCGTTTAAGCCAGGTACCGTTTTTACGCAGCTGCCTTATATATGCCGCTGCATCACGGATAGCCGCATTAACCTCGCTGACGTCGTCATCGCTTTTAACCTCTTTGCTGCCGAAAAAAGCGTCAAGCAGCTTAGGATTGTTTTTCAGCGCCAGCAGTAGCTTCCAACCGCCATACAGCAGCGTGACCAGCAGGATAGCGCCAACCAGGCTGGCCCTGGGGGCGATACCGCTTAGCGGATAGCTTTCCCCGATCAGCAGGTAGGGCCCGATCGTCCAGACGACAACGCAGGCCGTTGTGGCCAGCAGAAGAAACGACGGCACGTTAAACCACAGCCCAATCAGACAAAGCAGTGCCAGCACGATATAAATCACGCGTGCCTCAACGCCTGCCAGCGGACGCGTGTCGCCAAAGCCCAGTAAAGGGCCGAGAAACCAAACCGCAGCGATAATCAGCATAAAAAAGGCTATGACCATCACAACTTTAAAACTACGAAGCGAGAACATCCTGTTCAGATTAAACATGTCTAACTCATTAGTAGGTCACGAAAAATTCCACGCGCCGGTTCTGCGCACGTCCTTGTGCATTGTTATTACTGCTGACGGGCTGGCTCTCTCCGACGCCCTGAATACGGATTTTGTCGGGCGCTATCCCTTCGGCAAGAAGATAGCGCGCCACGTCCATCGCTCGTTTTTCTGACAACACCTGATTATTGGGAAAAGCTTTTGTTCTGATGGGCGTGGCGTCCGTATGCCCTACGATCACCACCCTGCCGTTCACGCGATGAACTTCCTTCGCGACGCGTTTGATAATAGGTTCCATGCTGGCGATGACTTTGTCCGATCCTGAAAGAAACACGGAATCGCCGCGAAAAACGACCTTGCTCTGACTTTGCGTTTCGTCAACGCTGACCAGCCCCTGCCTGATTTCTTCTTTCAGTAAAATAGCCAGCCGTAGTTTCATCGCCGCTACGGGACGGCTTACCTTCAGCTGCTGCATCGCGAAAATCCGCTGCTGCAGCGCTATCTGATGCGCGCCCAGCCAGTATTTGCACCAAATCCACAGGCTACTGACCAGCAGAAAGCTCAGCAGCAGCGTGACGCGCACGGGCACAATGCGCCTTTTAGACTTTTTCTGACCGCGTACGGCCGCGCCATGCGGCGACAGCGCTGGCGAGAGCGAGTCGCGCGTGCTTTGAATAAGAGTCAGAAGCCGCTGACGGATTTTCATCAGCTGTCGGTCGCCATCTTCCAGAATGCTGTAGCGGCCCTCAAAACCCAGCCCGAGGATACGCAGCAGCACTTCAAGCACGTCTGCGTACTCGTGGGGATCCATGGAAAGACGGCCAACCAGCAGGAAAAATTTGTTGCCGCCGTCGTTGTCGCCTTCAAAATGGTTAAGGATGTTGCTTTGCGACCAGCCGGTTTGCATCCCCCAGGTTGTGGTATGGGCTGCCTCATCCAGCGCGGTACAAAGGCAATAGCGAACGATAGCCATCTTTTTCCAGGCGATATTGACCTCGTCGCATACCACGCTAAACAGATTGATGTCGTGTTTCAGGCTCTGTTTCAGCAGCTCGACATGTTCGGGATATGGGATCGTTTCCGGCATCTCGCTAAGGGCGCGCAGCAGTGGCTGGGCGGCTTCGAGCAGCGGATTTTCGGCCGCCCTTACCTTTTGCACACGCAGCTGTACGCCTTCGCTCTGCAGCAAAACCTCACTTTTCTGGCTGGACCAGCCCTGGATAAACGCATCAGGATCGCCGCGTTCCGGCGTGCCGGGACTTCCCGGATCCTCATCCAGCAGAAATTTACCCAGGGCCTGCGGCGTCAGCGTTTCTTCGGGCGCTGCATCCGGCGCGGCAGATTGGCTCTCATCGCGCATCAGCTTCTGACTCCCCAAAGCTCCATATTCAGGTCAGGAAAATCACCTGCAATATGTAACGCCAGCGCGCCGGTTGCGGCAATTTTGTCCCAGAACGGCCCGCTTTGCAGCAGGTCGAAATAGACATAGCCGGCGTGATAAGGGATCTGCCGCGGCGGCACCGGCAGCGCCTGTAACACCAGCCCGGGCAGATGTGAACGAACCAGCTCATGCAGCTGCTGCGGCGCGCTGATTTTCGCCTGCGCCGAAAACTGCTGCTGCAGCACGTCCATCGGCAGCTGAGCGTGTACCGCAAGCACCAGATTAGAAAACTCTCGCAGCTCGCCCGGCAGCATAGCGGCCGTCCAGACGCCATTGCCTTTCGCATGGAGATCGATCATTTGACCGGCACGGATCAAAATCTGATTCAGCAAATAATGCAGCTCTTCAACCAGCGGGCGAATAGAAGGATAAAGCCTGGCGTGATCGTAGCCCGGCGCGCTTACCGGCCGTCGCGTCTGCGTGCGGATAAAGGTGGACAGCTCGCCCGAGAATTTCGCCAGCTCCTGATAAAGCACAATGGGCGGCAGCTCGGGCACGTGCCGCAGATGATCCAACACCGGCTCATATTTATTGAAAATTTGCAGCAGCAGATAGTCGACCACTTCGGCGCTGGCGCTGGCTTTGCCGTCGCTATTAGCCAGTCGGCCTGCCAACATGTCGGCGCGCATCCTGACCAGACCGTTAAGATGCGTCAGCCATTCAGCTAGCAGCGCGCTGGCCGCATAGCCGGTGACGGGCGGAATATAGTCTTCGGTATGCAGCAGCACGCTGCCATCGGGCTGAATGGCCCTGATGCGGGTCAGCGGCAGACCAATCCAGGACTCCGTCATTTCGTTTTCAGAAACCAGATTCAGGCGCAGCCTTGCCAGCTGGACAGGTTTTGGCCCCTGACGGATCGCATTGGTATCACTCAGCTCCGTTTCAAAAGCGGCAAAGCGCGCCAGCGACCCGCTGTCGCTGAGGTCAAAGATGGTTTCGTCGCTGTTATCCAGCCGCAGCGGCACGGCCAGGAAAATAAGCTGCCCCAGATGCTCCGGCGTAACAGTCAGCGGCTCAGGCAGTTCGGCGTGGCCTGGTATATCAAAGGGCGTGCCGTCCGGCAGCACGCCGCGTCCGGCGCGCAGCACCAGCTTGCCGTAAGAGAGCGCCTCCAGATCGATATCGTATTGCGCGAACCCCCAAAAAAAAGGCGATATCGTTGCCGCTCGCTTGTGGGCGTAATATTCAAAATAGCGCTCCTGCTGCTGAAACAGCTGCGGACGTAAAAACAGTCCTTCGCTCCAGATAACTTTATTTGTTCTCACTGGCTATTCCCTTTTATCAAGCGCGATGGCTAAGGCATCAAAATGTACCGTCAGAACGACCGCTTCTCCGGGCAACACTTTTCGCCACCAGGATCGTTTCTTATTTTTTTTATAAAGCTCCCAAGTTTCACTCCATCCCGCACGGTCAATATCCCGATAGGCGGCGACTATGCCTAATGCAACGGTATCTTTTTCCGGCGTCAGGCTGATTATTCTGTTTTCGCCAGGCTGTAATATGCCCTCATAGACTTTTTTCGCCTCCGCCTGTAGGGCCGGGTCCGCACCATCGGTAAGAGTAAAGAAATCGCTGTTTTCAAAGTTATCTAATGATTTTAAAAGATAAAAAGTAATATCCAGCGGCGCAGGCTCTCCCTTTTCATTGGGATTAATCTCTTTTGACGCTTCCAGCCTGATAGTTAACTCCGGTTTGGGAGAGTCGCTGAAAGGAGAACGGCAGCCCGCTGACGTTAAAAACGCCAGAATAATAAGCAAACGACTGATGAATCGGGCTATGTTTATTAACAGCATGTTAAATATCACCTTAAAATCCCGAAGCCAGGCTGAAAAGCTTGCCACCCAGGGGCGACAAGCTTTTATATCGTTTAACGTATTAGCTGCTCAGGTTGGCTTTGACGTCATAGCTGGCGGAGATAACGCCAGATTTGCTGCCTTCAGCGTTCTGCATGACGTAATCCTGCGTCACTTTAGTGAAGGAGAATTTAACCAGTTCACGAGGACGGGTTTCATCCTCTGAAGATCCCGACATATCGACACGGGTAATAATGGTGTCGGTAAAGTTAATGGTTAAATATTCCAGCGGATTGCCGCCCGCTTTACGCACCACGAAGACAATATTTTTAATATGCTTGCCCGTCAGACAGTGGCTTAATAAATTAGGGCTGGCCTTATCGGTGTAATGGGTAAAGCAGAAATCGGCCACGCTTGCCTTGCCTGAGCCGCCGCCGGACCCGCTGTGCATATTGGAATGCTGTGAAACATCCCAATGCCATTCCAGAACCTCAATTTCATTGGTATGTGCGGCATCCAGCGATTCACCTTCAATGCCGTCGATCTTAATAAACATATCTTGTGCCATGATAATTCCCTTATTCAGCACTATTAAAATTGCTACGCATGCGCGCAGCGTATGTAGTTAAAGCAGCCCCGCAAACAATGCTGCTGTTAACAATATTAAAATCTGCGATCGTTATGCTGCGCCTTTCAACGACGGTAATTTCGCGACCATACGCAGCGAAACGGTCAGGCCCTCCAGCTGAAAATGCGGACGCAGGAAAAATTTTGCCTGGTAATATCCTGGATTGCCTTCCACATCCTCAACCACCACTTCCGCGGCGGCCAGCGGACGACGCGCTTTGGTTTCAAAAGTGGAATTAACCGGGTCGCCGTCGACATAATTCATTATCCAGTCGTTCAGCCACTTCTGCATTTCATCGCGTTCTTTAAAAGTGCCGATTTTGTCGCGCACGATGCACTTCAGATAGTGGGCAAAGCGAGAACAGGCAAACATGTAAGGCAGCCGCGCGGAAAGGTTGGCGTTCGCCGTGGCGTCCGGATCGTAATATTCCGCCGGTTTTTGTAACGACTGCGCGCCGATAAAGGCGGCATAATCGGTGTTTTTACGGTGAATAAGCGGGATAAAGCCGTTTTTAGCCAGTTCCGCTTCGCGACGGTCAGAGATAGCGATCTCCGTTGGGCATTTCATATCAATGCCGCCATCGTCGGTCGGGAAGGTATGGCACGGCAGTCCTTCGACCACGCCGCCGCTTTCCACGCCTCGGATCAGCGTGCACCAGCCGTAGTGTTTGAACGAGCGGTTGATATTGACCGCCATCGCATAGGCCGCGTTGGACCAGGCGTACTTGCTGTGATCGGCGCCGTCGGTAGTTTCTTCAAAATTGAAGTCGTCGACGGGATTGGTATGAATGCCATAAGGCAAACGCGACAGAAAACGCGGCATTGCCAGGCCGATATAGCGTGAGTCTTCTGACTGACGCAGCGAGTTCCACGCCGCATATTCCAGATTCTGCGTAAAGATCTTGGTCAGATCGCGAGGATTAGCCAGCTCCTGCCAGGAATCCATTTGCAGCACGGAGGGTGCCGCACCGGTAATAAACGGCACGTGCGCGGACGCGGCGATTTTGCCAATGGAGGCCAGCAGATCCACGTCTGGCGCAGTGTGATCGAAATAGTAATCGGCGACCAGACAGCCGTAAGGTTCACCCCCCAGCTGGCCATATTCCTCTTCGTATACCTGCTTAAAGAGCGGGCTTTGATCCCAGGCGATCCCTTTAAAGCGCCGCATATTGCGCCTCAGCTCATCTTTGGAAATATCCATAAAACGCAGCTTCAGCTTTTCGTCGGTTTCGGTGTTATAGACTAAATAATGCAGCCCGCGCCAGGCGCTTTCCAGAGACTGAAACTGTGGATGATGCAGGATCAAATTGATCTGTTCGGACAGCTTGCGATCGATCTCCGCAATAAAAGCGGCAATGTTTTTATAGGCGTCGTCGGCCATGGTGACCGAGCTGCTCAGCGCCTGCTCGGCCAGCGTTTTAACCGCGCTCTCTACGGCGGTTTTCGCCTGTTCCGATTTCGGTTTGAACTCCTTGCTTAACAGCGTATTAAAATCGCTGTGGCCCGCGTAGGTCGCCTGGTTCTTTTTCTCAGCTTGCATCGACATGATATCCCTCTCTCGCCTTATTCGTTCCCTAATGGGCTGCCGTCTGTTTTCACTGGTTTCGGTGCAGAAGCCAGCGCGGTTAGCAGCGATTTATCCTGTAGCACTTTCATCACCAGACTTTCCGCGCCGGCTTTGCCGTCCATATAGGTTTGCAGATTGGCCAGCTGGGTGCGGGCATCCAGCAGCTGAGAAAGCGAATCCACTTTTTTGGCTATTTCGTCCGGTGAAAAGTCATGAATGCTTTCAAACGTCATATCGATCATCAGCTGCCCTTCCCCGGTCAGGGTATTAGGCACGGCAAAAGCCACGCGCGGTTTCATGGCTTTCATCCGCTCGTCGAAATTATCAATATCAATGCTGAGAAATTTGCGATCGGCAACCGGCGGCAAAGGCTCAATCGCCTTCCCGGACAGATCGGCTAATACGCCCATAACAAAGGGCAATTCTATTTTTTTCTCGCTGCCATAGATCTCCACGTCATATTCAATTTGTACGCGCGGCGCCCTGTTTCTGGCGATAAATTTTTGAGCACTGCCATTTCTTGAAATCATGATATCCCTTTCATCGTGCTGTATTAAAAATAGCCTTTATTCACATTAATAGCGGACTGTCATGCAGCGCTATTACCCGTTAAAAATCCGTCTTGTTTTGCCGGATCTTCTCGCTTCTCTCCTGTTTTATCTATCGCGTTTTCTTCTTCTCCTTTCGGCTGAAAACGGATAACGATATTATCCTCTGCGGTTATGTAGAGACATTGTTCGCTTAGCGGTGCCTGGCTGTTTAATATCTGGCGCGCTATTTCCGGCGCGATATTTTGCTCGATAAATCGGATCAACATTCGTGCGCCCGTTTCAGCAACGGGACACTGCCCGATAATATGCGTCGTCAAATCGTCGCCATAATGCAGCGAAGCGCTATGCTGCTCGCGTAAACGCAAAGCCAGTCTGTCGAGCTGTTGCCGGACAATACCTTGTAGCGACGCTTCCTGAAGCGGCAGATAAGGCACCACCGCCAGGCGCCCTAAAAAGGCCGCCGGAAAGACTTTCAGCAGCTCAGGCTGCACCATTTTTCTGACGCTTTCGGCATCGGGCGCCGTCTCTGCATCGGCAAACAGGCTGGCGATCGTTTCGCTGCCGACGTTGCTGGTCAGCAGCAGCACCGTATTTTTAAAGTCGATTTGCCGCCCTTCGCCATCTTCCATACTGCCCTTGTCGAAGACCTGAAAAAACAGTTCATGTACGTCGGGATGCGCTTTCTCAATCTCATCCAACAGCACTACGCTGTAGGGTTTGCGGCGTACCGCCTCCGTCAGCACGCCGCCTTCGCCATAGCCCACGTAGCCCGGTGGCGATCCCTTCAGCGAGGAAACGGTATGGGCTTCCTGATACTCGCTCATATTGACGGTGATGAGATTCTGCTCGCCGCCGTAAAGCTGCTCGGCGATAGCCAGCGCGGTTTCCGTTTTCCCCACGCCGGATGGGCCAACCAGCATAAAGACGCCGACCGGCTTACGCGGATCCGCCAGCCCCGCGCGAGCCGTCTGGATGCTTTCGCTGACCTGACGCAGCGCATAGTCCTGACCTATCACGCGCCCGGCCAGCCGCTGCGGCAGTTCCAGTACGGCACGAAGATCGTCTTTTAACATCTGGCCGACGGGGATCCCCGTCCAGTCGGCCACTATCGCGCCGATAACATCCGCATTGACCTCCGCCTGCACCAGCGGCTGCTCGTTCCGGGCAGCCTGCAGACGCGCCTCCAGCTCCGCCAGCTCATTTTGCAGCGGCGCTATCTCTTCCTCAGCCGTAGAGGCCTCGTCCTGTAGTTTTTCACGTACCGCGACGATGGCGGCAACCAGCTCTTTTTCCTGCGTCCAGCGCTGCTCCAGCTGAAGAGAAGCCTCGGTCTGCTCGGCGATCTCCTGTCTCAGGCGTTCGCCGCTGTGGTGCTGCACTTTGCCAAATCGGCTGGCCTTTTCAACCAGGCTCAGCTCCGCGCGGGCGGCGTCCGTCCGACAGTGGAGACGTTGCAGCATGACCGGCGCCGCATGTTGCGCGACGGCCACCCGCGCGCAGGCCGTATCAAGAAGACCTATCGCCTTATCTGGCAGCTGCCGGGCCGGAATATAACGGTGCGACAGCCGCACGGCGGCCTGTAAGGCTTCCTCCATAATCCAGACGCCGTGATGCTTTTCCAGCACCGGCAGCAGCCCCCGCAGCATAGCGACGGCGGCTTCCTCGTCCGGCTCCGCAATTTGCAGCACCTGAAAACGCCTTGTCAGCGCCGGATCCTTCTCAATATGCCGTTTAAATTCGCTCCAGGTCGTGGCACCAATAGTGCGCAGCTGGCCCCGCGCCAGCGCAGGCTTCAACAAGTTAGCCGCATCGCCCGTCCCGGCATTGCCCCCGGCGCCGATCAGCGTATGCACTTCATCGATAAACAGGATAACGGGCTGGGGCGAAGCGATAGCCTCATCCAGCACGGCTTTCAGCCGCGCCTCAAACTCGCCTTTCATGCTGGCGCCAGCGGCCAGCGCGACGACATCCAGCGCCAGCAGCCTGACTTTTGCCAGCGCTGGCGGCACATTACCCGCTACGATGGCTTGCGCCAGCCCCTCCACGACGGCCGTTTTCCCGACGCCAGCTTCACCGGTCAGCAGAGGGTTGTTCTGACGGCGACGCAGCAGGATATCGGTCATGGTGCTGATTTCATGCTCGCGTCCCGTGACCGGATCGATTTTGCCTTCGCGCGCTAACGCGGTCAGATCGGTGGCATACTGCGCCAGCCCGCCGCTTTTTATCTGACCGCCGATAGCCGCATTAATCTCGCCGGGCATTACGCCAGCCTCCGTCGTCGCCTCGCTAACTTCCGGCGAAGCCTGAGTGATATAGCCGAAATCGGCGGTCAAATGTTCCAGAGAGATCCGTTCAAAAGCGGAAGAGATAGCAAACAGGGCGCGCCGTAGCTCCATGGTGGTCAACATGGCGATCAGCAAATGTCCGCTGCGAATACGGCTTTCAAAACACTCCAGGCTGGCATAAATCCAGGC
Source organism: Erwinia sp. 198 (assembly GCF_003937915.1). Taxonomy (GTDB): domain Bacteria; phylum Pseudomonadota; class Gammaproteobacteria; order Enterobacterales; family Enterobacteriaceae; genus Erwinia; species Erwinia aeris. The sequence continues at coordinate 242,754 of NZ_RHUM01000007.1, read as the reverse complement.
GCGTTCGATAGCGAGTTCAATATGGTATGAAAAGTCTGAGATAGTGCTGGCGCCTGCGGGCAATCGGGCCAGCGCCTGAGCGAAGCCCTGTTCCAGCGCCTGTGCGTCAACCTCAAAATGGCGAGCTATCAGACGCAGGTCATTTTGCTCCTGCTGCCAGATCTGATTTAGCCAATGCACCAGTTCAACATAGGGGTTGCCGCGCAGCTTACAAAGCGTGGTTGCACTTTCAATCGTTCTGAATAATGTCTCATCCAGCTTACCGAATAAATTTTGCCTTGTAATAGCCACGTATCATTCCTCCGGGTACATTTGTCACAGGCATAAAATCACACAAACCAGATTCTTCCGGGGAAGGAAAACAAAATATAATACCCTTGTCCACGCCGTAAAAATAAATTAAGAATACCGCCCGAACGCTATTCCTGAATAATACGCCCGCCACGATGACAAACCCTTATTTAAAAAGATTTTTCCCGTAAAATAACCTGATGGCCAGCTGAAACTTCTGACGTTCCCTCACAATGCTCTTGAGACTGTTTTTTCCACATGTTATAAAGCCTGAAAAAAAATAAAAGCCGCCGCGTGTATTTAACGCATTTATTAACTAATAACATCCTGTTGCTTTTCAAAAAAGAATAACAGTCAGCTTACTCAAAAAACCTGTTTAGACGGCCATATTAATAAAAGACAAAGTCTACGTTTAAAAACAAGGATAACGGGAGCAATCGTGAATCATAAATTCCTCGATTATTACAATCAGGAACTCACTTTTATGAAAGAGTCAGCGCGTGAGTTTGCTGAAAAACATCCCAAAATTGCCGGACGTCTGGGGATGAGAGGCATCGAAACGGCCGATCCTTATGTTGAAAGACTGATTGAAGCATTTTGCTTTTTATCCGCACGTACGCATTTAAAACTGGATGCGGAGTTCCCAAAGTTTACGCAGCGGCTTCTGGACATCGTCTACCCTAATTATAATTCGCCCACGCCTTCCATCGGCGTGGTTCAACTTGCGCCTGACCTGAAGGAAGGAGAACTGGGCCACGGCTATCTTGTTCCTAAAAACAGTGCGTTTTATACCCGCATATTGCCTGGCGAAAATACACGCTGCGAGTTTCGCAACGGTCAGGATGTCACGCTGTGGCCAATAGAAATCGTCGAGGCTCGCCTGACTTCGGTTCCGCCGGATATTCCCAATCTGGAAAAATACCGTATTCCTTACGCCAGGCTGAAAGGCGCTCTGCGGATCAAATTGCGTGCGCAGGGGGAACGGATATTTTCGCAGCTGAGCGGCTTCGATCGCCTGCCGCTCTATATCGACGGCGATGAGCGCATTGTTTCCCATCTTTTTGAACTTTTGCATACCAGCAACGTGGCTATGCTGGTGCGGGCCGGCAGCAGCAAAGCGGAAGACGTGGTCATCGCCCAGCGCCCGCTGACTTTTGAAGGGCTGCATCCCGATCAGACGCTGCTGCCGCTGTCCTGGAACATGTTTCATGGACATAACCTGATCCATGAATATTTCGCCTGTCGTCAGCGCTTTTATTTTTTTACGCTGACTCAGCTGGCCGCCGGTTTGTCCCGCAACCACAGCAACGAGGCCGAGCTGATAGTGCTGCTGGATCGGCTTCCCCTGGAGCTGATTGGCCATGTTAACGCGTCAAAGTTTTTACCGTTCTGTACGCCGGTAATTAACCTGTTTCCTAAAGTGGTGGACAGGATCGAAGTCAACCGGGCGCTAAACGCTTTCCATGTGGTTCCCGACCGCAGTCGCCCTCTTGATTACGAAGTTTTTTCCGTGCATAAGGTGCGCGGTCAGCAGGCGGAAAGCAGCGAGGAAGTGGTGTTTCAACCGCTTTATCAAACGCGTCACTGCGACTATGGCAATTTCGGCCGTTACTTTTCGCTCAATCGCGAAGCCAGAGTAAAAAGCGAGAGCAAGAGAAAATATGACACCCGCACGCCTTATCCCGGAACAGAGGTCTTCGTCTCGCTGGTCGATCAGCAGGAGGCGCCTTATGCCGATCATATTCGCTACCTTACGGTCGAAGCGATGGTCACCAACCGCGATCTGCCACGCCTGATTGCCAGAAACGGCAGCTTTGATTTAACCATGTCCGACGCGGTTCCTGTGCTGGGCGTGGCCTTCGTCTGCCAGCCGAGCGCGCCACGTGAGCCTTTTGCGCTGGGGGAGTCGGCCTGGCGTTTGATCCGCCAGCTTAGCTTTAACTATCTGCCGCTCTCCGATTTGGAGCACGGGCCGGGCGGGGAATCGCTGCGCAATATGCTGCGCCTGTTTTTACACAATGCCGATCGCGAGTCCAATACTCAGGTAGACAGCCTGATAGGCTGTAAAACGTTTCCGGTGACCCGGCGTCTTCCCGGTGACGGCCTGTTGATTTACGGCAGAGGCGTGCGCTGCGTCCTGACGGTAGATGAAGAAGGCTTTTCCGGCGTCAGTCCTTACCTGTTCGGTCTGGTGATGGAAAATTACCTTTCTCGCCACGCCGCTATCAACGTGTTTACCGAAACGGAGCTGCACTCTATGCAAAGGGGCGTCATCGCCAGCTGGCAGGCCCGTCCCGGTAAACGAGGCTCGTTCTGATGCGCGCTTCCTCCGTCGACATGCTGGCCGCCTGGTTTAATAAGGAGCGGCCCTGGGAAGCCGGTTTTATCAGTATCATGCGCGCAATCACGGCTAAAACGCCGACGCTGCCGGTGCCTGGTACAGCGGTACTGCCTGACCAGGAGACGTTCCGCATAGGCCAAAAAGCCTCTTTGATTTTTGCGCCGCGCGAGATCGCTTCTCTCGGTCTGGAGAATGGCCGCATCGGGATAAAACTCTTCGGGCCCGGCATATGGGGACCGCAGGGCGCGATGCCGCTGCATTTTTCCGAACTGGCCTACTCGAGGACGGAGGCCCAGGACAATACGCTGACCGACTTTCTCGATGTTTTTCATCATCGTGCCCTGTCGCTGTTTTATCGCGCCTGGCTTGTCGCGCAGGATACCGCCTCGCTGGACAGACCGAATGAGGAACAGTTCTCTTTCTATATTGCCAGTCTGGCAGGCATGGATCTGGCCGAGCTGCACGATAAACCGCTGCCGACCCACGCCCGACTGGCGTCTTCTGCCCATTTGATCCGCGAGGCGCGCAATCCGGAAGGCCTGGCGGGCGCCATCGAATATTACTTCCAGATAAAAGCCCGACTGGAAGAGTTTGTGACCCAGTGGATTTTTCTGGAGCCCGCCGATTGCTCCGTGCTGGGCAACGATGCGGCCATGCTGCTGGGCGATGGCGCAATATTAGGCAATACCGTGCGGGACAGGCAGCACAAATTCAAGCTGCTGCTCGGCCCCTTAACGCTGGATAACTATATGCGCTTCAGCCCGTGGGGATCGGATCTGCCGGTACTGCGGGAGTGGGTGCGCAATTTTACGGGGTTTGAATACGCCTGGGATGTCCAGCTGGTGCTGGCCGCCAGCGAGGTGCCGCAGGCGACGCTGGACGGCAGTCATCAGCTTGGCTACGCCGTCTGGCTGGAGAGAAAAGAGGACGTTACGCCGGTTTACGGCATGAGCTTTGAGCCGGAACGCTATCACACGTAGCGCCCGGACGCGATAGAAAGGACAACATCGTGACGGAAAGCAACAAGCATCATTACTATCGGGATCTGTTACAGCCGGTGCCCGGCGATCGGCCCTGTGGTGAAAATCTGGAATATGACGCCGCTTTTATTATGCTGCAGGCCAGGCTTCAGCCAAGGCTGGACGCCGAGTACGGCAGTTTCGTCGAGGCTGCCGAGCCGGTGAACTGGGCGGAGATTGAGCGCGACTGTCAGGCGCTGCTGCAACGAAGCCGCGATATCCGGCTGGTGGTGGCGCTGATGCGCTGCCGCATCAGACAAATCGGCATGGCGGCGCTGCATGAAGGGCTACTGATATTACGTGACTTACTGACCGCTTTCCCCACGGATCTTTATCCGCAGCTGACGGAAGAAGGCGAGTTCGATCCGGCTATGCGGGCTAACGCTCTGTCGGAGCTGGATGATATCAACGGGCTGCTTGCCGATTTTCGTCAGCTGCCTCTGCCGAAAGCGGCAGGTCTGCAAATTGCCATAAAAGATTTTGAAAAAGCCCACGCCACGCCGCGTGAAGAGGGCGCGCTGCCCGAAGCGACGGCGGCAGCTTTGCTACTCGAATGGCAGGCGCGTCAGGATCAAACAATCCTCTCACTGCAAAAAGCACACGCCTGCCTGATGGAACTTCGCACCATCCTGAAGACCTCGTTGGGCGACGAAGCCCCGGATTTTGCGCGCTTAGGCGCCGTTCTGGGGCTGTTTATCAGTCAGGAAAATACGGTTTCGCCGCCGTTGCCAGCCGTTTCTTTTGTCGCAGAAGAAACCGTAGAACAGCCGGTTCAGGCAGAAACGCCGGCAGAAAACGAAGCCGCCAGCGCCCCCCTGATTATACCCCGCCAGACCGGTATCGCCAGCCGCGCCGATGCGCTGCTCAGGCTACAGGAGCTGCGGCTTTGGTTTACCCGAATGGAACCCGGCAGCCCGGCGATCCTGCTGCTTCAGTACGCGGAGAAGACGGTGGGGAAAAGCTTTTCTCAGCTGGTAAAAATGCTGCCGCCGGAAATTATCGACAGGCTCGATAGCGACAAAGAATAGCGTAGCCCGCCGGCTGCGGCAGCCAGCCGCGCCCGGCAAATCTGGCGGCATTGTGCGATCAAAGGGTTTATCAACGTCACATCATAAGGCGGCTCTATGGAAAGGAAACCAGCCATTTTTATCAGCATCGCCAGCTATCGCGATCCGGAACTGATCCCGACGCTCCGGGATTTAATTGAAAAGGCCTCCGGATGCTACAGGCTTGCCGTGGCCGTCTGCTGGCAGGATGACGGCGATCGCCAGCGCTTTCAGCAGGCCGGCATGACACTCTGCTCGGCAGAATCGACAGCGGAGTATGACCTTCTGACCTGGCGTTATCTGGAGACGGAAATCCAGATGATTTCCCTGCACTATTTCTTCAGTAAAGGCGCCTGCTGGGCCAGAAACCAGTGTGAAACGCTTTATCGCGAGGAAGAGTATGTGCTGCAAATTGATTCCCACTGCCGCTTTGTCGAGGGCTGGGACAGAGAAATGACAGCCATGCTGGAAGAGCTGAAGGCGCAAAGTAGAAAGCCGGTGCTCTCCTCCTACCCTCCGGGCTATGTGCCGGGCAAAGAACAGGAAAAAACCCAGGCGATATTCCGCCTGGTTTTCAGAGGCTTTTCCAGTGACAAAATAGTGCAGCTCACTTCGGTTGATTTTCAACAAGCGGCGCCAGTCAGAGGGAGCTATCTGGCGGGCGGCTTTATTTTCGCCGAAGGCCGTTTCGTAAAGGAGGTGCCGAACGATCCGCAGATCTTCTTTGAGGGCGAAGAGATAGCGATGGCGGCCCGGGCCTTTACCCACGGTTATGACGTCTGGCATCCACATAAAATAGTGCTGTGGCATTTTTACGTCAGGGAAGAAGCCAGTCGAATTTGGGGCGATCATGATGACGAGGCGAAGAATTCCGGTTCCGTAGATCGTGCCTGGCATGAAAGAGACAGCTTGTCGAAAAAAAGAGTCAGAACGCTGCTGGGTATGGAACAGGCTGAACCGACCGATATGGGCCGCTATGGTCTGGGCAGCAGGCGTACGCTGGCTGAGTTCGAGGCTGCGCTGGGCATCTCATTTACCAAACTTGCCGTGCTGCCGGAAGTGCTGGGAACGGAACGTGTCGCCTGGTTTCCGCCGCCCTATGGCAACTGGCGGGAAAGATTAAATAGCCATCAGCAAAAAACTATTGGGTTGACGCAGGAAGAGTTTCCCTCGCCGCTGGCCGATATCACCTGCTTGCATATTGGTGTTTATAGCAATGCCAACAATCTGATTTATAAAAAAATTCTGTCGGGAGAGGATATAAAAGAATGCCTGGCCGAACACAACGGCGAGGAGATCGCCATCGCTCTGGACGTAGCTTTTTCGATCATGTTCACGCCCGCCGCGATACGTTTTAGCGCTTATGACGATAGTGAAGGATGGAGTAAGGTCGTGGAGAAAGCCTGGTGAAAAGCGAAACGCTCTACTATCGCCTGATCTGCGTTGATGCCCTGATTTCTTTTGACGGCATTATTCCTTCCCTGCCGGAATTACAGTTAACGCTGATCACGCTTATCGATCGGTTCAGCAAAGCGCTGATTGCCGAAGGTGAATGCGAACAGCTTATCGATGAGCTGTGCCATGCGCTCTGCTGTTATCTGGATCGGCGAGTCGCGCTACGCCTTCGTGCCGATAATATCGCCTGGGACCGCTATTCGCTGACGCACTATTTTTACGGCTATGCAGGCGGGCCAGACACGTTGAGCGGCAGGCTGGAACCGCTGCTGGCTGAAGGTCAGGGCCAAATTTTCACCTACGCCCAGCAATTGTTTCTTGTTTCAGCCTTTACCAGCAGGAACCACGCCAGTCTGCTTTCACTGTCTGCGCCTCAGCCGGCCGCCGTTTGCCAGACAGAAAAAGAGTTGGCTACCCCGGATACCCTGCCGACGCGCTCGCCGGCTCGTTTTTATCTGCCGCTGCAGCTTATCCTGCTGAGCCTGCTTCTGATCGCGCTCTGGCTATTTTGTTCTGCCTGGCTGGAGGCGCTTTGACTATGCAGATCTCGTTGTTAAACAATCAGTCAGCCGCCGCCGCGCCCGCCATCCTTATTATCGGCCCTTATGCCGCAAAATGGTTTTCTGACCGGCAGCCAGAGCAGGAAGACGAGCAGATAAATTGGATCGTCGTGTCGGAAGCGGAAGCGCTGCCGGAAATAGTGGGGCGGCTGAAAGCGAAAAAACGCCGCCTCTATGCTTTTTTCCCTTTTTTTCCGGACGGTGAGGAAACCGCTGCGCAGGCGATGGCGCAAATCGCCGCATGGCAATCTTCGTTACATCAGCAGGAGGCGCTGCCCTGCGTGCTGGCTCTCTATGCCCGTCTGAGCCATGAAAGCCAGGCCGGACAGGCGAAATGGTCCGGGAAGTATGACCTCAGCAAAACAAGCGAGACCACCCTCGCACGCGAGCTGGAAAAACTACTCGCCCTTCCTGAGCCGCTCAGCTGTCACTCAATCTACCGTTACGCCATGATGGACGCGCTGCGCCTGTGGCTGGAAAGTTCGGGGATAGCCAAAGCGTTACAGGCCTTGTTCTGTGGTTCTTCGCTGCGGCTAAGCGCCGTTCTGCTGGCCGATAACGGCAATGGTTTTACCCGTCATGGCGCCTGGGCACAGTGGCTGCAGCAGAAGTTCGGACTCTGTCCCGGACTCTCTCCGGGCATCATGCTGCCCGACTTGCCTGCCATCACCGATCCGGTCACGCCTTATCAGCCCGATCGGCAGCGCCCGGGATTTTCCTGGCGCTGGTTACCGGTGTGTTCTGCGCTACTGCTGGCAATGCTGCTGATCGGTTCTACCTGGCTTGAGGCCAGAAGCATCGACGCGGCGACCCGTACGCTGGCCGATTTCCGGCAAACGGAAGAGAGGCAGCTGCAGAAAAAAAGAGCGGTTTATCAACGGCTACGCGACCAGAAACAGCAGCTGATTCACTGTCGCGACGCCTGGTTTAGTCGGCTATGGCGATTTTCACGCTGTGGACAAATGGCCGAACGCGTCAGTGATGCCCTGCAAAACTACAATCCGTCGCCGGTTTTTATGGCTTCAGGCTCTGTAGCGCTGTTTGCCAGAGGAAGCGCCACGCTCAGGCCGGACAGCAGTAAAAATCTGGCCTGGCTGCTGCCGCTAATCCAAAACAACGCCCAAACGACTTTTGCCATCGTAGGACATTCCGACAATACCGGCAGCCCTGAAACCAATTATCAGCTCTCAATACGCAGGGCGGAGGCAGTTCGTGACTGGCTGACCAGCCACGCAGAAGTCTCGCCGGACAGATTTGTGATTAAAGGAATGGGCGACACCCTGCCCGTTGCCAGTAATCAGACCGGGGAAGGCCGGGAAAGAAACAGGCGTGTGGAAGTAATCCCATTGCCGGATACAGCAAATATAAAACAGGTGGACTATGAATAAAAAAAGCTACGTCATGTATGAAGGCTCTTTTCTGACCGAGGCGCCCTTTTACGATCAAAGTATTAACGTCCTGCGTTTTCGCGATCCGGAAGCGAACGAATATACAATCCTGATTAATCGGTCATTTAAAAAGGAGGGGCAAACGCTGGAAGCGTTTTGTGAAACGCAAATCAATTTTATGACTAACAGCCTGCCCGGCTATAAAAGCGAGGGGAAAATGCTGAAGAACGAAATCGGCCCGGCTAAGTTGCCGGTGATCCAGACGGCCAACTCTTTTTTGGAGAATGGACGGCCGGTTAAACAGGTGCAGTCTACCGTCGAGCTACCCTGGCATCCCGTGATCAATCCTGGCAGGCTAAATCTGATCGTTTTTACGCTGGCTTCCTCAACGGACTTTAATGATTTCCAACGGAAACATTATGTTCAAATCATTAACAGCTTCAATCCGGAAACCGTATCAATAGCCGACGGTCAATAAAGAACAGCCGGGATGCGGCTTTAATACGGCCCGCTTACCGGCGGGCCGTATTAGGGTGCTACAGGCAGAGCGTATTGCCTTTTTTATTACCAGCCTTAGCGACAAAAGAGGCATATTTGTAAAATTCGACCCGGTTAAGCATACCCATTTTTCTGATAGCGTTGCGGCAATGGGTACTGACAGTTTTTTTTGACCGTCCCAGCATCCTGGATATATTTTCCGTGTCATAGCCCTGGCCGACCATCAGCATAACCTTGCTTTCTGTAGAGGAGAGCTGCATAAACTCCTTCAGGCCGGTTATCTTATAATTTTCACGGCTGGTAAAGTTAGCCGCATTTGTACTTGCTATCAGCATTATTTTTCTAATCTTTCCGGTAATTTGCGGTATGTTATCTCCACGACAGATAAAGGGAATGTGTAGCGCTGTCTGGTAATATTCCGTCTGGCCCTTGCCGGAAATCGTTTCGCGTGTATAAAAAAATATGCTTATCATAATGTCTCTGAACACGATATCGGCTTCTTTCGTTATCAGGTTACTTGTTTCTGAATACACCTCAAACAATCCATTCCTGAGGGTTTTTCCTGCACTCATAATCAGTGATTCAACGCCTTTTCGGTAATATATGTTATCACTGGCAACGATTATCTTTAGCATAATATTTCATCCTGAATATAAATTACGCAATGAGTTTCTGTTTTATACGGTCACGCAGGTTATTCACAACATTAATATGCTGTGATGAAGGAGTTTAACTCCAGTATAGATTTTAAATAAATGAGAGACATAAGTGACGGTTTAGCCGCCGATATCGTGCGTTCATCCTTACGCAAAAAATTTTCGATACGAAAACCGAGTGGAATCCAAACAACATTAAAATAACAAGTATTATTAAAGACTAAAATAGCCTATAAGATCTTAATAGTTTCCGCACGAGCGGTGAAACCGAAAAAAAACCTTACCGAAACACATCATTTTTCTGTTCCGATAATCTCGTGTGGGTTACTTTATCTTATTGATCCTATAGTAAACTGATATAGAATTATTTTATACAAAAACAATCAAATACCATGAACGCTAAATGTTCCTGAAGAAATCCCTCGACCCCGCTGCCTGCTTTTTATTACTGAACATTATCAGTAACTCGCTATTTTATCAAACTTTAGAGCAGGCACAACAGCCAGGAACGGCGTTTGTCTGACGATAAAGTACCTGAAGGTATATTAGCTGGCCGGTACGGGCGGAAGCCCCTTTTTGCAGGCATCGCCGCTTTACCTTTTATCGTACAGGTTTTCTGCCCGTCAGCCCGCCCGGCGAGGCCCTCATTTCGGCAAGACGATATAATGAAAAACGCCTGCAACCCTCACTACTTATAGCTTATCAGCAATTCGTCAGCAGCAGGTGTCAATCTCACCCAAAACGCACTCGCTATATAATTTCATATATACCGCTATGCTATCTTTCGTGCGAACTTTACAGACGCCAGCATTCAGGCAGCCCTGATGCTGCTTTTCGACCGGCAAGGTATAACAAATGACGATAACCCCACCGCCGCGCATCATTAAGCGCGCGCTCTGCGTACTGATTTCGACAGGCATTCAGGCTCAGGCCGCGGCTCAGGAAGGAACCCTCACTGTAGCCGCCGCGCCGCATAGCGAAGCGGCTGCGCCCGACAGGCAGGTCACGCTGGGTAACCTGGGCAAGCAGGAGATCCGCAATACGCCCTGGTCCGTGCAGGAAGTCTCCCCCACGCTGATGAAGCACCAGCAGTTAAAAAGCATCACGGATATCTATCGCTACATGCCTTCCGTGCAGGGTGACGGCGCCCGCCCGCAAACGCGTGGAATGCAGGGCAGCGTGGTACAGAACGCCATGATTGACGGCCTGAATGTCGTCTCGACGACCGATTACGCTGCCGAGCAATTTGATCGTCTGGAAGTTCTGAACGGACTCGGCGGCTCGCTGTACGGGCCGGCAAATCCAGCCGGGATCTTTAACTTTGTGGCGAAGCGCCCCACCGATACCGCACAGCATAGCCTTACCTTTGGCGCCGGCACCGGCCTCAGCCGCCTGGTTTCCGGCGACTTCAGCGGCCCGCTGGACGACAACGACCGCCTGCGCTATCGCGCTAATTTTCTGGATGACGAGGGTGACGGCTTCGCGCACGGCAGTAAAAAGCGCCGTCAGCTGTTCATTCTGGGGCTGGACGCAACGCTAACCGATCGCACGACGTTAGAAAGCAATTTCAGCTATTACCACTATTATGAAAAAGGGCTGCCGGGCAAATTTGCGCTGGGCAGTGGCCTCTCTTTCCCCGCCGCGCCGGATCCCAAAAAGAGGTATCTGGGACAATACTATGCCGGTAGCGATAACCATACGCTGACGGCCAGCATACATCTGAAGCACGATTTTGACGGGAACTGGCAAGGCGAACTGGGCGTGCTGCGGCAGATTGCCGATCGTGAATCGACAGCGGTCACGAATACTTTTACCGACCGCGCCGATAACTATAAAACCACTACGTCCTCTTCTACAGCCAGCCGCTTTACCATTAACAGCTATATGGCGAACCTGAACGGCGAGCTGGAAACGGGCTGGCTACATCATCAGCTTTCCACCGGCCTGCGCGGCTTTGTCTGGAAAAATTATAATCCGCTGAACGGCACCACCAGCACGCTGGGAAGCGCCTCGCTCGACGAGCCGCAATCCTTTGCCGAACCGGACTATCCGGATTTCACCCATCGCTACCATTCGGCTACCGCCACGCAGCAGGCCTTTTTACTTAGCGATACGCTGACCTTCTCACCGCAGTGGAGCCTGCTGCTGGCCGGTAGCGAAAGCTTCCTGACTTCCGCTAACTATGCAAAAACCGGCAGCCGCAGCAGCCATTCGGATAACAGCGGCTTTAGCGGATCGGCCAGCCTGATGTTTAAGCCTGTCGATCCGCTGACGCTCTATATGAGCTGGGCAGACAGCCTGCAACAGGGCGATACCGCGCCGGGCGGCGCCACCAACGCGGGCAGCATCCTGGCGCCTTATCGCAGCAAACAGCGGGAAGTGGGCAGCAAGCTGGCGATTGATAAACTGCTGCTGACCGCAGCACTGTTCCAGATTGACCGCCCTTTCGCTTATGCCAAAGCCAGCGGCGACTATGCCGTGGGCGGCAGCCAGCGCAACCGGGGGCTGGAGCTGATGGCCGACGGCAACGTTACCGACAGGCTGCATCTGTATGGCGGCATGACCTGGCTCGATCCACGCCTGCGCGATACCGCCAGTCCCGCCACGAGCGACAAGCAGATAGTGGGCCTCGCTCGCTATACGGCCAGCCTGTTCGCCGCTTACGATTTACCTTTTCTACGCAGCACCGATATTCATGGCGGCATGCACTATGTTGGACGCCGCAGTACCGATAACGCCAACGACAGCTGGACAGGAAGCTATACAACGTTCGATATCGGCAGCAGCTATACGACGCGGCTCTTCAATACGGAAACTACTTTTCGTCTGGATATCACTAACCTGACTAATCGCCATTACTGGACGAATATCGTGCCCGGCGGCCTGAACGGCTACAGCGGCGCGGGCTACGCCAGCGCCCGGCTGGGCGAACCGCGCATGGCGCAGCTTTCGCTACAGTTGAGGTTCTGATGATAAAACACCTGATTACGCCGCTGCTGGCGGTTCTCGGCCTGATTTTAGCGCCAACGGTTTGCGCCCGGAGCGTTATTGACGATGCCGGCAACAAGGTCGAGGTGCCGCAGCAGGCCCGACGGATCGCCGACGGCTGGTATGCGCATCATTCGCTGCTGATGACGCTGGGCGCGGGCGAGCGCATCGTGGCGACCGTCAATCATGCCAGCGATCGCCCCTGGATGTTTAAAATAGCGCCGTCGCTGCATCAGGCGCTGTCGGTTCATGGCCGCACGTTTAACAGCGAGGCGCTGCTGGCAGCACAGGTCGATACAGTATTTGTAGCGGCAGAAGATGCGGATGCCGACGCTTACCGTCGGGCCGGGCTGCCGACGCTGGTCATGCGCTTTGATGATTTTCCTTCCATGCAGCGCTCGCTGCTGACGACGGCCGAGGTTGTTGGCACGGCGCAGGCGCGACGGCGAGCACGAGCCTATAACGCCTGGCTCGATGCCCGGATTGCCGCTATACAGGCGAAAACCGCAGGACTAAGCAGTAACCAGCGGCCTGGCGTTTTACATATTCAGTCCCTGCATCCGCTGAAGGTTGACGGACGCAACACGCTGATCGATACCTGGATCCGCCTGGCTGGCGGCCGCAATGTGGCGGCGAAAGTAAACGGCAATATGAAAGAAACCTCGCCGGAAAACGTGCTTTTCTGGCAGCCGGATATCATCATTATCGGTGCGGGGGCCGGAAAGCTGGCCGATTCAGACTATGCGGCGCTGTTTGCCAATCTGCGGGCGGTAAAACGCCATCAGGTCTGGCAAAATCCGGCAGGCGTCTTTCCCTGGGATCGTTACGGCACGGAAGCCGGGCTGCAAATTCAGTGGGCGGCAAAGCTTCTGCATCCCGAGCTTTTCCCGCAGCTTGATATGATAAAGGCAACGCAGGATTTTTATCGCCGCTTCTTCGATTATCCGCTAACGGTGGAGCAGGCCCTGCGCATACTGCACGCGCAGGGGCCGGCATAAGCACGGTCGTTACGGCTTATCGGGCACGTTCCAGCTACAGTCGATTTCATCATCGTGGCTGGAACAGTCTGCAATCGCATTAAGAGCCGCCGTCCGTTGCTGAGCATGACGGTGCCCCATGCAGCCGCACAGCAGTAAACAACAGACCAGAACGCTATATTTCTTCATATTATCTTCAGAGTAAATTCCCTGAAGAAAGAATATAAACGACAGCATCAACATAGCGATAACGCGCTGAATAATCTCTCTTAATTAATAGTAAATTTACAACGACGATAAAAATAATATTATTAATATAGCGTGAACGGCAATTATTTTAATCAGCTATTAACACTGGAAAGCGTCTCGTTAACTATTATTTATTCGGCAAGCAATGCGCGGGCGTTTCGGTTTGGTTGATGCTGATAAATTTATGCTTTTTCCTGTATGGCGGATCCCCCTAAGCGGCGGGGCTAAGCCAGTCAGCAAACCATGTGGCAAATAGCGGGTCAGGTTATGGCTTTTCTGACTCACCGGGAGGCACCCGGCGCCATGCGGAGCAGTCGGCCAGCGCAGGCTCCTGCCTGCGCTGCTGCCGTCAGAGCTTGTTCAGATCGTCAATAAGCGTACGGTTAAACATGGCGGCATCTTCCATCTGCGGCGCATGTCCCATTCCTTTGAATTCGATCAGCCTGGCATGAGGGATCAGTTTCGCTGCCTCTTTGCCCAGTTCGTTATAATGTCCTGTTTTCGCTTTCACGTCCGGCGGTGCGATATCGCTGCCAATAGCGGTGGTGTCTGCCGTGCCAATCAGCAACGTCGTGGGAACAGTCAGATTTTTAAATTCATAATAAACCGGCTGGGTAAATATCATGTCGTAGAGCAGCGCGGAATTCCAGGCAACCAGCTTGTGGCCTGGCCCGTTATTCAGCCCCGCCAGCATAGTGACCCAGCGATCGTATTCCGGCTTCCACTGGCCGCTGTAATAGGTTTTCTGCTCATAGGCCTTGATGCTCTCCGCGCTGGTGTTCAGCTCCCGCTGATACCAGTCATCCACGCTGCGCCAGGGCACGCCCTTTGCCTTCCAGTCCTCCAGCCCGATGGGGTTAACCAACGTCAGCTTTTCGACCTGCTGTGGGTACATTAACGCATAGCGTGTAGCCAGCATCCCGCCGGTTGAATGGCCGACCAGCGCGATCTTATCAATATGCAGGCTGGCGAGCAGCCGGTGCGTGTTTAACGCCAGCTGCTGGAAACTGTATTGATAGTAAGCAGGCTTGGTTGAGGTACAAAAGCCGATCTGATCCGGCGCAATTACCCGATAGCCCGCATGGCGCAGCGCCTCTATAGCATCCTGCCAGGTCACGCCGCAGAAGTTTTTGCCGTGCATCAGCACTACCGTCCGCCCGTTCGCTTTCCCTGTAGGCCGCACGTCAATATAGCCCATAGAAAGCGGCTGCTGCTGTGATGAAAAATTAAACTTTTCAATCGGATAGTTGAAATCGAAGCCCTGAAGCTCCACGCCATATCGCGGCGTGTTGTCGGCAGCAGCCGCGCTACAGGCCAGCAGCGCGCCCGCCGTCAGCCATATCTTAGCCTTTGTTAACACATTAACTCTCCTCATTAACGTTCAAAGCGAAATCAGCACGTTTGGGTACGGCCCTGTGCCGTATAACGCCGCAGCGATTAGCAAAAAGAGCTACGCCTGTGGCGAATTCTCAGCGGGTGAGTAAAGTTAATTTGTTACCATGTGTGCAAAGGGAAAACAAATGTTAAACAACGCGGGTTGGCTCGTCTCACTGCTGTGGTTAAGCCTCTGTTGCAGACTGGAGCCGGAAGCGCCAGCACGGTCGAGCTTCTTTATGAGCGCCTGACAGGTTTTGTAAATATTTGCCTGTGGAAATAAGCGGTTAAGCCATTTCCACAGGCAAGTCGCCCTTAGCCAGCCTGGGTTTCGGCAGTAAAATCAATCACCATACGGCCTTTGATTTTCCCTTCCAGCATTTCGTCGAAAATTTCATTAATTTCCTCAAGAGAACGTTTGGTGACTTTCGGCACCACTTTTCCCTCTGCCGCGAACTGAAAGGCCTCGGCCAGATCTTCACGCGTGCCCACCAGCGAGCCGACCACCTGAATACCGTCCAGAACGAGACGTGGGATATTCAGACTCATCGATTCCGGCGGCAGGCCAACGGCCACGATACGGCCACCGGCACGCATGGCGTCTACCGCCGAATTAAATGCCGCTTTGGCCACTGCCGTCACCACTGCCGCATGCGCGCCGCCCGTTTGTTCCTGAATGATCTTCGCCGCATCTTCCTTCAGCGAGTTGATAACTAAGTCGGCGCCCATTTCTTTGGCGAAAGCCAGCTGCGCATCGTTTACGTCGACGGCGATCACTTTGGCATTAAACACATTTTTGGCATATTGCAGCGCCAGATTGCCCAGCCCACCCAGCCCGTAAATTGCCAGCCACTTGCCTGGCTGAATGCCGGAAACCTTTACCGCTTTATAGGTGGTGACGCCCGCGCAGGTCACGCTGCTGGCCGCTGCCGGATCCAGCCCGTCCGGCACTTTTACCGCGTAGTCTGCTACCACGATACACGCTTCCGCCATGCCGCCGTCTGCGGTAAAACCGGCGTTCAATACGTTGCGGCACAGCGTTTCATTGCCGGTCGTGCAGTATTCACAGTGGCCGCAGCCTTTATAAAACCACGCAACGCTGGCCCTGTCGCCCACCTTCAATGAGGTGACGCCAGGCCCGACCTCGCTGACGACGCCAACGCCTTCATGGCCAAGCACCACGCCAGTACGATCGCCAAAATCCCCATTTTTAACGTGCAGATCCGTGTGGCAAACGCCACAGCATTCCATTTTTAACAGTGCTTCGCCATGCGCCAGCGCGCGCAGCTTTTTCTCAACGATATCGACGGTATGATTCTTATTGACCACGGCAGCTTTCATTGTGCTTTCCTCTTCGGTTGGATTTTTAACTATATAAACATTTCCACCGCTAACTTTTATTTAAAGTCACAAAATCAGCCATAGATCGTAACAAAACTTACCTGGCAAAGCCTGAACGGCCAATTCAATAAAATTGAAACGCCATTTTATTAAATTAGTGAAGCCACCCGCCGCTATCTTCTTTTCTTCGCCACTGCCTTAGGTCGGCTGGCAAAATCGCAAAGGTTTTCTGGACGTCATAACTCTAACGTACTTCTTCTCCCGACATACAGCCGGGCTGTGCATGTTGGTTACTCAGGATGAACATTATGACAATACGTAAACCAGGAACGCTTAATTATCTCGCCTATGGATCAGGGGATTTTCTTGGTGCCGGCACGATGGCATTAACATCTGCCTGGCTACTTTACTTTTACACGACCTTCTGCGGCCTCAGCCCTATTGAAGCCACCTCTATTTTTGCCATGGCGCGCATTGTGGATGGCGTGGTCAGCCCGCTGATGGGCTATCTGACCGATCACTTCGGCTCTACCCGCCCTGGCAAACGTTTCGGTCGCCGTAAATTTTTTATTCTTCTGGGCATTCCCCTTGTCTTCAGCTATAGCCTGATGTGGGTCGGCGATATGACCTACGTCTACTACCTGCTGACCTATCTCTTTTTTGAAGTGGTTTACACCTCGATTCTGGTGCCTTACGAAACCCTGGTGCCGGAGATGACCGACGACTTTAAAGAGAAAACCAAATTCTCCGGCGCACGCATCGCGCTGGCACAGCTTTCCGCTATTCTGGCCGCTTTCCTGCCGGGCATCCTGCTGTCTTATTTCGGCAAGGATAATCCACTCTCTTTCTTCTATTCCAGCCTGGTCTTTTCCGTGCTGTGCGCCATCGTGCTGACGCTGGTTTATCGCTATACCTGGGAGCGCCCGGCCGAGAAAAAATCCGCCGCCGCGCTGGCGGCAGAGCAGCAGAAACTGACGCTGGGACAGAGCCTTAGCCGCCTGAAAATAGAACTGTTTTCTACGCTGCGCATCCGTATCTTCCGTCAGCATCTGGGCATGTATCTGGGTGGCTATATCGCGCAGGACGTTTTTAACGCCGTGTTTACCTACTACGTGGTGTTTGTGCTGATGCAGCAGGCCACCGTGGCTTCCAACCTGATGGGTACGATGGCGATCCTCCAGTTTGTCGCTGTGATCGGCATGATCCCGCTCTGTATCCGTATTGGGCCAGCACCCGCCTATCGCATTGTGGTAGCGCTGTTTGCACTCAGTACGCTTTCCTACGGCGTGCTCTATTACAGCGGCATGAGCGATGTCTTCTCGCTGCTGCTGCTGATCTCCGCTATCGCAGGCCTGGGCCGTGGCGGCATTAACTACGTGCCGTGGAATATCTACACCTACATTGCGGACGTGGATGAGGTTATTACCGGCCAGCGTCGCGAAGGCATTTTCGCCGGGATCATGACCCTGACGCGTAAGGCTTCGCAGGCGGGCGCCGTGATGCTGGTCGGCATCCTGATGCAGCTTTCCGGTTTTGTCGCGGGCAGCACCGAACAGGCGGAAAACGTTAGTCATGCGATCCTGATGATCCTGTGCGGCGGCACGATCCTGGTCCTGTTCATAGGCTTTCTGATCTCCCTGCGCTTCAAACTGAATTTAACCACGCACAAAATCCTGCGTGACGAAACCGAGAAAATGCGCGTAGCGGGTGGCATCGTTCCCGACAACATTACGCCGCAGGCTCGCGCCACCGTCGAAATGCTGGCCGGTATGCCTTACGAATCGCTGTGGGGCAATAACAACATCGGTTACCTGAATCGGCACAAGCCAGCGGCTGGCATCCTGCCCGCCGAGGCCACAAAAGCGGCGCCCGGCGACAATTTAACGCACTCATAGTCAACTTAAGATGCACGAGGACAGAGCAATTATGGTCGTATACCCAGTAAAACACAGCCCACTCCTGCGCCAGCCGGAAAGGTTTATCTCCAGCCAGGAGCTGCATCAGCTGATCAATAAACTGGTGGACAACCTGGTGAATATTACCGACGAAACCGGCGAGTTTTTACTGAGGCTTGATGATGGCCGGGTGATTGACACCAAAGGCTGGGCAGGATGGGAATGGACGCACGGCGTCGGCCTGTACGGCATCCATCAATATTACCGCCAGACCGGAGACGATCGGCTGCGAGCCATCATTGATAACTGGTTCAACGACCGTTTTGCTGAAGGTTCGACCACCCGTAACGTGAACACGGTTTGTCCGTTTCTCACGCTGGCGTACCGCTATGAGGAAACCCGCGATCCACGCTGGCTGCCCTACCTGGAAAGCTGGGCAGACTGGATTATGCATGACATGCCGCGTACCGATATGAGGGGTTTGCAGCACATCACGCTGGCGGAAGAGAACCATCAGCAGCTATGGGACGACACGCTGATGATGACCGTGCTGCCGCTGGCAAAAATCGGCAAGCTGCTGAACCGCGCGGACTATATCGAAGAGGCCAAGTATCAGTTTATGTTGCATATCCAGCATCTGATGGATAAGGAAACCGGGCTGTGGTTTCACGGCTGGACGTTCGATGGCCACCATAATTTTGCCAACGCCCGCTGGGCGCGCGGCAACAGCTGGCTGACCATCGTTATTCCGGAATTCGTTGAGCTGCTTGAGCTGCCGGAAGGAGATGCGACCCGGCGCTATCTGCAACAGGTGCTTTCCCGCCAGCTGGAGGCGCTGGAAAAATGTCAGGATGAAAGCGGCCTGTGGCATACGCTGCTGGACGATCCTGACTCCTATCTTGAAGCCTCCGCGACGGCTGGCTTCGCCTTCGGCATGTTAAAAGCCGCACGTCGCCGCTGCGCCGATCCTCGCTATATTGCCGTGGCGGAAAAAGCGATTAAAGGCTTGATCTCGCGCATCAATAAGGACGGGGAGCTGACACAGGTTTCCTTTGGCACCGGCATGGGTAAAGACCTCGATTTCTACCGCCAGATACCGCTGACCTCCATGCCTTATGGCCAGGCGATGGCGATACTGTGTCTGGTGGAATACCTGCACGTCTATTTATAAATGAGGAAACTGCATGATCCTTGAAGATTTTTCTCTACAGGGAAAGGTGGCTGTGGTCACCGGTTGTAATACCGGCTTAGGGAAAAGTATGGCAGTGGCTCTGGCACAGGCGGGCTGCGACATCGTGGCGATTAATCGCAGCG
The DNA here is from genome assembly GCF_003937915.1 of Erwinia sp. 198. GTDB lineage: Bacteria > Pseudomonadota > Gammaproteobacteria > Enterobacterales > Enterobacteriaceae > Erwinia > Erwinia aeris. The sequence goes on along the minus strand of NZ_RHUM01000007.1, from coordinate 223,362 downwards.
ATCCCACCGATACCGCGGCGGAAGTCGGCGCAACGGGAAGACGCTTTCTCGGCCTGCAAGCCGACCTCGGACGTCAGGATCGGCTGTCATCATTGTTGGAACGTGCGGTAGCAGAGATGGGGCATATCGATATCCTGGTCAACAACGCGGGCCTGATCCGCCGTGAAGACGCGCTGAACTTTAGCGAACAGGATTGGGATGACGTGATGAACGTTAATATCAAGACGCTGTTCTTTTTATCGCAGCTGGCCGCCCGTCAGTTCATTAAGCAAGGGAGCGGCGGCAAGATTATCAATATTGCCTCGATGCTCTCTTTCCAGGGCGGCGTGCGCGTGCCTTCCTATACCGCATCGAAAAGCGCGGTGATGGGGCTGACGCGCCAGCTGGCCAACGAGTGGGCGAAACACGGCATCAACGTCAATGCGCTGGCGCCGGGTTATATGGTCACCAACAACACGGAGCAACTACGCGGCGATAAAGAGCGCAGTGCGGAAATTCTGGCGCGTATCCCGGCAGGCCGCTGGGGTACACCGCAGGATTTAATGGGTCCGGTGATTTTTCTGGCATCAAAAGCCGCTGACTACATCAACGGCTATACCCTTGCGGTAGATGGCGGCTGGCTGGCGCGCTGATGCGCCATCCGCCTCTCAATGACTGAATACTGGAGAACAAAGATGAATATTGCACTGATGATGGAAAACAGCCAGGCAGCGAAAAACGCCGTTGTGCTGGAGCAGTTACAGGCCGTAGCGGCGCAGAATAAAGACGCGGTGTTCAACGTCGGCATGCGCGACGAAAACGATCATCATCTGACCTATATCCACTTAGGCATCATCGCCAGCATTCTGCTTAACGCAAAAGCGGTGGACTTTGTGGTTACCGGCTGCGGCACCGGTCAGGGCGCGCTGATGTCGTTAAATATCCATCCCGGCGTAGTTTGCGGCTACTGTCTCGATCCGGCAGATGCGTTTCTGTTTGCGCAAATCAATAACGGTAACGCGCTGTCGCTGGCCTTTGCCAAAGGCTTTGGCTGGGGCGCCGAGCTGAACGTGCGCTATATGTTTGAAAAAGCCTTTACCGGCCGCCGTGGCGAAGGCTATCCCGCCGAGCGTAAAGAGCCGCAGGTACGCAATGCCGGTATCCTTAATCAGGTAAAAAGCGCGGTGATCAAAGATAACTATCTGGATACGCTGCGCGCTATCGATCCGGAACTGGTGAAAACCGCCGTTGGCGGCGAACGCTTCCAGAAATGCCTGTTTGAACAGGGCAAAGACGCAGAAATCATCGCCTGGGTTAAGCAGCTATTACAGAAATAAAAACGCTGGTGGTCGGCTTCGGCTGGCCATCTTTTTTTACCCTATCGGCTCCTGTCGTTTGCGCTGCCCTCCTTACCTACACGGCGCATTTTCGCTATAAAAGCTGCCTTTAACACAGTATTTATCTTAGCGCATTGAAAAAGCACACCTGAATAATATAAACAATGTTATTCATTTTTATTATTATCGTTAATACTAATCAAATAATTAACGCAGCGCTTACAATATTCGCCGCTTATCGATGTGATTTATATCAACCCACTGGCACAGCCTTATTTTATCTCTGCTAACGTTTAATATCCGTTTATTAGCTTCTGTTATTTTAGCTTTATTAAAAACATAAACACTACGGAGAGAGCTAATGAAATCTGGATTAATTGGTTTGATGATTGCCGGCGTGCTTACCAGTTCGGCAGCCTTTGCCCAGGAAAACACTTCCTGCGTTAAAATGACGGAAAAGGAAGTCGCTTCCATGTTTGACCGCTGGAACGATTCGCTTAAAACGGGCGATGCCACCACCGTTTCGCAGAACTACCTGTCAGATGCCGTGCTGCTGCCAACGCTGTCGAACAAAGTTCGCCTGACGGATGAAGAGCGCATTGATTATTTTAAAGAATTCCTGGCGAAGAAGCCGGTTGGCCATATCGACAGCCGCACCATTCGCGTCGGCTGTAACAAAGCTATCGATACCGGCACCTATACTTTTACCTTTGGTGATGGTTCTAAAGCCGCCGCGCGTTATACCTTCACCTACGCATGGGACGGTCAAAAATGGCTTATTTCAAGCCATCATTCCTCCGCCATGCCTGAAGGTTAACGTTTCTGTCTCCACGGCTCAAATCGTGGAGACTTTTTAACGAATAAACCCGCCCTTCCCATCAAGCCCCTGCATAAAAATATTAAAAACCCACAGATAAAGAAAACCGACGTACGGCATTTATCATCTGTCTTAATAACATGAAGCAAAAAAGGTTTTTTATTAATACTATTTCGCTATTCGTCGCCGCTCGATAGAATCGGCCTTGCCGGGTGGAAACAGCCACCGCAACGTAAAGACAGCGCGTTTTTTATGAAAATTTCTACCGGGAAGAAAAACCGGTTTTATTGCCACGCTGGATAAAATGGCGGCGAAACAGGCCACAACGGGCAAAGAGATGTCTGGCACTATTACTCGCGTCCTGAACGATGAACAATCGAAAGCCTTTTTCGATCGGTTTCCGGCAATGGATATCAAAATCCCTTTTCTGACGGTGCGGGAAACGCTGCACTACAAGCCGACAGAGAACGCTCGCCAGGTTTCCTGTTCAACGCGGGTCGCGGTGGCGGAAAACGATCGCGTCAATCCGCCGCCGCAGGCATTGCGTTGTTTGATACCGTGGCGGCGGCAGAGAAAAACTGCATATCGAAGCGGGGCAAAACGCTACGATCTCTGTAGCGGCCTGCGCTTCGATAACGTCATCGTGTAGCAGATCGACTGGTACAGAACCTGGCTCTGAATTAAAGTGTTTACTCTTCAGGCGTACGGCGTCGGCCCGCTACGGAAGCGCTATCCTCAACGGGCCATGCCGAACCGGCCGAACGTAAATCCTTGTTAAGGAGCAAATATGAAAAAAATAATGCTGCTGCTTGCCGCTCTGGCGGTAACTGGCGCAGCGCAGGCTGCAGACTCAGACGATCCGGCCCAGGGCTATATCGCTAACCTTTGTACGCTGGTGACGCAGGATAAAGCCGCCGACTCGGCGGATGGCTATATTACCAAGCTGAAAGCGCTGCACATGCGCGGCCAGTCGCCTTCCGCGCAGGAAAAACCGGACTTTGACGAAGACGAAGCCAGAACCGTGGTTGCTGCATGGATGAATCTGAGCGAAGACCAGAAGAAGCAGGCCAGCCAGAGTATGGAAGCCTGTCAGAGCGCTACGCTGGACGAGTATCAGAGCCAGGATTAACGGCTTTCCGCCCTGCTGGCTGTGACGCAGTCAGCAGCGGCGGCTGCTTTTTGACTCCGTGGCGTCATCAAAACCGCCGGGCAAAAGAAAACGCAGGCGCAGCAAAGCGGCTAAAAGCCAAAACGGTCATTGTCATCAACAAACCGGAAGCGCCTGAAAAGCGAAGAGCATGCCAGCGAGTCGAAAACCATTAAAAAGCGGGACAGGCGAAGCGCGTTTTAGCGAGGTGAAAACGGTTGAAAGCAGACTAAGCGAAGAAGGTTTTAGCGAGGTGGCAGGTGATAACCACCGGTCTTTCCCTGACCGCGGCTATCGAGGGTTTCGGGCCGGAACCATTAATACATAGCGCCTGGCGGTACGTGTTTAAATGTTTCAACGTAGCTACGGAACACGTAATTGATAACTCTTTTCATTTTTTGCACCTGAAATTCAACTTTTATTGATAGAACACAAAAAAAGTATACAAGAAGCGCATTTTTCAGGCAAATAAATTTGAACCAGATCACATAATTCGCAGGATTATGCGAAAGTGAACCTAAACAAAAGCTAAACGAGCCGGGTAAACCAGATCTTTTGTCTGCGTCTCTACAGGATACCCAGGTGCTCAATCAGGATACTGGTGCCAATACCAATCAGCACCACGCCGCCAAAAATCTCTGCCCACTTGCCCATCACCGGGCCAAGAAAACGACCTAACAGGATACCAGTCGAAGCCATTACCAGCGTGGATGCGCCAATCGCCAGCGCGGTCGTCACAATATTCACCTGCAGGAAAGCCAGGCCGACGCCGACGGCCATGGCATCCAGACTGGTCGCGACGGCGGTCATCGCCAGCAGCCAGAATCCGTGACGCTGCGGCGCTTCGCACTCTTCGTCCTTTTTACGGAAACCTTCCACAATCATGCGGCCGCCAAGCACCAGCAGCAGCGTAAAAGCGACCCAGTGATCCCATGCCATTACATAGCGGCTGGCCGCAATGCCTACGCCCCAACCAATCAGTGGCGTCAGCGCTTCAATCGCGCCGAAAATCAGGCCGATGCGCAGCGCTTCTCTCAGACCCGGACGCTGCAGGCTTGCGCCTTTGCCAATCGCGGCAGCAAAAGCATCCATCGACATGCCGAAGGCCAGAATAAGGGTTGCATATAGGTTCATTGTGGTTATACCGGTCTGGCGGTTATCTTATCGCCCAGACATTAAAAGAACGGTTCTTGTTGAAGAAACAAGCCCCTCAGGCTTAATGTGCGTGCATCCTACCACGCGTTCGTTCGTATAAAAAGACAATAAAATCAGGTGTTTAAGTATAGCCTTGGCTATACTTTTTAACGAATGCTAATTTCGCGCAAAAAAGAGGCGGAAAAACACTAAAGGAATTACCGGCTTATGATGAGCGACCTTTCAGCCAATGGGGAATTACGCGCGATAAAAATTGCCAGGAAACGTCGAAAAAAGTCCATACGCGCGCGCAAGGTTGAACCCATACGCCGTTTACCGGAAAATGGCCGTTACTGACCGAAACGGAACCGCTATGAACAATCCTTTCCTGACCTTTTTAATGCCGATGAGCACGCTGATGCTGGGCTTTCTCTCCGCGCTGCTGCTGCCCGCGCCCTGGTTTGGCGTCGAGCTGACGCGCCGCCTGACCACGCTGTTTCATCTCAGTGATGTCGGCCAGCTCTATACGCTGGTGTTCTGCCTGTGGTTTTTACTATTAGGCGCGCTGGAATACTATGTGATTCGCTTTATTTATCTGCGGTTTATCAAGGTATAAACAAACTTAAGCCGGCCCTCCACGCGGGTTCCCGCTCAGGTTGACGACGGCGCGGCCGGCTTCGTTTACCGCTTCAGCCAACCGCGCCCGGCTATATGCCTGCTCCTTTTCAGTGGCCGAAGATCATCAGCAGGCCGCTGGACAGGATAACTAACGCAACAAAGAACAGCACGACAGCAGTGATGGCGTTGTTATGTTTCATCTTTCCTCCTCAGAACCACTGGCCGAAACGGCGGATATAAAGGCGCTTCATTCCCTGCGTCACCAGGCAATAGCCCAGCAGCGTCGCGACCAGCCATGGGAAATAAGCCCAGGGCAGCGGCGTCAGCCCAACCGCCTCACCCAGCGGTGAAAAGGGGATAGCGATCCCCAACACCATCACCAGCCCCGTCATCAGCATGACCGGTAGCGCCGCGCGGCTCTGGATAAAAGGGATCTTCTGCGTGCGCAGCATATGCACCACCAGCGTTTGCGACAGCAGCCCTTCGACAAACCAGCCTGACTGGAACAACGCCTGATGCTCCACGCTGTTGGCGGCAAAAACGTGCCACATCAGCAGAAAGGTGGTGACGTCAAACAGCGAAGACGTCGGGCCCATCCACAGCATAAAGCGGCCGATATTCCTTGCGTCCCACTTACGCGGCTTGCGCAGGAACGCCTTATCCATTTTGTCCCAGGGCAACGCCAGCTGGGAAAGGTCATACATCAGGTTCTGGATCAGCAGATGGATAGCCAGCATGGGCAAAAAAGGGAGAAACGCGCTGGCGATCAGCACGGAAAAAACGTTGCCGAAGTTGGAGCTGGCGGTCATATTCAGATACTTAATAATATTGCCGAAAGTCTCGCGGCCTTTGATCACGCCCTGCTCCAGCACCATCAGATTTTTTTCCAGCAGAATAATATCGGCTGACTCTTTCGCAATATCCGTAGCGCTGTCGACGGAAATCCCGACGTCCGCCTCCCGTAACGCTGGCGCATCGTTGATGCCATCGCCCAGGAAGCCGACCGTATGGCCATTTTGTTGCAGCATGTTCAGCACGCGGGATTTTTGCAGTGGCGTCAGGCGACAAAAAATCGTGCGTGAATCCGCCAGCGTCGCCAGTTCGTTGTCATCCAGCCGCTCGATTTCGCTGCCGCACAGCGGTTCTCCCGGCTCCAGCCCGACGTCGCGGCAAATTTTGCTGGTGATAATGGCGTTATCGCCGGTCAGCACTTTTACCGTTACGCCGTGCTCGTGCAGGGCAGCAATCGCTTCTCTGGCGCTCTCTTTAGGCGGATCAAGGAAGGTGAGCAGCCCACAGAGAGTCAAATCCCGTTCATCATCCTTGTGCAGCGGCAGCGTTAGCGGCATGTCGCTCAGATCGCGCTCGCCAATGAGCAGTACGCGAAAACCCTGCTGATTCCAACGAGCCGCCTGTTGGCTCCACTGCTGACGAGCGGCCTCATCCAGCGGACGCCGTTCGCGTCCGTCCTGCCAGTGCGTGGCGACAGACAGCATTTCGCCCAGCGCGCCCTTGCAGATCAGTTTCTGCCGGCCGTGTTCATCCGCCACCACAATCGACAAACGGCGGCGCTCAAAATCGAACGGCAGCTCGTCGATTTTGCGGTAGCGATGCAGTCCACTAACCGCCCATTTTCCCTGGCTAAAGCTCAGGATCGCCCTGTCCATCAGGTTTTTTACCCCGGTCTGATGGCGGCTGTTCAGCCAGGCCAGCTGCAAAACCCGATCGTTACTGTTCCCGTGTGCGTCAAGATGCTGCGCCAGGATAATACGATCCTGGGTCAACGTGCCGGTTTTATCGGTACACAGCACGTCCATCGCACCAAAATTCTGAATAGCATTAAGCCGCTTCACCACCACTTTGCGCCGCGACAGGGCAATGGCGCCTTTTGCCAGATTAGAGCTGACAATCATCGGCAGCATTTCCGGCGTCAGGCCAACCGCCACGGCCAGCGCGAACAGCGTGGCGTCTGCCCAGTCGCCTTTGGTAAAGCCGTTAATAAACAACACCACGGGCACCATCACCAGCATAAAGCGCACCAGCAGCCAGCTGACGCTGTTTACGCCGCGATCGAAAGCGGTTTGCGGCCGGCTGCCCGTCACGGATTTTGCCAGCGAGCCAAACCAGGTACGGTTGCCTGTCGCGACCACGACGGCGGTAGCCGTACCGCTGGCGACGCTGGTGCCCATCAGGCAGATGTCGCGCCTGTTCAGCAGATCGTCATCTTGCTGGCACCGTTCTGACGCGGCATGTTTTTCTACCGGCACCGCTTCGCCGCTTAGCGAAGCCTGGCTGATAAACAAATCTTTAGCAGTCAGCAGGCGCACATCTGCCGGCACCATGTCGCCAGCCGACAGAAAAATCACGTCGCCGGGCACCACGTCCTGTAGCGCAACTTCCATTCTGACCGGCACGGCGTTTTCGCTACTGCGGCGAATAGCGGTCGCCGTCGTACGCACCAGCGACTTCAGCGCTTCCGCTGCTTTATTGGTGCGGTACTCCTGCCAGAAACGCAGCAGGCCGCTGAGCGCCACCATGGTCAGCATGATGATAATGCCGGTGAGATCGGTCTCTTCGCCCTGCCGCAGCGGCAGCAGGTAATCCGTGAAAAAGCTAACGGCGGCCAGCGCGATCAGGATCCAGATAAAGGGATTATTAAAGGCCAGGATCAGTTGGATCAGCGCGTGCGGCGCCTGCGCCGCAGCGACCTCGTTTTTGCCATATTCCAGCAGGCGCTCGCTGGCGTCAGCGGCAGTCAAACCATTGCGTTGGGTGTTCAGACGAGCCAGCGTGCTGTCCAGACTCAGTTTTGTTTCTTGTGCGATAGCCAGATCGCGGGAGCGGACTTTTTTCATGTGCCTAATCCTTTATTTTTATTCAGGCGCAGAGAAGCGACCCTGCGCATGAGGATTTGATTTTTTGGGGTCAGGATTGGGCGAGGCGGGGAAGAGGAAAAGAGGACGTTATGGGATGCGTATACGCTTAACTCTGCCCGTTTGCCATCGCCCGTCGCTGGTTGGAGGTTCTTTCATCGTTAATCCTTGCCCGGCGGCTGCGCGGGAGAAAAATTTATGACGGGGACGTAATGCTCAGGAGAGAGAAAAACAGTGCCCACCGGCTATCGGCAAGCAAACGGCGTAGCCTGCCTTATGAGTTAAAACGTAAAGGATAACTGTCCAATTTTTGGCTCCGTTAAAGAAATCGCCGCCACTATAATCCCGCTTACCGGGGAAGTAAACCCAGTCGGCGGCGAACGAAACCTTCAGGTTAAACGCCTTTTTTACCTTTATAATCAAATAATTAAAATAGTTCATACCCGTAATTAACCGTCTGGTTATTCTAAACCCTGGCTCAACGAGTGCGATTTAATCGGCGCTTTAGGCGGTACGGCACCCCAGCACGAATGATGACGATCAACGCTATCGTCCTGATTTCCTCTATACTTCCTGCGCAAATTCGCCAACGGGAACAGCCATGCTACAACGCACACGATTCTGGATAAGACGCATAGTGTTGCTGGTGGTCCTGCTGGCCTTCCTGCTGCTGGCGCTGCGTGTTGCCATTACCGAGCGCGGGCCAGCCCTGGAGCCGTGGCATACCTGGCTGCCTGCCGAAATGAGCGACCGTCAGATGGATCGCAGCGACTGGTCCGGCTATTTGCGCAATGAGCAGCAGATTTTTGCCCGCATGAAAATCGACGTCAGACCGTCGGAAAACAGCGCGGATAGCTATAACCGTTATGCGGAGAACAGCCCGGTTTATCCGGCACGTTTCGCCAGGGACTGGAACCGTTCTTATCAGCTATTGCCGCAGGGAAAGCCGCGCGGCGCGGTGGTGCTTTTACATGGGCTGACGGATTCACCCTATAGCCTGCGGCATTTCGCCGCAGATTATCAGCAGCATGGTTATGTCGTGGTCGCCATCCGGCTGCCGGGTCACGGCACCGTCCCGGCGGCGCTGACCCAAACCGAATGGGAAGACTGGCTGGCGGCCACCAGGCTGGCGGTGCGGGAAGCCCATCGGCAGCTACCGGCGGGCGCACCGCTGCACATAATGGGCTTTTCCAACGGCGGCGCGCTGGCGATGAAATATACGCTGGATGCGCTGGAGGATCCCTCGCTGCCCATGCCGAACCGGCTGATTTTAATTTCGCCGATGATTGGCGTCAGCAGCTATGCACGCTACGCGGGCCTGGCCGGATTGCCTTCTCTGCTGCCCGCGTTTGCCCGTTCGGCCTGGCTGAGCATCCTGCCGGAGTTCAACCCCTTTAAATATAACTCCTTTCCGGTAAAAGCGGCGCGGCAGTCGTGGCTGCTGACCAGCGCGCTGCAAAGTCAGCTGCACCGCGATCGCGCCAGCCGTTTGCTGGACAAACTGCCGCCGGTGCTGACCTTCCAGTCGGTGGCCGATGCGACGGTCAGCACGCCCGCCGTGGTGCGCGGCCTCTATAATCTGCTGCCCGCTAACGGCAGCGAGCTGGTGCTTTTCGACGTTAATCGTTCGGTGGCGCTTTCTCCGCTAATGCGTCCCACGGCGCTGCACGCGGCGGATAATCTGCTGCCAGCGACGCCGCGCAATTACGCCGTTACGCTGGTGACCAACGCGGCGCCAAGCAGCAACGATGCCGTTGCCCGCACCACGCCCGCAGGCAGCAAGACGACCACCAGCGTGCCGCTGGGCGTTCGCTATCCGGCGGACGTCTATTCCCTCTCGCACGTGGCGCTGCCCTTTCCGTTCAGTGATTCGCTGTATGGCCGCCAGCCCGACCGGCCGAACGAGTTTGGCGTCAGCTTTGGCGTCCTGACGCCGCGCGGCGAGCGCAGCGTGCTGATGGTCAGCCTGGATATGCTGATGCGTCAGGCCTCTAATCCGTTCTGGTTCTGGATGCAGCAGCGCGTTAATCAGACGCTGTGATCCCTGCCGTCGCCAAGCAGCAGCGCCAGCCGCTCGCCGCCCGGCGTTTGCTCCAGCGCGATCTTCGCCACGATGGTCAGCGGCACGGAGAGCAGCATCCCGACCAGCCCCAACAACCAGCCCCAAAAAATCAGCGACAGAAAGACCACCAGCGTGGACAGGCCCAGCCCGCGTCCCATCCAGCGCGGCTCCAGCATATTGCCAATCACCAGGTTGATCAGCAGATAGCCGCCTACGACCACGACGCTTTCCCCGCTGCCGTTAAAGATCAAAACCTGGATCACGGGTGGAACAGCAGCGATAACTGACCCTATATTAGGAATGTAGTTCAGCGCAAAGGCCAGCACGCTCCACAACAGCGCAAAGCGCACCCCTATCAGCCATAGCAGCAGCCAGACCAGCGCGCCTGTCAGCAGGCTGATAGCGGTTTTCAGGATGAGGTAGCGGCTTACGCCGTTGAGCGCCTGCTGGATCGCCGCCATGCCGTCACCGGGCCGGCTGAGAACGCGCCGCAGCTTTTGCGTCAGCAAAGGGACTTCAAACAGCATAAAGACCACCGTCATCAGCAGCAGAAAGATGCCGCTGATAGCGCCGGAAAGCTGCGAAACCAGGTGGCTGACCAGGTTGATCGCCGCGTTCGGATCGGCCAGCGCCATCGCTTCGTCAAATGAAGACGGCCAACCCAAACGCGTCGTCAGCTGCCGCGTCTCTTCCAGCCAGGCAAGCATCACCAGCCGGTATTGCGGCAGCGTGCGGGCAAAGTCGTTGAGCATAGCCGCCAGCGTGGTCAGCAGCAGGGCGCTTGCCAGCACGATAATGCCGATAATCAGCGCAACGGCCAGCATCCTCGGCAGGCCAATGCGCTGCAACAACATCACCAGCGGATTGAGGATGACCGCCATGAACAGTGCCAGAATGAAGGGCACCACGATATCGGCCCCCGCCCGGATGCCCGCAAAGATAATGACCAACATGCCCAGCATGACAACGGTTTTCAGCGCCCGGTCATGACCGGTCATTAACGCGCCCCCCGAGGCCGCTTGCACCACTCCCGCAGACGCTGGATATGCAGCCAGAGCGCGGGAATAAATAAAATGCCAAACAGCGTGGCCGCCAGCATGCCGCTAAAGACCGTTATACCGATAATGCGGCGGCTGGCCGCCCCCGCACCGCTGGCCATCACCAGCGGCAGCACGCCGACGATAAAGGAAATGGCGGTCATCATCACCGCACGAAAACGCTGGCTGGCAGCCTGCTTCGCGGCCTGGCCGATCGGCACGCCGCTGGCGCGGCGATCGCGGGCAAATTCGACCAGCAGAATGGCGTTTTTGGCGGCCAGGCCCATCAGCAACACCAGCCCGATCTGCGCATAAACATCGTTGGTAAAGCCCATCAGATGCAGGCCGGCCACGGCGCCTGCGGCGGCGAAAACGACCGACAGCATTACCGCCAGCGGCACGCTCCAGCTTTCATACTGTGCCACCATAAACAGCCAGGCGAACAGCACCGCCGCCAGGTAGATCAGCACGGCCTGATTACCGGTTTGCTGCTCCTGATACGACATGCCACTCCAGCTGTAGTCGTAGCCTTCCGGCAGATGCTGCGCCAGCACCTCGGTCATCGCCTGCATCGCCTGCCCTGAACTAACGCCCTGCGCGCCACCGCCACCGATCGCCAGCGCCGGAAACTGGTTGTACTGCATGATGTAAGGCGCGCCGAGCGACGGCTTCAGCGTAACCAGCTGGTTCAGCCTGACCTGCGCGCCCGTGTCGCTGCGCACCGTCAGCGCCAGCAGCTGCTCGCTGTACTGACGAAAGTGCATCGCATTTTGCACCTGTACCCGAAACTGGCGGCCGTTCCGGGTAAAGTCGCCCGCCTCGCTGCCGCCGAACGCGGTTTGCAGTACGCCAACAATTCGACTGACCGGCACCTGCATCAGCGCGGCCCGCTCGCGGTCGATGGTCAGGCTCATTTCCGGCGCCGTCGTGCTGAATTTGGTAAATACCCGGCTAAGCAGAGGATGCTGATTCGCCGCCGCAATCACGGCGTGGGCCGCCTGCGCCAGCGCCTGGGGCGACTGCCCTTCCAGCGCCTGAATACGCAGATCGAAACCGGCGGCGTTGCCCAGACCGCCGATCGGCGGCGGCACGAAAGCCATAATGGTGGCGGCAGGAATGGCGGCCAGCTGCTGCTGAAGCGTCGGCAAAAGCTGCACGATGGATGGGCGCTCGTGCCACGCTTTCAGCAGCACGATGCCGAAGCCGCTGTCGGGTGAGTTACCGCCCCCCAGCAGGCTGAACCCGGTGATTTTGATGACGTCCGCTACCGCCGGATTTTTTTTCACGACCTGGTACATCTGCTCCATTACCTGCTGTGTTCTGGGCAGCGCCGCGCCTTCCGGCAGCTGAACATTGATAAACAGGTAGCCTTCATCCTCCTGCGGCAGAAAGCCATCGGGCAGCTGCTGATAGCTCATCCAGGTCACGACGCCCGCGGCCAGGATCACCACCGCCGTGGTAACGGCGTAGCGATTAATTTTTTGCGTCAGTGCGACATAACCATCACGCGTCCGATCGATAAAACGCCTGAAGCTCGCCAGCGGCCCTGTCGTCGGCACGACGCGCCGCCGCAGCAGACAGGCACAAAGCGCGGGCGTCAGCGTCAGCGCACAAACGCTGGACAGCACCATCGACGCCGACAGCGTGACGGCGAACTGCCGATAAAGTTCGCCCACGATGCCGGGCAACACGGCAGTCGGCACAAACACCGCCAGCAACACCAGCGTGGTGGCGATAACCGGCCCGGCAATCTGCCCAAGCGCCTTGCACGTCGCCTCGGCGGGCGACAGCAGCGGCTCCTCCATCATCAGGCGCTCGACGTTTTCCACCACCACGATGGCGTCGTCCACCACGATGGTCAGCGCCAGGATAACGGCGAACAGGCTCAGCGTATTAGCCGAGTAGCCTGCCGCCAGCAGCACGGCAAAGGTGCCCAACAGCGAAACGGGAATGGTCAACGCCACGATAAATGTCGCGCGCAGGCTTTGTAAAAAAAGCCAGACCACCACCAGCACCACAACCAGCGTGACAAGCAGAGAAAGCGCGATCTCATGCAGCGTGGCGGTCACGGGCGTAGTGGCGTCAAACTTAATGTGATACGTCATATCCTGCGGAAAAACCCGTGCCTGCGCCGCCATTTCGGCCCGTACCGCTTTCGCCACGCTAAGCGCATTGGCGGCCGGAGCGGGATAGACCATCAGAAAAACGCCCGGCGTATTGTTTAACGCGGCGTTAATCTGATAATTCTGCGCGCCCAGCTCGGCGCTGGCGATATCGCCAATCCGCACCATGCCGCCGCGTGCATTGCTGCGCAGCACAATCTGCGCAAAGGCTTCCGGCGTCAGCAGCCTGCCCTGGCCGCTGATTGTCAGGACGGTTTGCTGGGTCGCGGGCGTTGGCGTGGCGCCAATTTGCCCGGCGGCGGCCTGCACGTTTTGCTGTCTTAGCGCCTGCATCACGTCATCGGTCGTGATGTTTAGCGCCTCCATGCGGTGCGGATCGAGCCAGATACGCATACTGTAATCGCGCGCGCCAAACACCTGCACGTCGCCTACGCCATGGATACGCGCCAGCGCGTCGCGCAGACGCACCGAGGTATAGTTGCTGAGAGAGAGCGCATCAAGCTTGTTGCCCGGCGACAGCACGCTGATACTCATCAGAATATTGCTGGCCCGTTTCCGCACGGCGATGCCGTTTTGATTGACCTCAGCAGGCAGGCGGGCGCTGATTTGCGACAGCCGATTCTGCACTTCCACCGCCGCCATATCGGGGTCGGTGCCGCTGGCGAAAGTAATGCTCAGCTGATAGCTGCCGTTATTGCTGCTGGTGGATTCCATGTAGAGCATATTGCTGACGCCATTGAGCTGCGCCTCGACCGGCCCCCCCACCGCTTCGGCCACGTCGCGGGCGCTGGCGCCGGGATAGATCGCCGACACGCTAATCACGGGCGGCGTGATCTGTGGAAACTGTTCAATCGGGATGGCTTTCAGCGCCATCGCTCCGGTCAGCGTGATAATCAGCGCAATCACCATGGCGAATTTAGGCCGCCTGATAAAAAAGTTCAGCATAGGCTTCCTCATACTGCTTCGCTGGCGGCGACCTGCATACCCGGCCTGACGCGCTGCATGCCCGCAATGATAACCCGATCGCCTGCGGCAAGGCCGGCGGTGATGATATAGCGCTGTCCAATCTGCGCGCCCACTTCAACAGGGACTTGTTCTACGTGCTGCTGCCGATCCACCCGAAACACGAAGTAGCCGCCGCCGTCCTGCTGTAGCGCCGATGCGGGCAGCAATAGCCGTTCCTGAGCCAGCGGCTGAAGCTGCACCTCCACTACGCCGCCCGGCAGCAGCAGATGCCGTGGATTGGCGAAGGCCAGGCTTACGGCCACGGTGCCGGTTTGATTATCAATATGATTATCCAGCGCAAAGAAACGGCCGCTGTAAGGGTAAGTAGCACCATTCGCCAGCTGAATGCGGGCCGTTATCGCCTTGTTCGCCTGCTGCATATCGCCCTTCAGCGTTTTCTGCCAGTCGGCCAGATAGTCGCGCTCGTCGATGGCTATCACCACATGCACGGGATCGAGCTGCTTCAGCCTGACCAGCGCGCCGCGTGCAGGGTTAACCAGCGCGCCTTCGTGAAGAGTGCTGTGGCCCGCGCGTCCGCTAATCGGCGCGGCGATGCGGGTGAAAGCCACGTTCAGCCGCTGGGTCTGTAAAAGCGCTTCGGCCTCTTTCAGCGCGGCGCGCGCCCTGTCGCGCTCGGCCAGGGCATTATCCAGCTCGGACTGGCTGACCGCCGTCCCCGCGCCCAGTCGTTGCAGACGCGCAAGGTGCAGCTGTGCTTGCCGGGCCTGCGCCGCCGCCTGACCGACCTGCGCCTGGCTACGCGCCAGCGCGGCGTGATGCTCTGCCGGATCGAGGTCAAACAGCGGCTGCCCTTCGCGGATATTTTCACCGTTTTTGAAATAGCGTTTGACGATAACGCCTTCGGTTCTCGCCACCACGTCAACCTGCCGGGGCGCCTCAACACGCCCCAGATAGCGGCGAGGATGGGCAATTTTTTCGCGGGTAAGCGTGGTCACGGTCACGGCCGGCGGCGGCACAGCCGTAACCGTAAAGGTAAACAGCAGCAGCGGTAAAAAGCGCGTCAGCGCGGGTAGGAGTCAGTCGCATCCGGGCAAAACCTTCCATAAATTCAGAGGGAAAAAGGTCAGAGGAGTTTATTAACCAGGCAAACTAAGGCGCTGTTTTCGATCAGGAAAAAGCCGAATGGCGACAGAAAAAAGGCGTTGATTTAAGGTTGATTTAACCAGCGCCGACATGCTTCGTTACCGCCCGACGGCGCGAACCATAAATGCCGCCCTCAGTCGAAAATGCCGCCGGCCGCACAAAAAGCGGGCTGCCCCAGGCATTTTTACCTGAAGAGATACTTTTTATCGCATCTTTGCTGGTGGATCTTGCCATGAAAAGGGCGTTTCGCCCGGCTATCAGCCAGCGCCGGCGCTATCTTACGCACGATCCTCTTTTCCACGCCTGCGCCCCGGCTGGCTACCATTGAACGAACGGGATCCAGTGCGTAAGATTCCTTTTCACGTATTAAAAATAAGAAACAATTATGCAAGCCTCCATCGCACCATCGCTCGACGCCGAACAGGACACCCAGCCCGTCAATTCACGCGGCAAAGTGGTGATCGCTTCGCTGGTCGGTACCGCTATCGAATTTTTCGATTTCTATATTTACGCCACTGCGGCGGTGATCGTCTTCCCGCATATTTTCTTCCCGCAGGGCGATGCCACCGTCGCAACGCTACAGTCGCTGGCAACGTTCGCCATCGCCTTTATTGCGCGGCCCATCGGCTCGGCGCTTTTTGGTCACTTTGGCGACCGTGCGGGTCGTAAAGTCACGCTGGTCGCTTCGCTGCTGACGATGGGCATTTCTACCGTGGTTATCGGCCTGCTGCCGGGCTACGAAACTATCGGCGTCTTCGCGCCGCTGCTGCTGGCGCTGGCGCGTTTTGGACAGGGTCTGGGGCTGGGCGGCGAATGGGGCGGCGCGGCGCTGCTGGCGACCGAAAACGCCCCGGCGAAAAAACGCGCGCTGTACGGCTCCTTTCCGCAGCTTGGCGCGCCCATCGGTTTCTTCTTCGCTAACGGCACCTTCCTGCTGCTCTCGTGGCTGTTAACCGATGAGCAGTTTATGCAGTGGGGCTGGCGCGTACCTTTTATTCTCTCTGCGGTGCTGGTGCTGATCGGGTTGTACGTGCGCGTTTCGCTCAACGAATCGCCGGTTTTCGCTAAAGTTAAAAAAGAGAAAAAACAGGTCAAAATCCCTATTGGCACGCTGCTGTCGAAGCATATGAAGGCGACCATTCTGGGCACCTTTATCATGCTGGCGACCTATACGCTGTTCTATATCATGACCGTCTATTCCATGACCTATGGCACCACGCCGGCGCCAAACGGCCTGGGCTTCCCGCGTAATACCATGCTGTGGATGCTGATGCTGGCGGTGATCGGTTTTGGCGTGATGGTGCCGATTGCGGGCCTGCTGGCCGACCGTTTCGGCCGCCGCAAGACGATGATTGTGATTACGCTGATGATTATCGCCTTTGCGCTGATTTTCCCTGCGATGCTGGGTTCCGGTAGCCAGTGGATGGTGATGGCTTTTCTGCTGTGCGGCTTAAGCGTGATGGGGCTGACCTTCGGCCCGATGGGCGCGCTGCTGCCGGAGCTGTTTCCGACCGAGGTGCGTTACACGGGTGCCTCGTTCTCTTATAACCTGTCGTCGATTCTGGGCGCTTCGGTTGCCCCTTATATCGCGACCTGGCTGGCACATAACTATGGCCTGTTCTATGTAGGACTCTATCTGGCGGCGATGGCCTGCCTGACACTGTTCGCGCTGTTCGCCAGCCGGGAAACCCGCCACGAGTCGCTGTTCGACTAGTCCGGCTCGTAATGCTGAACCGGCCCTCGGGCCGGTTGGTAAAAAAAAGCCCGGCGCAATCGCCGGGCTTTTTTTATTTCTTTTTCATCTGCTGCAGGACGTTGACGCACTGGTTCTGCTCGTTATCGCTGGGCGAAATCAACGCCAGCAGCGCGGCGGCAGGCGCCACTACCGCTCCCAAAGCCACGGCCGCAGCGCCACGGGCAATCAGCGGCCCGGCTTTTACGCCCGCATCGGGATCTTTAAAGGTGCCCTTAACGTAAAGCGGCGAACGCAGCGTGACGATACGCATTCCTTTACTCTCTGGATTAATCGAAAGATCCAGCCGTTCGTTAGCAAAGTTGGTGGTGCCGGTGATGTTGATCACCGCGTTCTCCGTATCGAAGACAAAAAGTTTGGTCGAGGCCACCCCGTTCGCCACGTTCAGATCGGCCGCCGCGCAATTGATACGCACCTCGTCATCGCCGAACAGCTTGCCAACCACGTAGTTGCCCACGTTAAGACCGACGATTTCCATCAGCCCGCGGCTGATCACGCCGTCATTCATCAACAATTTCACGCTGCCGTCGCTGGTCGCCAGAATATCGGCAACGGAGTTGCCCGTACCGCTCAGCGTGGCGTCACCGTTGATCTGTCCTATGCTGCTTTGCATCGACTCTACGCTGGAAAAAAGCTGCTTCAGCTTCAGATTACGCGCGTGAAGATCGGCGCGCGCCCGCATCGGCGAACGGTCGCCTTCCATGCGGATAGTTGAATTAAGGCTGCCGCCCGCCACGCCGAAACGCAGCGGATCCAGCAGCAGGTTACCGTTTTTCAGCACCAGATGCGTATAGAGATCGCTGATGGGCAGGGAATCGCTGTGTTCGATACGCTTGCCGCTAAACTTCACGTCGGCGTCCATTACATCCCAGTTTTTGGTATCGAATCTGTCATGCGGCAACACCCGATCCGCAGGCTGATTAGGCGCCTCGCCTCTTTTCGCCTTCGCCTGCTCGGTTTTGTCGCTGCCCTTACCGGATTTGACGCCGATCAGCGGCCCCAGATCGGCCATGCGCAGCTGGCGTGATTCCAGCGAGCCTTCCAGTTTAGGGCGCGGCTTCACCTGGCTGTAGGTCAGCGAGCCGTGAATATCGCTGTCGCCGATATGGCCGTTAAAATCGTTGTAATGAAAGACCGGGCCGCCTTTCTGTTGAAAACGGGCAATCAGATGACCGTCGGTTTCATAAGGAGGCGTATCAGGCAGCAGCACGCCGGCCAGGCCATACAGGTTCGCCAGCGTATCGCCGGAGAAGCGCAGGCGGATATTCAGCCCGCCCAGGTTCATCGGATCCTGCAGGCTGCCCGCCACCTGCACGCGCGTGGTGCCGTTGCGCACATCGGCCTGAACAGGGAAAGGATTAGTTTTGCTGCGTAGCGAGAGCATGCCGCCAAGTTTACCGTCGCCGGTCAGCTTCTCATCGTTATAGGTACCGGCCGCTTTCCAGCCGAAAACAAAGTCTGATGCGCCCTTCTGACCCGCTTCATCCTTGCCGCCTGCAATCTGGGCGTAGGGAACGGGCTTGCCCAACGGATTGACCGTCACCTGCACGTCCGCCTTGTTAATGGCGTCACGGTACGCGATTTTTGCCTGATCGAACAGGATGTTGTCCATGCGGAAAGTCCACGCGGAAGGCTGTGCATCGGACGAGGCGCTGTCGCTGGCGGCCAGGTCAAACGTCCAGTTATTTTTGCCCTTCGCCGTCTGGATCAGACGCGCATCGGGCTGCTCCAGTTTGATCCACGGGATAAAGATTTCTTTATGCAGCAGCGCCAGCGGGGAGAGCGTTGCGTCCACGCGCTGCAAATGCACCATCGTAATATCGTCAATAGCTGGCGGGTTGCCCAGCAGAATATCCTGCGCGTGCACGTGCGGCCACGGCACCCAGCTACGCCAGCCCGGATCGTCGCGATTACGCTCCCAGGCGACGCCCAGATCGCCGCGGATAGCGAAGGGGCGATTCAGCTCTGTGGAGACTTTCTGGTTGATAGTTGGCTTCAGGCGGTTCCAGTTAAATGTCGCGATAACTACTACTACCACCACAACCAGCAACAAAAAAATCCCGACAATCCAGCTAATTACTTTTCCTGTGCGCGACACTGTTTATCTCCTTGTTCGCTTCGTCTCCTGTAAAGATAGACGAGCAGGGAGAAAACGGCATTACGCCAGCTTTAGCGGCAGCGTTTCCAGCCGATCAAACGGCATAGGATGCGCGAAATAATAGCCCTGCGCCGCGCAGGCGAACGAGTTCTTTACCTGATGCCACTCCTCCAGCGTCTCGACGCCTTCTACAATCACGCCTTTGCAGTAGCGGTTGATCAGCGCCAGCAGCATATTGAACAGGCTGCGGCCCTCTTCCGATTTTCTCAGCAGGATAAACAGCTCGCGCGCCAGCTTGATATAGTCATATTTCAGCTCTGATAGCGCAGAAAAATTCGCCATGCCCGAGCCGAAATCGTCCAGCCACAGCGGCCCCAGCTCCGGGATCTGCGCGACCAGCGCTTCCTGCGGCAGCACCTGATGTTCAACCAGTTCAAAACGCACCCACGGACAGCGCGCGATAAGCTGGCGAACCAGCGGATTATGCTGGACGGCCTGTAGCGTCGGACCGTCAATATTGACCGAGGCCACCATGCCGCCTTCGATAAATTTTGTTTTCCACTTCTCCAACAGTTCCAGCTGCTCGCGAACAATCAGCATCCGCTCCGTAGCGTCAAGCGCGGCAAAATAGGACTCCGGCGATACTCTCTGCCCCGGCGCGGAAGGATGAAACACCGCAGTGAGCAGCTCAATTGCCATCAGGCTGCCGGTTACCCGGTAGATCGGCTGAAACGTGTAGGTGCGCTGGCACTCTCGCCAGTAAAGACGCTCCTGCTGTTGTTGTTTCACGACAGTTGAGGGAGGAAGCCGGTGTCTGATGTTCTTCAGCACCATATTAAGATCCTTGTTATTTTTGAGGCCGTAATGGGTGGGGCTTCTGCAGTCAGTATCGGCATTCGCATGGATAACTTTATCGCGTTATTTGCTGCTAAAGCGGCCCATGAGGCCCTCATTAAAAAAGTAAAACAGCGTTTTAAAATATTGACTACGGCGTTCAGCACGGCGACACTGGAACGAAAAAACGTAGCGAGCGGATTATTATGACCAGGAAAAATATCGCCGTTATCGGCGAATGTATGATTGAGCTGTCCCAAAAAGAACAGGGCCTGAGCCGCGGTTTTGGCGGCGATACGCTAAATACGGCGGTCTACCTTGCCCGCCAGACCAACCTGCTGGCGGTCCATTACGTCACCGCGCTGGGCACGGACAGGTTCAGCAGCGATATGCTGGCGGCATGGCAACAGGAAAAAGTGCAGACCGGGCTTGTCCAGCGTATGGAGAACAAACTGCCCGGCCTTTACGTGATCGAAACCGATACCCACGGCGAGCGGACTTTCTATTACTGGCGCAATGACGCGGCCGCGCGCTTCTGGCTGGAAGGCGCGTGCGCCGAGGAAATTTGCCGGCAGCTGGCGCAGTTCGACTATCTCTATCTGAGCGGCATCAGCCTGGCCATCCTTATGCCAGCGGGCCGCGAAAAGCTGATGACGCTGCTGGCGCGCTGCCGCAGCAACCGCGGCAAAGTCATTTTCGATAACAATTACCGTCCCCGGCTGTGGGCTTCTGTTGCAGAGGCGCAGGCGGCTTACCGGGCGATGCTGGCCGTTACCGATATCGCCTTCCTGACGCTGGACGACGAGCATGTGCTGTGGGGCGAAACCGACGTGGAACGCGTCATCGCCAGAACGCATGAAGCCGGGGTGTCAGAGGTCGTTATCAAGCGCGGGGCAGACGCCTGTCTGGTTTCCGTAACCGGCGAACCAATTGTGGAAGTGCCTGCGCAGGCGCTTCCGGCCAGCCGCATTGTGGACACCACCGCGGCCGGCGACTCGTTCAGCGCGGGCTACCTGGCGGTACGTCTGAACGGCGGCGACGCGACGGAGGCAGCAAGGCGAGGTCATTTGACGGCCAGTACGGTGATCCAGCATCGCGGCGCAATTATCCCGCTCTCCGCCATGCCTGAGCTGCCTGCCTGACGGCTGTTCCCCCGCGCCGCAAAACGCGGCGCGGCGGGTTAACAGGCCGGATGCAGGAAGGATATCGCGTTTGAATGCCTTAAGTATAAAGGCCCGTAGCCATGCTGCAGATATCACATTGAACATCCTGAAGCCGTACATCGTTCTGCAGGAAAATATGTTTTACGCCTCACCCATTGGCGGGGAATAGCCTGTATAACAGAGATGGATTTCTTATTGATGGTGATAATGGCAAAGGAACTGCATCTACCGGCCGTATTGCCTCAGTTATAACCGGCAAAAAATTGCGCATGGCCGGCACCAGGCGCTAATTTTACAGTGAGTAATAGTCCCAACAGCGTTATTTATCTGTACGCATGAACCTGCGGGCGTCAGCCTGCCTTGATACAAACAGCAGCGCTGGGATTAGTATGACCGATGCCCTGATTAAAGATCCAGGTATCAAGGAGAACGATATTCTTTTGCAGCAAACTACCCCGCCAGCGCGAATAAAATGACGCCTGAGCTGGCAGCGCTGCTGGCCAGGAAAAGCTATAATTCAGAAGTCGAGCATTTAATCCCGATTGAAAATACAAGGAAATTTTTCTGCAGGGCAATATTCAGAAGACTATTTACCGGTATGATATTAATCATAACAATAAAAACAGCGTTACTTTAGCGTCACTTCCAACCAAAGACAACGAATGCTCCGTAACGATTAACCGCAATATTATAGTTAAGCGTGATTTTTAACCGGTCATCGCAAGCCGCCGCCGGGAAAAAGCGGCATCTTATTATTTAAATATCACTCGCTAAATTTTAGCGTTATATTCATAACCGCATAAGAAGAAATAAACCTCTTAAAGTTAGATGCTATAGCTGCGTTTAACGCTTTGAAGCAATAGCCTGGCAGGCAAAGAAGAAAACGGGCAGAAGGCAACAGGCAGTGCGCTCCAAACCAACGGATTATATAGCAGCTGTTTGCGCCGGATAGGCAAATTTAAGGCTATTCGCCCTAAATTTTTCCATCTTGCCTAAGCCAAATAAAAAGTGGATTATCCAGAAAGCGATGCCGGGTGACTTTTTAAAACTTAACGGTAATTATTTACTCTCAACAAAAAACAAACTTACAGCATTTAATACTGCGCATTTTCGCTGTCTTATCGCGGCTAAAATACCTGCTAAACTTCCTGGATAAATTCTGAAATAGATGGAATTAAGCGCTGAATAGTGGACGACTTAGCCCAAAATCGGTGATGCTGAATTTATTACCATAAGGTATTTGAATTTTTAGCTTTGCCTTTATGACCAATAAGGCGGAGCGGGAGCGTTTATGAAAGCCGACATCATCACTATCTGGCCCCACGGCGATGCGCCAGGCGCCAGCGATTCACGCGTTAGCCCACAGATTGTGGATATGGCTAAAGAATATGAGCCTTTCGATCGGGCTGCCTCGGGCGTGCGTTGCCCCGAGCTGGCGTTCTGGTATCCCGAAACCTCCAACGGCGTAACGCTGCTGGTTGCGCCAGGCGGCAGCTTCGAGCGCATTATGATCGACAGAGAGGGCAGCGCGCTGGCGATGTTCTTTACCTCCATGGGCTATACGCTGGCGGTGATGACCTACCGTTTTCCGCAGGACGGCCATCATGAAGCGGCCGAAGCGCCGTTAGCAGACGCTCAGCGCGCCGTGCGCGTTTTACGCCATCGCGCAGCGCGCGGCCTGAACGGCAAACGGATAGTGATGATGGGTTTTTCAGCCGGAGGCTATGTCGCGGCCAGCGTCGGCACGCGCTTTGAAGAAAAGCTTTATCCCGTGCAGGATATCGCCGATTCGCTGGCCGCCAGGCCCGATGCGCTGGTGCTGCTCTATCCGGTGATCAGTATGCGTGAAGGGCTGGCGCACGCCGGCTCGCGGCTGCGTCTGCTGGGCGACTGCCCGACCCAGCGCGAAATCGAAGCCTACTCTCTGGAAACCCGCGTAACGGCGCATACGCCGCAAACGCTGCTGATCCATGCCGTTAATGACGAGTCGGTGCCGATTAATAACAGTATGGTGATGTTCAGTGCGCTGCGTGAACACGGCGTGCCCAGCGAACTGCATTTCTACGAGAAAGGCGGCCACGGCTTCGGCATCCGCAACGTGGCGGATCTGCCGCTTGCCAGCTGGCCGATGCTGGTGAACGAGTGGCTGCGCGCGCGCAAGTGGTAACGCGCGACCGCGGAAAATTGCGAGAGTGGCCCGGGCTGCGTAACCTTAATTAAGCGACCGCGCCGGGGTTATTGCCAATCAGGCCTGCGCAGCCTGAATGAAATCGCCTGCGGCCGATTCAGCTAAGCCGCAGGACGGAAAAAGGACGGCGCTCCGGGTCGGTTAATTCTGCGTGGCGGGGATATCCGACACTTCAGGCCGGGTCTCGTCCACCGCTGACGGAGCGGCTTCAGCGGCAGGCGCGGGCTGCATAATTTTCTGCCAGCCGTCGTAAAGTGCCCGGACGTTGGTTTCCGCCTCGCCCTGCGGCTGCATCAGCAGCATGGTCAGCGGCTGCGAAAGCTGCTGGCGAAGCTCCTGGTTCATCATCTGCAGCGTCAGCTCTGACAGGAACTTCTGCCGCAGCTTCTGATACTGCTCAGGCGCGATATCCACCACCGCATTCTGCTGCGAGCGCAGGCGCTGGCTCATCAGCACGTCCGTATTGGTGCGCGCGTAGGTCGCGAACAGCTTGTTCAGCTCAACGGTTTTCTGCGCCATCAGCGCGTCGAACTCTTCCTGCGGCAGACCGTTGTCGCGAATATTTGCCATCTCATGCGCGATCAGGTTCAGATTAGAGGCCAGCGTGTTGTTGTCCGCATCCAGATTAATCCCGCACTGGGCGCGCTGATAAAGTACCCGACAGTCAAAGCCGACCTGCACTTTCTGCGCTTTGTTGTCGCTCAGTACGCGCTGTACATGCCAGAAAAGCGCCTCGCGCGCCAGATCGCTCTGCCAGTAGCGCTGTAGATTTTGCGAATCGCGGATCGGCTGCCACGGGTTATCCCATACCAGAGACAGGCGATCCTGGTTCAGTTTAGCATTGACCAGATTGACAGGCTCCTGCGGCAGGGAAGAGAGCGTGGGCACCGGGGCGGGCGTCTCGCGTTTGCCCTGTAGCGGCGCAAAAGTACGGTTAATTTGCTCCACCAGGCCACGGCTTTCCACGTTGCCGACCACGAACAGCGTCATGGCGTCCGGCGTATACCATTGTTTGTAGAAAGCGTTCAGCTTTGCCATATCCACCGGCGTGCTGACCGGCGAAGCGGGATCGTGGCCTAACAGCGCGGAGCCTTTCAGCCGGTAGCGCCACCAGGGATCCTGCGGGTCGGCAGGCCAGGTGGCGATAGGATCGTCTGCGTTAAGCGCGGTATTAACGGTCTGCTCGTTGACCGTCATATCGCTGACCGTAGCCGCCAGCCAGTTCATCGCTTCTTTCAGCACTTCAGGACGGTTGTTAGGCAGGCTAAGCGAATAAAGCGTGAAGTCATACGAGGTCACTGCGGGCGGCTGAGGGCGATCCGGATTCATGCTTTGCTGCCACAGCGAGCGCTGCTGCGCGGTGTCCAGCCTGGCGTTATGTACCAGCGCCAGGCGCGGCAGCAGATGGCTGTAGCCTGCCTGCTGGGTGCTTTCTACCAGCGAACCGGCATCGACCATCAGGCGGACTTCCACGCGGTCGCTGGGACGCTGCGGCGTGGTCAGCACCTGCCAACGAAAACCGTTATCCAGTTTTCCCTGCTGCCAGGCGGGATCGGGTTGAAGAGTTTCAGCCTGCACCGAACTGCTGGCGAAGGCCAGCGCTATCCCACCCACTAAAAGACGAATTGTGGTGCCCTGCATGTGAACCCCTACTCAATCACAAACCAATAAAATCGCTGGTGGCCTACGGCTATCGGTGGAAAGGATAACTCAGGGAAGCCGACGAATAGCTTCTTAGACCACGCGACGGCGGGGATGTCCCACCGCAAAGTGAAAAATAGTCAAACAATGGGGGTTATTATGCAAATGCCCGACGTGAGGGCAAGTCACGTCGGGCATTTCGGCGGGATATTTATGTTATTGGCTGCTTACAGGCGGGTTTCCGACAGTTTTTTCGATTTTTTCGGTGCGTTAAGCGTCGCTTTCAGCTGTTTTTCATCCAGCTGGTCAACCCATTTCGCGACCACTACCGTTGCCACGCCGTTGCCTATAAGGTTGGTCAGCGCGCGCGCTTCAGACATAAAGCGGTCGATGCCCAAAATCAGCGCCAGGCCCGCGACCGGCAGATGACCGACGGCGGAGAGCGTGGCGGCCAGCACGATAAAGCCGCTGCCCGTTACGCCAGCCGCGCCTTTTGAAGAGAGCAGCAGCACCACCAACAGCGTGATTTGATGGACAATATCCATATGCGCGTTGGTCGCCTGAGCAATAAACACGGCGGCCATCGTCAGGTAAATGGAGGTGCCGTCCAGGTTAAAGGAGTAGCCTGTTGGGATCACCAGGCCCACCACCGATTTTTTGCAGCCCAGCTTTTCCATCTTATCCAGCATCCGCGGCAGCGCAGATTCGGAAGAGGAGGTGCCCAGCACGATCAGCAGTTCTTCTTTGATATAAGCGATAAACTTAAAGATGTTGAAGCCGGTCACCCGCGCGATCAGGCCCAGCACGATCGCCACAAACAATACGCAGGTGATATAGAAACAGATAATCAGCTGGCCGAGCTGCACCAGCGATCCCACGCCATATTTTCCGATAGTAAAGGCCATCGCCCCGAAGGCACCGATCGGCGCAAGGCGCATAATCATATTGATAATGCCGAAAATGACCTTCGAGAAGCTGTCGATAAAGTTAAAGACCAGCGTGCCTTTGTCGCCCATGCGGTGCAGCGCAAAGCCAAACAGAATGGCGAACAGCAGCACCTGCAGAATATTGCCGCTGGCGAAAGCGCCGATAACGCTGCCGGGAATAATATCCAGTAAAAAGGCCACGATGCCCTGCTGTTCCGCCTGCTGCGCATAAACCGCGACGGCTTTAGCGTCCAGCGTAGCGGGATCGACGTTCATCCCCGCGCCCGGTTGCAGCACATTCACCACGATCAGACCGATAATCAGCGCGATGGTGCTGACCACTTCAAAATAAAGCAGCGCGACCGCGCCCGTACGGCCGACGGCTTTCATACTTTCCATCCCGGCGATCCCCGTCACCACGGTACAGAAAATCACCGGCGCGATAATCATCTTGATCAGCTTAACGAAAGCATCGCCCAGCGGCTTCATCTGCGCGCCCAGCTCCGGATAAAAATGCCCCAGCAGTACGCCGACGGCGATGGCGGTTAGCACTTGAAAATAAAGGCTTTTAAACAGGGAAGTTTTCATAAAATATCCGTTAACGGCCTGGATGGCGGGTGACGTGGCTATGGTTATTTTGACAACAGGCCAAAAATAACACTGCGTTAACTGGATTGATATAATCTGACAAACATTGCGCGAACGGACGCGTGATTTTAAGAGCTGAATCACTTCAGCAGCGGTGAGATGGGGTTTCGCTCAGGCGGTTTTCTCAAAAATAACGCCGTGCACCTGATAATAATGTATCCATTCAGTCGTTCCTTAACGCTGTTGCAGCCAGGGTAGTCAACCTTGCGGATACGTCATCAGGGCGAGAAATTTTATCAAACGCTTTGCTCAGGCTGCCCTGTGTAAACGAAAATTTCCATATCAATCATCGGCTTTTGCTTCAGCCAGGCCGGGATCGAAAGGCGTTCCCTGGTTGCTTAGTCACAGAGGCCCGCCTTTAAAAATAGAGGCGCTCGAACTCCGCGAGGGGTAACGCGCCAGCGTAGAGATAGCCCTGGCCGATATGAATACCGCGTGCCAGCAGCCAGTCGCGCTGATCGCAGGTTTCCACGCCTTCAGCAATCACTTCCAGCTGCATGATCTCTGCGATAGCCGCCACGATACGCACCATGGCATTCTCTTCCGGCAACGGGCTGACGAAGCTGCGATCCATCTTCAGCTTGCTGACCGGCAGCGACTTAAACTGGCTCAGCCAGTTTAAATTGGCGTAGCCCGTGCCAAAATCGTCCAGCGCGACGGCGACGCCCGCCTGCTGCAAATCGTTCAGCAGCCGTAGTGCCAGCGCCGGTTCGCCGACCTGTGCCGTTTCGGTAAGCTCCAGCATCAGCCTGCCTGGCGCAATCTGATACTGCTGGATTAGCGTTTGCAGATGCGCCACCCTGTCCGGTTCGCGCAGCTGCACGGCGGAAATATTCACGCTGAGCGGCAGCGTGATGCCGCGTTTTTGCCAGCCAGCCAGCACGCGACACGCCTCTTCAAATACCCAGCGGCCCAGCGCGTGGATCACGCCGGATTCTTCCGCGCTGACGATCAGGTCTTCCGGCAGGCTCCAGCTGCCGTCCGGCTGTCGCATACGCAGCAGCACCTCTGCGCCGACCGGCTGACCGCTACGCATATCAATCTGCGGCTGCAGGAACAGCGTGAACTGCCCCTCGCTCAGCCCCTGCAAAATATCGTGCTCCTGCGTCAGCCGCTTATGCGCCCTTTCGGTCATGGTGGCATCGAAAAAGAGGATCTGGTTTTTACCTTCAAGGCGTGCCGACATCATGGCCGACGCCGCCCGGCTCAGCAGCTCCGTCGCGCTCAGGTGAGCCTCTTCCCGCGTCGCCATACCGATGCTGATGCTGGGCCGGATCTGCATCTCGTGCAGCATAACAGGCTGGGTCAGGCGCAGCAGCAGCAGCCGGGCCATCCGCATGGCGCGGACAGGCGTAGCGCGTTTCATCAGCAGCACAAAATCGCTGTCCGACAGCTGGCCGGTCAGCGTCTGCCCGTCGATGCAGTTGCGGATTTTATCCAGCAGCGTCAGCGTCAGCGCGTCGCGCTGCTCGTCCGCTACCACGCCGTTCGCTTCCTGTAGCGTCTCGATGCGCAGCACCATCAGCGTGAAACCGTCTTTATCCGCTATCGCGTTGATGTGCTGCTCAAGCAGCGCCAGGAACAGCGTCTGACTGGGCAGATTGGTCAGCGCGACACGCGTAGTCAAACGACGCGCCTCATCGTGCACCGTCTCGATAATTTGCTGATTACGGTTATAGCTGCGGATCAGCATGCCCAGCTCGTCGTCGCGATGGCGGGCGGGCAGCGCCAGCTGATGGCCGATGGCCTCCTGCGGCGGCAGATCGTGCAGTTCGGCGGCAATCCTGCGCAGCGGCCTGACGATCAGTTTATTAATGCACCAGCTGATAGCAACCGACAGGATCAGCGCCAGCAGCAGGTAAGTCGTCACCATGGTGGAGAGCGCGCTGAGGATAAACTGATAAACGCGCCAGGAGTCGGCCTCCAGCACCAGCAGCGCCAGCGGCTTGGGGTTGGAAGGCCCCACCGAATAGAGCGGCACGGTGATTTGCACCGGCAGTTCAAAAATGGTGGCGACAAGCTTCGGTACCGGCTTCGTCGGTTCAAAATCGGTGTGCAGCGTCTGTAGCCCGTTGGGCAACACGACCTCGGCGCGCGCCAGAATACCGGCGGGCTTAAGGGAATTAAGAATACGTTCAGCCTGGCCGATATCCGCCTTCAGCACCGACTGCGCCAGCGGCTGGCGCACGGTATGCGCAACGTTTTCCATCTGCTGGGCATAGTCAATCCTGCGCTGCTGCACAAAATGGAAAAGTTGAATGACGATAAAAATCAGGATGGTGACCACCGCGACGCCGGATACCGTCGCCATCTGTTTTATCGTTAACGAACGACTAACGCGCAAGCCTGTTCTCCGCAAAGCTGACTGCCGCCAAAGCGGGCGGCAAAAACAGCCCTGAGTATATCCTATGACAGGCGCTTGTTAAGTTATCCCTTGCTGCCAGGGGTCGATTAGGTGTTTTCCGATAGGAAATCCGCGGCCAAACGACATAGATCGCTATTTAAAATCAGCATAAGGCGTCAGCGGCTGCGACGGCATATCGAGATCGCCTTCCCAGCCCGCCATGGAATAGCGCAGATAAATCATGCCGTGACTGGGCGTATAGTCCTCGGCCTGCTGAATATCCATTCCCAGGCCCAGCGTCCAGTGCGCGCTTAACCGTCGCTCTACCGCCGCCTGCAGCGTATAGCCGAAGCCGCTGCTGCTGCTGCTGGCGCCCTGTGGATTATCACCGGTCAGCGCACCGAAACTTAACGGATAGCGCGACTGCGCGTGGGTGCGGGAGCGGGACCAGGAAACCGAACCGCCCACGTCGAACGACCAGTTTTCCGTACGCTGACGGTAGCTGAGCGGCACCGACAGCGAGTTATAGGTCTGCGGGCTGTAATAGCCGCCCTGGCCGAGCGAATAGTCGCTCAAATCGCGGGTGTAGTGCCATAACATGCCGTTCAGGCCAATAGTCGCCCGTCGGTTGTCCTCGTTGAGCAGCTTATAGTAGTAGCCAACCATCAGCCGTTCACGAGCGTTGTCCTTGACGTTTTCACCGGTGATTTGATGGGCGCTGATATCGGCCCAGACGCCGTGCGCGCCGCCTTTATCGTAGCTCAGGCCCACTGCGCCGCCGGTGGCGACCACGCCGCCCCAGGTTTTGCCGCTGGCGGTATTGGGATCGCGCGCGCCCGCATAGGCCAGCAGCGAGCTGGAAACAGGGCGGCGGGAGGCGGTCAGCGACACGCCCAGATCGCTCAGGCTGGTGTTCCAGGTGAAGCCGCCGACCCAGTTGGTTACCTCAAAGCCCAGCGGCGTGGTACCAATATCCGCCGACCACTTGTCACTGTTGTAGCCGATGCCGACGCTGGTGCCGTTCTGATGCTGGCGAAAATCACGGTTGCAGGTTGCGTCAGCATTGGCGCAGGTACCAAAATTTTCATTAATGTTGCCGAGACTGTTGGGCGAGAAGGTGCCCGCTGAAATATCCACGTTATCCAGCCGCAGCCAGCCTTTGCCCTGGCCGAACGGCGTCTCCGCCTGCGCCATAGTGGTATGAGCAGTGAAATCGGACACGCCGCCGGTGCCTTTGTTTCTGGCGTAATCCTCCGCCAGCGTCAGCCTGGTGTCCTGCTGGCGCGCCAGATCGGCCGCTTCGCTGCGGATACCGCGCTTCAGCCAGTCGTCCTGCTGGTTATTGCGCGTCAGCCGCGTGTAGTCCTCTGTGCTTTGCGGTGCCGTCGTAGCGATGCCGCTGGCGACCATCGCCTGACGATAGTCATACTGCGCGGCGGCAGGATCGTTTTGCGCCGCTTCCAGCCTTGCCGCGTCGCGAAACACCAGCGCGCTGCTTTGCGAAGGCATTTCCTGCGCCGCCTTTGGCTTGAGCAGGCCATACAGCGTGGCGGCGCGGGCGGTATCGCCGACGCTTTGCGCCGCGTTCGCCACCCGCCGTCCGGTATTGACGCTCTCTTCCGCTACGGCCGACGGTAAAGCCTGCAGCCGCTGTTTGGCGGCAGGCAAATCCCCCAACGCCACCAGCGCTTCGATTTCGCCCAGCCGCGCGTCGTTATTCTGCGGCTCTTTCTCGCCGACGTCGCGATAGCGCGCCAGAGCCTGCTGCGCATCGCCGCGCACCAGCGCCCAGTCCGCCTCGGTCAGCGCAATGCGGCTGGAAGGCGGCAGCTGGCCCAGCAGCGCGACGGCCTGGCTTTCCTGGCCGCTGGCACGTAGCTGTTCGGCGCGGGCGATAACCCTGTCCGTTTCCAGCCGATCGTTCAGCGCTTTAATGTTCGCGTCCCATTTTGCAGCGGGCAAAGCCCGGAGCTGCCGCATGGCCTCTTCTGCGCGATCGCTGCCGGAAAGATAGAGGGCATAAGCATAGGCCTGCGTCGGTACGCCGGGCTGGCGCTGCGCCATGGCCGCCATCTGCCGATCCGCCGCCTGGGGCTGGCCCGCCTGACGCAGCGCGCCCGCCAGCCGATAGTTCAGCCAGATATCATCCGGCGCGCCCTGCTGCGCCTGGCGATACCGTTCCGCCGCCTCTGCCCAGCGCCCGGCCGCCGCCTGTTTATCGCCTTCCGCACTCAGCGTGCTGCTGCGCAGGCTGGCGAGGGTCGCGCCAAGCGAGCGCTTCTGCGCCGCAGGCAGCCCGTTGATAAAGGCCAGCGCCTTTTCCGGCGACTGCTGCTGATAGAGCGTGACCAGCCGCTGCGTCGCCGTGGCGTTATCCGGATCAAGCTGCCGCGCGCGGCGGAAAAGCGCCTCGGCGGCGGCGGCATTTTTTTGTGCCGCCGCCACATCGCCCAGGCCGATCAACGCGTAGCCGTCGGTATTGTCCAGGCTTTGCGCCTGCTGGTAGCTCCGCGTCGCGCCGCGGATATCGCCTGCCGCCAGCGCTTTGTCGCCTGCGGTAATCGCCAGCCAGTAGCGGTTGGATTGCAGCAGGCTTTGCCATTTACCGATGTCCGTGCCCTGCGCGTCTGCCGTCACGGCGCGCTGAAAATAGCCGTCCGCTTCTTCACGTTGGTTAGCGCGCGACAGCGCCTGACCCATCGCGCCCAGCAGATCCGGATCGTTGGGGCTGGCCTGTAGCGCCGCCCGCAGCGCCGGGATCGCCGCCGTACTCTCGCCTTTATCGATCAGGGCCAGTCCGCGCAGCCGCTGTTGATAAGCGGGATCCGCCAGCATTTGCTCCTGGCGCGCCAGCTCAAGCTGGCCGTCCGCCTGCGGTTTGTCGCTGGTAAAGGTGCGCAGATAGGTTTGCAGCTGCGCCACGGTCTGCGGCGTGACCGGCTGCGACTTGATATCGTTCAGCCACAGCTCGGCGGCCTGCGTCCTTCCCGCCGGTTCGTCGGCTATCTCCTGTAGCTGCTTAATCGCGGCCACGCGGTTATCCTGGCTAAGCTGCATCTGCGCAATTGCCATTTTGACATTGACGTTGCCCGGTGCGTCCCGATCCAGCACCTCCAGCTGCGTTAACGCCAGCGGCTGCTGTTCAGGCAGGCGAGCCACCAGCCGCCAGTATTCCAGCGCGAGATCGCTTGCGGGAAACACGCCGTGAAACAGCCTGTCCCAGGCCGCTCGCGCCTCGGGCAGATGGCCGGAGGCCGCCAGCAGTCTGGCCTGCTGCAGCTGCTGGCGTCCTTCTTCGGCATCCAGCAGCAGGCTTGCTTCGGCCTGACGGGTGGCTACCGCGTCGGGGGCGATATTTTTCAGCCGCGTCAGCCTTTCCCGCGCCCGATCCCGCTGGCCCGAGCGAAGATCCTGACGGATCTGCGCCGCCAGCACCTGCGGATTGTCCGGCGCAATCTTTTCCAGCCGGTAAAGCGACTGGCTGACCAGATCGAACTTGTTGGTCGCTTCGCCGACGCGCACCTGCTGTAGCAGCCAGTCAACGGGCGAAACCTGCACGGTCTCGGCCGCCATGCCGCTCAGCGGCAGCAGCAGCGCGGGCGCCAGCCAGTGCGGGTTCATTACAGATCGTCCTCATCGCCCAGGCGACGGCGGCTGATGCTGCGCATTAAACGCCACAGCAGCAGCGCGAACAGGATCACCACCACGGCGGCAAACGCGGCCAGCATAATCGGATGCGTGGCCAGCGCGTTCCAGACGCGCTCCCACCACGGCAGATGGCCAACATACCAGGTATCGCCCACGCGCAGGCTGTTCACGCCGGATTCCCGGATCACCGTGGCCGAACCGAAAATCGCCGCGCGTTTATCGCTGTCAATCAGCGCGCCGTTCAGCAGCTGCCAGGCACGCGGGCTGTCCGCCAGCAGCGCCACCACGCTTCGCTGGTCGTGGAAAGGCGATTTAAAGCTGACGATCGCCGCCATCGGCCCGCTGGAGCTGATGGTCGTCTGGCTTTCCGCGTACATGTCGTCAGTCGACAGAGGCCGAGTGGAAAAATCGTTCTGGCGGTTAGGCTTGTTGACCCAGCTTTTCGCGGCGTCCACCAGCAGGTTGATTTTGCTGTCGTCCTTCAACGCCTGCGGGATTTCGCCAATCATCAGCAGATCGTCATCCTGCGCCTTCGCCTTGCTCCAGTCATCGGTCATTTTCACTTGCAGCGCCGGATAGCCGGTCTGCGCAGAAATATTGCCCAGCGCGTTCAGCAGCGCACTGACCTTGTCCGCCTCTGGCCTCGCGTTAACCAGCACCAGCGTTTGCGCCAGGTCGGCGTTGCGGCTGAAAGGGAAACCCGCGTTGGCGAAGGCGCGCAGCGACGGCATCTGTATATAGTGGCGGTAGCCGGAGAAATCGATGGTGGAGTTATCATCGATCACCACGTGATTGGCCACCGGGGTAACGGTGGCACAGCGGCTTTCCTTCGTGGCGCTGTTATAGGTGCCGCCGTAAAAGAGGCTGGCGTAGTCGAAGTCGAAGCGCAGCTGGTTTACCACGCCCAGACGCAGCGCCGGGATGGTCAGCTGGGTGCTGCTGTCGGTCAGACCCTGCACCAGCGGAATGCGCAGCAGCTGTCTGCCGTTGTCGTGCTTGCCCGACAGCGGATAATCCTGCACGAACTGGTTGTTCAGGTTAACCGCCAGCCGGGAGCCGTCTTCCTGCATCGGCGTGGTATAGCGATAGGTAATATTCATATCGATGCCGCGCGCGCGCACCAGGAAGAGATCCGGCGGCAGTTTCAGCGTCAGCGCAATGGGGTTCGGCTGTAGGCCGTCGCTCTGTAGCTGGTTGGCATATTGCTGCAGCTCGCCAAAAGTGGTTGGCCTGTCGGTGCGCACCCAGTTCGGGGCGTCATACGGTTTGCGGGGCATCAGCTCTTTTACCTCGTCTACCGTTGCGCTTTGCCCGCGCAGCAGCACCTCACCCTGCGCAATTCCCTGCACCGCCTTCAGTAAATCGTTGTCGTCGCGTCCCATCACCAGCAGCATTTTCTCCCAGGGATTTTGCGGCTGATTAACGATGGCGATGGTCGGCTTATCCACCGGCGGCAGCGTTTTTAAAAAGTCCGGTCGCCGGTCGTTGGTGGCAAACACCACCGCGTGCTGCTGCTCCGGCAGCTGGTTATAGAGCACCGGGAACGACTGTCCGCGCCAGTCCGCTTTGGTGCCGAACCAGGAAGCCAGCACGGCGGCGGCTTTTTGCTGTCCCAGGCCCGGCGCACCGGCAAAGACCATCGGCAGGATCAGCGGACGGTTATCGCGCGAATCAAAAAACGGTTCCGGGAAATGCGAGAGATCGTCCTGCAACGGCAGCTTTTGCAGCGTCAGCGCCAGCGAGCTTTCCTTGCCGATATCCAGCCAGACGGCGCTGTTAGCCGGGTTTTCGCACATATTGGCGTAGTGGCCAACCAGCTCCAGCCGCACGCGGTTAAAGTCGCTGATAAAACGCGGATCCAGCGGCAGCTGGATCTGGCTGGTTTTGCCTGCCTGATCCTGCGCGATCGGTACCAGTCCGACCATTTCATCATTCAGGTAGACCTTAAGATGCGAAACCACCGGCAGCAGCGCAGGCGAAGGGCGATAGCTAAGCGTCAACAGCGCTTTGGTCACCAGCTCGTCGCTGCGCACGCCAAATTCAATCTGCCCCTGGGTTCGGGTGCCGGTTAGCGTGAAAACGCCCGGCGGCGGCGCGATTTGGGCAAAAGTGCGCGTCACGTCGCGTACCGGCGCGGCGGGATCGACAGCGTCCGTAGCGGTCATCGGCAGCGGCGCAGGGTCGGGCGCCGCCCAGGTCAGCGGCATAACGCCCATCAGAACAGCAGTGAACCAGCGTAGTTTTCTCGTCATCGTTTCATCATCAACTTTGCGTCAGTGGATCGTGGGATCGGGTCGCCCTACGCCCCTCGGGAAAAAGGAAGCCAGCCAGCTGGTCAGACGCGTCAGCCCGGCAAACAGCCCGCGCAGCGGCTGCGGGCCGTACTCCGCCAGGCGCAGATAGCCTTTAAAGCCCAGCACCATAATGTCAGCGAAGCTCTGCATCGGTTTGTCTTCAGGAAAACTGTCCTGCCACAGCGCCCAGGTATCGGCGCGGGCGAAGGTGCACTGGATAAATTCCACGTGCTGTCCGGTAGTAAGCTCATGCAGGCGGATGCCGGCGCGGCGGCCAAAGGTACGCTGCACCACACAGGGAAAACTGAATTCCTGCTGGCCTCGCCGCAGCAGCAGCCAGACCTTTTCATGTTCCTTCAGCAGGTTTTCCTCGCGCAGCTCCAGGCCGACGCCGCCGTCGGAGTAGTCGCGCAGCGTGCACGGCAGCATATGGCCATCTTCACGGGCCAGCGCCGCCGGCATGGCGATCTCTACCCTGTGCGCTTCACGCAGCTGGCGCGCCTCGACGGAAACCGCCACCGCGCCGCCGAGGATAATCATGTTGTAAATCACCCAGACCACGCTGACGAGCACCGTCAGGATTTCAGTAGAGGGGCCATAGTTCAGCCGCCAGACGGCGGCCATCAGACCGGCGACGTTAATCAGCACCAGCAGCATATAGGGCCGGGTGATCACCCAGTCGAGATGCTGCTCTTCCACCAGGCCGCCCTTGGCCGTCACGTTGAATTTGCCCTTATGCGGATTGAACAGCGCCACCGTGGTCGGCCGTGCGATATACCAGGCCAGCACCGTTTCGTAGACCTCGCTCCAGAACGAGTGTCGCCAGCGGCCCTGAATACGCGAGTTGGTCAGGCTGGTATGCAGCATATGCGGCAGCACGAAAATGGCGATAGCCAGCGCGGGAGCAAAAATGATGTAGGCGTGAAAAAGCAGAAAAGCCAGCGGCGCGAGCAGGAAAATCAGCCGGGGAATGCCGGAAAGGAAGTGCAGCATGGCGTTGGCGTAGCAGAGCCGCTGCACCAGCTTCAGCCCTTTGCCCGTCAGCGGATTATCCAGCCGGAAAATCTGCACCATGCCGCGCGCCCAGCGGATGCGCTGTCCGATATGGGCAGAGAGGCTTTCGGTCGCCAGCCCGGCCGCCTGCGGAATACGAATATAGGCGGAGGTATAGCCTTTGCGGTGCAGGCGCAGCGAGGTATGCGCGTCCTCGGTCACGGTATCCACCGCGATGCCGCCGATTTCATCCAGCGCGGTGCGCCGGATCACCGCGCAGGAACCGCAGAAAAACGCGGCGTCCCACACGTCGTTGCCGTCCTGCACCAGCCCGTAGAACAGCGTGCCTTCATTCGGCGTCCGGCGGAAGCGGCCGAGGTTGCGTTCAAAAGGATCGGGCGAGAAAAAATGGTGCGGCGTTTGCAACATCGCCAGTTTGGGATCTTTCACAAACCAGCCCAGCGTCATTTGCAGAAACGAGCGCGTCGGCACGTGGTCGCAGTCAAAAATCGACACAAACTCGCTGCGGCAATGCGTGCGCAGCGCGTGGTTGATATTGCCCGCTTTAGCGTGTTCATGTGTGGGTCGCGCCACGTAGTGCACGCCGATTTTTGCCGCAAAGGCGCGGAACTCCGCGCGATTGCCGTCATCCAGCACGTAAATATTGAGCTTGTCTTTAGGCCAGTCGATACCCAGCGCGGCGTACAGCGTCGGCTTTACCACGCTCAGCGGCTCGTTATAGGTCGGCACCAGCAGATCCACCGTCGGCCAGCTGCTGATATCTTCCGGCATGGACACTGGCGGACGATTAAGCGGCCACAGGGTCTGAAAATAGCCGAGGATCAGCACCACCCAGGCATAGGTTTCCGCCGCGATCAGCAGCACGCCGAAGGTCAGGCTCAGCGGATCGTCCCAGTTCAGGGTCGAGGTGTAGCGCCACCACAAATAGCGGCAGGAAATCGTCAGCGACAGCACGATCAGCATCATGGTCGACAGGCGGCCAGGAATGCGCCGCACCACCATCGCCACGCCCCACAGCAGTGCGACAAAGATAAACTGCGTAAAGAGATCGAACGGCTGCGAGATACAAAGCAGCGCCAGCGCCGTAGCGATCGCGATCGCCACGCCGAACAACGCTTTACGCAGCGTTGGCGGCAGGCGGCGTAGCCGGCGTTCAACGCGGTTTTCCATATCGCGCGCGGCCGCTTTTTCCGGCAGCTTGTCCAGCCAGTTATAAAAGCGCTGGCGCGGCGTTCTCAGGGTATAGCGGCCCGCACGCTCGCTGAGCGAGACGCCGTTAAAAGGAACCACCAGCAGCAGCCATAGCGTTTGCAGCAGATAGCGTACAATATCCGCAGGATGCGGCCTTTCCGGCGAAATATGCGGATAAAGGCGGCGACGCTGCGCCTGTACGCGCTGCCAGGCTGGCGTTTCAAAACGGAGAAAGGCCCAGCCGAGCGTCACCCAGAAGCACTGCATGGCGGCAGTTGCCGCCGACGCGCCGTGCTGGCGATAGCCCGCATAGCGTTCGTGCAGCGCCGCCGTTGCGGCAGGCATCAACAGCCAGTGCAGCGGCCTCATGCGCGCGCCTGCAGATTAATCAGCGCCCAGCTGGCGAAGGTCGTCATCCCTTCCGCTGCAAGGCTGTGCGGTCGGTATTCGCCCAGCGGCTGCTTGCTCATCAACGCCTCCGCTACCGCTTCATCACGATGCAGGGTTAAAGGAATAAAGTTATTCAGGCTGTTAACCCAAAGCTGATGCAGATCCTGCTGCGCCTTGCTGACCGGGGAAAACTGATTCAGCAGAAACAGCGTGTTGGTGGGAAAAGTTTGCTGATACAAACGTATATGACAGTTAGCGTCCGGCGTCACCACGCTAAGGACATGGTCGGCCAGCGCCACCATGGCTCGCGTCCAGGGCGTATCGCCAGACGGCACGTCAAGCAGGATCCAGGGATAGAGCTTTCTTAACGCATCGATTTGCGCCAGCCAGGCATGGCTGTACTTTTCCGGATGGCGAATAAAATCCATTCGTTCATCGTCGTTAAGCCGCCCCGCGGGCACAAAATCCAGCCCTGGCGCGTAGCGTAGCGCGCTCTGCTGCCACGGCTGCCCGTCAATGGCCGCCCGCAGCCAGCCGCGCGACTGCCCCACCGGCATATTAAAATGCATCCGCAGCAGGTTATCGGCCGATAAATCGACGGTAATGACCTGTTCACCAAGCTGATTGAGCGCCCAGGAAAAAGCAGCGGTCAACGATGTCGCCCCGGCGCCGCCTCTGACGCTCTGTAGCGCAATCACCGCCATTACTGCTCCCCGGACGGCGTAGGATCGGCCAGCTCGGCCAGCAGCGGCCAGCGGTCCAGGATCCCGGCCAGCCTTTCCTGGCGATCGATATCGATATAGCGCCAGTTCTGTAGCGAAAAAGCGCGTTCCAGTTGCGCGATATCGTCCTGAGATCCACGCGCCAGCGGTCGCGTTTTGTCAGACTGTTGACTCATAGAGATAGCCCCAGAAGGCAGCAAAAAATTCTCCCCGAGCAAGAAAATTCTTAGGTCGGGTGCGGGTCGGTTTGCTATAAGTTGTAATGTATATTAGCCAGAATACAATGATGCTACTTCATTTTTTAACTGGACTACACTCTAGCCGTAGAACAAGCCGGGTTGCGAAATATCTTATGACACCTCCATTTACGTTAGGATTTGAACAGGTCAGAGATGAGTTGATGCTGATGCAGCCGTCGGGATGTTACTGGCTGACGGCCAACCGTCAGGAAGACGCCCGTTGTCTGGCGCGTCAGTGTATCGCCGCGCAGCAAACCGTTACGCTGATCGCGTCAGGCCTGGCGCCGGATACGCTGCTTTCGCCCGCCCCCGCCGGCGGGCCTGCGGCCATCCCGCTTTTCTCGCTGCCGGAGACCCGTCGGGCGCTGCACGCTTTTACCGACGATCTGGCTCGCGTGTTATCAGAAAAACCTCGCCTGGTCCTGTTTTTTGCCCCTGCTTCCCTGTGGGAAAAGTTAAGTCAGGACGAGCTGCGGCTGTGGACAAAAAAGATACAACACTTTCTTAACGCTAAACCTATCACGCTGCTAATCATTAGCTTTGGTTCAGTAATCAACGCGCTGCGTACCCGGGTGCAAAGCCTTTACCGTCATGTCGATGGCCTGGCGCAGCTGGACTGGCAGCAGGACTGCTGGGATTACCGCATCAACTGGTGGGCCAACAGCGGTGGGATGCTGGCCGATCGCGCATTACGTCTGGATCTGAATCTGGACCGGTTCAGGCTGTTGGAGAAAGAGCAAAGCACGCCGCTGACGCTGAATGACGAGGCGCTCTATCTCGCGGAGAAAACAGTACTGGAAGGCGCGCCGCCGCTGTCGAGCCAGTGGACGCTGTTTGACAGCAATACGGCACTGCACAACCGCGCGCAGCAGGCCAGCGCGGCAACGGTGATCTTTAGCCTACAACACAACGACCAGATCCCGGCGCTGGCAGAACAGATCCATAGCCTGCGCCGCACGCGCGGTAGCGGGTTGAAAATCGTGGTGCGGGAAATGCGGGCGTCGCTGCGCTACAGCGACGAGCGGCTGCTGCTGGCCTGCGGCATCAACAGCATCGTGCCGATCAACGCCACCATGTCGCGCTTTCTGACCATGCTGGAAGGCATTCAGGGACAATCCTATAACCGCCACGTGCCGGCCGATCTCAGCGCGCTGATGAAATCGATGCAGCCTTTGCAGGCGCGTGGCTATCTGCCGCTGGCGGACTTTTGCCAGTCGGTCACGCTGCTGGTGAACAATACGCTGCTGCCGGAAAACGGCAAAGGACTGCTTGTAGCACTGCGTCCTGTGCCGGAGCTGAAACCCGAGCAGGCGCTGACGCTGTGTAAGCCGCGTCGCTACGGCGATCTGGTTACCCTGCTGGACGACCGGCTCTATCTGTTTCTTTCTTCCTGCCGCTTTAGCGATTTGAACACCGCGCTAAAATTTATTTTTCACCTGCCGCACGATGAGATTTTTACCAACCGGCTGGTCTGGCATGAAGACTTACAGATCCTGTCGGAAGTCCGTCAGCTGACCAGTCAGGTGCCAACCGCCTGGCGGGATGCGCCGCCGCCTGTCGCCGCGCCGTCGGCGTCGGCCGTGACCGCTCCGCAGGCGCGCCGTCAGCCGCACAATATCACCCTTGGCCAGGACATCACGACATGACATTAATGGACGGAGTGCAAATCCTGATCCTGGCGGTTCTGCTGCTGCTGTTACTGAAACCCTTTTACGCCCGCTGGCTGCCCAGGCAGTGGCGGGAGCTGGTGCTGCGGGTCACGCCGCCTCGCGCACTGAAGTACGAAGGCCTCTGGCGGCGTAACTCTTCAAAATCGGATAAGACATGAGTCAACCAAAGACCCGAAAGCCGACGCTCCTGCTGCACTGGCGTGGTCTCGGCGGCTGGAATTTCTATTTCCTGATCAAATTCGCGCTGCTGTGGTTTGGTTATCTGAATTTCCACGCCCTGACCAACCTGGTATTTCTGGCCTGGCTGCTGCTGCCGCTGCCTGACGAACGGCTGCACCGCTGGCGCAACTGGATCTCTGTCCCCCTCGGCCTGGGCCTGTTCTGGCACGATACCTGGCTACCCGGCCCGCAAAGTATTCTCAGCGAAGGCAGCCAGCTGGCCGGTTTCTCCGGCGCCTATCTGCTGGATCTCGTGAACCGTTTCGTTAACTGGCAGATGATCGGCGCCGGGTTCGTGATGCTGGTGATCTATCTGTTTGTCTCCCAGTGGGTGCGCGTGTCGGTGCTGGTATCGCTGATGCTGCTGTGGATCAACGTGGTCAATATGGCCGGACCTTCCTTCGCGCTGTTGCCGACCAAAGAGGCGACGCCGCCGGTGGCGCTTAATACTGCGGCGCAGCCGAACAAAGCCGCGGCCAATGCCAACGCAATGGATCAGTCGGCGCCGCCAACCAGCGCCAACCTGACCGCTTATCTGGATAAGTTTTACGCCAGCGAAAAACAGCGCGTAACGACTTTCCCCGACACGCTGCCTGCCGATTCAGCGCCGTTCGATATTCTGATCGTCAACATCTGCTCGCTCTCGTGGTCCGATGCGGAAGTGGCTCAGCTACGCGATCATCCGCTGTGGAAGCATTTCGATATCGTGCTGAACAACTATAACTCCGCCACCGGCTATAGCGGCCCGGCGGGGATCCGTCTGCTGCGCGCCAGCTGCGGCCAGACCTCGCACAGCGATCTCTATAAGCCGACCGATCGCCGCTGCTATCTGTTCGATAACCTGGCGAAGCTGGGCTTTAAAGAACAGCTGATGATGGATCATACCGGCGTGTTTGGTAACTATTTGCAGGAGCTGCGCGACGATGGCGACCTGCAGGCGCCGCTGATGTCGCAGGCCGGCATCAGCGCATCCTGGACCTCGTTCGACAGCTCGCCGGTCTTTAACGACGGCGAACTGATGCAGCGCTGGCTGGATGAGCGACAGAAGAGCGCGGACGCTCGCACCGCCACCTTCTATAACCTGATCCCGTTGCACGACGGTACCCGCGAGCTGGGCAGCACCAAAACCGCCGCCTGGCAGCCGCGCGCCAGGCTGCTGTTCGATCAGCTTGATACCTTCCTGACCAATCTGGATAAATCGGGACGTCGGGTAATGGTGATAATTGTGCCGGAGCACGGCGCGGCGCTACAGGGTGATAAAATGCAGATGTCCGGCCTGCGCGATATCCCCAGCCCGAACATCACGCACGTGCCCGTCGGCATTAAATTCGCCGGGATGAAAGCGCCGCATCAGGCGCAGCCGATGACCGTGGAAGCCCCGACAAGCCTGCTGGCGCTCTCCGATCTGGTTTCCCGCGTGGTGGACGGCCAGGTGTTCAACGCCGCCAACGTCAATATGTCGGTGCTGACCGAAAACCTGCCGCAAACGCAGGTGGTGTCGGAAAACGATAACGCGGTGGTGGTGATGTATCAGGGCAAGCCGTGGATTAGGCTGAACGGCGGCGACTGGGTAGCTTACCCGCAATAGCGGAAGGGGCATCGGCCGATGCCCCTTTTTGCTCAGGCCATTTTTTTGCCGTTGAGATCGTACACCGTGCGCCGCCAGCGGTTATCGGGACGATTGACGAATGAACCCTGCTCAACCGGCCTGACGGCATGAATAATATTGCCGTCAGCGTCGGTTTGCACCTCGTTCCAGTTCGCCGAACAGTGCAGATAGTCTGCCGCCAGTAGCGCGATTTCCTCTTTACTGAAGCCGACGGCTTCCCGCCCGTGGCGGACGGCATGGCTCAGCGCCAGCGCTTTGTCACACAGCGGCAGCAGCTCCGCCGGCAGCGCCAGCGCCTCGTCGGCTTCATCGATAGCGGTAAATATCACGCCCGCCGCCCGGGCCGCCTCCATCATCACCCTGAGCGCCACTTTTGCCCAGTCGTTGCGTACGGTGCGCCGCAGCACCGCCGCCGCGCCGCTGCGCTTTTGCAGCATTCCGTAACGATCGACAGGCATCCTGTCATCAAACCAGGCACGTATTTCTACCTCGCCGCTATCAACGTAAGGCGCAATCGCCGGATAGTCTCGCAGGGCATCCAGCGCTTTGCTGGCGACGCGGTAGACCCTGGTTTCTTCATCCGGCGTAGAAAGCGGCACGGTTTTGAACTGCGGACGGGTCAGAAAACAGCTTTCCTGCTCCACGGGATGGTAGCCGCCGCCGATATCCGAATGGGCGCCCGGCAGCGCCACCTCAGGCCAGGCGGGCCGCACGCTGTTCAGTGCGAAGTTAAAGCGGCATTCGTGCTGCGCGGTAAGATGAAAAACTTTCTCCGCTATGCCGGGCCGCAGCGCCAGATTGACGTCGCCGCTGTCCGCGCTGTTGGGATCCAGCCCGTTCGCCAGCGTCGCCACGGCGGCTACCGTATCAAAGAGGCCCAGAAAGCGGGTTTTCCCGGCTGGCAAACCGCGATATTCCATGCCTTCCAGCCCTCTTTCGATCGCCTCGACGATAGCGCTGTCCTGTTGAAACACGCGGTTGGCAAAATGGCGCGCGGCGGCGGCTCCCCGGCTAAAGCCG
Organism: Erwinia sp. 198; assembly: GCF_003937915.1. Lineage (GTDB taxonomy): Bacteria > Pseudomonadota > Gammaproteobacteria > Enterobacterales > Enterobacteriaceae > Erwinia > Erwinia aeris. Next base: position 180,515 of record NZ_RHUM01000007.1, on the reverse strand, counting down.
AAGAGATCGAATTGCAGCTCGTTGATAACCCGATCCGGCTGGCGGATGGCGTAACCGCGCAGCGCCTCGACCAGTGCGGCAACGGCTTTGTTTGCTTTCGCCACGATGCCCTGGCTGCCCGTGCCGAACGCCATATTCAGCGCCCTGTCCGCCGCGCCCGCCTCCGTGCCGATGCCGTCGATATAAAGGCGCTGCTGGATTTGTCCACCCGCAAGATCGGTAGCGTACAGCGAATGCAGCCGGTGAATGTTGGTGTAGTAACCAATATGGCTGCCGATGGCGCGCTCGCGAAGGCCCAGCGTTTGCTGTGCGGCCTGCCGCCAGGCCGCCAGCGCTTTGCTGTCGTCCGGCGCAGGGCCGCCCGTCTCCAGAATGCTGCGGGCGTTCAGCGCGTTATTTCCCGTGCCGTCAAAGAAGATGCCAAGGGTAAGAGTGACGACGGCTGGTTGCTGTGCGCTCTGGTCGTCCGCAGAGGCGCGCAGTAGCAGGCTCATCTGGGTATCCGGTCAGTTTCAGGGCGGTCAGTAAGCCGCTATAGCCGGATCAATACAAGGGGTTTATCGTCGCCAATTTTGCAGGAGCATCGGTAAAAATTAGCAGGATATTCATATTGTTAATTATTTACGCTGGGGAAGGAGGCGGCCGTGTATCGCCGTAGAGAAAGCGCGCGGCGGCAGACGGAAAATCATTTACAGATGACGGATGAATGACCCCCGCAACGGCCAGGCCGTTGCGGAGGTCAATCGTCACGGAAGGGATATTACTGGCTCTGATAAGCCAGCCAGGCCAGCAGCTGTAGGCTGGCAGAGTAATAATCCTGATCCTCCGTTAGCCGATCGCTGAGGTAGCCGGTCTGATTCAGGGTTAAATCGCGCACCGCCAGCAGGCCGCCAGCCATATTGTAAGGCGCCTTATTGCTGTTGCTAACGTCGATCCACGCGGGCGTTTTATCACGCGCGAAGCTCGTCCAGAAATGCTGGAAAGGCACCAGCTGCAGACTCTGCGCATCGTACCAGTAGAGATAAAGCGGCACGCGGATAGCGTCGTAAGAGAAGCGCGGCGGCCAGCCAATGCCGGGCGCGACGCTACCGTCAGCGTTCAGCGCTACCCAGTCGGTTGGCAGCGCGGCGTCGCCAAAACGCATTTTCGGCAGCAGATCCATTCCGCTGTCGATCAGGTTCGTCCACACCTTAAGATGGCTGCGCGCGGCAAAATCCCGCCAGGCCGGGAACAGGAAATAAGAAGGATTCAACACTACGTAGCTGGTTTTATTAAATCCCCGATCGCCCGGCAGCATGACGGTATGACCCGCATAGGTAATCACTTCCTTAGCGATAATGGCACGTTGAATACCATCGGACGCCTGCAGCCAGGCGTTGTTCTGCCATTTCTGGCCCGCTTGCAGCAACGCCCAGGCGATCAGCACATCGCCGTCGGAGGCGCTGTTTTTATCCGCTACCGGATCGGTCGCGTCCGGCACGTATTTCCAGTAGAACAGCCCATTTTGCGGGTTTTTCAGGTGCTTTTGCGTCCAGTTCCACAGGTTAGCGAAGCTTTCACGATCGTTATTGGCAACCGCCAGCAGCATGCCGTAGCCCTGGCCTTCGGTGTGGCTGATATTTTTGTTGCCGGTATCCTGAATACGGCCTTCGCTGGTTAAAAAGCGGCTTTTAAACGTGCTCCAGCCGTCGGCGGCGCTGGCCTGCATACAGCCCAGCATCATTACAATCATCAATACGCTCGCCCTGAGCAGAGTCATGGATAAATTCCTTACAGCTGATAGCGAAAAGTAGCAGTCGTGCTGCCGGTATCGAGGCAGGTCAGCGAAACGGTCGGGCTGCCGCCCTGCTCGGCCAGCCAGCGGGCGTAGAGGCCGCTCAGCACCGCGCCCAGCGCCTGCCGCCACCGTCGGTCATCCATCTGACCGCCTGCCGACGGCAGGGCCATATGGTGGATCAGCATCGCGGTTTCATGCGGCTGCACGTCGACAAAACCCCAGTTAAAGCGCGCCAGCGTCAGATTGATCTGCTGTTCCAGCTCGCCAACGGTGCGCGCCGCGCCCAGCGGATAACGACCGGCCAGGCTGTCGCCCATCTGCCGTAAAAACGCGTGGCTTTCCTGCTCGCCCGCGTTGTTCAGCATGCCGTTAATCATCAGGCTCAGCAGATCGAACCAGCCGGACTGATACTGCTGCTGGCGGTAGTAGTTCAGGGTACGTTCCTGAAATTCACTCATTATTTGTCTCCGAGCCTGTAACGGAAGTAAAGTTGAGCCGTGCTCTCGTTGTAGTCGCCAAAGGTGTCGTAACCCAGCTGACCGCCAACGGTGACGTCCTTGCTGACTTTATAATCCGCGCCCGCATGAAGATTATAGCCAATGCCGTTTTTACTGCCGCCCACGTAGTAAGCCTCGGTGGCGTAACCGGCGTCATAGTAGCTTTGCAGCTCTGCCTGTTTGCCCGGATCGGTCGGGAAGTAGGCGCTGCGATCCTGGGAGTAAGACTGATAGCCCATGGAACCGCCCACTTTCACCTTCAGATCGTCGTAGTTTTTGCTCCAGTCAACCGGGAACGACACGGCCACGAAATCCTGCGGGCTGAAGTAGCCGCCCTGGCCATAGCTGTAGTAGCTGAAGTTCTTTGAGAAATCCATCCAGCTCATGCTGATGCCGGTTTTCAGCTCGCTGTTACCGTCGTGATAAGGACGCACGTAGGCGCCGGCTGTGCCGTTCAGGCTCTGGTTGCTGGCGACGTTCTCACCGATATAGCTATAGCCGCCCGCGCCGAGATAGAAACCGGCGTCACCGTTGTCATAGCTCAGCAGCGCGTTGCCGCCGTTTTTGGTGACGGCGCCCCATTTTTTACCGCTCAGCTTATCTTCGGTGCCGACATAAGAGAGCAGGCTGTCGGTGACGGCGCGCCGTTCGCCGGTCAGGATCAGCGTCAGGTAGTCGGTGAGCTTCGGCGACCACTGGATGCCGCCCACCAGCGTGCTGAGATCCTGGCCCAGCGGCGTCGATCCCAGGTCGATCTTAAAGTTGTCGTTGGTCAGGCCCAGGTTGACCTCTACGCCAGAGGCGGTCTGCGACCCTGGCGAATTAAGCAGCACGGCCGAAGGCGCACTGTTATTCGCCCGGGCAATGCGGCCCTGCTCCAGCGCCTGGGTGCCGACGCGCGCGAGCGACGTGCCCGACGCGCTGCCCGCATTGAGCGTCACCGGCGTCAGCGTAAAGTTGAAGCGCGTATCGCCGTAAGGCACGCTTGACCAGCTCAGCGGCGCTTTGGCCTCGGTCAGCTTGCTCAGGCCCGTTTCGCCGTCGCGTCCCCTCACCTGTACGCCGCCCTGCGTCCAGCTGCCGGTACGTTCTTGTAAGCCGTCTATCATGGTATCGATCTGGTGCAGCGTTCTCGCCTGCTGCGAGGCTGCTTCGGTACCGATGGCATTGCCCGCTGGCGCCTGCTGCCACGGCATCACGCTGCCGTAGGCGGAAGGCGATTTGCGCGCCATCAGCGTGGTACGATCCACAAACGGGTTATCCGCCAGCACCATGCCGCCAATCACCGGCGTCGGGCCGCCCTGCAAACCAATCATCCTGCCACGCGCGCTGTGCAGACAGGCCAGCGCCCGCTGATGGTCGCCGTCGGCTTCGGCCACGCGCGCCATCAACAGCAGGCGCTCCGGTGTCTGTTCGCCCTGCAATCCCGCCATCAGCGCTTTGGCTTTTGGCAGGTCGTGCGTCGCCAGCGCCACGTCGATAGCGCCCACGCGTGCATCCTGCGTCGGCGTGTCGCGGGTCATCAGGTAGTCATAAACCACGCCCGCTTCTTTATTCATTTTGCCGGACTGATAAAGGCGGCCCATCGCAAACATCAGATCGCTGTTCTGCGGATCTCGCTGCAGCGCGCCGATCAGCTTGTCGTAGGCCGCCGCATATTTGCCCTGAGTGCGCAGACGGTCGGCTTCGTTGATCAGATAGCCGTTCTGGATACCGGCCAGCTGGTCTGGCGTACTGTTAGCCTGGAGCGTCGGGCTGTTCAGGAAGCTTTGCGCTTCGCCGCTCAGTCCGGCCTGGTTCAGCACCGCAATCTGAAGCGCGTAATCGCCCGCGTTGCCCTGTACGCCGCGCTGCATATTGCCGCGCGCCACGGCGACGGCCGCGTTGAGATCGCCCGCGTCGGCCAGCCCTTTCGCCAGGCTGCCCGCGTCCGCCGGGTTGGTTGGCGGATCCATCGTCAGCGCCCGCAGCGTGTTGGCCGCGGCAGCCGTCGATCCCTGCACCAAATACTGCTGCGCGACCGCCATTTGCAGATTGAAGTTCACGCGGCGAGAAAGTTCACGCATGTCTTCGTTCTGCTGATGAATCCGCGCCAGCAGAGACTGTGCCTGCTGCCAGGCGCCGCTTTCGCTGGCGAACAGCGCGGCGGCATAGATTTCGCTGCTGCCAGCGCTGGCGCGAAAAGCGGGCTGCATCACGCCAGCCGCCTGCGCGGTATCGCCCTGCTGCTGATAAAGGCGAGCCAGGTCGAGCCGCAGCCAGGCATCGTTCGGAAAACGCTGCATCCCGGCTGACAGCAGCGCGATAGCACGCTGAGGATTGCCGGACCGCGCCGCCTGTTTGGCTTCGCGGCGCAGCGAGTCGCTGGTGACGCCGGGACGCGGCGTGACGCTGGCCCGCACGTTTTCCGGCAGCGCGGCGAGCAGCGCGCTGGCCTCGCTGCCCCGGTTCTGCTGGCGCAGCACGTAAAACAGCCCTTCCTTCGCCGGGCGGTTATCCGCATCGCTTTGCAGAATGGCGCGATAGGTTTGTTCGGCGGCATCCAGCTGATTGTTGCGGCGCTGCACGTCCGCGCGGAACAGCTTCGCTGCCACGCCTTTTTCGCCTTCCGCCTGGCTCAGCGGCTCGCTCAGGCTCAGCGCCTGCGCGACGTCGCCCGCCTTCAGCACCTGCTGCGCGGCGGCCAGCTGGCCGTAGAAACGGGCATCGGCAGCCTGCTGCTGGCGCTGCTGCCCGCTGTCGCCGCCCTGCTTCGCCGCGCGCTCAAGGTAGTCGGCGGCCGCCGCATAGTTGCCGCTGCGCTGCGCCACATAGCCCATCCCCGCCAGCGCGTCGGCGTCCTCGGGATTGGTCTGCAAAACACGATCGAAGGCGTTCTGCGCGCCGGACACGTCGCCGCTGTTCAGCGCGGTAAAGCCTTCACCTTTTTCCGCACCGCCCGCGTTTTTACGGAAATAGTCCATCACCGCGCTGTCCTGCGGATGGCGCTGCTGCCACGCCTGGTAGAGCGGCGCGTCTTCCGGCTTCGCGGCCAGCCACAGCATCGCCTGGCGCAGCGAGCGATCGGCATCGTCGTTGCCGTCCGCCATGCCGCTTAATGTCTCCATGCCTTCGCGTCGGGTGACGGCGTCGTAGGTCAGCGCCTTGCCCAGCGCCAGCTTTGCACCGGTATCCTGCGGATGGGCGGCAACGAACTGGCGCAGCGCGTCAACCGCCTGCGGCAGCAGCGTACGGTCGCCCGCCATCGTCAGATAGTATTCGGCGGCCACGCTGGCTGGCGGCTCGTTGCCGCTAAAGGTGTTGCGCCAGGTTTGCAGCGAGGCGGCGATGTTGCCGCTGCGGGCCTGCTGACGCGCCAGCGCCAGCTGTGCCGCAGGAATGGACTGAAGCTGGCGGGCGTTATCCAGCTCGCTCAGCCGTGTATCCTCTGGCGACGCTTTGCTGAGCCGCTCGCGGAAGGCGGCCGCCGTTGTTTTATCGCCGCTCTGCTGCGCCCACAGCGCCATCAGATACAGTGCCTGGACGTTATTGCCGTCCACCATCAGCACCTTGTTCAGCGCGTCACGCGCCAGCTCGTCATGCGCCTTCTGATGCCAGTAGTTAGCCTGGTCGAACAGCGCCTGCAGGGCCGGATTAGCGCCGGTGGAAGCCGCGCCCGCCGCCAGCGTGATGCACGGCAGACCCAGCGCGATAAGCGTTTTGATGGTCATAGTCATTTTTTCTCGCCCGGCGTCTGCTGCACGTGCTGCGGATTCAGCCGTTTCCAGGCGTGCCGCTTCAGCAAAATAAAGGTGCTCAATCCCACAATGGTGGAGAGCAGCAGCGCTATCAGCGCCAGCACGACCGCGTGCTGGCTGGCATACCACACCACCATCATGTACCACGGCATTTCTCCGCTCGGGAACTGCGCGCCAACGCGGAAACTGCGGATGCCGTTTTCGCCGGTGATTATCGCGGTATCACCCCGGATCCCGGCGTTAATGCGCGGCAATTTCAGGTCATTATGCAGGCTCGCCAGCTGCGCATCGTCGGTCGCCACGGTCGCCACCACCACGCGTGAAGGGCTCCACGGCGAGCGGTAGCTGATAAAACCGCGCCAGTCTTCGTTAGAAGAAAAATAGCGATCGGCATCCACTGCCTGGCGAGTCCAGTCGCCGGCCAGCCAGCCGCGCAGGTTATCCAGCAGCGTCGGCTCTTTCACGCCCAGGGTGTGGCCATTTATTTCAAACGGCGAATGCCGCAGCAACGCCTGGTTGAAGTCGCTTTGCGCCAGCGTGGAGAACGCCAGCACGTCGCTGTTGCGCAGCCAGTCAGGTTTGCCGACGGGCACGCCAAACAGCACGCGGTTGCCGCTTAGCGCCACGCCGGTTGCGCTACCGGCGCGTCCGGCCATATCCAGCAGCGCGCCGATCTCCGCATCGCTGGGCGAGGCAGGCAGCAGCAGCACGGTTTGCGAATAGTCAGCAAAGCGCGTAAACGGAAAAGCGGCACCGACAAAATAGGAAAGATTCGGCAGCAGAGAGAAGTGGCGCGTATGGCTTAAATCGATCCAGGCGTCATCCTCAATGCGGCTTTTGATGTTGTTATTGGTCAATACGCTGCACGGCGCGCTGGCCTCCGGCTTGATGTTGAAATAGAGCTGTAGCTGGTTGTCGCCGTAAATCAGATAAGGGTCGAACTTCAGGGTGTATTTCTCCTGACGCGCGTCGCCGCCCAGCCGGTGCCAGATGTTTTCCAGCAGCCCGACTTTATTTACGGTCAGATTGCGCAGGAAAGTGCCGTTCAGACTGACGTTGAGAAAGGAGTTGTCTTCATCAATCCAGCTTTCCGACGGGAAACGATAGTTCAGCTGCACCGGCACCGTTTCACCATCCCACAGGAATAAATCAGGCGCGGCGCGGAAGTTTACCTTCAGGGCATCGTGCCAGATGCCGGTAGTGGTCAGGCTTTGATCCCTGCGCAACAGCTCGCTCAGGCGCACCGGCCGATCGGTATTGATCCAGCGAGGTGCATCATAGGCCTTGCTCGCGGGAATAGCCTGGCGACCGACCGCCAGCGAGTCGCTGTCGACGCTCAGCGGCTGGGTGAGTCGCCACGCGGCCTGACGCAGATCGTCATCATTATTGCCGATCACCAGCATCAGCTTGTAAACCGGGTTAATCGGGTTATCGACCATTTGCAACGTCGGCCCGTTTACCTGCGGCACGGTTAAGCCTGCGATGGTTTCGCCGGGCTTCGCAAAGACAATGCCGTTTTTCTCCGGCATATCGTTACGCAATACCGGAAAGTTGACGCCGCGATAGTCGGTCTGGATCCCCAGCCAGGAGGAGACGGTCGCCGCCGCGCTGACTTTGCCCGGCGTGACGGCCGCGCCAAACACCATCGCTATGCTGGCGGGCGTCATGCGCTGCGCATCAATAAACGGGCGCGGGAAATTACGCAATTTATTGCCGATATTCAGCTGCTGCCCTTCAAGCGCCAGCGTGGTGGCAGGCAGAATAGTCACCTGATAGCGATCGTTATCGCGCTCGCACAGCAGCCGATCCGCGTCGTTGAGTTTAAAGCTCAGGTTGTTGCTGGACACCACCATCGCGGCCGGAATATCCAGCTGATACTCTTCGCTGGCACTGTCGGAAGCGTTCAGCGGCAGCGTGCCCAGCGGCTGGCCGTTCAGCATCAGCTGCATGGAGGCGTTGCGCGCCGCCAGCGCTTTGGAAACCCTGAGCGACAGATTCAGCCGCGCATTGGTGATCACCTCATCAGCGGGCAGGGTAAAGACGATGCCGGACTGCAGCTGGCTGCCGGTCAGCAAAATGCCGCTGGCCTGGCCCATTTGCGCCACGGAGATGGTGCTGGTCAGCGGCTGGTTCAGCAGCGCTACCGGCGCGGCGTTATCGCCGATGGGCGGCAGCGGCGGCAGGTCTTCCGCCGTTCCGGTGCCGACCGGCGGCGGGATCTGCGACAGCGCGCTGCTGTCCTGCGTCACGCTGTCGGCGGCATACGCCTGTCCCAGCGTCATTACGCCAAGACAAAGGATGGCTAAAAGCTTTTTCATGCCGCGCTATCCTCATTGGCCTTGAGTGCCTGACGTTTGGCGCGTCGGTCTTTCCAGGTAAGCCAGAACAGTTCAAAGACGGTGCGGATGATGGTCAACAGCGAGCGCAGCGGCTTGTCCTTCGGCCCTTCCGGCTTGATCCACGCATCGGCGCGGGCGAGCACCACGCGCACCAGTTCACGACGGCGCGACAGCGGAATTTCGGCAAATTGCAGGCGGATCACGCCCTCATCTGCGCCAATGGTGCTGACAGGAAGCGAGATGGCGCCAGAGTGCAGCATCAAATCAATCGCCTCAATAACGTCCGTTTCATGACGGCTGTCCGGCGCCGTAACCTGCACGCCGCCCATAGAAAGGTTGACCGTGGTGGAGCGCGATGAAATGCCGCTGGCGTAATGCATGATTACCGGAATATCGACGTCGATACGAATGGTTTTGCGCGTCTGTTTGGTTTCACGCGCCACGGCAATCGCGGCCATCAGAATAATCAGGCTGAACAGCGCCCAGCCGACGTTAAGCGCGATAACGTAAGGATCGACGCCAAAATAGTTATGCGCTGCGGCGCGCACGATGCCGCTGACCACGCCCGCCAGCAGCAGCGCGGCGCAGATCACGTGCGGACGCACGATGTTAAAGTCGAAAAAACCGGTATTCAACAGGCCGCCTTTGTCGGTGACGTTGAATTTACCGTGCTTCGGCGAAATCATGGTCAGCAGCGTAGGGATAACCAGATGGAAAGCCATCACCGTTTCGTAGATCTCGCCCCAGAAGGTGGCGCGGAAACGCCCGTTCATCCTGGAGTTGACGTACAGCGACATCACCAGATGCGGCAGCACGTAGGCGAAAATCAGGCTGGCGGAAGAGTGAATAATATTCAGATCAAACAGCAGGTAAGCCAGCGGCGCGGTCAGAAAGATCACGCGCGGCAGGCCAAACTGGAAGTGCAGCATGGCGTTCAGGTAGCACAAACGCTGCTGCCACTTCAGACCGCGTCCCAGCAGCGGATTATCGACGCGGAAAATTTGCGTCATGCCGCGCGCCCAGCGGGTACGCTGAATAATATGCAGGCCCAGACGTTCGGTCGCCAGACCGGCGGCCAGCGGCAGCGCCAGGAAAGCGGATTTCCAGCCGCGACGCTGCATTTTCAGAGCGGTATGCGCATCTTCGGTCACGGTTTCGGTCGCGAAGCCGCCGATCTCTTCCAGCGCGCGGCGGCGGATAACCGCACAGGAGCCGCAAAAGAAGGTCGCGTTCCAGTTATCGTTGCCCTGCTGAACCGGGCCATAGAAGAGCGCGCCTTCGTTCGGGATTTCACGCGCGGCCTTCAGGTTGCGCTCGAAGGGATCCGGCGAATAAAAATAGTGCGGCGTTTGCAGCAGCGCCAGCTCGGGATCTTTCAGAAAAGGCGCGACGGTGGCCTGCAGAAACGTTCGGGTGGCCACATGGTCGCAGTCAAAAACGGTAATCAGCTCGCCTTTGGTGATGGTCATCGCGTGATTCAGGTTGCCCGCCTTGGCGTGGCGGTTGTCGTCACGCGTAATGTAGCCAACGCCAACATCGGCGGCGAAAACGGCGAACTCGCTGCGCTTGCCGTCGTCCAGCAGATAAATTTTGAGCTTGTCGCGAGGGTAATCGATGCACTGCGCGGCCAGCACGGTATCACGCACCACGTCCAGGCTCTCGTTATAGCTCGGCACGTAAATATCGACGGTCGGCCACAGGCTGATATCGTCGGGCATCGGCTCGATGGTTCTTTTTAACGGCCATGACGTTTGCAGATAGCCTAAAAGCAAAATCACCCAGACATACACCTCGGCAATAAATAAGCCGATGCCCAGCATAGCTTCGATTTCTGAATTAAATGCCAGGGTCTCCGTCGCGCGCCAGTATATATAGCGCGTTGACATCAGGGCCGACAGAAACACCATCACCATGGTTATTTTACGGCTTTTGCTGAGGCCCAGCACGAAAAGAAGGGCAATGGCGATCAGGCCGAAAATATATTGTTTCTGGCTGTCCATCGGTGTGATAACAATTACTGCGGCCAGCGGAAATAATATCAACAGCTGCAGGTAATACAGGACTTTTTTCATAAGTCATCCTGAAAACAAAACGAGAACTCGCGGAGCGCAGCAGCGCCCCGGCATGGAAACTATCTTTGCGGGCGGTTTAACGCGAGGTCAGCGGCGCCTGCAGCTCGCCGTCGCCGACTTTAATATCCAGCAGCGCGGCAACCCTTTTGCCGACCAGCTCAATATCGAAAGCGGCTGCAGAAACCTGGCTGAAATCGAATATCGACTGCTGTGACGCATTCGCTTCCGCCACGCTTTCGTCGCGGTTAACCACGCCCAGCAGCCTGTCGCCCAGCCGCTGCTGCATAAAGGCCTTCACGTCGCGGCTGATATTGCGACGGCTGTCGCTCTGGTTAAGCACGAAGAAATGGCCGGCTTTGTGATTAAGCGCGCCGCCGATCATCTTTTCATTTTCGATTTGCGGCAGCAGCGACAGCGAAGCGGTATCCGCCAGCATCACCACCAGGTGTAAATCGGCCAGATCGGTCATGGCTTTCAGGGCCGGGCCGGGGCCTGGCGGAAAATCCGCCACGATAATCAGGCCGGGATAGTTGAGTACCGTTTGCAGTCCACGGGCAAGAAAGTGGGCATCGTTGGCCAGGTTGCTTTCAAATTCAATGCGCTGCGCTTCCGACACGTCGCCGTACGGCAGCACAAAAATATTGCCGCCGGTGGTCAGGATCGCCTGGCTCCAGTCCGGCGACTCCGCCGACTTCGCCACGAAACCGCGCCCGTCGGAGAGCGGCACGCCAAAGTGCAGGCGCAGGGCGTTCTGTACGTCGAAATCGATCGCCAGCACCTTGCTGCCGCCGCGCGCCAGCGTATAGGCCAGGTTGGCGGCCAGAGTAGTTTTGCCTACGCCGCCTTTTGGAGAACAAACACAAACTAACGGCATAGGGCGATTTTCTCCAGCAGAGGTTGTAGCAGAGTCTCTTTCGGTAAGGCTTTTTCTTCCGCCGCGCGGACGCCGGAAACGCTGAACAGCGGCTTAAAACGCGCTGCCTGAACAGATTCTGACGAGACGGACGAGGACGCCGGGTGGGCGATGCCTGACGGCACAGGCTGGGCGCGCACCGCATCCAGCAGCGAAGCGCCTGGCGGACATGGGGCGATTGACGACGATGCGCGAGCGGTTTCCGGCGGGGAAGCTGTTATTTGCGTACCGACAGTTGCCGAGGGCGAAGCAGATCCCTGCGGATAAGCGACTGCCGACAGCGAAGCCGTTTCCTGCACGCGAGCCGCCGCAGGCTTCAGCGAGGCGGAAATGCTCTCCAGCAGCGATCCACTCTGCGCCGCCGGTTTAGCCGTCACAAACGCGGCCACGCGGGAGGAGAGCGGCGCTGAAGCCTGCGCCGGGATTTTCACCGGCGCGGGCTGGCTAAAGAGATCGGCGGCCGCCAGCTGCGGCGCGGCGACATCCGTACGCTGACCGTTCCCCAGCGCTGACTCTGCGCCCTCGCTCATCAACTGCCTGATGATAGCCCAGTTGGCCTGGTCGGCATTCCGTGTCTGTTCAGACATATCTTTGAATTCGATATGGTTTGTTAGCGTTTTTTCTTTAAAACGCTGCAGGTCGTCATAGCTTTTCATGGGAACGATCGCGGGATAATAAGAAAACTGGCGGCAATATATCATACAATTTTTAACTACATCAGATTATTCTTACCGCTGATAAAAAAAGCTGCTGGCCTGTCATTATATTAACCGCTTGCGGCGCAATAATAATTAAGCAGGCTATCAATCAGGTCAGTTATTATTTGACTTAATTAAATAATCACGGGCCATTAATTCAATAATATCCTGTTTTAATAGCGTGCCGTCGTCTTTTGGAATATTAATGCCGCGCCTGCTGCCTGACAGATAAGCCAGGTTTATTAAATAGTATACTGGCGGCAGGGTTAATTTAGCATAAAACGCTTTTAAACGCGCTTTGCCACACGGTTTTATATTGCTTGCCTGCCAAACGCTACAGCGGTGATAAAACAAACCAATTAAGCCAAACGGGCGTAACGGCTAATGGAATTTGCTGTCCCTGTTTATCGACAGAGCAGCCCTGGCTGTCCCAGGCGCGGCGATAGCGGTAGCCGGAAGAGAGGCCTGTCGCCGGCTCAAACTTTGTTAGTCTGAACAAATTTACCTGGCCCCTGCAACGGATTATGGTGATTTTATGTGCAATCCAGGTAGTGTCCTCATCATGGAAAAAATTAACCTCCAGGATGCAATAACCAATCTGTCGAAGCCGATCCAGAAAGTCGCCCGAACCGGCGAACCCGTAGTTATCGCAAAGGACGGTCATGCTCTGGTTAAAATCATGGCGTACAGAGAAGATAAAACGAACGGGAAGTTGGGTTTCTACTGAATTTTTTCGATAATTTCAATCTGGAGAGCGTCTGGATTATCTTCAACACTCACCAATACGGTTTCATTCAATTTCTTCCCAGACCAACAACTTCCTGCTAAGTTACACATACTTTCTTTTATGTATCCTCTTTTTTTTAAATAAGTAGAAATTTGTTTTGTATCCGTAGTACCGAAAAACTTTGCCCGATAAATCAATGCAGGGTTAGGTCCGGACATATTACTATAACTAAATTTATAAAACCCACTTATCCTTGGCACTTTCTTTAATAAATCATGAGTGTAGAATTTATATTCTATGATATCTTTCTCCGTATACTCCGCACTATCCGAAAACTCAAGGGTAAAATATTTAAACACAACAAACAGACAGAATATGAAACCTGTTATTAAGAGGGCGTTAATTATTGTTAACTTTTTCATATTCGTTATTCCCTTGTCAGGAAATGGATAAATCCTCGATTAGGGTCAATTAAATCTACATCTCCAGAACTCAATCCATTATAAGGAGTAACTGCTTTCATGAAATCAGGCAATTCCCCAAAGTATGGCTTTCCGTTGGGGAAGCGTTCCGGGTCAGGTAAAAGTAACGGTTTAAACGTCTCATTTTTCCACAAGCCAGATTTCCCGTAATGATCCCACCGTCTTAAAGCTTCTTTTTTACTTACGGGCTTAAGATAACCGAAGACGTTGTTCATGCATGCAATTACCCGATAAAAGCCGAGAAGATCAGACACCAGATCTTCAGCGCTAAAGCCACTATCTGTAGCCCAGCTGAAAGGTACCGTCCCCTGAAGCCTCTCAAATCTTTGAGCAACTGTTAGCATCATGACAAGAGCAATGCTTTTCTTTTTATAATATGGCAGACCTTTTTTTAAACGCCAGGTTATTGACTTACCTACCGTCAGACGACGTCCAGGGCTGACCATAGATTGTTTATAGGTAACATTATAAGTTGATCCGCTTTAACATTCACCACGCAGCATTTGCGCCCATAAATTCCGGATATTGGTGCCCTGCGCATGTCCGAGATCTATCCAACCTGATATTTCTGTATAAACTAATCCATACGCGCTTTTATCTGCCATATTACCATCAATGATTTCGCTTCTTTTACTCATCTTTTACCCTTCCCTGTTTGGTAACAGCCATTAGAATGGTCCGTTATTTCCTTTAAATTTCTAAAAGATAAATTTACTTTATCATGAATAAATATATTCAAAAATGACTATTGTAAGAAATGATGCCTCTGTAAGTATTGATCTTATTCGCAAGCCCAGTTCTTACAAAACCCGGCCAGTCACATAAACGCTGCCGGTGGATAGTCTGAAAGGCGATCTTGGAAAATTAAAAATTAACATAAACAATCAATCATCCCTTTAGCGTGATTTTTTACATGATTGACCTTCACGCTGTATATACCGCGGAAAGGCCTTACCTGTAGATCCTTTTGACCGGCTCATCGTGGCACAGGCAAAACACGGTAAAATGCCTTTGATCACCTATAACAGTAGGCTAATTAAGCTTGTGGATGATTATATCGATCTGATTTCTGACGGGTAATTTAGCCAAACTTCAAGACTATGCCCACTTCTCCTGGCATAAAAGGGTTAACAAGCGCCGCCAGCCTGAAAGATAAAGCGCAGATCAATCCCGCGGCTCGCTCGCGGCTAAAAAGCGAACAACCCGCTTGGCTGAGACAGTCAGGCGGGTCGAGCATCGTTTACGGCTGCGCCTGGGCCTGAGCGTGCTGGCCGCCCGGCACCGGCTGTCCCTCATCCTGATCCACTGCGAAGCAGGCAATCTGCTGCTCGCCATACTGCTTCAGCTGCGGCTGGATCTGCGGACAGGGCGCAAAGCGACGGCGGCAGCGCGCGTTAAACGCGCAGCCCGGCGGCGGATTCAGCGGGCTGGGCAGTTCGCCGGTCAGCTTGATACGTTCGCGGCGCTCGTCCGGGTTCAGACGCGGTGTAGCGGAGAGCAGCGCCTGGGTGTACGGATGGCGGGGGTTGGCAAAAATCGCCTCTTTGCTGCCCCGCTCCACGCAGCGTCCCAGATACATCACCATCACCTCGTCCGCGATATGTTCGACCACCGACAGATCGTGCGAAATAAAAACGTACGAGAGGCCCAGCTCCTGCTGCAAATCCATCATCAGGTTCAGCACCTGCGCGCGTACCGACACGTCGAGCGCGGAAACCGGCTCGTCGGCGATCAGCACGTCGGGATCGAGCATCAGCCCGCGCGCGATGGCGATACGCTGACGCTGACCGCCGGAAAACATATGCGGATAGCGATCGTAATGCTCCGTTTTCAGTCCCACTTTCGCCATCATCGCCAGCGTTTTTTCGCGGCGCTCCGCCTTGCTCAGGCTGGTGTTAATCAGCAACGGCTCCTCCAGGATCTGACTGACCTTTTTGCGCGGGTTCAGCGAGCCGTAGGGGTTCTGAAATACAATCTGGATTTTTTGCCGGCGTAGCTTTTGCGCCGCCGGATCATGCTTTAACAGATCTTGTCCCTGATAAAACAGCTGTCCTTCCGTTGGCGTTTCGATCATGGTCAGCAGGCGGCCCAGCGTGGATTTGCCGCAGCCCGACTCGCCCACTACCGCCAGCGTTTTGCCGCGCTCCAGGTTAAACGAGACCCCGTCCAGCGCCTTCACCAGGCGCTCCTGACCAAACAGTCCTTTCTTCACCGGGTAGTGCTTTTTCAGGTCGATCGCCTGCATCAGCAGGGTGGAATCAGATGGCTTCATAGGTTGGTCTCCCGGCATCATCCAGAGGGTAATGACATTTGGACTGGCGTCCCGGAATATCACGGAGTTCAGGTTCTTCAATCCGACAGCGATCGGTGGCGTACGGGCAGCGCGGGTTCAGCAGACAGCCGTTTGGCCGATCGTACTTGCCCGGCACCACGCCCGGCAGCGAGGCCAGCCGCGCCTTGTCGGCCGCAAACTCCGGCAGCGCGCGCAGCAGCGCCTGAGTATACGGATGGCGCGGCGCCTTAAAGATATCGACCGCCTTACCGGTTTCCACCACCT
Source organism: Erwinia sp. 198 (assembly GCF_003937915.1). Taxonomy (GTDB): domain Bacteria; phylum Pseudomonadota; class Gammaproteobacteria; order Enterobacterales; family Enterobacteriaceae; genus Erwinia; species Erwinia aeris. Next base: position 164,716 of record NZ_RHUM01000007.1, on the reverse strand, counting down.
GGCCCGCATACATCACGATGATGTGCTGGGCCGCTTCGGCTACCAGCGCCAGATCGTGGGTGATCAGGATCAGCGCCATGTTTTCCTGCCGCTGAAGATCCAGCAGCAGCTCGATGATCTGTGCCTGAATAGTCACGTCCAGCGCCGTGGTCGGCTCATCGGCAATCAGCAGCTTTGGCCGACAGGCGATAGCCATGGCGATCATCACGCGCTGGCTCATCCCGCCGGAAAGCTGATGCGGATACACGTCCAGCCGCGAGGCCGGATCGGGAATGCCGACCTGGTTCAGCAGGTCGATAGCCCGCTGACGACGCGTGCTCTTATTGCCGCCCTGATGCACCTTGATCGCTTCCATAATCTGGTAGCCCACGGTGTAGCAGGGGTTCAGGCTGGTCATCGGATCCTGGAAAATCATCGCCACTTCCGATCCCACCAGCTGACGGCGCTCTTTTTCAGAAATGCGCCTCAGATCGCGCTGGTTAAAAAGCAGGTTGTCGGCCATTACTTTGCCGGGGAAATCGATCAGCCCCATAATCGCCAGCGAACTTACCGATTTGCCGGAGCCGGACTCGCCGACGATGCCGACCACCTGGCCCTGCTCAACCTGATAGCTGATGCGGTCTACCGCACGGAACGGCGCTTTTTCGTCGCCGAAATGCACCGACAGTTTGTCTACAGTTAATAACGCCATCGCTGCCTCTTACTGCTTGAGTTTCGGGTCAAGGGCATCGCGTAAGCCATCGCCCATCAGGTTAAACGCCAGCACGGTCAGCAGGATCGCCAACCCCGGGAAGGTCACGACCCACCAGGCGCTCTGCGCATACTGCAACACGTCGGAGAGCATGGTGCCCCACTCCGGCGTCGGCGGTTGCGCCCCCATTCCCAGAAAACCCAGCGCGGCCATATCAAGGATGGCGTTGGAGAAGCCCAGCGAAGCCTGCACGATCAGCGGCGCCAGACAGTTAGGCAGAATATTAACGAACATCTGCCGAATAGCGCCCGCGCCCGCCACGTTGGAAGCGGTGACGTAGTCGCGGCTGACCTCGACCAGCACCGCCGCGCGCGTCAGGCGGATATAGTGCGGCAGCGCCACAAAGGTCAGCGCGATAGAGGCGTTAACGATCGACGGCCCGAAAATTGCCACCAGCACCAGCGCCAGCAGCAGGCTTGGCAGCGCCAGCATGATATCGACCAAACGCATAATGACGGCGTCGGTGGTGCCGCCGACGTAGCCGGCGATCAGCCCGAAAATCACGCCCAGGATCAGCGACAGCACCACCACCAGGCAGCCGACCAGCAGCGACAGGCGCGCGCCGTACATCAGACGCGACAGCACGTCGCGACCGACATCGTCAGTACCAAGGATATAGTGCCAGCTGCCGCCTTCCTGCCAGACCGGCGGATGCAGCAGCGCGTCGCGGAACTGCTCGGCCGGCGCGTGCGGCGCGATAAAATTGGCGAAAATAGCGATAAAAAATACGATGACCACGTAAGCCAGACCGACAACGGCGCCTTTGTTACGCTTAAAGTAGTGCCAGAACTCCTGTGAAGGGGTCATCGGCTTGGGTGCGGCGGGCACGCTGCCCGGATCGACTAAAGACATACGAAGCCCCCTATTTCTTGTGGCGAATGCGCGGGTTAACCACGCCGTAAAGCACGTCAACCAGCAGGTTGACCAGAATGATCAGGATGGCCACCATCAGCACGCCACCCTGCACTACCGGGTAGTCGCGACGCTGGAGGGCATCGATCAGCCAGCGACCCAGACCGGGCCAGGAGAAAATTGTTTCGGTCAGGATCGCACCGGCCAGCATGGTGCCAACCTGAAGACCGATAACCGTAACCACCGGCAGCATGGCGTTACGCAGCGCATGCACCACGATCACGCGCATCCGCGTCAGCCCTTTAGCGCGGGCGGTACGGATATAGTCCTCACCCAACACCTCCAGCATGGCCGAGCGCGTCATACGCACGATCACCGCCAGCGGGATAGTACCGAGCACGATAGCAGGCAGGATCATATGCATCACGGCATCTTTAAAGTCGCCCTCTTCGCCCCAGAACAGGGTATCGATCAGCATAAAACCGGTCAGCGGCTGGCTGTCGTCCAGAAACACCGTGTCGCCGATGCGTCCGGCCACCGGCGTCAGGTTGAGCTGCACCGAAACCAGCATGATCAGCATCATGCCCCACCAGAAGATGGGCATGGAGTAGCCGGTCAGCGAGATGCCGACGGCGGTGTGATCGAAAATGGAGCCGCGCTTTACCGCAGCCAGCACGCCGACCGGGATACCTACCGCGACGGCAAAAATCATCGCGCAAATGCCCAGCTCCAGCGTCGCCTTAAAGCGCGGCACGAACTCCTGCCAGACAGGAATACGGCTTTTCAGGGAGATGCCCAAATCGCCGTGCAGCACGCCCCAGACGTAGGAGCCATACTGTTGCCACAGCGGCTTATCCAGCCCCATCTGCGCCAGCAGCTGGGCGTGACGTTCGGCGGACATGCCGCGCTCGCCCGCCATAATCAGTACCGGATCGCCTGGGATCATATGGACAAAAGCAAAGGTTAACAGGGTGATACCAATAAACGTCGGGATGACAAGTCCCAGACGTCGGAGTATGAACTGCAGCATAATCCGGATTCTCTTTAAGTTCCCGCAGACCGTAGCCTGGGGGATTATAATTGCTCACATCTTACGGTCGGGCAGCCCGTCCGCGACGCCGTTAACGGCGCCTTGACCAGATAAACTTAAGCCTTGCGACGGGCCGTCGAACACGGCCCACAGGGATGGGTAAAGCAGCCGGCGAACCGGCCGCTCTCTTTACTCCTGGATATCGACGTTTTCGAAGTGATGCTTGCCCAACGGATCGACCACGTAGCCGGAGACTTTTTTGCTGACCGGCTCAAACACGGTGGAGTGAGCAATAATCAGCGCAGGCGCCTGGTCGTGCATCATGACCTGAGCCTGCTTGTAGTACTCGATACGCTTGTTGTGGTCGGCTTCACCGCGCGCAGGCTGGATCAGATCCTCGAACGGCTTGTAGCACCAGCGAGAATAGTTAGAGCCGTCCTTCGCCGCGGTACAGCTGAACAGCGTGGCGAAGAAGTTATCCGGGTCGCCATTGTCGCCCGTCCAGCCCATCATCACGGTCTGGTGCTCGCCAGCTTTCGCGCGTTTCAGGTATTCGCCCCACTCGTAGGTGACGATTTTGGCCTTCACACCAATTTTCGCCCAGTCGGCCTGGATCATCTCTGCCATACGGCGAGCGTTCGGGTTATAAGGTCGCTGTACCGGCATCGCCCACAGATCGATAGCGAAGCCGTCCGCCATGCCCGCTTCCTTCAGCAGCGCTTTGGCTTTGGCCGGATCGTAGGCGTCATCCTGCACCGCGTCGTTGTAGCTCCACATGGTCGGCGGGATCAGGTTTTTCGCCGCCTGGCCCGCGCCCTGGTAAACCGCGTCGATAATCGCTTTCTTGTTCACCGCCATGGTCAGCGCCTGGCGAACCTTGACGTTATCCAGCGGCTTTTTCTCGGTGTTATACGAGAGATAGCCGACGTTCAGGCCCGGCATCTGCATCAGGTTGATATTCTTGTCTTCCTTCATCCGCGCGAGATCGGCCGGATTCGGATAAGGCATGATCTGGCACTCGCCCTTCTGCAGCTTGGCGTAGCGCACCGAGGCATCCGGCGTGATGGAGAAGACCAGGCGATCGATTTTCGGTTTGGTGCCCCAGAACTGGTCAAAGGCTTTATAGAGAATGCGGGAATCTTTCTGATATTGCAGCAGCTGGAACGGGCCGGTGCCGACCGGATTCAGATCGACTTTTTCCGGCGTGCCCGCTTGCAGCATCTTGTCGGCATATTCTGCAGAGAGAATAGACGCGAAATCCATTCCCAGATCGGCCATGAACGGCGCTTCCGCACGGGTCAGCACAAAGCGTGCCGTGTGGTCGTCCACCTTCTCAATTTTGCTGATGAGCCTGGGCATATCCATGCCTTCAAAGTATTCGTAGCTACCGCCGGAAACGCCATGATACTTGTTGTTTTTATCCAGCTGACGCTCGAAGGAGAACACCACGTCGTCGGCATTAAAATCACGCGTAGGTTTGAAATCTTTGGTGGTCTGCCACTTCACGCCTTTACGCAGATGGAAAGTGTAGGTTTTGCCGTCTTCGCTCACGTCCCACTTTTCTGCCAGGCCGGGCTGTAGCTCGGTGGTGCCGACTTTGAACTCTACCAGCCGGTTATAGATAGGCACGGAGCTGGCGTCGTAAGTGGTGCCAGAAGTGAAAAGCTGCGGGTTAAAGCCTTCAGGCGATCCTTCGGAACAATAAACGAGGGTTTTGGCCTGGACGCTGGCGGCCACGGTCAGGGCGACCAGGCTCAAACCGACCTTCAGCATCCTGTTTTTAGCCAGGGAATTACGCATGCTTCTGCTCCAGTTGTGATGTTGTATTAGGCAGTTCGTCAGGCCTGTATTTTTTTATAGTGGCCTGTACGTATCAGAAGGTTTGGGTAGAAGACGCGGCGAGGCTGATGCCATCAGACAAATCCTTATCCTTCCTCTTCTGAGCGATCAATTTGTCAACAGTTGCAGAAAACGTCAATACGGCCGTTGGCTATTTACACAGAGGATGAGAGGCGACAGACAAATATAAAAAATAACCAAAAGCGACCGTTTCCAGCGCATATAATACGCCGTTAACTTTTTATGCCGCTTAAAATAGCGTCAGAAAATCAGCAGCCAGTGAAACGCGTTGCAAAAAAACCCTTGAAAATAATCGCCTGTATCCCATTTTTTTAACAATACGCTTTGCTTATACCTGCCATTCCAGGCAAAAATTCTGCAACGGCAGGATAAAAAACGGCCAATGACGCGTTTTTTTGGCCAGCTACAGCGCAGCGCGAATTAACGCGGCGGCAGCGGGCGGAAAGGCTTTTTCACGGATGGAAAGCGCATAAAGCGAGACGGGTGTTTTTTACACCGCAGCACAATTGGCTGCCGGTGTCGGCGGCGTTTCAGGGCCGCCGATAACAAATAATCAGTGCGAAACGGCGCGGGAAAGCGTGTTGATAATAACCACGCCGACGATGATAAACGCCATGCCGATTAGCGCGGGCAGATCCAGTCGCTGACCGTGCCAAAGCCAGGCAACCAGCGAGATCAACACGATGCCGACGCCCGACCAAATAGCATAGGCGATGCCGGTCGGCAGATGCTGCAACGTCAATGAAAGACAGTAAAAAGCGATGCCATAGCAGAAAACGGTGCCCAGGCTTGGCCACAGCCGCGTAAAACTTTCCGACGTTTTCAGCAAGGTGGTGCCAATCACTTCCGCCACGATGGCGATAAATAGAATGAGATACATCATTATGACCGTTCTCCTGAGTTACCCGTTTGGTTAAAGGAAGAAGCGAGCAGCGCTTCCGCGGCCTATCTTGCAGAAATTCGCGCCGGGCTTTTTGATCCCGCGCATAGCTCTCTGCTGCAACCTTAATACCACCTTAACGGCAGGCAACAGACACATATGCCGTTATGGATTTCGTCCCGCAGGCACGCGTGTGTTGCCTACAGCAGCACAGAGATGCCTTTAACTGTAAATCGCCTGCATCCGGAACGGATATAATAATGATGGATAACATGTATGAAAAAATGCACATTGACGTTAAGAAAATGCTTTGTTTTTACTTATAAAGACCGGGTACTACAGGCCATATCGATTAACTTTTATATTTAATGGAATTAAAGCAATAAGGATATAACGATGAGACGCCCGACACTGGCAGCGGTCAGGAGCGCTCCTTACAACATCAGTTCATTTTCTCCACCTGGCGCTTCAATATCAGTCCATATGGTAGTAGCACGCTTTCATAAAGGGCCATCATTGCTTACTTATGGCTGGTTCTGTATCAGGTCAGGAAGCATGGCCCCGGGATTATAAATTTCATCACGGCGCGCAGTATGAAAACTTTGGCCATTTTCATTACGGTACGGCAGGACATGCGGCCGGAATAAAAGAAGCCGTGCTGCTCAGGGCGGCAGGCTGGGCACAGGGCCAGGCCGGAACCTCAGAAGATAAGTGGCGCCATTGGTATAATGAATCGCCTTACGGTGACGACCCTAACGATGCGTACTGGATAAGGGCAGGGATAGATTATGCAAAACGCACCGGCTTTAAAAAGGGGTATGTCCTGCTGATATTCCTGGTTTTACTCATTTCTTTTGGAGCCTACAAGACAGAACGGTTTTCGCCTGTTGAACGAAAAATTATTAAAAAATCGCAGATTAACAGACTATTAAACCTCTATGTCACCGAGGTCAATGCGGGAGCTACCACGGCTTTCTCATATCGTTTCTATCTGTTTGACGCAGATAGAAATGATAAGTCATTTCTTGACAGCCTGAATGATACTAAGCCTTTTTTAATCACGTCCGACCCTGATGCATTTAAAAAAGTTGAAAATAATGCAATATATCTCTCTGTAAAAGGGCATGTTTTTTCATTTAGCAATTCACCGGCAGTCCGCATAAATGAGGTTATTTATTCCGCTCCCGTTTATCTTACATCCACACCATTTTAAGAAAGGGGCGGTTTGGCCCCTCCTGCTGTTCATCGCCTGATGCGTTATCCACCGGAGCCGTGCAGGACTGATACCGGCGGCGAAAAAGCCTCGCTGAACCTTTCAGCTTCTCCACATCGCCCACCGAACCTCACGCATAAAAAAACCCCCGGCCGCTAAGGCTCGGGGGTGAGTAATTTGGCACGGCGCGTTAGATTTTGCCGCCAGAAGCCTTACGCTTTGTCGGATCCGCACACCAGTCGTTCGCCTCTTTGATGCCGCCATCCGGAGACGTGTAGCCCAGGCAGCCCAGCACCGAGTCGAACAGCTCAACATGACGATGCGTCGCGCCCACGCGCTGCTGCGCCTGCAGGCGTTCAAAGCGGCTCTGGTTAGCCGGGTCTGCCAGATACTTATCGGAAGCCCAAACGATCATCGGCACGCGGAACTGTTCCGGCGGTGCCATATGGCGCGGCGTGCCGTGCAGGTGCATGTTATCGCTGATCGATTCGCCGTGGTCGGCCGCGTAGAAGACAATCGCTTTCTTACCGCGCAGCTGATCGAACACGCTTTCCAGCACCGTATCCGTATAAAGCACCGAGTTATCAAAGGCGTTGATCAGCATCGCTTTGCTGCATTTATCGTCCACGCCCATACATTCAGGCTGATAACGGGCAAACTCGCGCGGATAGCGCTGCGAGTAAAGGTAGTGTGAGCCTTTGGTATGCAGCACGACCAGATGCTTACCTTCAGGATGGCGATCGAGCGACTTTTTCAGCTCCGGCACCAGCAGCATATCGTCCACCGATTTACCCTGGTTCTGCTTTTCCGAGCCAATCTGCTCGCGAAACGCAAAGTTATCCGCATCGGTATTGTTGTAGAACCAGACCTCGCTCTGCATAGCGAAAAGCTCTGAGCTAAAGCCCAGCGACTTCATCACCGCAAAAACGTTCTGCTCTTTCAGCGTGCGGCCTGGCCCTTCGTCGGTCCCGCCTTCACGCACGAACATACAGCGCAGCGAAAGCTTGGTTGCGGTGTCGCAGGATTCCCCCCGGAACGCCACCAGGTTTTTCTCGTGGGAAAGCTTTGGCGTGGTGTCGCGGTTGTAGCCCAGCAGGCCCATATGATCCCAGCGGGTGGTTTCGCCAATCACGAATACCACATAGGTGTCGTCCAGCCCGGCCGGCGCGTTATAGGTAAACTGCTTTGCCGGATCGAACAGGTCTTTACCGTCCATCGTCTCGTCGTAGCTGGTATAGGCAAACAGCCCCAGCGCCGACAGCCAGTTGGAAGGCAGATAGGAGTGCGCCACCACGCCGCCATAGCTCGGCAGATCGACATTGGTCAGCTTCTCGTTGATGTTCTGCTGCTTGTCGAAATAGCGGATAGGCAGCCAGACCAGCGCCACGGTTAGCAGCAGCACGCCCAGCGGCTTCAGGCGCTGTCCCGGTGTTTTCAGCTGCTCAATCAGCGTCAGGCGCAGCGAGTTGCGCCAGATCAGCAGCAGCGGCAGCGCGCTGACCAGCACCATCCACAGCACAAAGTGATAGCCAATCACCTCTTTCGACAAATCAGTATCCGTGGTCATCACCGACGCAACGATGCCGTAGCCAATCACCACGTTAAAGAAGCTCATATAGTAGCTGGCGGCTACCGAAATCAGCACCAGCGCGGTGGCAGTCACGCGCCAGAAAATTTTACCGCCCAGCGACAGCAGCCGCATCAGGAAAAAGGTCAGCAGAACGATGGCGACGACTTCCGCCACGGCGGATAGCCATTCCGTCACGCTGAAGTGGGCCAGAAAGGGATCGAAACGACGATAAAAAACGGGAATATTCAGAAAGATACCGATGTAAAACGCCAGCAAAAACGAGAGCTTTTGCTGCGTCAGTGTTTTAATGTAATTCATGCAACCTTTATCCCGGCGTAACTTTAGAGTAAACGCTAATCAGACCATACCGTTTCGCCAGAGTTCGGTTATAGGGTCGATTATCACCCTGAGAAACTTTTCCCGGACGATTCTGAAGGGAAAAAACTCACCTCCACGCGCAAGCGGCGTAGTTAACCACATTATCGGGGATTTATCAGTTCAATCGCGGGAATAAGCACGGAAATGCGGTGGGGAGAAAAATTGCAGACAGCCGGAGCGCCATAGCGGCTCCGGCCAGCGCCGTTATCAGTTAATGATGTTCAGCGTTACGTCGATATTGTCGCGGGTTGCGTTAGAGTAAGGGCAGACGATATGCGCCGCGTCTACCAGCTTTTTCGCTTCCGCCGCGTCCATTCCTTCCAGGTGGATATTCAATTTAGCTTCGATACCAAAACCGGTTGGCAGCGGCCCAATGCCCACTTCCCCTTCGATAAAGGCTTCTTTTGGCATCGTGATTTTGTCGCGGTTGGCGACAAACTTCATTGCGCCCAGGAAGCAGGCCGAATAGCCAGCGGCAAACAGCTGTTCAGGGTTGGTGGCTTCGCCACCCGCGCCGCCCATTTCTTTCGGTACGCCCAGCTTTACGTCCAGCACGCCGTCTGAAGAGGTAGCGCGGCCGTCACGACCACCGGTGGCTTTTGCTTTGGCGCGGTAAACGACTTTTTCTAAAGACATCAGGCAACTCCTTTCGTTAGGTTTAATATGCGCTATTAAATCGCGAGCGACTTAATGAGGCGCCTGTAATCAGTATAGCCTCTCCGGAGCGAGACCAGGATCTAGCCGTTGAGGCTGTCGCGCAGGCTTTCCAGTTCGGCTTTCAGCACGCGCATTTTTTCCGCATCACAGGCGGCGGCGCAGCTGACGGCCTGCGGTAAATCGACCGCTTTATGGCGCAGCTCGCGACCCTGTTCGGTCAGCGTCACCACCACCTGACGCTCGTCTTTGCGCGAGCGCTGACGATCCAGCAGACCCGCCGCCTCCAGCCTTTTCAGCAGCGGCGTCAGCGTGGCGGAGTCCAGAAACAACCGTTCGCCGATTTCGGAAACCGTCACGTCATCGCGCTCCCACAGCACCAGCATCACCAGATATTGCGGATAGGTGATATCGAGCGGCGCCAGCAGCTGGCGGTAAAGCTTGTGCAGCGCCAGATTGGTGGAATAGAGCGCGAAGCAGAGCTGTTGATCAAGCAACAGTGGCGAGGCTTCCGCTTTTTTGTCATCTTTATCTGTGGTCATGGCAAAAAATATAAATAGCGCGCTATATAATTGCAAGCGAATATTAAAGCTCAGGGGAGAAAACCGATGTATTCACTGGAAGAAAAGGCCCGACGCTACGCCAGCAAGGCTCATGCTGACACGGGTCAGCGTCGCAAATATACCGATGAGCCTTATATCGTACATCCGGCCGCGGTAGTGGAGCTGGTGCGCAGCGTAACCGATAATGAAATCATGCTGGCCGCCGCATGGCTGCACGACACGGTCGAGGATACGTCCAACACGCTGGCGGATATTGAGAGCCATTTTGGCGCTGAGGTCGCCTCGCTGGTGGCGATGCTGACAGACAGCAAGCAGCCCGACGCAAAAAATCGCGCGGCGCGTAAAGTGGCCCATTTTCGCCATACGGCGCAGGCCTCGGGCGACGCCCAGACCATCAAGCTGGCCGATATCATTGATAACACCCGCTCGATTATTCATTACGATCCGCACTTTGCCCGCGTTTATCTGATAGAAAAACGCGTGCAGATCGCCTTGCTGAAAGAGGGAGATGAAGCGCTGTGGCGGCAGGCTTCCACTATTATCGAAAGCGGTATTGAGCAGCTGACGCAGGCGCCTTATTACGTGCCGCTTGCCTGGTTTACCCGCCAACAGCAAAGATATCAGCTCCCGAATTAATCCTTAACCGGGATTTTCGGCGCTTTTCTGCATTAATTAACTCAAATCGGCGCCGCCGCCGCAGGCTGGCGGCATTAATTGGTAAGCCTGAGCCGACCCAGTGCCTATAATTGCCCCGAAAAATAAGGGGCATTATGCAATCTGATTTACTTTTTATCCGCCGCAAGGCGTTGGCTTTTATTGGCTGCGCGCTGTTTCTGGCCGCCATGATGGGAGTGGTTTTTATCGATGTTCGCTGGATGAACGATGGCGTACACGAGACCTCATTTACTGAAATCGCTCAGGAACTGATGCTGCTGGCTATCGCGCTGCTCTATTTTCATGGTGCATATCGACAGCCTGCCATCAGGCCGACGCTGATACTTATCGGCGGATTCTTCACCTGTATGCTGATCCGCGAGCTGGATTTCCTGTTCGACGAGCTGTCGCACGGCAGCTGGGTGTGGTTCGCGCTGGCCACCGCCGCCGCGTGCGTCGCCATTGCCGTGCTACAGCCAAAGCGCGCCGTGAAAGGCCTGGCCGATCTGCTGCGTCATCCTGCCTGGGGCATGTTGTGCGCGGGTTTGCTGACTATTCTGGTGTTTGCGCGCCTGTTTGGTATGCGCGACCTCTGGCAGCACCTGATGCTGGATGGCTATAACCATACGGTGAAAAACATGGCGGAGGAAGGCTGCGAACTGTTGGGCTATAGCCTGTGCCTGCTGGCTTCGCTGGGCTATCTGTATGGCGATCGGGCGAAGGCGGAATAAAAGACGCTGCCTTGCCAACACTCGTAAAGCCCGGCGTTAAACGCCGGGCTTTTTTATGGCCTATTGCTTGTAAAAAATGTCGCCGGATTCCACTTTCAGGATGCGGCCATCTTCTTTAGAAATCTGCACGTAGTTGCCGCCCATATAGGTCCAGCTGGTGCCCTGCTCAGGCGCGGGCAGGTTGCGGGTTTTCCAGTCCACAATCTCATATTTTTTAGTGCGGTAGCGATCGGGCACCACGCTGCCGATAGTGAAACGCTGAAAATCGGCAAAAAAGTACTGAATTTCATAAGGATGGGCCGGATCGCGCTGCGGTGCAGCCGTTTCGCCTGAAGGCGTCTGCGCCTGAGATGGCGTTTGTGCTTCCGGCGCTACCGGTGCAGGTGCTGCCGGTGCAGGTGCTGCCGGAGCGGGCGCATCCGCAGCTGGCGCGGCGGCGGCAGGATCCTGCTGCGTCTGAACATCTTCTGCAAAAGCCGTAGACACTAACGGCGTGGCAGTCAGTAAAAAAGCAGAAAAGAGAATGGACGTCGACTTACTCATGATTTTCTCCGCTGAAAATGAAATTATCAGGTGGCACCGGTCAGCGAGGAAGCGCCACTTCGTCACGCGCACATTATCTCTTCTTTCATAGCAAGGGAAGCAGGAAAAAGCGCATCGGCATCAGGCCCGCTTTAAATGCGCTTTTTAACAGGCAGGCTCGCCAGCGGTTTGATCTCTTTCAGCACAAACATGCTTTGCATCCCTTTAATACCGGGGAGACGGCGAATGACCACCACGGCGAAATCGGCGTGGCGGCTGCTTAACCTGCCCGGCTTATCGCATCCGAATTATTATTACGATAAAACACGGCCGGGGCCCGTGCCTTCACTTGTAGCCACGGCGAAAGTGATGCCCTTCTCGCTGTTGTCCTTCCTGAACGTAATCCTGTCCTTTTTTGGCCTTCTGCACGGCGTCGATCCCCCTCATTATCGACGTTACAGCCCTGCAAACCGGAGTCCCAAAATGACCGATACCGTACTGTTAGTGATTGACGCCCAGGAATCTTTCTATCATCGTGGCTACTCTGACACGCCGGAAGTCCCGGCCTTTGAGCACAAGCTGAGTGAGCTGATTGCGGGCTGCCAGGCCAGAAAAATTCCGGTGGTGGATGTGTTTCATGTTGAGGTGGACGGCCCGTTCTCGCTGGCGTCAGGCCTGGTAAAGCGCCTGCCTTTTTTGCAGCATCAGCCTGCCGTCACCGTGCAGAAACAGGTGCATAACGCGCTGACCGACTCTGGCCTGGCTGCATGGCTGAGTGAACGTCAGGTCACACACTTGATTATCAGCGGGCTGCGTACCGAACAGTGCTGTGAAACCACGGCCCGCGTCGCGTCCGATTTGGGTTATAAAGTCACTTTCGTCACCGAGGCAACCCTGACCTTCCCGATTACGCATAAAGGGACGACGCTCGGCATCGCCGATCTGCGTCACCATACTGAAAGCGTGCTGCTAAACCGTTTTGCCGCTATTGCTACCGTAGAAGCGTGTTTGCAGGCGCTGAAATAAAGCGCCAGCGTACTGGAGAAAAATATGGCGATCCCGGTCTGGTTTTTAACGCTTCCCGGCGTAATGACGCTGGATATTACCGGCCCGGCGGAAACGCTTCAGCTGGCCGGGGATGCCTTCAGCCTGCATTATATTGGCCCGCAGGAAAGCGTGCCAACCTCGACCGGCATGACCATCAGCCAGCTGGCGTCGTTACCGGAAAGCCTGCCTGTCGGCAGCCTGCTGGTGGTGCCGGGCGTAGCGGATTCCAGCGTCGCTTTCAATACGCCGCAGGCCATGGCCGCTCGGCACTGGCTGATGCGCCTGCAGCCAGCCATTCATGCCAGGCAAATTACGCTGGTCTGTATCTGTTCCGGCGCTGTCCTGGCCGCGCGCAGCGGCCTGCTGCGCGGCATACATTGCACGACCCATCACGAAGTCATCCATCGGCTGAAAAGCGCTGAACCTACCGCTATCATCAGAGAAAACCGCATTTTTGTGGAAGATCGCGGTATTTGTACCAGCGCAGGCATTACCGCGGGTATCGATCTGGCGCTCCATCTTATCCACCGCCTGTGCGGCCCGCAGACGGCACTGGCGGTGGCCCGGGAAATGGTGATTTGGTTTCGCCGCTCGGGTGACGATCCCCAGCTTTCACCCTGGCTACGCTATCGTAATCATATTAATCCGGCTATTCATCGTACGCAGGATTTGCTGATCGCCCACCCGGAGCGAGACTGGCCACTGGAGGAGATTGCCGGACGCGTACACGTCAGCGCTCGTCATCTGACGCGCCTGTTCAGGCAGCATTTAGGGATCGGCGTGCGGGACTATCACGAGCAGCTCAGGCTGGCGCTGGCCCGGCAGCGTTTACAGCAGGGCGAAGGCGTGGAAAAAGCGGCGCGGGTGGCCGGGTTTTCTTCTTCACGACAGCTCAGGCGTGCGCTTCAGCGCTGGCCCGCGTAAAGCGGCGGCCACGACAGAAAGCCAGCAGCCCGGCAGACACAAAGCAGCGGCGGTAATAAGAAGCCCCGGCCCGACAGGCACAAAGCAGCGTCAGCCATAAAAAACCAGCAGGCCGACAAGCGTCATGCTTGCCGCCCCCCTGATGATGGCCAGGCGATCCGCCAGTGTTAATGCTTCACGCTGTTTATAAAGGTCTGGCGAGCCGTGGTAGACCCAAGACGCTCGGCCTCATTCAGCAATTTTAACGCCTTATCCACGTCTCCGGCCTTCACGGCCTTTTTAATCGCCTCGTTAAAATAGTTATCCGACTCGTCGAGCATCGGTGCGGCAGGTTTTGCCGGCGGAGCCGCTTCAGTTCCTGCAGTAGAGCCAATAACCGCCGCGGCAGGTGCCGGTTCGGAAGAAGGTAAAAGCTGGCCGATCATAACGTTACCGGCTTTTTGCTCGGCGGTAACCTTCAGACTGATCTTGCCGGTCGGCGTATGCGTGGCCACCGGATCGGGGATATCCGGCACCGCATTGCCCACGCCGGCCGCATAGGCTTTGGCAGGATTCACCATTTGCGTGGTCGACTGAAGATTTTTTTGCGTGGTGTAAACCAGCAGGTAAATCTGCTTCTGGCCCAACGCCGGGGTCAGCTTCAGCGTGCCCTCCAGCCTGTCGCTGGAGACCAGCCCCGGCTTTTGATAAGGAAAATAGCTGGCAGGATAAAACGCTGCTGGCCGCATCTGTTCGTCAAGCACCAGCACGTTGGGCGCATAGACCGTTTTTCCCGTCACCATGCTGGTTAAAACAATTTCCAGCGAGCCACGATCGGCAGGCAGTGAGAAGGCCGCAGCGGCGCCCTGAATTTCGCCCTGATTAATCTTCGTTGCGGTGCTGCCGAGCGTCACATCCTGCGTGACGGGCGGCACCAGCGGCGTCCAGGCAAGGCTACGCAAGGTTTGGGCAGAAATCTTCGGTGCAGCAGAGGCATCCTGCGGCGCCGCTTGCGCACCCGCGATCAGGCTGAGCGACAGACAAAGAGAGAGCAGCGTCTTTTTCATCAAATTTTCCTTGTTGGTATTACCACCAGACTTCCATCTGCGCGCCGAAAGTCACTTCGTCGTCGTTGCCGCGGCTGAAGGTACGGGCGGTGGTGTCGTTCATCGCCAGGCCATTATCAACGCCGCTGTCGGTGTCGTAGCCCCATTTTTCATCCCAGTTGGCGTAGGTGGCAAAAACACGGATGGCCGGACGCGACCAGATGCTGTCGCCAGCCTGCCACTGCTGCGCCAGCGTCACCTTGTACTGGCCGTTGCGGTCGCCGGTACGCTGGGATTTCACGTTGTCATAGCCCGCTTCCAGCAGCGTGCTCATGATCGGCGTCCATTTATACATTGGCCGCACGCCAACCGTATACCAGGTCGTGCCGTTATTGTTATCGCGATCGGTATCCTGATACATTGCCACGTACATCAGACCCCATTTGTCGTTGAAATCCAGCGCGCCGTGGTCGAGTACGCGCACCATACTGCCGTTATTGTTGATGGCGGCGCCGGTCGAATGGCCGTTAGCCGTGCCGGTACTTTCCGCCGTCATGGCGTCGGCGGCGTATTGCAGCACCAGTTTGTTGTAGCCGTTATAGATGCTCTGCGTATGTTCCGCCGTCAGCAGCCAGCCGTCTTTGGTGGCGTCATCGGCCAGCGAGTAGCCGTCGCGTGCGTTGGCCCGGCCATAATCCACGCCCAGCTCTAACACGCCGCCGGGGTTGGTCTGCAGCCCGGCCAGGCGCACGTCGAAGACGTCATTCGAGGTGGGCAGCTCGTCGCGTTGGTCGGCGATATAGCCAAAGGAGCCGCCGCTTTCGGTGTTGCGCGTGGCGGCAAAAGAGAGTTTGCCGAAGCCAACGTCGATATCTTCCAGGCCGGCGCCCGGCCCGGAGATATCCCAGTAGTAGAAGTCGATCATATGCACGTCGTGACGCTGGTAGAAACGCTTACCGGCCCACATCGTGGCGCCAGGCAGCCATTCAATCAGGTTTTTGCCCTTGACGTTGGCTTCGCGGAAGGCCGGATCGGTCGATTCCCAGTCGTTCTGCTGCGAGACGGAATAGGCGACGTTAGTATCAAAATAGAAACTTTTATCTCCTTCTTTCCACACTTCCTGACCCAGTTTCAGTTCCGCGTAGGTTTCGCATTCGTTGCCGAGGCGATATTTGCTTTCCGCGCCGGTAGCCTTAAAACACTGCTGCTCGCCGCCGCTGCCGGACCAGCCAATGCCGGAACGGGCGTAGCCGGTAAAATCTACCGCCATCGCCTGGGTGGAAAGCGCGCCTGCCACGGCCAGCGCCAGAGAGGAATTACGTATTGTTATCATCATTTTCTCCTGTAGGGGACTGTTGCTTAAACGCCAGGCTCGGGATGTAACCGACGGCAGGCCGTTCCATCTTCACGGAACAGATGACAGCGGTGCGGCGGCAAACCAATGGCGAAATTGGTACCTTCTTCCACCAGCACCACGTCATTCTGGCGGGAGACCAGGTTTTGACGGATGGCCGGGATCTGAATATGGATCTGCGTTTCGTTGCCCAGCTGCTCGACGACCTGTACTTCGCCCATGAGCTTTACCTCCGCGTTCTCACCCGGCAGAAGATGCTCGGGCCGGATGCCCAGCGACAGGTTGCTGCCCGGCACGACGCCGTTGCCTTCAACATCCAGCCAGACCGCCTGCCCGTTGGGCAGTTCGACCTGCACGCGTTCCGGCTCGGCGGCAAGGATTTTCACCGGCAGAAAATTCATCCTGGGCGAGCCGATAAAACCGGCAACGAAACGGTTGGCGGGATAGTGATAGAGCGCCAGCGGACGGCCAACCTGAACAATGCGTCCGGCGTTCAGCACCACGATTTTGTCGGCCAGCGTCATCGCTTCAACCTGATCGTGGGTGACGTAAATCATCGTGCGCTTCAGCCGCTTATGCAGGCGGGAGATTTCAATGCGCATCTGCACGCGCAGCGCGGCATCCAGATTGGAGAGCGGTTCATCCAGCAGGAACACCGTGGGTTCCGCCACCAGCGTGCGGCCAATCGCGACGCGCTGCCGCTGGCCGCCGGAGAGCGCTTTGGGACGGCGATCCAGCAACGGCGCGAGCTGGAGAATTTCCGACACCTGATTGACTCGCCGCTCGGTTTCCTCTTTTTTCGTCCGTGCCAGCTTCAGGCCAAACGACATATTTTCGGCCACCGTCAGATGCGGATAGAGGGCGTAGGACTGAAACACCATGCCGATCCCGCGCTCGGCTGGCGGCACCTCGTTCATCCGTTTACCGCCGATTCTCAGCTCACCGGCGCTGATCTCTTCCAGCCCGGCAATCATGCGCAGCAGGGTCGACTTCCCGCAGCCGGATGGCCCGACGAATACCACAAACTCGCCCTGTTCTATCTCCAGATTGATATCGCTGGAAATCGCGGTTTCGCCAAAGACTTTATATACGCCGCTAAGGGAAACGTTCGCCATCCTCTCTTCCTCTTCATCCGTCAGTAAACCGATTACGCCGCAGCATGACGTGCCGCCTGCCAGGAGTAATCAGCCGTCGCGCGGTTTTTGCTGGCGGAGAGGCCAGGAGGATAAAAAGCGAAGACCCGCGCTCGACGCCGACGGCGAAAGGGGAAATACGTGATCTGCGTTGCAAAAAACAACCTCTGATTGGCTGCACCAGGCGTGATTAGCGACAGCCGTGCAGGCGAGGTCACAGTTTGAGCGGTGGGGGCGTAGAGCGGGGGAGGATGAAGCCGCTACTGCTTGATTGCACACTGACCGGTACGCTCTTCGCTGTCTGCAACGTGAAGAAACCTGGGGCTTACCGCTATAAGGACTCGATCATGCTCAGTATCAAGAACATTGTTAAGCACACCGCCGCCCTGTCAGCGCTGGCTACGCTGGCGCTCTCTTCCGCCGCCTTCGCCAAAATCGAAGAAGGCAAGCTGGTGATCTGGATCAACGGCGACAAAGGCTATAACGGCCTGGCGGAAGTGGGGAAAAAGTTTGAACAGGATACGGGCATCAAGGTGACGGTTGAGCATCCTGACAAGCTGGAAGAGAAGTATCCGCAGGTGGCCGCGACGGGCGACGGCCCCGACATTATTTTTTGGGCGCACGACCGTTTCGGCGGCTACGCGCAGTCTGGTCTGGTGGCGGAAGTCAGCCCGGACCAGGCTTTTAAGGATAAGCTGTTTCCGTTCACCTGGGATGCCGTGACCTTTAACGGCAAGCAGATCGGCTATCCTATCGCGGTAGAGTCGCTATCGCTGATTTATAACAAAGATCTGGTGAAGGAAGCGCCCAAAACCTGGGAAGAAATCCCGACGCTGGATAAGACCCTGCGCGCCAAAGGCCAAAGCGCCATTATGTGGAACCTTCAGGAACCCTATTTCACCTGGCCGGTTATCGCGGCCGACGGCGGCTACGCTTTTAAATATGTCGACGGCAAATACGACATCAAAAACACCGGCGTGAACAATGCCGGATCGCAGGCGGGCCTGCAGTTCATCGTTGATTTGGTCAAAAACAAACATATCAGCCCGGATACCGACTATTCGATTGCCGAAGCGGCCTTTAACAAGGGCCAGACGGCGCTGACCATCGACGGCCCCTGGGCCTGGGCTAACCTGGATAAAAGCAAAATCAACTACGGCGTCGCCCCGCTGCCGACCTTCCATGGCAAGCCTTCCCGGCCGTTTGTCGGCGTGCTGACCGCGGGCATCAATGCTGCCAGCCCGAACAAAGAGCTGGCGAAAGAGTTTCTGGAAAACTACCTGATTACCGATGACGGCCTGGCGATGGTCAACAAAGATAAGCCGCTGGGTGCCGTCGCGCTGAAATCTTACCAGGCGAAGCTGGAGCAGGATCCGCGCATCGCCGCCACCATGGCTAACGCGAAAAACGGCGAAATCATGCCGAACATCCCGCAAATGAGCGGCTTCTGGTACGCCGAACGCAGCGCGATTATTAACGCCGTCAACGGCCGTCAGACCGTGCCGCAGGCGCTGAAAGACGTTGAAACCCGCATTACCCGATAGCCTCTGCTGAACAAGGGGCGGCCGCTGGCGGCCCCGCGTCGAAAAGGATAGCTCCATGTCTCTGGCTCACATTCGCCGCTCTGACAGAAGATCGCCGTTAAGCCGCGTGTTCGGCTGGTTTACCCTTATCTTCTTTGCCCTGCTGACAGGCTATTTGATCGTGCTGATGTACGCACGGGGAGAATACCTTTTTGCCATGCTGACGCTGGTGCTTTCCGGCCTGGGGCTGTTTATCTACGGCAACCGCCGCGCTTACAGCTGGCGTTATATTTATCCCGGCCTGGCCGGAATGGCGCTGTTCGTGCTGTTCCCGCTGGCATGCACCATTACCATTGCCTTCACTAACTACAGCAGCCTGCATCAGCTTACCTTTGAGCGCGCGCAGGGCGTGCTGCTGCAACAGCAGTTTCGCGCCGATAAAGCCTGGGATTTTGCTCTCTGGCCGGCGGGCGACAGGTGGCGGCTGACGCTGACCTCGCCCGATAACGGCGACATGCTGGCATCCACGCCCTTTGCCTTTACGCCTTCCGCGCCGCAAACGCTGACGATGACCCCGCAGGCCGCACCGACCGGCAACAAAGCCGGGCTGCGGATCATTACGCAAAATCGTCAGGCGCTGGGCCAGCTGGCCGCCAGACTGCCCGACGGCACGCTGCTGCGGATGAGTTCGCTACGGCAGTTTTCCGGCACCCGGCCACTTTATCAGCCTGGAGAGGATGGCAAACAGCTGACCAATATCCAGAATGGGAAGGTTTACTCTCCTGATATGAGTACGGGCTTTTACCAGTCGGCGGACGGGGAAATCCTCAGTCCGGGCTTTACCGTCGGTATCGGCTGGAAAAACTTCCTGCGCGTTTTTCAGGATGCAGGTATTCAGAAGCCCTTCCTGTCGATCTTTCTCTGGACGGTGCTGTTCTCGCTGCTGACGGTGCTGCTGACCACGGCGGTCGGCATGGTGCTGGCGTGCGTGGTGCAGTGGGATCAGCTGAAAGGCAAGGCGGTTTATCGCATGCTGCTGATCCTACCTTACGCGGTGCCCGCTTTCATTTCTATCCTTATTTTCAAAGGGTTATTCAACCAGAGCTTTGGCGAAATCAACCTGCTGCTGGGCAATCTGTTTGGCATCAAGCCCGCGTGGTTCAGCGATCCGCTGACCGCCAAAACCATGCTGATTATTGTTAATACCTGGCTCGGCTATCCCTACATGATGATTTTGTGCATGGGGCTGCTGAAGGCCATTCCTGACGATCTTTATGAGGCCTCGGCAATGGATGGCGCTTCGCCGATTCAGAACTTTTTCCTGATTACGCTGCCCCTGCTGATCAAGCCGCTGACGCCGCTGATGATCGCCAGCTTCGCTTTTAACTTTAATAACTTTGTGCTGGTTCAGCTGCTGACCAACGGCGGCCCCGACCGGATTGGCACCACCACCCCGGCCGGGCATACCGATTTGCTGGTCAGCTACACCTGGCGTATCGCCTTTGAGGGCGGCGGCGGACAGGATTTCGGCCTGGCCGCCGCTATCGCCACGCTGATTTTCCTGCTGGTGGGCGTACTGGCGGTGATCAACCTGAAAGCCTCCCGCATGAAATTTGATTAAGGAAGCATTATGGCGATGGTAAAACCGAAGTCGCAGCGCCTCAGGCTGCTGGCGACGCACCTTTTCCTGCTGGGCTTTATTGCCCTGATCCTGTTCCCGCTGCTGATGGTGTTCGCCATTTCGCTGCGGCCCGGCAATTTCGCGACCGGCAGCCTGATCCCCGATACCATTTCGTGGGACCACTGGAAGCTGGCGCTGGGGATCGCCGTCACCAACGAGAACGGCACGGTGACGCCGCCGCCTTTTCCGGTGATGCTGTGGCTGTGGAACTCGGTGAAGATTGCCCTGATTACCGCCGTCGGTATCGTCGCGCTCTCCACAACCTGCGCCTATGCCTTTGCCCGCATGAAATTTCGCGGCAAAAGTCCGCTGCTGAAAGGGATGCTGATTTTCCAGATGTTCCCGGCCGTGCTGTCGCTGGTGGCGCTTTACGCCCTGTTCGATCGGCTGGGCCTCTATCTGCCTTTTCTGGGGCTGAATACGCACGGCGGCGTGATCTTCGCCTATATGGGCGGTATCGCGCTGCATGTCTGGACGATCAAGGGCTATTTCGAGTCTATCGATAACTCTCTGGAAGAGGCGGCGGCGCTGGATGGCGCCACGCCGTGGCAGGCGTTCCGGCTGGTGCTGCTGCCGCTTTCTGTGCCTATCCTGGCGGTGGTGTTTATCCTGTCGTTTATTGCCGCTATTACCGAGGTGCCGGTGGCTTCTCTGCTGCTGCGTGATGTCAACAGCTACACGCTGGCGGTGGGGATGCAGCAATATCTGAACCCACAAAACTATCTGTGGGGTGATTTTGCGGCGGCGGCCATTCTTTCCGCTATCCCTATCACCGCCGTGTTTCTGATTGCACAGCGCTGGCTGGTGGGCGGGCTGACCGCTGGCGGAGTGAAAGGATAAGTTGTTCATTAACAGGGCGGTTCAGGCTCAGAAAATGCTTCACCTCTCAATTTTTTCTGTTTTTTGGGAACCAGCCTGGCTGGCGATCGCACTCAAGAGGTTTTTTCTACGCGTAAATAATTTAAATAAGCGAACAGGCAGGATTAATAAAATTATTTTCGCGCAGTTTCTTATCAAGAGGTGATTAATGTTTAACAGCATTTCCGGCGCGGCCGTCAGGCATACAGACAATACTTTGTCGTCATCGGCGGCAAATACTATGCGGGAGCAAATGGAACATTTGCAACGTGACTTTGCCGCCGCCCGTATTACCGCTTATCAGCGTCATCCCTCCGGCACCTGGGCGCTCAATAGTGAGCTGGTAGAGGCGCGATTACAGTTTAAAAGCCGGATGGAACAGCTGCGGGGGCACTTCAGTCAGCCCCTGACCCGTGTACCGCTCGAGGTTGATAACTGCGATGACAGCTTTGAATCCGGTGAATTTCAGGTGTTGCAGCGCTGCGCGAATATCATAGCCAGTGAAGTGTATAAAGAGTTCAGCGAGGTCAGTCTCTATAAAGATGATGAGCTGGATGAGGGAGTGAAAGGACAGACCTGGGTACTGCACCCTAATTTTGAGGATAAATATCAGGTTCCTTACACGGAAAAACAAGCCCAGATAAGCCTCGGCCATAATCAGAGTTTATCAGAAAATATTTGCGTATTAACCCATGAGGTTTTAACACACCTGTTAACCAACATGCGGGCAGCTGAAACGGGCGATCCGCACCAGCCGGAAGAGGCCGGCCATTTCGACAGCTTATCCGTCAACAGCGGCTATCACCAGGGTATGGTGGCGCTGGAAAATAACTGGGAACAGATTAGTTCGCTTGCCGGGCAGGTTGGTGAGGAGGTCAGTTGGGACGAAGTGAAAAGCGAATATCTGGATGATGTTGGATTGCAGGTGGGCGGCTTTCATACCCATCTTAATTTGGACTTCGACCATATGGATAAACTGATGGACAGCTGGCGCGAAGGTAAAGTTAATATGACAACCCTGTCCGCGAACGAACGTGCGGGCCTTAAAGCGAATATTTTCTGGAGCAAAGTGCGTGAGGCCGTTGTTGATGAAAAGCCGTTAAGCGCAATCAGAGAGTAGGCAGGAGAGGCGAAAGCCGTATTAACGGCGTGTTCACCTGCCGCCCTGCCGCTCCTGCTTCCTCCTGATTCGGGTACGTCCTGATGAGGCAAAAACAAAAAAAGCGGCCTGAAGGCCGCTTTTTTAATCCACCGAAACCTTACGGCGTCGCCGATCGACATCCCTGATTAACGCATTCACCTCCGGGTCGGCAAACATCGCCTCCAGCGTATGGCTGAGCTTGCGCCGCCAGTTGGGGTATTCGCTGCTGGTGCCGGGAATATTGACCGGCGTCGCCATATCCAGCCAGTCTTCCGGCTGCAGGCCCAGCAGCGCGCTGGCGCTGTCGGCCACATAGCGTTGCAGGCCCCGGCGGATGGCCAGCGTCAGCGCGCCGCCAGCGCCGGCGCTTCCCTGAGCAAGACAGCCATAGTGCTCCAGGCTGTCGAGCAGGCTCTGGCGCGCCCTTTGCCGATCGGCGCAAATCGCCTGTAGCACCACTTTGTCCGGGTAGAGGCCCAGCTTTTCGCCCAGCGTCAGATCGTCGCTTTGCCAGTAGCCGCGCAGCGTCGGTAAATCGTGCGTCGTCAGGGTAGCCATCGCCTGGAGCGGCCAGGATTGCGGCGCGCGAAAGCCGTTCTGCGCATCCCGCTCAAACCACAGCACCTTGTAGGAATAAACGCCTCTTTCCCGCAGCTTAGTGACGATTTCTACCGGCACCGTCCCCAGATCCTCACCGATCACCATGCAGCGATGCCGCTGGCTTTCCAGCGCCAGCACCGCCAGCAAATCGTCAACCGGATAGTGGACATAGGCGCCCTTATCCGCCGTTTCGCCTGCCGGGATCCACCACAGGCGCAGCAGCGCCATTACATGATCGATCCGCAAAGCGCCACAGTGGATCATGTTCGATCGCAGCAGGTCGATAAAAGGCTGGTAGGCACGGTCGATCATCGTGCGGGGATCCATCGGTCGTAAATCCCAGTTCTGTCCTTTTGGCCCCAGAATATCCGGCGGCGCACCTACGGAAGCCTTCAGGCAGTAAAGATCGCCATCGCTCCAGGTTTCCGCGCCATCGGCCACCACGCCGACCGCCAGATCGCGATATAATCCCGTCGGCATTTTCCGGCTGGTTTGATAGCACTGCGCCAGCTGCGTTTCGGCCAGCCATTGCAGCCACAGGTAAAATTCCACCTCCTGGCCATGCCGTTGGCAAAAGGCTCTGACCTCTGGCCCCCGCGCGTTGCGGTACGCTTCCGGCCAGCGATCCCAGCCCCGCGCCTCGCCGCTTTCCGCCTGAAAATGTTGATATAACGCATCAAAGGCGGCCTGAAACCAGAGGCTTTCTCCACCCTGTTCGGTAAAGCGGGCAAAGGCCTGCCGTTCAGCTTCCTGCGGATCACGGTCGAGAAAATGCTGCCGGGCCAGCCGCAGTCCCGCCAGCTTCAGCGCCATGACCTGCGCGTAATCCACCCACTCCGCAGCCCGCGCCGCCTGTAACGCCTGCTGCGTAGCCGGAGAATGCCACCAGCGCTGCGCAGCTTCGCTCAGACGAAAGTCAGCCACCGCGCTGACGTCAATGTAGATAACGTTCAGCCAGCGGCGGGACGAAGGGCTGTAAGGGCTGGCCGCTTCCGGATTGCCGGGAAAAAGCGCATGAACAGGGTTCAGACCGACAAAGGCGCCGCCCCGCGCGGCAATGTTATCGATCATCACGGCCAGGTCGCCAAAATCGCCAATGCCCCAATTTCGCTCGGAACGTAAGGTGTAAAGCTGCACGCAGGCGCCCCACAGCTTTTTACCGGCCAGCAGCGCCTCCGGCTCGTGGCAGCGCCTGGGCGCCACTATTATCCGGCATTCCCAGCGCTGGCCGGGACGGCTCAGCGTCAGCAGGTGATAGCCCGTGGCGAGGTTTTCCGGCAGGGCCAGCGTCATGCTGCCGTGGACTCTGCCCGTCAGGCTCGCGCCCTCTTCCGGGCTAAAGTGCCAGTGGTATTCGCCTTCGCCCTCAACGGACAGCGCAAAGCGTTCGCCGCTGGTAAAAACCTTTACCGTCGGCACCGGTCTGAGCGGCAGCTGCCGTCCCGCACGCCAGCCCATCGCCTGTAGCAGCTCGCGACGGGTTGCTGCCGGGATGGTCTGGGTTTTTCCGTGGGCGTTAATAAAACCGGAAGCGATACCCGCCTCCGTCGCCGCCTGCTCCAGCATCTTCTCTTCCATCTGCGCTCCTTAGCGTTTCGCCTGCCAAATGCGCTGCTGATAGTCACGGATAGCGCGATCTGAACTGAACATGCCGACTCGGGCGGTGTTCAGGATAGTGCTGCGCGTCCACTGCTGCGTATCGCGGTACAGCGCTTCAACCTGCCGCTGTGCAGCGCAATAGCCGGCAAAGTCCGCCAGCACTAAATAGGGATCGCCGCCTTCAAGCAGGCTATCCAGCATTGGCCTGAACGCCTCTTTGTCACCGGCGCTGAAGAAGCCGTTTTCCAGTTCGCTCAGCAGCTTATTAAGATGCTTATCCTTTTTACGCACGCTTAGCGGGTTATAGCCTTTGTGCAGCAGCGCTTTTACTTCATCGACGGTATGGCCGAAGATAAAGATATGCTCGCTGCCGACCTGTTCAGCAATTTCCACGTTGGCGCCATCAAGCGTGCCGACGGTGATAGCGCCGTTCAGCGCCAGCTTCATATTGCCGGTGCCGGAGGCCTCCTTGCCGGCGGTAGAGATTTGCTCTGATACATCGGCCGCCGGGATCATCAGCTCCGCCACCGACACTTTATAATCAGGAATAAACACGACTTTCAGGCGATCGCCGACCAGCGGATCCTGGTTGATTTTTTCCGCTACCTTGTTGATGGCATAGATAATATTTTTGGCCAGATAGTAGCCCGGCGCGGCCTTGGCACCGAACAGGAACACGCGCGGCACCATGTCCTGCTGCGGATTGTCACGCAGCTGACGGTAAAGCGAGAGAATATGCAGCAGATTCAGGTGCTGGCGCTTGTACTCGTGCAGGCGCTTGATCTGCACATCGAAGATCGCCGCCGGGTTGAGCGTAATCCCCATCGTATGCTGCACCCAGGCCGCCAGCCTGCGTTTATTTTCCTGCTTGATTTGCCGATAGCGCTGGTGGAAGTTTTGGTCGTCGGCAAAAGCCTCCAGTCCTTTTAACGCATCCAGATCCGTCACCCATTCGGCGTTCAGCTTGCTGTCGATCAGCGCGGAGAGCGCAGGATTACACTGCCTGAGCCAGCGACGCGGCGTGATGCCATTGGTGACGTTATGAAATTTCTCCGGCCACAGCTGGTGGTAATGCGGAAACAGATCTTTGACCACCAGCTCGGAATGCAGCGCGGCGACGCCGTTGACCGCAAAGCCGCTGACTACGCAAAGATTCGCCATCCGCACCTGGCGGTTATGGTAAATAGCCACCCGGCCCCAAACGTCGGCATCGTCCGGCCAGCGCTGCTGTACCAGCGTTTTAAAGCGCGCATCGATCTGCTTAATCAGCGAAAAGTGACGCGGCAGCAGGCTGCGCACCAGCCTTTCATCCCAGCATTCCAGCGCTTCCGGCATCAGCGTATGGTTGGTATAGGCAAAGGTGCGGCTGACGATCGACCAGGCCGCATCCCAGTCGAGCTGGTGTTCATCCAGCAAAATGCGCAGCAGTTCCGGGATGGCGATGGTCGGATGGGTATCGTTCAGCTGGATCACCTCATACTGCGGCAAATCTGCGATTTTTCGACCCGCCGCGTGATGACGACGCAGGATATCCGCTACCGAACAGGCGCACTGAAAATATTGCTGCATCAGACGCAGCCGCTTGCCCGCCTGATGATTATCATTCGGGTAGAGGACTTTCGTCAGCTTTTCCGCCTCTACGCCCTGCCGCTCCGCCTCCAGATATTTACCGTCGTTAAACAGGCCCAGATCGAAAGGCTGCATCGCGGCGGCCTGCCACAGGCGCAGCGGCTGGGTAATGCCGTTTTGATAGCCGACCACCGGCAGATCGCTCGCCTCGCCCATCAGCGAAAAAGCGGGCTGCCACTGCTCCCGGCCCTGCGCGTCTTTGCTGAGCTTGCCGCCGAAGCCGACGCTGACGGCAAGCGAGCCGTTGCGCCGAAACCAGGGGTAGGTTTCGCGGTGCCAGCTGTCCGGCGCTTCCTGCTGTGCGCCGTCGTAAAAGGACTGTCGGAACAGCCCGTACTGATAATTAAGGCCATAACCTACCGCAGGCTGACCTACGGTCGCCATCGAATCCAGAAAGCAGGCCGCCAGGCGCCCCAGCCCGCCGTTGCCCAGCGCCGGATCGATCTCCTGCTCCAGCACGTCGGTCAGGTTAATGCCCTGTTTTTTCAGGACTTCGCTGACATCATCCAGCCAGCCAAGATTGATCAGATTATTGGCAGTCAGGCGGCCGATCAAAAATTCCATCGAGATATAGTTAACGTGCCGCTGCTGCCCTGACGGCGGCGTTGCCGGGCTGGCCAGCAGCTGTTCGGCCAGCGCGGCGCTGATTGCCTGCCACCACTGCTGCTGCGTCATCGCCTGCGACTGATATGGCGCGCACTGGCGCGTCAGCGCCGCCATAAACGTGGTTTTATTGAATGTTGCCTGCATGACCTGTCCTCATAATCCCTGAATTTCCCTCATGCTGCCGATTTGCAGCGTGCGGATCATCATCCCAACGGCGATTAGAAAGGGAGGAGCTGCGGGGCGTAGGGGAAGGCGCGCCTGAGGCGAAAAGCATGATTAAAAAAATGTGACGAAGTACGACTAAATGCAACATAAAAGCTTATCCTGCTTGCAATCAACGGATTGGAGGCGGACTTTAGAAAAAATGATTAATTACGGGCTTTGAAATAATTAGCCGCCCCCGCTGACGCTTTCTATAAGAATCCAAAATTATGCTTATCCCTTCAAAACTGAGCCGCCCGATGCGGCTGCAAGATACGGTGGTACGCGAACGTTTACTGGTCCGGCTGGCTGTCGTCCCGGACTATCGTCTGACGCTGGTTACCAGCCCGGCCGGCTACGGCAAAACAACGCTGATGGCGCACTGGGCGGCAGGAAAAAACGCGCTGGGCTGGTATTCGCTGGATGAAAGCGACAATAAGCCGGAACGCTTTGCCAGTTATTTGATTGCGGCGGTGCAGCAGGCCACCGGCGGCCACTGCGTGAAAAGCGAAGCTTTAAGCCAAAAGCACCAGTACGCCAGCCTGAACGCGCTGTTTGCCCAGCTGTTCGTCGAGCTTGCCGACTGTCAGCAGCCGGTGATGCTGGTAATCGATGACTATCATTTGATTACCAATGCGGATATTCATGAAGGGATGCGCTTTTTTCTGCGTCATCAGCCCGATAATTTCTCGCTGGTGATCCTGTCGCGTACCTTGCCACCGCTGGGCATCGCCAATTTACGCGTGCGTGGTCAGCTGCTGGAGCTTATCGTCTCCGAACTGGCCTTTACCCACAGCGAAACCCAGCAGTTTTTTGACTGTCGCCTGAAAGAACCAATTGAACAGGCGGACAGCAATCGCTTTTGCGACAACGTTGCCGGTTGGGCCACGGCGCTACAGCTGATTGCGCTGTCGGCCAGCCAATCCTCCACGCCAGCTTTACAGTCTACCCAGCATTCCGCGCGCAAGCTGACCGGCCTGAACGCCAGCCATTTGTCGCAGTATCTGGTCGAAGAGGTGCTGGATCGGGTCGATACGCCCACTCGCGATTTTCTGCTGCGCTGCTCTTTGTTGCGCTCAATGAACGACGCGCTGATCGTCCGCCTGACCGGCAGCGATAACGGGCAGCAGCGGCTGGAAAATCTGGAAAGCCAGGGTCTGTTTCTTCACCGCATGGACGGCACTGGCGAGTGGTTTAACTTCCATCCGCTGTTCGCCTCTTTTTTGCGGCAGCGCTGTCAGTGGGAGCTGGCCGCAGAGCTGCCGGAAATCCATCGCGCCGCCGCACAAGGCTGGCTGGCGCAGGGTTTCCCGGCCGAAGCTATCCATCACGCGCTGAGCGCGGAAGATACCGGACTACTGCGCGATATCCTGCTACAGCACGCGTGGGCGCTGTTTAACCAAAGCGAGCTGGCCCTGCTGGAAGAGTGCCTGAACGCTCTGCGCTATGACCAGCTGATCGTCAATCCCAGGCTGGTCCTGCTCCAGGCCTGGCTGATCCAAAGCCAGCACCGCTATGTTGAAGTGGACGCGCTGCTCTCCCGCGCGGAAAGCGAGATGCAGCGCAGGAATATCTCCATGACGCAGGAGCTTGCCGCTGAATTTAACGCTCTGCGCGCTCAGGTGGCGATCAACGATGGCCGTGAGGAGGAAGCCGCCCGGCTGGCGACGGAAGCGCTGCGATTTTTGCCGCACAACAGCTATTACAGCCGGATAGTGGCGACCTCGGTCACCGGCGAAATCCAGCACTGTAAAGGCGATCTGGCACGCGCGCTGCCGCTGATGCAGCAAACCGAACAGATAGCCAGGCGCTTTCAGGTGTACCATTACGCGCTTTGGGCCCTGCTCCAGCAAAGTGAAATTTTAATTGCGCAGGGTTTTTTACAGGCCGCCTTCGAGATGCAGGATCGCGCCTTTGAGCTGGTGCATGAACAGCACCTTGAACAGCTGCCGATGCACGAATTCCTGCTGCGCCTGCGCTCTCAGGTGCTGTGGTCGTGGGCAAGGCTGGACGACGCTGAACAGGCTGCTCGTCAGGGGCTGGAAGTATTAAGCAATTTCCAGCCGCAGCAGCAGCTTCAGTGTCTGGCGATGCTGGCGAAATGCGCACTGGCTCGCGGTCAGCTTGATAATGCACAGCACCATTTGCAGCGCTGCGAGAACCTGATCAAAACCGGCCAGTATCATAGCGACTGGGTGACCAATACCGATAAAAGCCGGGTAATTTACTGGCAGCTCACCGGCAATAAAACCGCCGCGCAGCGCTGGCTCCAGCAGGCCGGTAAACCGGGGGGCGCGGATAATCATTTTCAGCAGGGCCAGTGGCGCTCGATTGCGCGCGTACAGATACTGCTGGAGCAGTTCAGCGAGGCGGAGGTGGTGCTGGACGAGCTGAACAGCAACGCGCGCCAGCTGCGTCTCACCAGCGATTTAAACCGTAATTTACTGTTAAGCAACCTCTTATACTGGCGAACGGGCAGAAAAAGCGACGCGCAGCGCGTGCTGATCGAAGCGCTGAGCCTGGCGAACCGCACCGGTTTTATCAGCCATTTCGTGATTGAAGGCGAAATGATGGCGCAGCAGCTCAGGCAGCTGCTGCAGCTGAACCTGCTGCCGGAGCTGGAACAACGCAGGGCGCAGCAGATCCTGCGTGAACTTAATCAGCATCATCGGCATAAGTTTGCCCATTTTGACGAAAGCTTCGTCAGTAAACTGTTGAGCCATCCGCAGGTGCCGGAGCTGATCCGCACCAGCCCGTTAACCCAGCGGGAATGGCAGGTGCTGGGGCTAATCTATTCAGGCTACAGCAACGAGCAGATTGCGGGAGAGCTGGACGTCGCGGCGACGACTATCAAAACCCATATCCGCAATCTTTATCAGAAGATGGGCATTGCGCACCGTCAGGATGCGGTACAGCACGCCCGACAGCTGCTGGAAGTGATGGGCTACGGCGCGTCTGACCTGGCGGTGGCCTGTCAGTCTTAACTGACAAAATGTCGCTTATCCAGTTTTCTCAGCGCCAGCGCCAGCAGCAAACTGCCCAGCAGCGTCAGCGTAAACACCAGCGGGATATCCAGCAGCGGTCGATCGGTATGATCAAGCCGATGCGTGCGCATAAAGTGGATAAACAGCGCGTGGAAACCATAAATGGGCAGGGAATTACGGGAAATAACGCCTAAGAGCGGTAAAATCCGCGCGTTCAGCACGTTTTTAAACAGCACCAGCAGGCTGACCGCCGCGATAAAGACCGCCGGGCCGCAGTAAAGATACCAGGTATCGGCAAAGGCACCGTTAATCGCCATCTGCTTTTTAGTACCCAGCGCGATAGCCGCCACGCAGGCGATAAAGACCGTGCCGGCCAGCCAGCTGACGGCGCGTCCGCCGGTATTCATCGTGCCGATAGCACGGCCAAACAGCGCGTAGAGCACGTAGTAGAAGCTATCGCCGTTGATATAAAGGTTAAGCGGCAGCCAGTGAAAATGCCCGACTGACCGATCCACCGTGTTGGGGTTCGCCAGCACCGCCAGCACCAGCGTCACCGCCGCCAGATAGCCCGCCCGCACGTTTTTGACCTGAATAAGGGGCGAAAGCAGGTAGATAGCGATAATCGCGAAGAAAAACCACAGGTGATAGAACACCGGTTTCTGCAAAAGCAGCCGGACAGAAATCCCCTGGCTGATAGGCGTCAGCCACGTGATATAGGCCAGCGCCACCGCGCTGTAAAACGCCAGGCAGAGCAGGATGCGCAGAAAATGACGGCCCTGCGCGCTGCGCTCGCCAAAGAACAGAAAACCGGAGATCATAAAAAAAAGCGGCACGCAGACTCTGGAAGCGGAGTTCAGCAGATTGGAGAGATCCCACGTATGTTCGCCTATTTTTGGCGCGTTGGTCACGTACCAGGTGGTGGTGTGGATCATAATCACCATCAGGCAGGCCACCGCCCGCAGGTTATCTATCCAGGCTATCTTATCCTTCATGTTTTCCTCTGCTGGCACCAATGCGTATCAGAGGGTAGCCGGGCTGCAAGTTTTCAACAACTCCGACGGCCAAAATCCATCTCGCCGACTTTGCCCCTGCGCACCGCGCGGATTAAAAAGGCGGCGCGGTAAGGGGGGTTTTACGGCCGGACTACGCAAAAAAACTCACGTTCTGAAAACAGACTGCGGCAAGCGTTTTTGCCGTGCAAAATACTTTTTCGTCGGCTGTCGGGCTATTTTCTCTTCGTGCAGAAGGCAATCATAACGTATGCCGGATAAATGCCTGACCAGGTAAAAAAGAAATTCATTCAGCTATAAATAATTTCACTGCGTACTATTTTGGAAAGCGATATTTTTACTAAAAAAGCTCATACTCTCTTTACTTCCCCTTATTAATATAAGGATAAACTGCTTTACTCCATACCTCACCTCGCCCTGTTATCGGCAAAAAAATCACTAACTTTATATTTTTATTTATAACAGAACCACACTTAAGATAAATCTTAACGTTTATATTAAACCTTGCCGGATAAAATTATAAGGCATTGTTTTAAATTGACTTATTTTTTATTAGCCCGGCCTCTATGTTAAGAAAATATCATCTATACAACTGAAAATCCCAGGATACACTCTCTTTCACTACACTTATTTTTTTATTTTACGAGGGCATTTTCTCAGACGGGCTTTCGCCTGCCCCCTTGACGCCTGACATCGCATAGAACCAGGACACCGCAATAAATATCGGATTCGCCTGACGCAACTAATTAAAACTAAATAAAATATTTCAGAGATAAAAAATGAAGAATCTACTCGACAGAATTAACCTCCCTGCCAAATTCTTGCTGCTGGGAGCATTTGCGTTAATGCTTTTTGCATTACCCACTTTTATGTTTATTCAAACCGGCAGTAAAATTATTGAGGCAAAAAAAACCGAATTAACCGGCGTGCCGACCGAGAAAAAAATGCTGGCGCTGTTAAATTTGCTGCAGCGTCATCGGGCGCAGAGTGCTATCGCTATCGCTCAGCACAATCCGGCGACCGCGCCCCGGCTGGCGCTGGTGAGCGAAATTAACCGCCTGACGGAAACCCTTGCGGCCGACCTTCGCCAGGCCGATCCCCAGGCATCGCCCTTAAAACGTCTGGCGCTGGTCACGGAAGAGTGGAACGGGCTGGAATCGGACATCAAAGCCGGTACGCTGACGCCAGAGGCAAGCCTGACGCGCCATACGCACCTGATCCAGACGCTGCTGGATACCAATCAGGATGTCCTGGACTTTTACGGCCTCACCCTGGATGCAGATTTAAATACCTACCAGACCATTATCAGCACCTTTGTCCGCCTGCCTCTGCTGACTGAAACACTGGGGCAGATCCGCGGCATCGGTGCCTCACTGATTGCAGGCGGTCCTGTCAGCGACGCGGATTATAGCCGGATGGCGTTTAAGATCGACAGCGGCAAGACGGCCCTGGCTCAGTTCAGTACCAACCTCGATAAGGTCTTCCTTATTGAGCCCGCTCTTAAACCGGTCTTTGCCGGACTGGCGGAAGAAGCCAATAATCAGGCATCCGACGCGCTACACCTGGCTGATTCGATCTTTGTCAGCAGCCATGCCAGCGTCGTGCCGGCTGAGTATGTCAGCATCTTTACGCAGGCCATTAACCGCTATGCCGAACTGGGCGATAAGGCCAGCAGTCGTCTGGAAATGCAGCTGCAGCTTCAGATTACCGAGCGACGTCATGCTCAGTACTGGCTGCTGGCAGGCCTGTTGGCGGTTGCGCTTCTGGTCGTTTTGCTGGCAACGACGATCGTGCGTTCCGTCACCCGCCCGCTTAAACAGGCGGTAGAGATTGCCAGTCGCGTGGCCGCAGGCGATCTGACGGCGACCCTGGACGTCTCCGGAAACAATGAAACGGCCGAACTGCTGAATGCTTTAATGCTGATGCAACAGCGTCTGGCACAGCTGGTTTCAGATATCAAAAGCAATGCCGCCACTATCGCTAACTCTTCCGAAGAGATTGCGAAAGGGAATGGTGACCTTTCGTCCCGAACCGAAGAGCAGGCAGCCTCGCTGGCAGAAACCGCGGCCAGCATGGAGCAACTCGCCGCCATTATTCAGCAAAATAACGACAGCACACGCTACGCTTCCAGCCGGGCGGTTTCCGCAACCCAGGCCGCACTGCTCAGCGGCGAAGCCATGGACTCGGTGATGGATACCATGGGCAAAATTCGCGGCAGCTCCGGTCAGATTGAGGAGATTATTTCCGTCATCGACAGCATTGCGTTTCAGACGAATATCCTGGCGCTGAATGCCGCAGTAGAAGCGGCTCGTGCCGGCGAGCTGGGTAAAGGGTTTGCCGTTGTGGCGGCAGAGGTGCGGGCGCTGGCGCAGCGCTCAGCCAGCGCCGCACGCGAGATCAAGGTTCTGATCGATCAGTCTGTCAGCCATGCGCAGGAAGGGCTCGCTATGGCGCAGGACGCCGGTGAAAAAGTTAAGCAAAGCGTCAGTGCGATTGAGCAAACCTCGCAGCTTATTCGCGATATTTCTTCTTCATCAGAAGAGCAAAGCAGCGGCATCTCGCAGATCAACATCGCCGTGAATCAGATGGATCAGGTCACGCAGCAGAATGCGGTGCTGGTTGAACAGTCCGCCTCCTCTGCCGACGAGCTGGCAGACCAGGCTGGGAATTTGCGCAACATGGTGGCGCTGTTCCGCACGGCTTAATTGCTTTAGCCGGACAGAAGCCAGCAGCCCGTTGCTGGCTTCTGCTTTTTGTTTGCCTGCACGCGAATAAAAGCGTAGCCAACTGGCACGGGGCCTGCTCAGGACAGATCGGCGCCCTGCGGCCTGCCGTGCAAAAGTCCCTGCTGACGCTCCCGCTTTTCTTCCGGCAACATCGGGCTGACTAACCGGCGGTCAAAGGGTATACTGGCGCCCACTTTTAATACCGTCTCGCGTGCGAAAACAACATGCAAAAGTTTGATACCAAGACATTTCAGGGTCTGATCCTGACCTTACAGGATTACTGGGCACGCCAGGGCTGCACCATCGTACAGCCGCTGGATATGGAAGTCGGCGCGGGCACCTCTCACCCGATGACCTGTCTGCGCGCGCTGGGGCCGGAGCCGATTGCCGCGGCCTACGTGCAGCCTTCCCGCCGTCCTACCGACGGCCGCTACGGCGAAAACCCAAACCGTTTACAGCACTATTATCAGTTCCAGGTGATCATCAAGCCGTCACCGGACAATATTCAGGAACTCTATCTTGGCTCGCTGAAAGAGCTGGGTATGGATCCGACTATCCATGATATCCGCTTTGTGGAAGATAACTGGGAAAACCCAACGCTGGGCGCGTGGGGCCTCGGCTGGGAAGTCTGGCTGAACGGCATGGAAGTGACGCAGTTCACCTACTTCCAGCAGGTTGGCGGCCTGGAGTGCAAGCCGGTAACCGGCGAAATCACCTATGGCCTGGAGCGCCTGGCGATGTATATCCAGGGCGTGGACAGCGTTTACGATCTGGTCTGGAGCAACGGCCCGCTGGGGAAAACCACCTACGGCGACGTGTTCCATCAGAACGAGGTGGAGCAGTCCACCTATAACTTTGAGTATGCTGACGTCGACTTCCTCTTTACCTGCTTCGAGCAGTACGAAAAAGAAGCGAAAAGCCTGCTGGAGCTGGAAAAACCGCTGCCGCTGCCGGCCTACGAACGCATTCTGAAGGCGGGTCATACCTTTAACCTGCTGGACGCGCGCAAAGCGATCTCCGTGACCGAGCGCCAGCGCTATATTCTGCGCATCCGCACCCTGACCAAAGCCGTGGCTGAAGCTTACTATGCGTCTCGCGAGGCGCTGGGCTTCCCGATGTGCAATAAAAAATAAGAGGCAGCCATGACTGAAAAAACATTTCTGGTGGAGATCGGCACCGAAGAGCTGCCGCCGAAGGCGCTGCGCAACCTTGCCGAAGCCTTTGCCGCGAATTTTACCGCCGAACTGGATGCCGCCGGCCTGACGCACGGCGAAGTAAACTGGTATGCCGCGCCACGTCGTCTGGCGCTGAAGGTCGCCGACTTAAGCGCCGCGCAGCCCGATCGCGAAGTAGAAAAGCGCGGCCCGGCCATCGCCGCGGCTTTTGATGCCAACGGCACCGCCACCAAAGCAGCGGAAGGCTGGGCGCGCGGCTGCGGTATTACCGTAGACCAGGCCGAGCGTCTGAGCACCGACAAAGGCGAATGGCTGCTGTATCGCGCCCATATGAAAGGCGAAAGCGCGCAGTCGCTGCTGCCTGCGATGGTTGCCACCTCGCTGGCGAAGCTGCCTGTCCCTAAACTGATGCGCTGGGGCGATTCCGACGTGCAGTTTGTGCGTCCGGTACACACCGTCACGCTGCTGCTGGGCGAAGAGAGCATTCCGGCGACCATTCTGGGTATCGACTCCGCCCGCACTATTCGCGGCCACCGCTTTATGGGCGAACCGGAATTCACTCTCGACAACGCCGATCAATACCCGCAGCTCCTGCTGGAGCGCGGCAAGGTGCAGGCCGACTTCGAGGCGCGTAAAGCGCAGATCAAAGCCGATGCCGAAGCCGCGGCGAAAGAGATTGGCGGCCATGCCGATCTGAGCGACAGCCTGCTGGAAGAGGTCGCCTCGCTGGTAGAGTGGCCGGTAGTGCTGACGGCAAAATTTGAAGAGAAGTTCCTCGCGGTGCCGGCCGAAGCGCTGGTCTACACCATGAAGGGCGACCAGAAGTATTTTCCGGTTTACGACGATGCGGGCAAGCTGCTGCCGCACTTTATCTTTGTGACCAACATTGAGTCGAAAGATCCGTCACAAATTATCGCCGGTAATGAAAAAGTGGTGCGTCCTCGTCTGGCCGACGCGGAATTCTTCTTTAATACCGATCGCAAACAGCGTCTGGAAGACAATCTGCCGCGCCTGGAAACCGTTCTGTTCCAGAAAGAGCTGGGCACGCTGCGCGATAAAACCGATCGCATTCAGGCGCTGGCTGGCTGGATTGCCGCGCAGACCGGCGCTGACGTCAATCATGCAACCCGCGCCGGCCTGCTGTCCAAATGCGACCTGATGACCAACATGGTGTTTGAGTTCACCGACACTCAGGGCGTGATGGGTATGCACTACGCCCGTCATGATGGCGAAGCGGAAGACGTTGCCGTGGCACTGAACGAGCAGTATCAGCCGCGCTTTGCCGGTGATGCGCTGCCGTCCAACCCGGTAGCCTGCGCGCTGGCCATTGCCGACAAGATGGACACGCTGGCGGGTATTTTCGGCATCGGCCAGCATCCAAAAGGCGATAAGGATCCGTTCGCGCTGCGTCGTGCCGCGCTGGGCGTGCTGCGTATTATCGTCGAGAAGAATCTGCCGCTGGATCTACAAACGCTGACCGAAGAAGCGGTGCGCCTGTATGGCAGCAAGCTGAGCAACGCGAAAGTGGTCGATGACGTAATCGACTTTATGCTGGGCCGCTTCCGCAGCTGGTATCAGGAAGAAGGCCACAGCATCGACACCATCCAGGCCGTGCTGGCTCGTCGCCCTACTCGTCCGGCGGATTTCAACGCGCGGATGAAGGCCGTGTCCCACTTCCGCACTCTGGAAGAGGCGGCCGCGCTGGCGGCGGCTAACAAGCGTGTCTCCAACATTCTGGCAAAATCCAGCGAAACGCTGAACGACAGCGTGCAGGCCTCGCTGCTGAAGGAGAATGAAGAGATCCAGCTGGCGACCTACGTGTCTGCATTGAGCAGCAAGCTGGCGCCTTACTTCGCGGAAGGTCGCTATCAGGATGCGCTGATCGAGCTGGCGCAGCTGCGCGCCGCCGTGGATAACTTCTTTGAGAAAGTCATGGTGAACGCGGAAGATCGTGAAGTGCGGATCAACCGTTTGACCCTGCTGGCCAGGCTCCGCGAGCTGTTCCTACAGATCGCGGATATTTCTCTGCTGCAGTAAATCCGCCTCCCACCTGGGAGAATGAGTTTAAAGCTGACAGTAAAAAACCCGCCATAACGGCGGGTTTTTTTAGCCCTTCGCTTTCATATCAATCACAAAGCGGTACTTCACGTCGCCTTTCAGCATTCGCTCAAACGCCATTTCTACGTCTTCCAGCCGAATAACTTCCACGTCTGACACAATGTTGTGCTCGCCGCAGAAATCCAG
Source organism: Erwinia sp. 198 (assembly GCF_003937915.1). Lineage (GTDB taxonomy): Bacteria > Pseudomonadota > Gammaproteobacteria > Enterobacterales > Enterobacteriaceae > Erwinia > Erwinia aeris. Next base: position 127,598 of record NZ_RHUM01000007.1, on the reverse strand, counting down.
CATCTGCTGCGTTTCCGCAATGCTGCCGATAGAGGTGCCGGAAATGCTCAGACGCTTAAAGACGACCGGCGTCACGTTTGGCGACTTGTGCGGCGCATCCGGGATGCCGACCAGCACCAGGTGTCCGTTGGTTTTCAGCGCGTTGAGATAAGGATCGAGATCGTGCGGCGCGGCCACGCAGTCCAGAATAAAATCGAGGCTGTTGGCCTGTGCCGCCATCTGCTCTGCATCTTTAGACACCACCACGCTGCCGGCACCCAGGCGCAGCGCGTCCTCGCCTTTGGCAGGCGAAGTGGTAAACAGCACCACTTCCGCGCCCAGCGCGCTGGCCAGCTTCACGGCCATATGCCCTAACCCGCCCAGGCCAATAACGCCCACGCGCTGGCCGGGCTGAATATTCCAGTGTTTAAGCGGCGACCAGGTGGTTACGCCCGCGCACAGCAGCGGCGCGACCGCGCTCAGCGTCAGGTTTTCCGGCACGTTAACCACGAACTTGCTGTCCACCACGATGCTGTCGGAGTAGCCGCCGAAGGTTTTTCCGCCGATAACTTTTTCTTCGCCGTTATAGGTAGCGGTAAAGCCGGCTTCGCAATATTGCTCTTCGCCCTGGCTGCACTGCGAGCAGTGACCGCAGGAATCGACCATCACGCCGACGCCGACCAGATCGCCCGCTTTAAAGGTGCTAACGTCGCTGCCGGTGGCGATCACGCGGCCTACAATTTCATGGCCGGGCACCAGCGGAAATGTACTGACGCCCCATTCGTTGCGCGCCATATGCAGATCGGAATGGCAAACGCCGCAGTAGTGGATATCAATATGCACATCGCCGGCTTGTAGTTCGCGGCGCTGAAATTCGAATGGTTCAAGAGAAGTGGTGGCAGATTTTGCTGCCAGGCCTTTAACCTGCATGTGCTGTCCCCTGTTGGGCAAAGCCGCGTAGAGTAGAGAAACGCGCAGGTTGGGGCAAGCCGGAATTGTAAATGAAAGTAGAAAGGCTTTAGTCAATTAATATACAATCAATACTTTAGGTACAACGATATGACATCCTCTTTTCGCTACCTTCTGTTTGGCACCTCGCTTTTCGCTTTTCCGCTGCTTATTGCTAACAACTATTATATTGACGATATTGGCCGCTCGACCCTCGGTTATACCAACTGGGGGGCGGATGGACGTCCTCTTGCCGATCTGGTGATGAAGCTGCTTTTTCTCAGCTCGCATATGACGGATATCTTTCCCCTGCCTTTGCTGCTGAGCGTTTTTATGCTGGCATTCAGCCTGCATCAATTTACAAAAAAAGCGCTTGGGGGCTGGCAGCTGCCTGCCCTTGTATTCATCCCGCTGACTTTTTTTGCTAATCCCTACCTGGCAGAAGTGTTTTCCTACCGGTTTGATGTTCTTACGCTTACGGCAGCCATTAGTCTCAGCCTGCTTTACTTCTGCCTCCCTTCACGCAATCGCTGGCTAAGGTTTGCGTCAGGCACGCTGACGCTGATTGCTGTCTATTGTCTGTATCAGACCGCGATCAATATTGCGGTTTTGCTGGTAATGGCAGGGCTTTATCAGCAAATGGTCAGGCAGGATAAGGCGAAAGTAATCCTCACCACGCTCTTGCAACGCATCGTTGAAGTGCTGCTTGCCACGGTAATCTATCTGAAGCTTATTCTGACGGTTACTTTCTCCGGAAAAAACGAGGCCAATCACCCCGCACTGGCGACTGGCAATCTGTTGAAAACATGGACGGAGAATAGTGAGGCCTATAGCCGATTTATTGCCGACACGCTGGTTAAAAATCATGGCGGAATGCACTACCTGCTCGGCATAGCAATTGCTATGTGGCTAGCGGCTCTGGCGTTAAGCCTGCTTTTTTTACGCCGCCAGCGCGGCGTCATGGCCGCTGGCGTTGCCGTTATCGCACTGGCTACGCCTTTTATTGCCCTGTTGATGATCCCTGGCAGCCTGCTGCTGTTGCAAAATCCATTACTCTCCGCTCGCTCGTTGATCGCCGTCAGCGGCTTCATGCTTCTTGCCGCTTTAGCCATTAATTATGCCCTGACGCCCCGCCTACAACAGGCTAACTGGCTGCTGCTGATCCCTGTTGTATACGGCATGACGGCTTATTACGCTTACGGTAACGCGCTGCGCCAGCAGGATAAATTTAATCAGAGCCTGGTTCAGGAAATAAAATGGGATATGCGGGAGCTACCGTCTGAACGTTTTTATTTGGTCTTTAACGGACAGGCGCCGCAATCGCCTGTTTATACTAACTCATTGAAAAACTATCCGATGCTTGCGGTAATGGTGCCTGATTATTTCGCTAACTGGTACTGGCCTTTCCCTTATATGAAAAATAATGGGTTTTCAGCGCTCTGGCCTACGCCAGACAGTGGCGTCACGACGGATACCGCCCAATACCTTTGTTACGGAAAACCTGTTGCGCAGAATCAGGACTACGTGATGTACAGAAAAGATAAGGTGATATTGATTGATTTTACTCATGCCAGCTGCGATAGCTGAGACAAAATCTTAAAACACAAAACCCGCCAGAGGGCGGGTTTTTCAACTACTGGCACAGCAAAAGACCGTTTTTTACTATCCCAGCAGCTCACGGCTGAGACAAGGATTTGATTGGATCAACAGCATTAATTTTTGAGCACTGCGCGAAGGTTTACTGCGCTTCGCTTCCCAGCTCTTAACCGAGGAAACACTAACGCCCATTGCCAGGGCAAACTCATCAACTTCCATGCCGGTTATTTCCCGTATGCGTTTTGGTTCGGGCATTAACACTTCACCCTTTAGTGCGGGAGCGGCCTGGATAACTTCACGCGTAAGCACAATGTGCTCAAGGCTGGACAACAACTCACCCATTGGGTCTTTAACTTCCATAGAGCACTCCTCATAAAAATCACGAATGTGAACAACCAGAGGGAGGATCTGAGGCCCAGATCCCGAATGCTGGCGAACAACAGCCTGAGGAGCTCATCGAGACAGCGCAGGTTAACGCCAGGATTTTTAGTATGGGCGCAAACTCAAACTTTTGCGCTCAAATTTTTGACTATTTTTTAAACCTGAACGCCAAAAATCTTTACATCCCGCCAGGCGGCTTCAGGCTACGCCATACGGGGCCTGAGGTGGTAACGATTACAGAAAATCGGACAGACAGTAAGCAGAACGGTAGTTATCAGAAAATTCCTAACGCATGGTCAATACGGCTACTGCCAGAAACAGTAATCGCAGAGCTACAGTAAATTAAGCGTTACCGTTAGCGTGGCGGTTTTGCTTCCTGCCGCTGGCGTCGTGCCAGGCGTTAAAGAAGAGAGAGCCACATCCACTATCTGACTGGCGGCGGGCGAAAAAGGTTGGCCATTAATAATCCGGTCGGCGCCGTAATTATAGGAAAGTTTCATTGCCACATCGTCACCCAGCAGAAAATTGCCGTCGCTGGTGCTACCGCCGGAAAAAGTAAGAGAAAATTTGGTACTACATTCTCCAGTCATATTAATTTTACTGTCACTCGCTATGCCATTTCTTATTTGATCGGCGGTAAAAGATCTTAAATAAACGCTATCTGGTAAGGTAACTGAACAGTGTCTGGCAGCAGGCGTTGTAAATGATGCATTTTCAAAATTAGTGATTAAAGTCGTATTGACAGGAACTAACGTTGAATTAGTAACAGTAAGCCGTACATTTACGGTTGTATTATATGGTGAATCGAATATGTATAACGTTGAATCACATAGTATCTCTCTGCTTTGAGTCCAAATAAAGCTCGTTACTCTGACTACAAATACTACTCCTGTAGCGCCATCACTTTGGCACTGTACGCGAGCGCTTACAGGAAGCCCTATAAGTGATGGAACAGATGTATTACCTTGGGCGATTCCTGGCTCAGAGATGGAAACAGTTCCTGCCAGAGAAGAGCCTACCGGAAAGAAAAAAAGGAAGAAAGCAAAAAAAAACAACACGATCCAGGAGTGAATATATTCACTTGTATATGTCTTCATCTACTATAACCTCCTTTTTAAGCGAATGAAATTAGCCGCAAATAGCGTTGCAGAGTCAAATATGCATCTCCCTTTTCCATATAGATAATTATCATGGCGTTAATAAATATCAACCTACGAAAACTTTAAGCAGAAAGCCTTGTTATAAAGGCGCAATCGTCACCGTCATGGTACCGCTGTGATCTCCCGCGGTAGGCGCTTTGCCTGCCCGTGCCGGTACCACTTTAATGTTTTCGGCCGTACCGATATTTCTCTCCAGAGAGGCCCCTGTAGCAGATAGCATTATTTTTTCTCCCGTACCGTCATACAGGCAAAAACCTATTTCTTCACTCTCTGCGGCCAGACAGCCGCTACTACCTTTAACCGCCGTAAAAGACAGGGTGTATTTATCAGTTCCGGCACACATTGGGGTCACGCTGAAGTTTTTATCGTAGCCGGTAATTTCTTCACCGGTATTTTTGCCATCGAATGCCATTATCGGGATATCACCCAGATCAACAGGAGACGCAACAGACAATGAACAGACGGCCTTAATTGTTGCCTTTACTTCTATATTTCCTGCCGAGGCAGAACTGATAACGGTAAAGTATACAGCCGCCAGCGAAACTGCACCGGTCATCGATAAATAAATCCTGCTCTTTATTAGCATGAACATTTCCTTTTAATGAATAACCGCGTAATTTTACAAAGGGGAAATCATTATCATTACGGAAGCACTATGGTTTCCTACCGTGGGGGTGCCAATCCGTAGTGGAACAACTTTAATATTCACCTCATCTCCTTCCGCCGTTACCGTTCTGTTACCGGCCAGCATGATTTTATTTCCATTGCCCTCATAAAGGCAGAAACCCATATTCCCACTGGAAGCCGTGAGACAATTATAATTAACGCTGCCAGGCGTAAAGGTTATCGTAAATCTGTTTGTTCCCGAACAGGTGGTGGTGATGGCAAATGTCCGATCATAGCCAGAAATTTCTTGTCCTGCAGTTGCGCCTTCAAAAGCTGTCACAGGTATTTCACCCAAATCTAACGACGACGGCGCCGATAATGAACAGGCGGCCGTTACCGTTGCCGTTAAGTCTATCGTTGCCGTACTGGAGGCCCGTGCCGGTACTACGGCCAGCGCCACCATACCGGCCAGCGCACTGCCATAAATCTTGCTGTATAAAGACTGCATTGCTGTTTCTCCGTATCCCTAAATTAGCGGCACTCGGCCTCATACTGCACCAGCGCATCCCGTGCAGCTTCGTCTGTTATCTGCCAGGCCGCTTCACACTGACGATCCGCATCCGCCCCCCACTTAGCCTTTATTACCCCTTTTTTCTCCAGTCCGGAAAGGAACACCTGGCCTTCATCCCCTACAATACTGCTGTTATCTCCTGTACTGACCAGCGTGCCAAAAGGCAGCGGTTTCCCTTTATGCTTCAGGGTCATCAGCACGCGTAGTCCGCTACGGGCGATAAAATCCGCTCTGACTATTGCACCACGCGTCGGCACAACCTGGCTTACCGCGTTATCGATTTCCGTTCTGTCATCCAGCTTGCTGGTATCCAGCGCGATGCGGTTTTCTCGATAGCTGATGGCAAAAGGCCGTATCGTGTAGCCCCGCCAGTCTGTTTTCATGCCCGAACCGTTTTCCAGCAAAATGCCTGCCGCGCCAGGAGCAGCCACCAGCACGCTGGTATCGCCTAAGGGCTGGCTCAGCGTCAGGCCGTTTCGATGCAGTACCGCGCCACCTGCCACACCGTAGCTGTTTTGTCGGGTGCTGTTGCTATAGCTGTAGCCGAGGTTAGCGTTACCGTAAGTGCCCTGATAGCCAAGCGCGGCGCTACCGCTCTCACCGCCAGTACGGGAATGGCCCTGCATCACGTTCCAGTTCAGATTGCGCTGCTCCAGCAACGAGCCGCTCAGGCCTGCCTGTTGCAGGGTGCCGCCATGCTTATCCCGGCTGGCGCTTGCGGTGGCGTAAACCGATGGTTTGCCCGATGGCAGCCAGCGATCCAGCGGCAGGGAAAGCGCCATAAAGAGCGACTGGTCAGTGCGCTCCAGTCCGGCCGTGCGGCTCTGATTAACCGACAGGCTGTAGTTCACTCCTTTCAGAGAGCTGCTGAACCCGGCCTGCAGTGACTCGCTGACGCCGCGCCGGTTCCAGTATGTCTGGCGGCTTCCGGTCAGATAGAGCGATCCCCTGTCCCCGATGCGCTGCGAAATATTCGCCTGTAGCCGCTGGCGTTTGTTGTCATAAAGGTTGTAGTAATCCGTTATCGGCTGCATCACGCCTCTGCCGTCCGCATCTGCCTTATCAGGGTCAAAACGCCAGCCGCTCATGCCCTTCAGCGCCGTTTCATCCAGGGTATAAAACCCCTGTGTGGAGTAACGCCAGCCGGTGAGCTGAAAAGTTGTGCCGAAGTCATTCAGCGAGCGGCCATACAGAAAGCGTACCGACTGCCCCTCGTGCTGGCTGCTGTCCGTCAGCGTGCTGTTGGCATGGGTGACATCCGCAGAGATCGCTCCCCACCGTCCCATATTCATCCCGGCTCCCAGCGTACCTGCCCGATAGTTGTCCGCATACTGCAGGCCGCCATAGGTAGTTATTCCATGCGGCAAACCCCATATCAGCGTGGACTGGACAAACGATGGCTCTTCATAGCGTTCGCTGAGGCGGCGCAATTTACCTACGGTCACACCATATTTGAAACGCCCTTCGCGCAGCAGTAACGGTACGGAGGAGTAAGGCACCGTAAAAGTCTGCATACTGCCGTCCGCTTCGGTGACCCTGACCTCCAGATCGCCGCTGGCATACATCGGGAAAAGGTCATCAATCACAAAGTTTCCAGGCGCCACGTTTATCCGATAGACCTCATAGCCATTTTGCCGGATGCTGACGCTGGCATTGCTCATGGCACTGCCGCGGATTACCGGTGCAAATCCCCGCTGGCTGTCCGGATACATGCTGTCGTCCGTCATGATCCGTACGCCGCGAAAGCCTGTCGAGTCAAAAACTTCGCCGTCTGTGGTGGCATCGCCCAGCGTCAGGTAGCTACGCCACGGAATAATCGCCCTTTCCAGGTAAGCGCTGCCATGCTGCCAGCGTCGGTGGCGAGAACCGTGACTGTCAATTTCCGTCCAGGTGCGATCGTCACGCAGCCGCCAGGGGCCGATATTCAGACCGCTGTTCAGCCGTAAAAAATGGTGGCGGCTGTTGCCCTGCCTTCCCCGGCTTTCGCTTCCGCTAAAGTGATAATTCAGCAGCCCGGCATGGATGCCGTCGTCCCAAAGCTCTGGCGGAAGCCAACCGCGAGGACGGCTTTGCAAAGCGGCCTGGGGAATACTGATCTCCAGCCGCATTTTCTGAAAATCAAACCGGGTTTCGGCTTGTGGAATAAAGCGGGCGGGAGCCAGACAGGCTGGCTCTTCGTTCGTGTCGGCGTTTGGCAATACGTCAGGTTTTACGCCCAGTTCCAGTAAATCTTTGCGCGTCAGGCAGGCCATCAGGCCAGTATTGTCTTTACCGCTTTTCTCTCTGTCAGGAATAAAAGACAGGGTTCGGGTAGCGATTGGGCTGTTGTTCAGCCAGAGTTCAACCGGATATTGGCCTGGCTGCTGGCCGCCTTGCTCGAAATAGGCCAGGTCGGCAACCATTTGTTCATCGTCGGCAATCAGCGAGGGCGGAAACCAGAACTCATTCTGACTGGCCGAGGCGCAAAAGATGGCCAGTGCAACCGGAGCCACCATCAAAACGCGGCAGGTCAGGCAAAAAGCTTTACGTCCGTCTGTCACTACCATAATTATGCTTCCATACATATAATACTTTTACTGTATTACACCTTTCTGAGGTGGCGTAACGGCGCCATAGTCATTTATTGTGCTGAAGCTGATCTCCCCGTTTTTTCCTGCCGGCATCGCTAATGAATCGCTACTGAACGGCGCTACCATAATATCCTGGAGCTTTTGGCTACCCATTTTGATATCTGTCAGCGTGAGGTAATAGGGCGTTGGGTTATTAATCTCCAGCTTGTCCCCTGCCTTTTTAAAACGCAGCGCTGCCGGTGCGGCATCCGGGGCCAGTTTTAATCCCGTCGGGCGTACAAAAAGTTTTATTCGGGTAATGGTTGCCAGGATCAGCGTATTCTTTTCTTCCAGCGAGCTTCTATCTACCGAAGGGATAGCTTTAGTATTAAAAAAATAGAGGCTTTCACGGTCTGTTGGCAGGGCACTGCCGCTGTACATCAGGCGCAGAATATTTTCGTTTTTCGCTCTACTGGTGAATAAAGGTGGCGTTACGATAAAATCTTTTGTTTTATTTCCCTCTTTATCTTCCACCCATGACTGCACCAGATAAGCTGCCTTATCAGCAGTATTACGTACCGATACGCTGGTCTGCTTCGCCTCCTGCGAATAAATGATGCGGGTAGTATTAAGAGCAATACCGCCTGAAGCCAAAGCGCAGAGAGGAAGAACGCTTAACAGACAAAGAAGAGCCCCACACGCTTTTTGATAAAAAGCCGCTTTCATCATATTTACTCACTTTTTAAAAAGTGCCGGAATATCACCGGCACCAATAAAAATTACTGATAGGTGATCATAAAATTCGCTGTTGCGTTAGCGGCGCCTGGTGTTACGGTATCTGCCAAAGCGATATACTGAGCCTGGAAGATTAAGTTGTTATTACCCTGCATCAGGCTGGCTGCGGCAGAGGCCTCAGAACCATCTACCGCCAGCGCGGTACTGTTCTGCATGATCTGAATACCCACACCGCCTGCTCCGCCATCGACTGAAAGAGCCTTATTATTGCCCGCTGCCGTATTCCCGGAAAAGGTAATAGCAGCTTTGGAGTAGGTGTCTACGGCACAGCTATTAAGCCCAATATTAAACGTCCTGGTGGGCGTTACGTCGCCAGTAGAATTAAAATCATCCGCGCGATACTGACCAAGCTCAACAACATGACCATCGGCGCCGATATCTATAGCGCAGGGCGTGTTAACAATAGTGCCATTAAATTGAATCGTGCCACCGCTGACGGTAATGGGTGTCGGTGCCGACGGTACATCCTCATCGTTAGCAAAAGCGTTATGTGCAGTCAAAAGCGAAAGGGGTAACAAAGCAGCAACCAATTTTTTCTTCATCATGAAAGTTTTCTCCCGAATAATTATTAATAGTCAACATATACTGAAAATATGCCGTCGCTATTTTTATATCCTTTCTGTGACAAAATAAAAATAAGGAAAAATCGATCGATTGTGCTTTTTTAATCGTCATCACAAATTGAATTATTAATTTTTAATTGGCGCACCCGATCATTGCCTTAACAAATAATTAAAAAAACCTGGATTTAACAAGGCGTTACGGCCTGTTCCTTCTGAAGTATTACCTCAGGCGGAAAAATAAAAAAACAATACAACAACAAGCTAAAAACAATAATAATTTTTTCAAAAGAATTTTTCTGTTCACCGTTTAGCTGTCGTTTAGCGGGTCATGACAAATAATTACATTAATTTTTCATAAAATAAGGAAAGGGATAATTCCTTACTCTGCTTCCTGCCTGTTTCCGCGGGCTGTCCTGTTTCCATCCTTTTACCCACAGATAAATAAACATTTTACTTTTACGCATCTCCGGCTTGCCCGGCCGCTCATTTTTATAATCCTGTGCGCCGTCGTTGCACATTGCTTCAGACAGATGTGCTTTATTGGTGCCTTTGGCCGCACTAAAAAACCGCATTACGACACTGTCAGGATTTTCGCATCCAGCGGGTGTATTTTTATTGCCATATAAATTAATAAGATACGAATAAACGCCCGCTTATCCTCCCGTACCAATTCAATATTGGTTCGCTTTTTGCCTCTGTGATCTCCGGGGCTGGCCGTTCGATTACCGCTGCCGTCGCACTATTTCAGGGGCTGAAGAAGCGAACCAATCATGACTGATACAACAAATTCCGCCAGTTCCCATTCTGCGCTGGAAAAGCTGCGCCAGCTGATCCAGCAGCAGGAAGCCCAGCCCGCCAGCCCGCTACCAACTGAACGGGAGCTGGCTGAACGGTTTTGCGTGGGTCGCCGTGAGATCCGCCGGGCGCTGGACGTGCTGGAAGAAGAAGGCCGCATCTGGCGCAAGCAGGGCAAAGGCACGTTTGTCGGCCCGGCGGCGCCGGTTCAGCCGCTGGCGCTGCACGATTTACCGCAGCGCTCAAATCTGTTGGAAGTAATGGAGGCCCGTATTCAGCTGGAGCCGGGGCTGGCACGTCTGGCGGCCCTTCGGGCCAGCGGCGAGCAGGTTGCGCTGATGCAGCGGCTGATGGAGAGAATGCAGAGCATCGCCCCGAACGACAGCGATCGGCACGAGCTGTGGGACAGCGCGTTTCACCGGGCTATCGCCGAAGCCGCAGGCAATCGGCTGATGCTGGGGCTGTTCGACGCGGTCGACGCGGTTCGCCGGGATCCGGGCTGGCAACATCTGCGCGTGCTGGCACGAACGACGGAGCGGCTGCACAGCTACGACGACCATCATCAGCGGCTGGTGCAACATATTGCAAAGCGGCAGCCGCAGGAGGCCGCCACGGCCATGCGTGAACATTTACTGGCGCTGCAACAGGCGCTAATTGAAGCGCTCAGCGGCGATAAAGAGGAGCTGTCATGAAGGCCACAACGCCAGTGCTGGCTCTGCGTCAGCTCAACGTTCGTTTTAAAGGCAGTCCCGTCAGCGTACTGGACGATATCTCGCTTCAGGTCGAAGCTGGTGAAACGCTGGCGCTGGTCGGCGAGTCCGGCTGTGGTAAAAGCATCACCTCGCTGGCGCTGATGGGCCTGCTGCCTGACAGCGCAGAGATCGTTCGGGGCGAAATCGCTTTTCTCAATCGGCCGCTACAGACCCTGAACGCACGCGACTATGCCAATATACGCGGCAACGAGCTGGCGATGATTTTTCAGGAGCCGATGACCTCGCTAAATCCCGCTTTCACGCTGGGCGATCAGCTGAGCGAAGCCGTGCTGCGTCATCATGCGGTAAGCCGCCGCGAAGCGATGGCCGTGGCGCTGGCAATATTAGAAAAGGTGCAGATCCCGGCGGCGCAAATGCGGCTGAAAGCCTATCCACACCAGCTTTCCGGCGGGATGCGCCAGCGCGTGATGATCGCGATGGCGCTAATCAACCGGCCAAAACTGCTGATTGCCGACGAGCCGACCACCGCGCTGGACGTCACCATTCAGGCGCAGATCCTGGCGCTGCTTAACAGCTTGCAGAAGGAAACCGGCACGGCGGTGCTGATGATCACGCACGACCTGGCCGTGGTGGCGGAAGTGGCGCAGCGCGTGGCGGTGATGTATGCCGGACAGGTGGTCGAAACCGGCGACGTGGCGGAAATTTTCCGCGATCCGCAGCATCCCTACACGATTGGTCTGATGGGTTCCATTCCCGGTGCCGCTACCCGTACCACCACGCTGGCCACCATTCCTGGCACCGTGCCGCTGCCGGAACAGATGCCCCAGGGCTGCCGCTTCGCCACTCGCTGTCCGTTTGCCGAAACACGCTGCCACCAGCATAAACCTGCCCTGCAAGCTATCGGCGTTCGCCATCAGGTCGCCTGTTTTCGCGCCCCGCTGGAAGAGCACGTAACGTCTGGAGAATGCGCATGACCTTACCCATCCTTGAATGTAGAGATTTGACAAAAACCTTTCCTGGCCCGACGCGGCTGTTTAAGCGCAATCCCCACGTCACGGCGGTCGATCGCATTTCGTTGCAGGTGACGCCGGGCGAAACGCTGGCCATTGTCGGGGAATCCGGCAGTGGCAAATCAACGCTGGGTCGGCTGCTGCTGCGGCTGCTGGCGCCTTCTCAGGGGCAGGTTTTTTATCAGGGCGAAGAGATCACCAAAGCCAGCGGCGCACGTCTGAATCAGCTGCGTCGTGAACTACAGATTATTTTTCAGGATCCCTTCGCCTCGCTTAACCCCCGCATGACCGTGGAGCGTATCGTCGGCGAACCCTTATGGCTACATGAGTCGCTATCTGGCAGCCAACGGCAGGAAAAAGTCGCCGAACTGCTGCAAACGGTTGGCCTTCCCGCCGTCTGGGCCCGGCGCTATCCACATGAGTTTTCCGGCGGTCAGCGCCAGCGTATCGGTATTGCCCGCGCGCTGGCTTCCGGCCCGAAGCTGCTGCTGGGTGATGAGCCGGTTTCGGCGCTGGATGTGTCGGTACAGGCGCAGGTGGTCAACCTGCTGGAAAGCCTGAAGCAGCAGTTTGGCCTGACCATGATCGTGGTGGCGCACGGTCTGGGCGTGATCCGCCATATGAGCGATCGCGTCGCGGTGATGTATCTGGGGCAGATTGTCGAGCTGGCGACGGTAGAGGAAATTTTCGATGCGCCGCTGCATCCCTATACCCAGGCGCTGATCGCTTCGGCTCCCCGGCTGCAGCCGGGCCCCGCTCGCCAAATTCCCGTCCTGCAGGGCGACTTGCCCAATCCCGCCGCGCCGCCAAAGGGCTGTCGTTTTCATACCCGCTGTCCTTACGTCAGCGACGAATGCCGCGTGCTGGAACCGATTCAACAGGTGATTGCCGGTGGCCGCCAGGTAGCCTGCCACCGCTGGCAGGAGATCAACCGTGACCGCAGCGTAATTATGGTTACGCCGCCCTCAGACGCTTTTCTGCGCCGCCGCGCGCTATTCGATCGGGCGGTTAAAAACCGCGCTTTAACCTCTTTGGGAGAGATAACGCCATGAATCTACGCCATACTTCACTCGCCGCCCTTAGTAGCCTGCTGCTGCTGGGCAGTTTACCGGCGCAGGCGGAAAGCACGCTGCGTATCGGTCTGGGTGCCGATCCGGATATGCTCGACCCGCACCTTGCCCGCACCTACTATGGCCGCTTTGTCTTTGCCGCGCTCTGCGATCGTCTGGTAGATATTGATGAAAAGCTACGGGTGGTACCGGGCCTCGCGACCGACTGGAAATGGAGCGAGGACGGCAAAACATTAACCATGAATCTGCGCCAGGGCGTAACTTTTCAGGACGGCGAAAAGTTTGATGCGGCTGCGGTGAAATTTAATCTCGATCGTGCCATGACGCTGCCCGGCTCGCTGCGCAAAAGCGAGCTTTCTTCCGTTGAGTCGGTGGAGGTGGCTTCGCCTTCTCAGGTTATCCTGCATCTGAAAAATGCCGATGCGGCGCTGCTCAGCCAGCTAACCGATCGCGCTGGCGCAATGCTGGCGCCGAAAGCCGCCGTAAAGCCCGATTTTGCCATGCATCCGGTCTGTTCCGGCCCTTATCAGTTTGCCAGCCGGGTGCAGCAGGATCGCATCGTCCTGAAACGCTTTGACCACTACTGGAATAAGTCAGCCTATCATTTTGATAAAGTGGTTTTTTTGCCCATTCCCGATGCCTCGGTACGCCTGGCTAATCTGCGTTCCGGCGATCTCGATCTGACTGAAGGCATTGCCGCCAGCGATGTCAAAACCGTCACCGCCGACAGCCGCCTGAGCCTGGTCAAAGTCACCGGACTGGGCTATCAGGGCATCACGTTTAATATCGCTAATGGCAAAACCGCGCCGGATAGCCCGTTTGCAAAAGATGCCCGCGTGCGCGAGGCTTTTTCACTGGCTATCGATCGCGACGCGCTGAATCAGGTGGCGTTTGAAGGCCAGTACACGCTGGCTAATCAGGCTTTCTCCACCGTCAGCCCCTACCACGTCAAGCTGCCCGTTCCCGCGCGCGACGTGGAAAAAGCCAAAGCGCTGCTTGCCGCCGCCGGCGTAAAAACGCCGATCGACGTGACGCTGCTGGTAACGAACAATCCCACTTCGCAGCAGGTAGGCCAGGTGATCCAGGCAATGGTCAGCGAGGCGGGCTTTAACGTGCATCTGCAAATGAGCGAGTTTGCTACCTTGCTGGATCGCCAGCAGCGCGGCGACTTTCAGCTCAGCCTTTCCGGCTGGTCAGGCCGTCCCGATCCCGACGGCAGTATCTTTTCGTTTATCAGCAGTAAAGGCACGCTGAACGATGGTCGCTACGGCAATCCGCAGGTGGATGAGTGGCTGACCCAAGCCCGCCAGACCAACGATACGGCCGCACGACAGGCGCTGTATGACAAAGTGGTGCAGCAGTTGCAAAGCGATATGCCGATTGCCTACCTCTATTTTGAGCCGCGTATTTTTGGCATGACGAAAAAACTGCAGGGCTTTAAAGCCTGGCCGGATGGGCTGGTGCGCCTGGCTGGCGTAACGATGACGCCGTAAGGCGCAGGAGCGACCATGCTGGAACTGATTTGCAAACGCGTGCTGCTGGCTATCCCGACGCTGTTTCTGGTGAGCATAATGGTCTTCTCGCTGCAAAAGCTGCTGCCGGGCGATCCGATCCTCGCAATGGCGGGCGAAGAGCGCGATCCGGCGGTGATTGCGCAGCTAAGAGAGCATTATCACCTGAACGATCCGCTGCCTTCGCAGTACTTTTACTGGCTGGGTAACGCGCTGAAGGGCGATCTCGGCACGTCTATTCGTACTCAGGAACCGGTTATCGCATTGATTAGCAGCAAGCTGCCGGTGACGCTGGAACTGTCGCTGCTGGCGATGATGGTGGCGCTGCTGGTCGGCATCAGCATGGGGATAGTTGCGGCGGTGCGAAAAAACAGCTGGGTCGATCACACTACCAATTTCGTGGCGCTTTCCGGTATCTCCGTGCCACATTTCTGGCTGGGCATTCTGCTGATCCTGCTCTTTTCCGTGCATCTTCAGTGGCTGCCCGCTTCCGGCTACGTCAGCCTGAGCGAGAGCGTATCGCAAAATGTGAAAACGCTGCTGCTGCCCGCGCTGGTATTGGGAACGGGCCTGGCCGCGACGCTGATGCGCCACACGCGCGCCTCGATGATTGCCGTGCTGAAGGCGGATTATATCCGCACCGCCAGAGCCAAAGGGCTACTGCCGGGAAAGGTGATCCTGAAACACGCTTTCCGCAATGCGCTGGTACCGGTGATCACGCTGACCACCCTGTTGTTTGGCGAACTGCTGGGCGGCGCGGTGCTGACCGAACAGGTTTTTACCCTGCCCGGCTTCGGCAAGATGATCGTCGATGCGGTGTTTAACCGCGACTACGCCGTAGTGCAGGGCGTGGTGCTGGTCGTGGCTATCGGCTTTCTGCTGCTCAATCTGCTGGCCGATGTGCTTTACGTGCTGATTAACCCGAAAATGCGAGGCTGACCATGAGTGAAGTTCTGACGGCTGGCGGCGCGGCGGCCCTGCGCAGGCCCACTAACCGGGTGCTGAAAAAATTTCTCGGCAATAAAAGCGCGATGACTGGCGCGGTGATTGTGACGCTGTTTGTGGCCATGGCGCTTCTCGCGCCCTGGCTGGCTCCTTTCGATCCGATCAAAGCCGATTTTTTGGCCGTGCGCAAAGCACCTTCCGCTATGCACTGGCTCGGCACCGATGAACTGGGGCGCGATATTCTGTCGCGGATGATTTGGGGAGCGCGCACTTCGCTGCTGGCAGGCTGCATTTCAGTGGCGATTGCCATTCTGATCGGCGCCCCGCTGGGGCTGATTGCCGGTTATCGGCAGGGCATCTGGGACGGCGTTATTTCACGCTTTATCGAAGCGCTGCTGGCCTGTCCTTTTTTGATCCTGGCAATTGCACTGGGCGCTTTCCTCGGCCCCAGCCTGGGAAATGCGATGATTGCTATCGGCCTGTCGGCCATGCCCATCTTCGCCCGCCTGACGCGCGGCCAGGTGATTGCTATCCGTAACGAAGAGTATATCGACGGCGCGCGCGCTATCGGCCTGCCCGATCGCTGGATCGTGCTGCGCTATGTGCTGCCCAACGTGCTGTCGCCGATCCTGGTGCAGGCCACGCTGGCCGTCGCTTCCGCCATTATTACCGAGGCAAGCCTGTCGTTTCTGGGTCTGGGACAGCAGCCGCCTAATCCTTCCTGGGGCGCGATGCTCAACACTGCCAAAGGCTTTCTTGAACAGGCGCCGTGGATGTCGATTTTTCCCGGCCTTGCCATTTTCCTGATTGTGCAGGGCTTTAATCTACTGGGCGACGGACTGCGCGACGCGCTCGATCCGCGCAACGATTAACTTTAAGGAACCGCTATGAGTGGGATGAGTGATTTTAACGTGGGCTATCCGTCTTATCGCGTGCCGATGATGGGCCGCAACGCCGTCGCCGCCTCGCAGCCGCTGGCGGCGCAGGCCGGGATCAAAATGCTCCAGCTGGGCGGCAATGCGGTGGACGCCGCGATTGCAACGGCTATCGCCCTGACCGTGGTAGAGCCGACCGGCAACGGCATTGGCAGCGATGCCTTCGCCATCATTTGGGACGGCAACGCACTTCATGCGCTGAATGCTTCAGGCCGTGCGCCCGCCGCCTGGTCGCGCGAAACCTTCGCGCACTTGCAGGCGATGCCTGAGATTGGCTGGGATTCGGTAACCGTGCCGGGCGCGGTGTCCGCCTGGGTTGAACTGGCGGCGCGCTTTGGTACGCTGCCGTTAACCACGCTGGCCCAGCCGGCCATCGACTATGCGCGTAACGGCTTTCCGGTGTCGCCGCTGATAGGGCACCTGTGGGAACGCGGCTACCAGAAGCTGCGCGATCAGCCAGGCTTTAGCGCCTGCTTTGCGCCCGAAGGCCGTCCGCCGCGCGTCGGCGAGCTGTTTCGCAATCCTCGCCAGGCGGAAACCCTGGAAAAAATCGCCGCCACCAACGGCGAAGCTTTTTATCGTGGCGAGCTGGCGGAAAAAATAGCCGCTTTTGCCAAAGAGCACGGCGCGGCGCTGACGCTGGACGATTTGAGAAACCATCGCGCCGACTGGGTGACGATGCTTTCCCGCCCTTTTGCCGGCGGTTCGGTGCAGGAGCTGCCGCCAAACGGTCAGGGTATCGCCACGCTGATGGCGTTGGGCATCCTGGAACAGTGGGATATCGGCCGTTACGAGCCGGACTCCGCGCAGTGGCTGCATCTCTCTATTGAAGCGATGAAGCTGGCACTGGTCGATTTAGAACGTTATATCGCCGACGAAGAGCATATGGAGTTTCCTGCTGAACTGTTGCTGAGCGACGACTATCTGCGCGAACGCGCCGCACTGATCGATCCCCATCAGGCTGGCGATTTTACCTTTGGCGCGCCGAAGCAGAGCGGAACGGTTTACCTTTCTACCGCCGACGCCAGCGGCATGATGGTGTCGTTTATTCAGTCAAATTATATGGGCTTCGGCTCAGGCGTCGTGGTGCCCGATACCGGCATCAGCCTGCAAAATCGCGGCGCAGGCTTTGTGCTGGAGGAAACGCATCCCAACGTGGTGGCGGCCGGCAAGCGCGCCTTCCATACCATTATCCCCGCTTTCGCGCTTGACGGCGACGGCCAGCCGCTGATGTCGTTCGGCGTGATGGGCGGCCCGATGCAGGCGCAGGGGCATTTGCAAATGGCGCTGCGCATTATGCTGCATAAGCAGAATCCTCAGGCGGCCATTGACGCGCCGCGCTGGCGCGTGGTGGCGGGCCGGGAAGTGATTGTCGAACCGGCGTTAGATCGCAACATTATTGCCGCCCTACGAGCGATGGGCCATCACATCGTGGTGGAAGATCCGTTACAGACCTACAGCTTCGGCGGCGCACAGGCGATAGTTCGCGATCCGCAGGGATTCTGGATAGCCGCCACCGAAAGCCGCAAGGACGGCCAGGCGCTGGTATTTTAAGGCTTATATTCTGCCTTTAAGCAGCCACAGTTTCGGATTGCCCGTACTGTAACGGGCATGACTATCAGGTTGGCAAGCGCCAGATCGGCTTATATTCGGGCTATATCAGTGCCAGAAATGATCCGGCCATCCTGGTGACGGAACTGGCCGCCCTTTTTCGAAAGGCTGGTAGCTAAATGCGGAACAGCAAAAAGTCATGTAGATCACCTTTTTCAGAAAGCGGCCCGTTCCTGATCCCGCTTTTCACTTAAAATCTTCCTGGCGGCTATAATATGCCTCCCGAAGCTTTTTCAGACCACAAAATACTATGTTGCATATACGCCCGCTCCGGCAATTACCTGTCCGCCTCCTATAACCACACCAACACCATTAATAAAATATCCCCATACCCCGAGACTATTGGTCGGCTCTGCTGACACCACAACCCTGGCCTTTTTAATATTAAGAGAAAGGCTCTGTTCACTAATAAACGCTTTTTCCTGATGTAGATTATCCAGGAAGAACTTGCATTCTGGTTCAGTTAATCGATTTCAGCTGTTCTTCTATAAAATTGCCGCTCTCAAGATTAAAATTCTCGCGTAATATCAGGCTGTTGATATGCCGTATTCCAGCCTGTCTGGCTATGTTTCTGAGCGCATCCGCCTTACCCATTGCCTGTATGCGGTAAACTTTTTTAAAGCGATTCTTATCCAGATAGTTATCCATAACGATTCCTTGTTATCAATGCCAGAAATGTATACCACAGCGGTAATGCCAGGCATAAAGCTACGGCGCTTATCCGGAAGCTGAAAATTTGCTTTTGCATAAAACTGGTGTATTCCCGCTGCCGGGTGGGATTTCTGTGCATATGCCGTTTACAAATTAGCGGTTACAGTAAAGATCAACAAACCGGTACAGGAGGAATAACGCTGCCTGGCAGCGTTATATTTGGCATATGAGAGGCTGTACAGGATGCCGCTCAGGATGATTTTTTCGCGGACCAGCAACGTCCGGCGGCTCAGGCAGAAAAGAAGTAAACAGGCTATGGATTTATCCGGCTGGCGTAATCCTGGTCCAGCCTTGCTGGCGCGAACCCCTGTAAAATCTGCGAAAAAGACAGTCCGTCCTCTTTATGATGTCAGGCAAAATCAGGCGGGCCTTTCCTCAGGCAAGAAGGCGTAAACGCCAGGGCTACATAACCTGTGGAAAAGCGGCCGGACAGGCAGAAATCTGCGTCCTTTCCAACCGAAAATTAAATTTTCTTCACGTATAAGCAACCAATTTCCGTATCCTCGCCAGTCGAGTTGAACTATTCTTCAGAGGCGACACAGGTCGCCTTTTGCTTGTAGCATTTCTATTACAGGAGTTACTTCCGATGACGACAGGAACCATTCGCGGCTGGACGCGTCTGTTGGCGCCTTTTATGGCGCTGATGCTGATGTTTCAGCTAACGGGTTGTGGTGATAAAGAAGCGGATCAGCGCAAAGCCTTTATCGATTTTCTGCAAAATACGGCGATGCGCAGCGGCGAACATCTGCCCGCCCTCAGTGAAGATCAGAAACAGCGTGTCGGTAATTACGCCAGCGACTACGCTATTGTTTACGGCTTCTCCCAGCAGGTTAACCGTGCGATGGATAATGGCCTGAAGCCGGTGGTGGATGAGCTGTCGGCGATCCGCACGCCGCAGGACTACCTGACCCGTCGCGATCCTCTGCGTCAGGCCAGCGGTTCGCTGGAAGTGCTGGCACAGCAGATCCAGGCGGCGAAAACCCAGGCCGACAGCAGCAAAGCCGGGCTGAAACAGCCGGCGGAGCTGAAAACGGTTTATGACAACCTTTACAGCAAGGTTGTCACGCAGCCAGCCGATACGCTGCTGCCGCTGCTGCCTGCATTACAGAAGCTGAGCCAGGATGCGGTGCAGACGGGGGATTTCCTGCAGCAGCAGGGTTCGCAGGTGACCTTTAACGGTCAGACCGTGCAGTTCCCGACCCAGCAACAGGCGACCCAGTACAACACGCTGATGAGCAACATCTCCGCCAATGCGCATGCGCTTGGTCAGGCGCAAATCGCGCTCCAGGGCCAGTAATATTTTGCTGCGGGCCGTTTGCTGCAAACGGCCCGCCTCTTCTTGCGCTCAACAGCGGTTATCTGTCACGGACAATTTCCGCTCGGCAGCCCTCTTCAGACACGGATAATTTCCACGCAGCGGCCCTCTTCAGACACGGATAATTTCCACGCAGTGGCCCTCTTCAGACACAGATAATTTCCACTCAGCGGCCCTTTTCAGACACAGATAATTCCTGCTTATCAGCCACAGGCAGTGTTAGCGGTTGCCCGACGGCTGCAAATAAATTGTGAACCACATCACGTATCAGGCATAAATCCAGGAAAACAAAGCGTGATATCAATCACATAACAGCCCCCGACAAGCCCATTTAATAAACAGCAGCAGCCTGTTTTTTGTTCTTTATGTGATCTCTTTCACGTAAATACCCCCTGTTCACCGCGCTATGTGGTGATGAAGATCACACTTTATTCAGTGGCTACGCAGCGCTGCGGACGCGTGCTAGAGTCCGCCTGCACAGGGCAACGTTTTAAACAAAAATCAGCGCGCTCTCTTGTCGGCGCGTACCAATAAGGGGTGTGCTTGTATGTCCTCATCAGATATCAAGATTAAAGTGCAGAACTTTGGTCGCTTTCTGAGCAACATGGTAATGCCAAACATCGGCGCCTTTATCGCCTGGGGTATTATCACGGCGCTGTTCATTCCAACCGGCTGGCTGCCAAACGAAACCATGGCCAAGCTGGTTGGCCCAATGATCACTTATCTGCTGCCGCTGCTGATTGGCTACACGGGCGGACGCCTGGTGGGCGGCGATCGCGGCGGCGTAGTGGGTGCCATCACGACCATGGGCGTGATCGTCGGCGCGGATATGCCGATGTTCCTCGGCTCCATGATTGCCGGGCCGCTGGGCGGCTGGGCGATCAAAAAGTTCGACCGCATCGTTGACGGCAAAATCAAAAGCGGCTTCGAGATGCTGGTCAACAACTTCTCTGCCGGTATTATCGGGATGCTGCTGGCGATCCTGGCCTTCCTGGCTATCGGCCCGCTGGTGCAGGGCCTGTCGCATATTCTCGCCGCTGGCGTGAATCTGATGGTGCAGAATAACCTGCTGCCGCTGACCTCTATCTTTGTTGAACCAGCGAAAATCCTGTTCCTGAACAATGCTATCAACCACGGCATCTTCTCGCCGCTGGGCATTCAGCAGGCCAGCGAAGCCGGCAAGTCTATCTTCTTCCTGATTGAGGCTAACCCAGGCCCCGGCATGGGCGTGCTGATGGCCTATATGTTCTTCGGTCGCGGCAATGCTAAACAGTCCGCTGGCGGCGCGGCTATCATCCACTTCCTCGGCGGTATTCACGAAATCTACTTCCCTTATGTGCTGATGAATCCGCGCCTGATAATCGCCGTAATCCTGGGCGGCATGACCGGCGTCTTTACGCTGACGCTGCTGAACGGCGGCCTGGTATCTCCGGCCTCGCCGGGTTCTATCCTGGCGGTGCTGGCGATGACGCCAAAAGGCGCGTACTTCGCGAATATTGCTGCGATCGTAGCGGCTTTTGCCGTCTCTTTCGTGGTTTCCGCTATCCTGCTGAAAACCAGTAAGGTGAAGGAAGAGGACGATATTGAAGCAGCAGCGCGTCGCGTCACTGAAATGAAGGCGCAGTCCAAAGGCCAGACCGTGTCAACCGCCACGGTCACCGATGCCATGAACGGCGACCTGAGCCACGTGCGTAAAATCATTGTTGCCTGCGATGCCGGTATGGGCTCCAGCGCCATGGGCGCAGGCGTGCTGCGTAAAAAGGTCAACGATGCCGGACTGAGCAATATTTCCGTAACCAATACCGCTATCAACAACCTGCCGGGCGATGTGGATCTGGTGATTACCCACCGCGATCTGACCGAGCGCGCGATACGTCAGGCGCCGCATGCGCAGCATATCTCGCTGACCAACTTCCTGGACAGCGGCCTGTATACCGACCTGACTTCGCGTCTGGTACAGGCAAACCGCAGCGAAGGCCACCGTGAAAAAGTGACCGCCGCGCTGAGTGACAGCTACGACGACGGCCAGCAGCATCTGTTCAAATTGGGTGCAGGCAACATCTTCCTTGGCAATCACGCTACCGATAAAGAGCAGGCGATCCGCTTTGCGGGCGAGCAGCTGGTGAAAGGCGGCTACGTGGAGCCGGAATATGTCAATGCGATGCTGGATCGCGAGAAGCTCACGCCAACCTATCTGGGCGAATCCATCGCCGTGCCGCACGGCACCATCGAAGCGAAAGATCGCGTACTGAAAACGGGCATCGTGTTCTGCCAGTACCCGCAGGGCGTGCGCTTCGGCGAAGATGAAGAGGATATCGCCAGGCTGGTTATCGGCATCGCGGCCCGTAATAATGAGCATATTCAGGTCATTACCAGTCTGACCAACGCTCTGGACGATGACAGCGTCATCGCCCGCCTGGCGACGACCGATGACGTGCAGGAAGTGCTGGATCTGCTGTCAGGCAAGCCGTCAGCGTAAGCGCACCGAATATTACCCCAGGGCCGGGCATGCCCGGCTCTTTTTCGGGTCGGGGCTGTCCGGCCTTTCATTAATATGGGAAAAATTATGAAAGCTCTTCATTTTGGCGCCGGTAATATCGGTCGTGGTTTTATCGGCAAGCTGCTGGCGGACGCGGGCGTACAGCTCACTTTTGCCGACGTTAACCAGGTGGTGCTGGATGCGCTGAATGCCCGTCACGAATACCCGGTGCACGTGGTAGGCGAGCAGGCGCAGGTGGAAATCGTTAAGGGCGTCAACGCGGTCAACAGCGCCAGCGACGAGATTATTCCGCTGATTGCGGAAGTGGATCTGCTGACCACGGCGGTCGGCCCGCAAATTCTGGAACGCATCGCGGGCGGCATCGCCAAAGGGCTGGTGCAGCGTCATGAAAGCGGCAACGCGCGCCCGCTGAATATTATCGCCTGTGAAAATATGGTGCGCGGCACCAGCCAGCTGAAAGACCACGTGCTGAAAGCGCTGCCGGAACAGCATCACGCCTGGGTGGAAGCGAACGTCGGCTTTGTCGACTCGGCCGTGGATCGTATCGTCCCGCCGTCCGCCGCCGGCACCAGCGATCCGCTGGAAGTCACGGTAGAAACCTTCAGCGAGTGGATCGTCGATAAAACCCAGTTTAAGGGCGAGCCACCCGCCATTGCAGGCATGGAGCTGACCGATAACCTGATGGCGTTTGTCGAGCGTAAGCTTTTCACGCTGAATACCGGCCATGCGATTACCGCCTATCTGGGCCAGCTGGCAGGCCACGGAACCATTCGCGACGCTATTCTGGACGAGAAAGTGCGCGCCATCGTTCAGGGCGCAATGGAAGAGAGCGGCGCGGTGCTGATCAAGCGCTACGGCTTTGAAGCGGCAAAACATGCCGCCTATATCCAGAAAATTTTAGGCCGTTTCGAGAACCCTTATTTGCAGGATGACGTGGAGCGCGTGGGACGTCAGCCGCTGCGCAAGCTGAGCGCGGGCGATCGCCTGATCAAGCCGACGCTGGGCACGCTGGAGTATCAGCTGCCGCACGACAATCTGGTGAAAGGCATCGCCGCCGCCCTGCACTACCGCAGCGAGCAGGATCCGCAGGCGCAGGAGCTGGCCGGGCTGATTAACCGTCAGGGCGTACAGGCCACGCTGGCGCAGGTTTCCGGCCTGGAGGCCGAAAGCGAAGTGGTGAAGGCAGCGGTCGCAGCCTGGAACGAGATGGCGTAACGGCAAGCCGGGTCAGTATGCGGCCCGGCTTTTCCCGCCGCGTTGAGTACGGTTTTACGGATAAAATGATGCAGGCTCTGATGGAAAAACCCCAGGCTTTTGAAAATCGGGTGCTGGAACGCCTGAACGCCGGCCGCACGGTCAAAAGCTTTTTCGCGGCGGCCGTCGAGCTGCTGGGCGAAGCGATCGATCTGTTGGTGGTGCAGGTGTTCCGCAAGGATGACTATGCCGTAAAGTACGCGGTAGAGCCGCTGCTGTTGGGCAACGGCCCGCTGGGCGAGCTGTCGGTTCGGCTGAAGCTGGTGTATGGTCTGGGCGTGATCGGCCGACATGAGTATGAAGATGCCGAGCTGCTGCTGGCGCTGCGTGAGGCGCTGAACGACGAGGGCACCGATTACCGCTTTACCGACGACGAGCTGCTTGGCCCGGTTGGCGAGCTGCACTGCGTTGACGCGCTGCCACCCCGCCCCGATTTCAGCAGCGCCGATGCCGAACTGCGCGCCATGCTGCAACAGCGCTACCAGCAGATGGTACGCTCGACGCTGGTGCTGTCACTGACGGCGCTGATTTCCCCTATCGGCACCCGTCAGGCTTTCAAAAAGTAGCCGGCGCTTCCTGCTCTTCCCTGCGCTTTCGTGTATCCTTGCCCCATGATCCACTCTACGGTTAATGACAATGAAAGAACAAATCCAGGCAGAAATTAAAACGCTCAGCGACAAGCTGGATGCCCTGACGCGTAAGGAGCCGCTGCTGCTGGAAGCCGGCGATGCGGAAAAACTCGGCGAGCTGCTGAAAGAAAAAGAGAAGCTGGTTATCGAACTGGAACGCCTGCGCGGCGTACGCGAAGAGAAGCTGAGCAAAGAGGCGCAAAAGCTGAAACAGCTGCCCTTTAACCGTGCCATCACCAAAAAAGAGCAGGCCAATATGGGCGCGCTGAAGAAAAGCGTACGCGGCCTGATCGTGGTGCACCCGATGACCGCGCTGGGTCGCGAAATGGGACTGACCGAGGTAACAGGCTTCGCGAAAGCCGCTTTTTAATCCTCAGACGGGCGCCTGCCGCGCCCGTTTTCTTAAAACTGCCAGTTAACGCCAGCCGTCGCGCTCCACGGCGATTCAATATGACGTCCCTGCATATAACCTGCGCTGGCGTGTAGCGAAAGCGTCGATGAGAGTGCCGCCCTCACTCCTGCCTGATAAACGCCCCGGCTGCCGCTTAACTCGTTGTTGAAAGTCTCGCCGTTTATCCTGACGCGATTTTTAGTCACCGTTTCCCTTTCCAGGCCGACGCTGGCCCAGGGATACAGCAGCGTTTCCCTGATTTGTATCTCATACTCCGTTCTGACGCCGACAGCGGCAATCAGCGAGCGTTGCGGCCCTGTGTGCGCTACCATGCCGTTGCTCAGCGTCAAATCGCTGCTTTTTCCCGTAAAGCCAATCACGCCAATCCACGGCGTGACTTTCCCCGCGCCGGCCTGAAAGTCGTGGCCCGCCTTAACGCTGACGCCGACGCCGTTGGTGCTAAAATTGCCGTCGGCCGCGCCGCCGCTGGTCATGCGGGCGCGCACCTCGTGCATAAAGTGGTTGAGTTTGAGAACGCCATTCAGCCAGTCACCGGCATCATGCTGCCAGCTGCCGTAAAACCCGCCGGACCAGCTGTCGATATCCGCCTTGCCAATCCCTTTGCCGCGAAAACGCATATCGCTGTGGCCATAGCTAAAGAATATGCCCTGCCACGCCGCGCTTTCCATTCCCTGCTGCGCCCGATCGATGCCGATAGTCAACGAGCTGAGGCTGAGCCGATAATCCGCGCCCGCCCGGTTACTGACGTTCAGCCGACCGTTATATGCCGTGCCCCAGACGTTGTGGTCATGTTCAGGCGAGTCAGTATTGGTAAGGCGCTCGCTGAGCGTTTCCAGCTCCTGTCGAAATATCAGCGGATCGACGGTGGCCACAGACAGGACTGCCGCTGCGGCAGGCGTAATGGAATAGTCAGCGGACGGCGACGGTTCTGCGGCCACATCCTCTTTTGCCTCATCCTCCGGGGGCGTTCCGCCCTGCTCCTCCGGTAAAACGTCTGCCTGATTATCCGGCGTGACTTCGTCCTCCGTCGTCGCGTCCGGCTGCGCATCCTCCGTCGGGGAGGATTGTTCCGTCTCCTCGTCCGTAGCTGGATCTTCTTCGGCCTCCGCTTTTTGCGGCGTCAGCGACCAGCCGCCCTGCCCGTCGGCGACCAGATAATATTGATAGGTGCCCAGATCCACCACCCTGCCGCTGTTCGCCAGCGCAAAAGTCGCGTCGCCATCGCCAATCTGGATAACCTGAAGGCTGTTGCTGTGGGTTGGGCTGACGCCGTTGTCGGTCACGTAAACCGCAAAGTCGCCGGTCGCCCGGCCCGTCACCGTCAAAAAATCGCCCTGCAAGGCGGAAATTTTCGTGTCCATCAGAAACGTGCCGTTGCCGGACAGCGTTTTCAGGGTCAGCGTGGAATAGCCTTTGGGATCGTAAACAACCGTGCCGCCCGTCAGCGTGACGTCGCCCAGGGCAAAATAATACTCGCCGCTGAAGGCAGCGTTACTGGAAAGGTAGATGGAGCCGGATGCGTAATAGCTCGCCTTATCCGTATCGGCGCCGGTAACGATAATAAGGCGTCCTTCGTCATTGACCGTTATATCTCCCTGCAATGAGGACAAAACTTCAGGGTTAATATTATTAGGCGTAACAATCAGCGAGCCATTTATGGTGGCATTAGTAATAGTACCGGAATTTAGATTGCCATATCCATAGCTGTTTATTGTTAAACTTTCCGAACGGGCCTGCATCGTGCCGCCCAAAAAATACGTTCCGCCATTGATGGTGGTATTGATATCACTACCGTTAACATTGACGAAATAGCCGCTGTTTAGCGTTGTATTTAGCGTTTCCCCGGTCTCCATCCAGAAACGACCGGTATTAACAGTCGTGTTTTTCATCACCGAACTGGCGCCCTGCAGATAAATATAGTCAAGCTTACCGACATTAATCGTCCAGCTCTCCGTCTGCACATAATTATCAATAACCACAAGGGCAGCGTTTTCAATCAGCGCGTTATTTGACAAGGCGTAGCTGGTCGTCTGGCCTGCCAGCAAAAAGGTTCCGCCCGATTTGACCGTGGTTGCGTTATCCGTGCCGCCGTTGTTTCGTAGTGTTCCACCGCTGTTCACCACGGAATTGTTGGTGACGCCGCCAGCATTGATTATCTGCACACCTCCGGCATCGATAACCATATTCGTAGCGGTGCCGTACACCTGCTGTATGCCTTCGCCGCGTGCGCTGGCGATGCGCTCATCGCTCACCAGCGAGCCAGCGGCGACGTTTTCCGTAAACGCCACGGATACCTCAGGAAGCAGCAAAGGGATGAACGAAGCCGCGACACCTGATAATATCGATTTTGTCGTTTTCATGATTGCTCATTTTCCATCAGAAAATAAAATGAATGAAACGACGCGCGGTATGTGTTGACGCACATACCGCTTCCCGCCCGTTTGCTACCGGCCAGAATGTTTCATTCGATCGTTTTAACGCTACAAATCAAAAGTAAATATTATTCATAAAACCCTATCCTGATATAAAAGAAAGACAGCTTCCTGATCTGGACGATATAACCACCCTCAAACAAAACAAAATAAAGACATCCACCTATCACAGAGGAAACTTTATTTTAACAGAGTATCTTTATACCAAAACAGGGCGGAAAGAAAAGCGCGCTTTTACGGCGTTTATTTTCAAAGAGGTAGGTTAAGATAAGAAAAACACAGGAGATTATCGTTATTACCAGGAAAATTCCTGGCAATTTTTATCGTAAAAAACCCGCCCAGGCGGGCTTTTATAGCCTTTATTTTTTCGCCTGCCGTGCCGCCAGCGTGGTAAACCATGGCGCGACGAAATCGGTTGATTCGCCCCAGCCAGGGATAAGCTTATTCAGCGTGGCGACATTTACCGCCTGTCCTGCCAGCTGCTCCTGGGTGATAGCCGATGCCCTGAACTGATAAGTCGCGGGCGTTGCTTCGCCTGCCAGCTTGTTCGCTATCAGTCGCATATTTACCGCGCCGATCAGCTTGCTGTCTACCGCGACCGTCTGCTTCCATGGGCTATTTTTCTCTCGCATCAGCTGGAGATCCTGATTAGAGGCATCGATGCTGTAGAGTTTAATCTCGGTCCGGCCGTTCTCCTGGAGCGCTTTATAAGCGCCCTGAGCAAAAGCGTCCCAGGCTCCCCAAATCGCGTCAATTTTGCCTTTAGGGTATTTAGCCAGGATCGCACCCACCTTGTTGGCGGTATCGCCCTGCACGTCAGAAGAAACCGCGCCGATAGATTCCAGCTGATGGATGCCCGGATTGGCCTTCAGCACTTTTTCATACACCACCTGACGGCGCTCCATGGCCGGAAAGCCCGCGACCCACAGCTTGACGATATTGGCTTTGCCGCCGCTGTCTTTGACCAGACGATCGAGCGAAAGCTGCGCCAGCGACGCGTCATCCTGCGCGGTCACGGTCACGCCCGCTATCGGCTGATTAACCGGCGTGTCGAACACCGACACTTTAATGCCCGCATCGGCAATACGTTTTACCAGCGCCGTTGCGTAGGGATCTTTGCCGTGCGAAAGAATGATGCCGTCATACTTCTGGCTGATGGCCTGCTCCACAAAATCCTGAAAGCGGGCGTCGTCACCGTTGCTCAGAAAGGCGCTGACCTTAAAGCCCAGCTGACGCCCCTGTTGAATAGCGCCCGCGACAAACTGAGTGGTGTTGTCGTCAGATCCCAGATTGCGGATCACCGCCACGCGAATGAGGCCGTCATGGCTGGCGATAGCGGCTGGCACCGCAGCCGTATCGGCAAAGGCGCTGGTGCTGGCCAGCAGGCCGATGGCCAGCAGTGAAAGCGTTAATTTTTTCATCGTTATCCTTACGCCTGGCGGCGCTGAATGTAAGTGATTGCCAGCGCGGCCGCCAGCACCAGACCTTTGATAATATCCATGGCGTAATAAGGCACGGAAAGCATGACCAGACCATTTTGCAGCACGCCGAGGATCACCGCGCCCAGCAGCGTGCCCAGCGCATTCGGTTTGCCGGAGCCGGCCAGCGACAGGCCGATCCACGCTGCCGCAACGGCATCCATCAGATAGCCGCCGCCAGCATTCACCTGCGACGAACCAATGCGCGAAGCCAGCAGAATTCCGCCCAGTCCCGCCAGCAGCGAGGCGAGCACGTAAGCCAGTACGCGATAGCGATTCGTGCAGATGCCGGAAAGCCGCGCTGCTTCCGGGTTGCCGCCGATGGCATACATGCGGCGGCCATGCTTTGTCAGCGACAGGCCAAGCTGCGCCACCACGGTGACCACCAGCATGATGATAACGATGGTTGGTACCTGCCCCAGTAGCGAAAACTCCGGCGGGACGATCCCTTCGGCCATCTCGCCGCTCGGCATCACCATATTCTCCGTGACGGAGCCGCCAAAGCTCCAGGTCATCGCCACACCCTGCACAATAAACAGGCTCGCCAGCGTAGCCAGCATATCGGGAATTTTCAGCACCACGATCAGAAAGGCGTTAAACAGCCCGACCAGCGTGCAGAGCAGCAGCGTCAGCGTTATCGCGGCCGTCGGGCCAAAGCCGTACCAGACAAACAGCGAAATAACCAGCGAGTTTGCCAACGATGCAGTAGAGCCAACGGAGAGATCGAAGCCGCCGATAGTCAGCGAGATTGAGACGCCCACGGCAATCACCGTCACAATGGCGATAGCGCGCAGAATATTGATGATATTGGCAGGCTCCAGAAAGCTGTCCGAGGCCAGGCCGAAAGCGGCGATCAGCGCCGCCACCGTTAACAACATTCCCCATTTATAGAGGAATTCAAACAGCTGGTGACGCAGCGCAGGCGTCGCTTTCAGGGAAAGTTCTTTGCTGCTCACGCAGGGGTTCCTCCGGTGGAATAAAGTAAAAGCGTTTCTTCATCGGCCTGACGCGCATCCATCTCCGCCACGATTTTGCCGTCCCACAGTACGCAGATGCGGTCGCATAGCCCTACCAGTTCGGCAAACTCGCCCGAGGCGTAAATAATTCCTTTCCCCTGACGGGCCAGCGCATCAATTAGCGTGAAGAGATCGGTTTTGGCCTTGATATCAACGCCCTTGGTTGGCTCATCAAAAATCAGCACGTCAGCGTCGTTGCGCAGCCATTTGCCGATAGCCACTTTCTGCTGATTGCCGCCGGAAAGACGGCGCAGGGATTGTTCCGGACCGGGGGTGCGCACGCCCAGCTGGTGAATAATTTCTTCGGCCCAGCGCCAGGCCTGCCGGTGGCCAAAAAGCCCCCAGCGGGAAAAGCTGGTGTCCGCGCTGATACTGAGGTTCATCGCCACCGACTCGTCGATAAAAATGCCCTCTTTGCGGCGCTCCTCCGGTATCAGCGCCATGCCGTTCGCTACGGCAGCGGAAGGCGAAGTGGGCCGCCACGGTTTGCCATGCAGCTCGCCCCGCCCAATGCGGCTTTTGCTGGCGCCGAACAGTGCCTTGCACAGCTCCGTTTTTCCCGCGCCCGCCAGGCCAGCGATACCCAGGATCTCTCCCTTGCGTAGCGTCAAAGAGATATTGTGCAGCAGCGCATCGTCGTGCAGCGCCTCGACATGCAGCAGCGCTGCGCCGTTGCTGGCCGGACGACGCGGCGGATAGATATCCGCCAGCTGGTGGCCCAGCATTTTTTCCACGATTTGCTCGCCGCTCAGCGCGCTTATCGGCAGGGTTTCAATCAGGCGGCCGTCGCGCAGCACCGTAAGCCGATCGCAAATCGCGCGCAGTTCGTGGATACGGTGAGAGATAAACACCACGCCGATACCGCTTTTTTGCAGGCGGCGAACCACCGCAAACAGGCGTTCGCTTTCATGCCGATCCAGCGGCGCGGTGGGTTCATCCAGGATCAAAAAGCGGCAGTGATGGGAGAGCGCGCGGGCCAGCAGGATTTGCTGCTTCTCCGCCAGGGTGCAGCGATCGACGCGGCGATTGACGTCAATATCCACCTCCAGCTGCGCCAGCAGTGCGCGAGCCTGGCGACGGATAGCACGCCAGCGATAAATTTGTCCGCCTTCGGCAAGGCGATCCAGCATGATATTTTCCGCCACGCTGAGCGTGGAAACCAGCGCTACGTCAACTTCCTGCTGCACCAGATGAATGCCCAGCTTCTTTGCGTCACGCGGAGAACGAATCGATACCGGCTCGCCATCCAGCAGGATGTCGCCGCTGTAATGCTCATGGGCACCCGACAGCACGGCCATCAGCGTTGATTTACCTGCGCCGTTAGCTCCGGTCAGCGCATGCACACTGTGGCCGTCAAGGCGAAAATCGACGTCGGTCAGCGCGGCAAAGCCGCCAAAATCGATGGCGATCTGCCGCATTTCAAGATGGTTTACTGCGGTCATAACGAGCGCTCTCTGAGGGGTAAGCTGCCTTATTTTTTAATGGATTATCACGGCAGGCAACGAACGAAAGGAGATAAGCTAACACGAAATGTTATTAGCCATCCAGACGCCCAGACATTTAAGCGGTTAAAACCAGCGACATCCTGTTACGCAGCATGAACAGAGGTAATCGGAAGATTAAACAGGGTTTTGCTCGGTCAGGACGGCGAGGAAAAGCGCAGAAAAGCAAAAGGTGAAACAAAAAACCGTTATAACAGCGCTTTTCTGGCGCTGCTTCGGTTCGCGGCCTTCACAACAGGCTGTTGTTGGCGCTATAACAAGCACGTCTCCGTGGCGAAATAATCACCGCATCACAATCGCCGCCAGGATTTCAAAGCGTTAATTTGTTTTCGGCAAAAAAATACCCCGCTAAGCTGGCGCCAGCAGGGTATTTATCAGGCGTTTAGTCGACAAACGCCTGTCGTTTCCGTTCGGAACGGAGCTTATTTAGCCGCAGCGAAATTCTCTGCCGCCACGTCCCAGTTAACCACATCCCAAAACGCTTTGATGTAGTCAGGGCGTTTGTTCTGGTATTTCAGGTAGTAAGCGTGTTCCCATACGTCCAGGCCCACGATTGGGGTACCGGAAGCGCCAGCGATCGCTTCGCCCATCAGCGGGTTGTCCTGGTTAGCGGTAGATACCACGGCCAGCTTGCCATCTTTCTTAACCAGCCACGCCCAGCCGGAGCCGAAACGGGTAGCGGCCGCTTTTTCAAACGCCTCTTTGAAAGCTTCCACGCTACCGAAATCTTTTTCGATAGCCGCTTTCAGCTCGCCGCCCAGCGTGGTGCCGGTTTTCAGGCCTTTCCAGAAAAAGCTGTGGTTAGCGTGGCCGCCCGCGTTGTTGCGCAGTACGGTTTTCTTATCGGCAGGCACCTGATCCAGTTTGGTGATCAGCTCTTCTACCGGCAGGTCAGCGAACTCAGTGCCTTCCAACGCGGCGTTCGCGTTGTTCACGTAAGTCTGGTGATGTTTAGTATGATGGATCTCCATCGTCTGCTTGTCGAAATGCGGTTCCAGTGCGTCGTATGCGTAAGGCAGGGATGGCAGTGAATAACTCATGTTCATCATCTCCATTGGTTTTTTGGCAGCACGTCCCGATGGAGTGCCGCGTAAGCAGTCGGATCATTATAGTTAAATTAATGATCTGGAAAAGGGTTATCAATGCCCCGGTCTTTATAAGGTTATTATAGACAGCATGCCGATGAAAGGCGTAGAACCTTATTGAGGGTCTACAGAGTAAAATGGTCTAAGCCGTTCACGCCTGGCAAAACAGAGCCGCATCGGCCCTAAGGCCACGGCAATAAAAGAAAGTACCTGAACAAAAAGGAGAAGCACAGGAGTGAAAAGAAAGGACTATTTAAGCTGGACGGGTATCTTTTGCGGCTCTGCAGCGCTACTGCTTGTATGGGTTAGCTTTATGGCCGGGCCGTTTTCTCCCCGGGCTACGCTGGAAGGTATGCTTGCTATCAAGGCCGTGGCGATTAAACAGGCAACCTTCGCCGCGCTACAGGGAAAAGAGCTGATACCTGCGGCACGGCATTGGGATATCGACAGAATAATCAATATGGTTATCGCCGTACTGTCTGCCGCCGCTATCATCTGTGGCGTTATTGGCGGCGTACTCAGCGAAAACCGATACGCCGCAGGCGCGGCGATACTCCCCGGGATAAGCGTAGTCGCTTTCCAGTTTGCGTTGCTGATGGCAGGCGGGCTATTGTTGGCGCTGTTATTCTTCAGCCTCGCCCACGGCATTTTTACCTGATTTCAGGCAGGCAAAATGTTCATTTCGCTTTTCCCCCGCAGAACAAGCCAGGATTTATATTTTCTCCGTGCTGGCACGAAGCTGTAGCGTTACCGGCAGCTCGTTCCAGACCGGCGGATCTTCTCCCTGTAGCGCAGCCAACAGCCGCTTACCGGCCAGCCTGCCCATTTCTCCGTAGGGCAGCGTAACCGTGGTTAGCGGCGGCGAGCAGACGGCGGAAAGCTGCCCGCCACCGATACTGGCTATCGCCAGCTGGCTGGGCACCGCAACCCCCGCCGCGTGACAGGCCATCATCGCGCCACAGGCTACCTCTTCCGTCGTGCAGATCAGCACGTCGATTTCGGGCCAGGTGAGCTGAATATCCGCCAGCAGCGCGTGGCCAGCGGCAAAGCCGGGCGGTAAAGGCGACGTTACGACGCGATGCGGCGACAGATTATGCGCCAGCATCCCGCTGTGCCAGCCGTTCAGCAGCTGGCTGAACAGCGTGTTGCTGGTTTGCGTGCAGAGCAGCCCGGGATGACGAAACCCTTTCTCCACCAGCGCCTGTACCAGCAGCCGTACCGCTTTGGCATAGTCGACGCCCACGCTGATGCCTGCCGAATCATGATGCACGCCGCCAATATCGATCACCGGCAGGCCGGAGTTGCCCAGCAGTCGGTGCGCCGCCGCCACGTTATCAAAGTTAAAATGCACCATTGCCGCGGGATTGTAAGAGAGCAGCATTTCGATCGGCTCGTTCTCGCCCGCCGTAGAATGGTTGGCCTCTGCCAGCATCAGATTGTATCCCTCAGGCCTCAGTATCGCCTGTAACGCTTCCGACACCGCCGCGCAGCCTGGCGTAACGAAAGAAGGCACCACCATCGTGATTAGCTTTGAGGAAGCCGACGCCAGATTGCGCGCCTGTACGTTAGGTACGTAGCCCAGTTCAGCTATCGCCGCCTCGATCCTTTCACGAATATCGGAAGAGACTTTTTCCGGCATCCGCAGCGCGCGTGATGCGGTCATCGTACTGACGCCAACCAGACGGGCGACATCGGCCAGCGTACTTTTCCCGGTACTGCGCCGCCGTTTTTCTGCCATGCATTCTCCTGCAGCCAGCTGTTTCAACTGGACGCAGCTTAAAACCAAAAGCCCGGTCGCGCCACGTTAAAAGCGATCCTTCACCTTGTTATGCGAGGCGGCGCAGAAAGGTTTGAGGCGGCGCTCATCCCTGTTTCCCTTTGGGCCAGGCGGCATAAGGCGCCGTTAGTCATACTGCGCGAGCAGCAAAAATGTTAGCGATAACACATATTTTAACATTGCCGATGTTAGCGCTAACTTTTGCGACAACAATCACGGAAAAGCGTACAGAAAACCGCCTAAAGTGCAGGCAAACCCTTACCGGAGAGCGAACATGCTGTCGAACTGGCTTCAACCTGAAAATATTCAGCTGACCGAAAGCGTCGGCCACTGGCAGGAAGCGATCCGCCAGGCTGCCGCGCCGCTGCTGGCGCAGCAGGCCATCACGCCGGACTATCTGGAGGCAATTTTCCGTTCCCATGCTCAGCTTGGCCCTTACTACGTGCTGGCGCCCGGCCTCGCCATGCCGCATGCGCGCCCTGAAGAAGGCGTGCTGAAAAACGGGCTTTCTCTGCTGCGTATTAATCAGGGAGTCAGCTTCGACAGTGCCGAAAACGATCCCGTATACGTGGTGATCCTGCTGAGCGCCGTCTCCGGCGAAGAGCACATCAGAATGATCGGCGAACTGGCCGATTTGTTCAGCGACGACTTCCGTCTACAGCAGCTGCTGTCGGCAACCACGCTGCCGGCCCTTGCGGCCGCCGTCAGCGATCCCTCTCTGGAGAAAACCTCATGAAAAAAGTGCTGATTGTGTGTGGCAATGGCCTGGGCAGCAGCTTTATTGTCGAAATGAACGTAAAAAAAATTCTGGCGGAGTTGGGAAAGACGGCGGAGGTCAGCCATACGGATTTAACAACCGCGCGCTCGGAACCGGCAGATTTAATTTTGAGCGCTCAGGATATCGCCGATCGGCTTGCCGATCATGAGGCGCAGGTATTCGGCCTCAGCAACCTGCTCGATAACGCCAGAATTAAAGAGATCCTGGCCGGGCACTTATAAACACGCGGCTACTCAAACGCACGGAGTCGTTTATGCTTCAGTTTATTATTAAGGACGTTCTTGGAACGCCAGCGATTTTGGTCGGCCTTTTTTCACTGATCGGCTTATTGCTGCAAAAGAAAGTTTTTTCAGAAGTCATTTCCGGCACGCTGAAAACCATTATGGGCTTTTTGATCCTTATTGCCGGCGCTAATCTGATCGCGACAACGCTGACGATATTCAGCCAGCTGTTTGAGCACTCTTTTAATATTCAGGGCGTGGTGCCCAACACCGATGCGATGGCCGCGCTGGCGCAGAAAAACTACGGCACGGCCACGGCGATGATTATGGTGTTTGGGATGCTGATTAATATTCTGCTGGCACGCATTACGCCGCTGAAGTATATCTTTTTGACCGGCCACCATACGCTTTATATGTCTGCGATGCTGGCGGTGATCCTGTCGGTCGGCGGCTTCAGTGGTTTCTGGCTGGTGGCGACCGGCTCGCTAATTTTGGGCGCAATGATGGTGATCAGTCCGGCGATCCTGCAGCCCTTTACCCGCAAGATTACGCGTTCCGATGATTTGGCGCTGGGCCACTTTGGCTCGACCGGCTACCTGCTGGCCGCGCTGGTCGGCAGGGTTGTGGGCAAAGGCAGTCCTTCCACTGAAGAGCTGAAGGTGCCGAAGACGCTGAATTTCCTGCGCGACTCATCGGTAGCGATTTCGCTTACCATGATGATCCTGTTTGTGGCGCTGGTGCTGGTGGCCGGCAAAACCTTTACCGAAAGCCAGGTCAGCGGCGGTCAGAACTTCCTGGTTTTTGCCGTTATCCAGTCCATTACGTTTGCCGCAGGCGTTTATATCATTCTGGCTGGCGTGCGGATGGTCATAGCCGAAATCGTTCCGGCTTTTAAAGGCATAGCCGACAAGCTGGTGAAGGACGCTAAACCGGCGCTGGACTGCCCGACGGTGTTCCCCTTCGCGCCCAACGCGGTAATTATCGGATTTCTTTGCAGTTTCGCCGCCGGTTTGATCAGCATGTTCCTCTGCCCGCTGTTCGGCCTCAGCGTGATTGTACCGGGCCTGGTGCCGCATTTCTTCTGCGGCGCGACGGCCGGCGTCTATGGCAACATTACCGGCGGCCGCCGTGGTGCGATGATCGGCGCTTTCGTCCAGGGCCTGCTGATCTCTTTCCTGCCGGCCATTCTGCTGCCGCTGATGGGCGAGCTTGGCTTCGCTTCCACCACTTTTGGCGATGCGGATTTCGGCGTAATCGGCATTATCCTCGGCAAGCTTATCGCTCTGTTCCACTAAGGCCGCATAACAGGACAGCTCCCATGAACGCGAAATTTTCACCTTCTTTAATGTGTATGGATTTAACCCGATTCCGTGAACAAATAGAGGCGATGAATGATAAAGCCGCTTTTTATCATGTCGATATTATGGACGGCAGCTACGTAAAAAATATTACGCTGTCGCCGTTCTTTATCGAGAACCTGCGCAAGATAACCGATGTGCCGATTGATGTGCATCTGATGGTTAATCATCCGGAAGATATTATTCCAATGTGCCTGGAGGCGGGCGCGGACGTTATCAGTTTTCATCCCGAAACGGCGCATAACAAAATATTCCGCCTGCTGATGCAGATCAAAGAGGCGGGCAAACGCTGCGGCGTGGTGCTTAATCCGGCTACGCCCGCGACGGCCATTATGGAATATGCGCATCTGCTGGATAAAGTCACGGTAATGTCAGTGGATCCGGGCTTTGCCGGACAGCAATTTATTCCGCAAACGCTGGATAAAATTCGCCAGCTGATCCGGCTGCGCGAACAGCATGGCTGGCGCTACCTCACGGAAATCGACGGCTCCTGCAATGCGGCCACCTTCGGGCAAATTGCGGCTTCCGGCGTCGAGGTGTTTATCGTCGGTACTTCCGGACTGTTCAGTCTGGCAGAAGATATAAACGACGCCTGGGCGCGGATGGAAGCTAACTTTTCTCAGCAGATCGCCGCTGCCTGAAAGCGCTTTCCAGCTCGCTGAGTGGGCTGTCCTGCCGCCTGAGTGAGCTCTCCCGTCGCCTGGGTAAACTCCTTCCCTGCCGCCTGGGCCCTGTCAGCAGACGGTGCGCGGGCCGCCGCTGTGGTTAGCGGAGCACGGCCCGCAGAGAGTTATCCAGCGCGCCGACCAGCCAGTCGATATCGCCTTCCTGAAAAGCCAAAGGCGGACGCAGCTTCAGCACGTTACCGTAAGGCCCGGCCACCGAGGTCAGCACGCGGTTTTCACGCAGCTTTTCGGTGACATCCAGCGCCAGCTGTTTGTCCGGCGTTTTGCTGCCCTTGTCTTTAACCAGCTCAAAGCCAATAAACAGCCCCGCGCCGCGCACGTCACCCACGCACTCATATTTTTCTTTCAGCGTCAGCAGCTCCTTCAGCAGTTTTTCGCCCACGACGCGGCTGTGTTCCTGCAGCTGCTCTTCTTTAATCACCTGCAGCACCGCCTGCGCCGCCGCCATCGCCACCGGATTGCCGCCAAACGTATTGAAATAGGGAATATCGTCGCTGAAAGCGGCCAACACGTCGCTTTTCGCCAGCAGTGCGGATACCGGAATGCCATTGCCCATCGGCTTGCCGGTGGTAACGATATCCGGCACGACGCCATGCCGCGCAAAGCCCCAGAATGCCTCGCCGGTGCGGGCAAAACCGGGCTGCACTTCGTCGGCGATAAAGATGCCGCCGTTGTTGTGTACGACTTCAATCGCCTTTTGTAGAAAGCCTTTCGGGCCGGGCAGCACGCCATCGGAAGAGAAAATCGAGTCGGCGAGGAAGCCGGCAAATTTTATGCCGTGCGCGGCCATATCGTCGATCTGCCGCTGGATTTCGTTAGCGAACCAGTCACCCAAATCCGGCGCGGCGACGCGATAGCGATCGGGCGGCGAAACCAGGCGGGTGGTGGCGGCCAGCGGCTGGCCGGAACCTAAAGCAGGCGAAACGCCGGAGGTCAGATCGCTGGTGCCGTGATACGCCTCCTGGCTGACGATAATGCCCGTGCCGCCGCTGAAGGCCCGCGCCACGCGGATAGCCAGATCGTTCGCCTCCGAGCCGGTGCACATATACATCGCCCGATTGATTTCGCCGGGCAGCGTCGACAGCAGCGCTTCCGAATAGTCGAGAATGCGCTCATGCAGATAGCGAGTATGGGTATTAAGCTGCTGCATTTGCTGATATACCGCATTAATGACCGCAGGATGGCAGTGGCCGATGCTCGCCACGTTGTTATAGGCATCCAGATATTTTTCTCCGGCGGCATCCCATAAATATTGCCCTTCGCCCCGCACCAGATGCACCGGCTTGCGGTAAAACAGCCGGTAGGATTCACCCAGCACCCGGCTGCGTTTATCGGTAAGCTTCCGCACGTCAGCGTCCAGACCGGCGGCGTGCTCTGCGCGAAAACTGTTGGTATCCATGATGGTCGAACGTGTAGCCATGATAACTCCCGTTGCGAAAGGATGAAGGTGTGCATCCCGTCTTTTTATAATGACGACTTTTTGTCTTAATGCAACAAAATACACATATACAATAAAATACACATGCACGACGGTCATTTGTCGGTTAGGCTGATGCCCTTGTCCGGTTAAGGAACGCAATCATGCTTCAGGAATCGCGTCTGCATCGCATTCGCGCGCTGCTGGCTACGCTGGGTCATGTCAGCACCGAGCGCATTATCAAAGAGTTAGGCGTTTCACGTGAAACCGCCAGAAGAGATATCATTGAGCTGGAGGCGCTGGGCGCGGCCCGTCGCGTACACGGCGGGCTGATGTCGCTGACGGCGGAGCCGGAACCGCCGCTGACCGTGCGCAGCGAAGTCCGCGCCAGAGAAAAACGCGCTATCGCGCGCGCCGCCGCGCGGCTGTTAACGCCGGGACAGACGCTGTTTATCGACGCTGGCAGCACCACTACCATGCTGGCGGAAGAGCTATGCACCATGTCCGGGCTGACCATCGTCACCAACAGTCTGCAGGCGGCGCTAAAACTTTCCGCCGCCGAAGAGGGCGAGCAGCTGAACAACAGCATTATTTTGCTGGGTGGTGCGATGCTGGCCGGTGCACAGGAAACGCGCGGCGAGCTGACGGTGGCGGAAATTTATCGTTATCGCGCCGACGTGGCGATGCTGTCTCCGACCGGCATCGACGGCAAAAACGGTGCCAGCAGCTTTCATCCTTATGAAGCGGCCATCGCGCGCGCAATGGTGCATCAGGCAGCGCGAGCGATCCTGCTGGCCGATCACAGCAAGCTGGGCGTAAGCAGCCGGATGCAGTATGCCCGACCTGAACAGATCGCGGTGCTGATCACCGACAGCGGCGCGGCAGGCGTCCAGGCTTTCGCCGCGCTGGAAACGGCGCTGCCGCAGGTGGTGGTGGCGTAATGCCGCCGACGCCAGGAGAGCAGGCGGTCAAATTAACCGCTGCGGATGGGTATAAACCGTGGCGCGGCCCGGCTTGCTGAAGCCGACCAGCGTCAGATTGCTGCGCTGCGCCACCTCAACCGCCAGTTTGGTCGCGGCGGAAACCGCAAAGAGAATTTCCACGCCGCACATGGCGGATTTCTGCACCATCTCGTAGCTGGCGCGGCTGGAAACCAGCACCGCGCCCTGCTGCCAGCTGGCCTGCTGACTGCGCAGGCCGAGCAGCTTATCCAGCGCCACGTGGCGGCCTACGTCTTCACAGCCACCCGCCAGATTGCCGTCCGGCGTTATCCAGGCCGCCGCGTGCGTACAGCCGGTCAGCTGCCCGACCGGCTGGTAGCTTTTCAGCTGCGACAGCGCGCCGTCCAGCCGATCCAGCGAAAAGGTTTGGCTGAAAGGCAGCGGCTGCACGGGCTTACCGATTTCCGCCAGCTGCTCCACGCCGCAGACGCCGCAGCCCGTGCGGCCCGCCATCGCCCGGCGCTGCGCTTTCAGCCCCATAAAACGGCGGCTGGACAGCTCTATCTGCACCTCAAGCCCGCCGCAGGAAGGCTGAATATCAATGCCGTAAATATCGCCGGGCGAGCTGATAATCCCTTCAGACAGGGAAAAACCGATGGCGAATGCCTCGAGATCTTTCGGCGTCGCCATCATCACCACATGCGAAATGCCGTTATACACCAGCGCTACCGGCACCTCATCGGCCAGCCAGTCCTCCCGGGCCGTCTCCAGCGCACCGCGCTGCCAGACCGCAATCTGACTGACGCCGGTCATGCTCTGTTCACCCGCCTTGCTCATTTCACTCACCTGTTTTTCCCGTCGCTCAAGCCGCGCCGCTAATTTTTTCGCCTGTAATTTTGAACCCGCAGGAGGGCTACCGCAAAACAATAATCCGCGCAACGGCGTTTTCCGGCGGTAAAAAGCACAAAAAGAAACGGATAACCAATCGCTGCCAGGGCTTTGCGTTGCAACCGGCCTGGCGGCCGGCGCCAGCCGCAGATCTGAACAAGAACATGCCGTAGAGACTTCCATAGCGGCTTTTTTGCTGCGTGCAGCAAACCGTGGTGGTTAAAAAATATCCCTTAAATTGCGCTTAACAAGGAAGTTGACGAGCGCGGGCGCTATAATTTTAGCTCTGAGGGCATTTTTCAGGCCGCCGCCGACTCGCGATACGCGATACGGCGGCCCTGCTTTATCGCTAAGCTGAGCGTGACAGGGTTTGGCTACCACGCGCCATGCGGGTTTACGCCGCTTTAGAGGCGAAACAGACTCTTTGCAGACCGGGTGACCCGCTACCGGACAAAAAGTGCGGCTAATGCGCGTTCCGCCGACGATATTAGCGCGCCAGATAACAGGAATTCCTGATGACTATTCGCATAATCCCGCAGGATCCGCTGGAGAAAAGCGAAACAAAAATGGCGGAGACGATCCCGCCGTTACTTTTCCCCAGGCTGAAAAATTTGTATGCCCGCCGCGCCGCAAGACTGCGCCAGCTGGCAGAGAAAAATCCGTTGGGCGACTATTTGCGCTTTGCGGCCGTTATCGCCAGCGCGCAGGAGATAGTGCTTTACGATCATCCGCTGCGGCTGGATTTGCAGGCGCGCCTGGCGGAAGCCGCACGCATTGGCAAACCGCCGCTGGATATCCACACGCTGCCCCGCGATGCGCACTGGCAGCGTCTGCTCCATTCGCTGATCGCCGAAATGAAGCCGGAAATGTCCGGCCAGGCGCTGGCGGTACTGGAGAATCTGGAAAAAGCCTCCGCGCCGGAGCTGGAAGCCATGGCTAACGCGCTGTTCGCCAATGACTTTTCGCAAATAGCCAGCGACAAATCGCCTTTCGTCTGGGCGGCGCTCTCGCTGTACTGGGCGCAGATGGCGGCGCTGATCCCCGGCCGCGCGCGCGCCGAATATGGCGAACAGCGGCAGTTTTGTCCGGTGTGCGGCAGCGTGCCGGTCTCCGGCGTGGTGCATATGGACCAGCAGGAGGACGGCCTGCGCTATCTGCACTGCAATCTGTGCGAAAGCGAATGGCACGTGGCGCGCGCGCGATGCAGCAACTGTGAGCAAACGCAGGACCTGCATGCCTGGTCGCTGGAAGGCAATCTCGCGTCCATTAAGGCCGAAAGCTGCGGCGACTGCGGCACCTATATGAAACTGCTCTATCAGGTAAAAGATCCGGCCGTAGAAGCGGTTGCCGACGATCTCGCCTCGCTGGTGCTGGATGCGCGAATGGAGCAGGAGGGCTTTTCACGCAGCAGCCTGAATCCATTCCTGTTTCCGGGAGAATAACGTGATAAACAGGCCATTCGGTTTTGAAGGGGAATTCGCGTAATGAAATTAATCGGCAGCTACACCAGTCCTTTTGTACGGAAAATTTCGGTTATTCTGTTGGAAAAAGGCATCACCTTTGAATTTATCAACGAATCGCCCTGGACCGACGAGAGCCACGTTCCGCACTACAATCCGTTGGGTAAAGTCCCGGCGCTGGTGGCCGGGCAGGAAACCTGGTACGACTCGCATATCATCGCCGCTTACCTGGAGCAGCTTGATATCGCCCCGGCGCTGATGCCGCCTGACCGGCTGGCGGCGCTGAAGGTACGGCAGCTGGAGGCGCTGGCGGACGGGATCGGCGATGCGGCGGTGATCCTGCTGCGCGAACAGATGAGGCCGCCGGAGCTACAGATGGAGAGCCAGCTGCTGCGCCAGCGCGAAAAAATCGCGCGCGGTCTCGACGCGCTGGAACAAGAGGCGGCCAAAGGCACCACGATCAACGGCGAGGCCATTAACGTAGCGGATATAGCCGTCGCCTGCCTGATAGGCTTCCTGAACTTTCGCCGCGTGATCCCTAACTGGTGCGTGGAACGGCCTGCGCTGGTCAAACTGGCGGAAAAAATGTTCCAGCGGGAAAGCTTCGCCCGCACGGTGCCGCCATCGGCCTGATGGTGAACCCGTTTACCGCCGCCCCGATAACGGCGCCTCCGCCGTGGCGCCCTAGCGCCGGGACAGGCTGATGGTCATCGTCAGCGCAGGCCATGCCGCACACGGCAAAACTACGCTGCTGCGGGCGCTGACCGGCGTAGCGCTCGATCGCCTGCCGGGAGAAAAACCTCAGGACAGCACCGTCGATCTCAATTATGCCTGGTGGCCGAGGCCGGATGGACGGATCTTCAGTTTTATCGACGTGCCAGGCCACCAAAGGTACCTTGCTAATATGCTCAGCGGCGTCACCGGCCCCGATCACGCGCTGCTCGCCGTGGCGGCCGATGAGGGCGTCATGCCGCAAACCCGCGAACATCTGGCGATCCTGCAACTGAGCGGGCAGCCACCGCTTACCATCGCGATCACCAAAGCCGACCTGGCCGACGCCGCACGCATCCGCGACACCGAGCGGGAAATCCGCACGCTGGCCGCGCTGATGGGCTGGCCGGACGTCACGCTGTTTATTACCAGCGCGCTGAACGCCACCGGCATCAGCGCCCTTGCCGACCATATCAGCCAGC
This sequence comes from Erwinia sp. 198, assembly GCF_003937915.1. Taxonomy (GTDB): domain Bacteria; phylum Pseudomonadota; class Gammaproteobacteria; order Enterobacterales; family Enterobacteriaceae; genus Erwinia; species Erwinia aeris. The sequence continues at coordinate 84,807 of NZ_RHUM01000007.1, read as the reverse complement.
TGCCCGCGCGCGCCATCGCCCCCTGCAAACGCTTTCGCCTGGCTATCGATCGCGCCTTCAGCGTGCCGGGTACGGGCACTGTCGTCACGGGCACCGCACTGGGCGGCGAGGTTCGCGTCGGTGACAGGCTCTGGCTGACCGGTATAAATAAAAGCGTCCGCGTGCAGGGTCTGCGGGCGCAAAACCAGCCTGCCAGCGTCGCCTGCGGCGGCCAGCGGCTGGCGCTTAACCTTGTTGGCGGCGTCGAAAAAAGCGAGCTGTCCCGCGGCGACTGGCTGCTGCAAGAGCCGCCCGCGGTGCTTTCCAGCCGGGTGGTAGTGGCGCTCCAGCCGCTTCAGCCGTTAAAACAGGCGCAGCGGCTGCATATTCACCATGCCGCCAGCCATATCACCGGCAGCGTGACGCCGATGCAGGATGGCCTGGCCGAGCTGACGCTGGATAAACCGCTATGGCTGGCGGATAACGATCGGCTGATCCTGCGCGATATTACGGCCCGGCAGACGCTGGCGGGCGCTCGCGTGGTGCTGTTGATGCAGAAAAAAGGCTGTACGCCACAGCCCAATGCGATGCGCTGGCTACAGCAGCTGGCGGATGCGCAGAACGATGGGGCGACGCTGCGGCTTTTGCTTCAGGCCGGTCCCTGGCGCAAAACGCAGCTCGCCTGGGCGCGCCAGCTGACTGCCGACGGGTTTTCCGCTGCGCTCAGCGCCATTGCGCCGGTTGAAGCAGGCGACTATCTGCTGTTGGCGGAGGTTACCGAAGGATGGCGGCGGCAGGTGCTGGACACGCTGGCGGACTACCATCGCAGGCATGAAGACAGGCCCGGGCTGGGGCGAAGCCGCCTCAGAAGGATGGCGCTGCCCGGCCTGCCGGAAGCGATCGGGCTGGCGGTTATCGACTTATTGCTGGCCGACGGCGCGCTGGTATTTCACTATGGCTGGCTGCGTCTGCCTGTCTTCTGCGTCAGCTTTACGCCAGAGGAGCAGGCACTGTGGCAGCAGGCCAAACCGCTGCTGGCACAGGATAGCGGCTGGGTGCGGGATATGGCAGCCTGCCTGAAAACCGACGAGGCGCTGATGCGGCTGACGCTACAAAAAGCCGCCAGCAGCGGCGAAATAGCCGCTATCGTTCAGGATCGTTACTACTCCCGCGCGCTGATTGAACGGTATGCCGACACCATTCGCCAGCGGCATCAGCAGGGGCTTGCCACCCGCGCGGCGGACTTTCGCCGCCTTTTCGCTATGGGTCGCAAGCTGGCGGTGCAGATCCTGGAGTTTTTCGACCGCAGCGGCTTTACCTGTCGTCAGGGCAGCGATCATCTGCTGCGCGACGACACCATGTTCCCCTGATCCTCCTTTTCCTTAACGCTTTCCTTATTGATACCGCACAATTTAGCCCGCCCCTCCACTTTATGGATTTTACAGACTCAGCCAGCGAGGCTATATCAAAAGCGGGTGTTCGCTGCCATGCTGTATCGTGCCAGCTCCTTTTATCGCCAACACAGGAAATAGAGTATGTCACAACGATCGCTTCAGGCTCTCTGTCTGATGAGCTTTTTTCTGGCTGACGTCAAGGACGGTTTAGGTCCCTTTTTAGGCATTTTTTTAACCGGACAACACTGGCGTCCTGACGAGATTGGCTTCGTCATGACCTGCGGCGGCATTGCCGGATTGCTCTCTACGCTACCGGCCGGCGCGATCGCCGATGCAGCGCGTCATAAAAGAAGCATTGTGTTGACAGGTTGCGCAACCATCACTGCTGCGACCTTGCTGCTCTGGTACAGCAGCCAGTCATGGACGGTGATGGTTTCACAAATTATTGTTGGGGTGTCGGCAGCCTTTATTGGCCCGACGGTATCCGGCATTACGCTGGGGCTTACCGGCCAGAAAAACTTTAACCGGCAGATGGGGCGAAATGAAGCCTGGAGCCATGCAGGGAACACGCTTGCTGCCGTTTTTGCTGGTTTTTCCGCCTGGTACTGGGGCTTAGGCACGGTGTTTATTTTGATGACGCTTATGGGTATTTTCGCAGGCATCGCCACGCTTGCCGTTCGTAGCAAAGAAATTGATTACGACGTCGCGCGGGGTTTGGAAACCCACCATCAACACGAACCGCGTATGGGCCTGTGGATGCTGGCGCGCAAGCCCGATCTTTTAATGGTTGGCCTGACGCTGCTGTTATTTCACCTGGCCAACGCGGCCTTGCTGCCGATGTTGAGTATGCGCGTCGCGTCAACGCCGGGCCACGATGCCGTCAACCCGGGCTTATATGCCGCGGCAACCGTCGTCATTTCTCAGCTGGTCATGGTGCCGGTAGCGATCTATACGGCAAGATGCATGGAGAAATATGGCTATCGCCGTCTTATCATGGCGGCGTTACTGATCCTGCCGATGCGGGCAGCTATCGCCGCTGAATTTTCCGGGCCGCTGTCTGTTATCCCGATTCAGATTTTTGACGGCATGGCCGCTGGGATCCTGGGCGTTGCCGTGCCGGGTTATGTGGTTTCTCTTTTGCAGGGAAGCGGACATGTCAACGCGGGCCAGAGCGTAGTCATGTTGATGCAGGGTATCGGCGCTTCTGCGAGCCCTGCTATGACCGGGTTGATTGTCGCACACTACTCCTGGAGCGTGGCGTTCAGTGCGCTTGGAGCTATCGCAATGCTGGCCCTGTTTCTGTGGTGGATCCCTGGCCGAACAACTTTCGCAAAAGCCACCTGAACGCCGGATAAAACGCAGGGGATCCGTCGCCCGGTTTTTTAATCAATTCAAATAAGGAACTTTACTTATGCAGCGTTGCGGTTGGGTGACTCAGGATCCGATCTATCTGGCCTATCATGATACGGAATGGGGCGTGCCGATTACCGACGCGCGGGCGCTGTTTGAAATGCTGTGCCTGGAAGGTCAGATGGCGGGCCTTTCCTGGCTGACCGTTTTAAAAAAACGGGAAAACTACCGTCGGGCTTTCTACGGTTTCGATCCTGAGCAGGTGGCGTTGATGACGGAAAGCGACCTCGATCGGCTGATGCTGGACAGCGGACTGATCCGCCATCGCGGCAAACTTTCTGCTATCGTCGCCAACGCGCGCGCGCTGCTGGCGATGGCGGTGCAGGGCGAGGCCTTCGCCGATTTTATCTGGCAGTTTGTCGATCGCCAGCCGCAAATCCACCGCTACAGCGATTATCGCGCTGCGCCAACCTTCAGCGCCGTTTCCGATGCCCTTTCTAAGGCGCTAAAAAAGCGCGGTTTTAAATTCGTCGGCACCACCACCTGTTATTCGTTTATGCAGGCCTGCGGGCTGATTAGCGATCACACGACCAGCTGTTTCTGTCATCCGGATAACCTCAGGTAGCGTCTCTTTACAAATTTAGGAAGACAACACGGTTTTTTTTCGGCGTGGGGTCGGCATAATCGCTTCTTTTCAGGCTATTTTCGCCAGCTGCTGTTCAGGAAACGCTATCCATGAAAAAACGTTTTGTTACTCTTGCTCTGGTTTTGAGCGGTACCATCGCCCTGTCGGGCTGCACCACCAATCCTTACACCGGCGAACGCCAGGCGGGTAAAGCCGGTATCGGCGCGGGCCTGGGCGCCGCGCTGGGCGCAGGCGTCGGCGTGCTCTCCTCCTCCAAAAAAGATCGCGGCAAAGGCGCGCTGATTGGCGCAGCGGCAGGCGCGGCGCTGGGCGGTGGCGCGGGCTATTATATGGACGTGCAGGAAACCAAACTGCGTGAAAAAATGCGCGGTACCGGCGTCAGCGTGACGCGTGAAGGCAATAATATCGTGCTGAACATGCCGAACAGCGTCACTTTCGACAGCAGCAGCAGCTCGCTGAAGCCTGCGGGCGCCAACACGCTGACCGGCGTGGCGATGGTGCTGAAAGAATATCCAAAAACCGCCGTTAACATTATCGGCTATACCGACAGCACCGGCAGCCGCCAGCTAAACATGAACCTGTCGCAGCAGCGCGCCGATAGCGTAGCCAGCTCGCTGATTACCCAGGGCGTGGCGACCAATCGCATTCGCACCGGCGGCATGGGCCCGGACAATCCGGTCGCGACCAACAGCACGGCCGAAGGCAAAGCGCAGAACCGTCGCGTGGAAATCACCCTCAGCCCGCTGCAGTAATCCCGCCAGCCGGACAATCTTTGTCCGGCTGTTTCCCTGCCCAACCGCCTGACTGTGGGCGAGACCGCCCTTATGCTTTATGATGGCCGGATCCGCTTTCCGCCATTACCCGCTATCTTAAGATTTAAGTTCGTGATGGCTGCTTTCATTTTTACTCGTTCAAGGATCGCTATGAACCGCAAGGCCGCACGCGCGACAATCAGCGACGTTGCCAGAAAAGCCCATACGGGCAAAACCAGCGTTTCTCGCTATCTCAACGGCGAGCAGCATCTCCTTTCCGCCGATTTAAAGCAGCGTATCGAAACCGCCATTGCCGAACTGAACTATCGGCCCAGCCAGATGGCACGCGGTCTGAAGCGCGGACGCACCCGCTTAATCGGCCTGATTATCGCGGACATCACCAATCCTTACTCCGTTGATGTGATGTGCGGCATTGAGGCGGCCTGCCGCGCGCAGGGCTTTACGCTGCTGATGTGCAACACCAATAACGAGGTGGACCAGGAGCAGCACTACCTGAACCTGCTCAGCAGCTATCAGGTGGAAGGGATCGTGGTTAACGCCGTGGGAATGCGCGAGGAGGCACTGAGTCACCTCCAGCAGTCGCTGCTGCCGATGGTGCTGATTGACCGTAAGATCCCTGATTTCGCCTGCGACGTGGTAGGGCTGAACAACCACGAGGCCGCCGCGCAGGTTACCACGCATCTGCTTGAAGAAGCCTTTGACGCCATTCTGTTTGTCACCGAGCCACTAGGCACCGTCAATACCCGCCACGAGCGCCTCAAGGCGTTCCGGGAAACGATGGCGCAGCATCCGCAGCGCGAGGCCGAACAGGCCGAAGTGGCGTTAAACGACGGCGCGCGACTGGATGGCATCCTGCAGGATTTTTATCAGCGCCATCGCCACCAGCGTTGTGCCGTATTGGCTGTTAATGGCGCGCTGACGCTGCAAATCGCGCGCAGCTTCAAACGTCTGGATCTGCGCTGGGGGGAAGATTTAGGGCTGCTGGGCTTTGACGAGCTGGTCTGGTCGGAACTGGCGGGCGGCGGCATCACCACGCTGAAACAGCCTACGTGGCAGATTGGCTACGCGGCGCTTGAACAGGTTATCCGCCGTATTGAAGGTGACGAAGCGCCGCCGTGCGAGCAGCTTTACTCCGGCGAGTTGATTATCCGCGGTTCCACGAAATTCGCCTGATTTCTCTTCTTTTCACCGAAATAACGCAGCGGTCGGCCCGCCCCGCTTCGTTCTGACGCTTTTCCAGTAAATTTCCAAATAATTGTCCACATCGTGAGCGCGATCATAAAACCGCGCTCCGCCCCTTTCGGTTGGAACCGGTTCCAGTTAACGTTTTTGTAACGTCAGGGCCACCGCCCGGAGGAAAAGATGAAACCTGAAATTATTGTAGTGACCGCCGCCTATGGCCGCGATCGGATCGGCGAACTCGGCGGTCAGCGGGCCGTGGTGCCGATTGTCGCCGCTGCCGGCGCAGACGGCATTGAGATCCGCCGCGAGCTGTTCAGCGAAGCGGAAATCCAGCAGCTGCCCGCTTTGGGCAAGGCGATCGGCGATGCCGGACTGACGGCGTTCTACTCGGTACCGGAAGCGCTTTATACTGAAGACGGCGCGCTGAATCCCCGGCTGGCAAGCCACCTCAACGAGGCGCAGCAGTTAAATGCCCGCCTGATAAAATATTCATTAGGCCACTATCAGCCCGGCTCTGACGGCTCGCCGCTGCGCGACGGGCTGCCGTTAACGCTGGTGGTGGAAAACGATCAGACCAACTGCGGCACGCTCGCCGCGCTCAACGGCTATTTTTCTGACGACGCGCCTGTGGGGATGACGTTTGATATGGGCAACTGGCTATGGGTGGGCGATGACCCCATCCGGGCAGCGGAAAAGCTGGCGTCTTTCGTCAGCTACGTGCACGTCAAAGCCGCCGCGTCGACCGCTGACGGCTGGCGCGCCATCGCGCTGGACGAAGCTGATAATCTGTGGCGGAAAACGCTGGCGCTGCTGCCCGCCGACGTGCCGCGAGGCATTGAGTTCCCGCTGGAAGGCGGCGACCTGGTGGCCGTCACCCGTCACTATGTAGATTTGCTGCGAGAGGTATAAATCATGACCCTTCATGAAAACGGGACGCTGGATGCGGTAACGATCGGCGAAGCAATGGCGATGTTTATCGCCAGCGACACCGGCGATCTGGCGGCGGCGGAGCATTTTACCAAACGTATCGCCGGGGCTGAGCTGAACGTGGCTATCGGTTTGGCTCGCCTGGGCCTGAAGGTAGGCTGGGTCAGCCGCGTTGGCGATGATTCTTTCGGCCGCTTTACGCGCCAGCAGCTGGAAAAAGAGGGCGTCGACAGCCGCCAGGTGACCACCGATGCTCGCTATCCTACCGGTTTCCAGCTGAAATCCCGCGTGGAAGACGGCTCCGATCCGCTGGTGGAATATTTCCGTAAAGGCTCTGCGGCCAGCCATCTGTCGGTCGAGGATTTTAACCGCGACTATTTTGGCGCAGCGCGCCACCTGCACCTGAGCGGCGTGGCGGCGGCCATCTCCGACAGCTCGCTGGCGCTGTCGAAACATGCAGCGCAGGAGATGAAGCGGATGGGCAAAACCCTCTCCTTCGATCCGAACCTGCGTCCCGTGCTCTGGTCAAGCGAGCGCGAAATGGCTACCCAGCTCAACGCGCTGGCCGGCTTTGCCGACTGGGTTTTACCGGGCATCAGCGAAGGCAAAATCCTGACCGGCTACGACCAGCCGGAAGCGATCGCCGATTTTTATCTGGCGATGGGCGTTAAAGCGGTCATTATTAAAACGGGCTGCGAAGGCGCCTGGTATAAAACCGCCGAAGGCGAAAAAGGCCGGGTCGACGCGATCAGAACCGCTAACGTGGTGGATACCGTTGGCGCGGGCGACGGCTTTGCTGTCGGCGTGATCAGCGCGCTGTTGGAAGGGAAAACCCTGCCGCAGGCGATTAAGCGCGGCAACCGCATTGGCTCGCTGGCTATCCAGGTCAGCGGCGACAGCGAAGGCTTACCCACGCGCGAAACGCTCGGCGATTTCTAAGCAGCGGGCGACACGAACCGGACCAGGCTTCTAACCGAACCATAATGAGCCGCACCCACCCTACAACGTAGAGTGCGGCCACCTCCAACAGAGGAAGCAGACGATGAACAAGCAGACAATCGCGCCTAAACGCTGGTGGTATATCATGCCCATCGTGTTTATCACCTACAGTCTGGCATATCTCGACAGGGCCAATTTCAGCTTTGCCTCGGCCGCCGGCATCAATGAGGATCTGGGCATCACGCACGGCATGTCGTCGCTGCTGGGCGCCCTGTTCTTTCTGGGCTATTTCTTTTTCCAGATCCCCGGCGCGGTGTACGCCGAACGCCGCAGCGTAAAAAAACTGGTTTTCGTCTGCCTGGTGCTGTGGGGCATTTGCGCCTCGCTGACCGGCATAGTCAGTAACATTCCGATGCTGGCGGCCATCCGCTTTGTGCTGGGCGTGGTGGAAGCGGCCGTGATGCCGGCCATGCTGATTTATATCAGCAACTGGTTCACCAAGTCGGAACGCTCCCGCGCCAATACCTTCCTGATCCTGGGCAACCCGGTAACGGTGCTATGGATGTCCGTGGTTTCCGGCTATCTGATCAACGCCTTCGGCTGGCGCGAAATGTTTATTTTTGAGGGCATTCCGGCGGTGATCTGGGCCGTGGCCTGGTGGTTTATGGTGCAGGATAAGCCTGCCCAGGCGAAATGGCTGAGCGAAGAGGAAAAAGCAGCGCTGGCGGCGCAGCTGCAAAAAGAGCAGGAAAACATCAAGGCGGTGCGCAATTACAGCGAGGCGTTCCGCTCGCGTAACGTCGTCATCCTTTGCGTTCAGTACTTTACCTGGAGCATCGGCGTCTATGGCTTTGTGCTGTGGCTGCCTTCTATCCTGCGCAACGGGATGCAGATGGGCATGGTGGAAGCGGGCTGGCTCTCTGCGGTGCCTTACCTGGCCGCCACCGTGGCGATGATCCTGGCTTCCTGGGCTTCCGACAAGCTGCAAAACCGTAAACTCTTTGTCTGGCCGCTGCTGTTGATTGGCGCGCTGGCGTTTTTAGGTTCATATCTTGTAGGAGCGAATAATTTCTGGCTGTCGTTCAGCCTGCTGGTGGTGGCAGGCGCCGCGATGTACGCGCCTTATGGCCCGTTCTTCGCCATTATCCCGGAAATGCTGCCGCGTAACGTGGCGGGTGGCGCCATGGCGCTGATTAACGCCATGGGCGCGCTCGGCTCTTTCCTGGGCTCCTGGGTCGTGGGTTATCTGAACGGCGCGACGGGCAGCCCTTCCGCTTCGTATATCTTTATGGGGGTATCACTGCTTATCTCGGTCTGGCTGACGCTGATCGTAAAGCCAGCAGCCAATAAGCAACCCCCGATGCCGCATGGCGCTAAACACGCTTAACGGTGCGGGCCGCCTGGCCCGCACCTTAAAGAAACAGGGAGACAAGCATGAAACCATCCGTGGTGCTGTATAAGAAGTTGCCGCAGGATCTGCGTTCGCAGCTCGACGAGCATTTTAACGTTACCGAAATTAACGGCCTGACCCCGGAAACCCTTAGCCAACACGCGGAGGCCTTCCGGCAGGCCGAAGGCATTTTAGGCTCCGGCGGCAAAGTGGACGCCGAGTTCCTGAAAAAAGCGCCGAAGCTGCGCGTGGCCTCCTCCGTTTCCGTGGGCGTGGACAACTTTGATATTCCCGCGCTGAGCGAACGTGGCGTGCTGTTGATGCACACCCCGACCGTGCTGACGGAAACCGTCGCCGATACCATGATGGCGCTGGTGCTGACCAGCGCGCGCCGCGTGGTGGAATCTGCCGAACGCGTAAAAAAAGGCGAGTGGCAGGGCAGCATCGGCGCAGACTGGTTCGGCATCGACGTGCACCACAAAAAAATGGGCATCCTGGGCATGGGCCGTATCGGACTGGCGCTGGCGCAGCGGGCGCATCTGGGCTTCAGTATGCCGATCCTTTACAACGCCCGTAAGCACCATGAAGAGGCGGAGCAGCGTTTCGACGCGCAATACTGCGATCTGGATACGCTGCTTAAAGAAGCCGATTTCCTGTGCATCAGCCTGCCGCTGACTGAACAGACGCACCACCTGATCGGCCGCGAAGAGCTGGCGAAAATGAAGCCTTCCGCCGTGCTGATCAATGCCGGACGCGGCCCGGTTATCGATGAAGAAGCGCTGATCGCCGCGCTGAAAGAGGGCACTATCCACGCCGCCGGCCTGGACGTATTTGAGAAAGAACCGTTGCCAAAGGATTCGCCTTTGCTGACGCTGCCTAACGTGGTAGCGCTGCCGCATATTGGCTCTGCGACGCATGAAACCCGTTACGGCATGGCAAAAGACGCGGTGGAAAATCTGATTGCCGCGCTGAACGGTAAAGTGGAAAAGAACTGCGTTAATCCTGAAATAGCAAAATAATTTTCCGTGCCGATGCGCTTTGCGTGTCGGCACGTTTTTCAGTGTCCTGCCGACCTCTTTACCCCGCAGAAAATTCCTTCTCTGTCTGAACAGGTGCTAAACAAATAGCCTGTTCTTTCCTGAACGCGTCAGTGCCCTGTTGTTATTCATTTGCACTGCTCAGGTAACCATAAGCTAAATTACCATTTAATTAAATAATATATAATAAAAGCATGCGGATTTTTAATTAAATAATCCAGAATATAAATTAAAAAATCAATATACAGAAAGCAATAGAAATGTAGAGGTTTCTTTTTTTCTTTGCCCCCTTTCGGAACGAGCGTTATACCAACTTAACCCGGTGATATAACGACGTTCATCCGGAACATCGTTTATCGGCATAAATTATGCTGAAGATATTTTTACCTGTAACAAGCACTACCTTAACAAGGAGTTAATTCTCAAATACCTAAGTATTTTTAGTTACCGATGGCGCCAGGCTAATTTTTAACGGGGGGTATTCAGGTTATTTTGCAACAGGGTTAAATAAGGAGGCGCGGAATTATAACATCTCCTTTTTACCATGGAATAACATCGTCAGCGTAAGCTGTACCGGTTATGCAATCAGCCACGCAGCATCGCTGTTATTTAATTCTGGCGATATAATTAAAGAAAGCGCTATCGATAAGGCATCAGATACGATCGCGATGAATATTACCTGTACCAGACCTGACTCCCGCATCATTAGCCATATCAAATCAGTAGAAACCGCCGTTACTGTTACTACCGGTGCATCTTCGGAAAACAGCCAGCGCTTCCGTCCTGGTGTGGATGGCCTGTCGGTAGCGATAAGAGCGGAAAATAACCAGGTCGTTTCAGGAAGGACAACGAAATTCACCGCCCCGCTTTCATCTGAAAGAGCGGCAACATTATTCCCCCGGAGACAATGCTTCACTTTTCTTCTTTGTTCCTTAAATCAACCTTCATGTTTGTTTCAGCCGGATCGATGGCTACCCGTATTCCACTCCCCGACACATTTAGTATGAATGATATAAATATTTAGTAAAAAACAAGAAAGGCCCATTTATGGGCCTTTTGGCAGTTGTTTCAGCTGCACGGCCACTCTTTAAACGCAGCCGCTTAACGAGCCAGCCAGCCGCCGTCTACGGCAATAGTGTAGCCGTTAATATAGTCGGCAGCCGAAGAGGCCAGGAATACCGCTGGCCCCATCAGATCGGCCGGCAATCCCCAACGGCCTGCCGGAATACGCTCCAGAATATCGGCGTTGCGCTTTTCATCCGCACGCAGCTGTGCGGTATTGTTGGTAGCCATATAGCCCGGCGCGATGGCATTAACGTTAATATCGTGCTTCGCCCATTCATTGGCCAGCAAACGAGTCACACCCATCACAGCGCTTTTGGAGGCCGTATAAGAAGGCACGCGGATGCCGCCCTGGAAAGAGAGCATAGAGGCAATATTAATGATTTTCCCGCCTTTGCCCTGTTTGATAAACTGACGCGCTACCGCCTGCGACATAAAGAACACGGATTTAATATTCAGGTTCATCACGTCGTCCCAGTCTTTTTCTGAGAAGTCGATCGCATCTTCACGACGGATGATACCGGCGTTATTAACCAGGATATCGATTTTGCCGTATTCCGCCACGGCTTTCGCCACGACGCCTTCAATACATTCGGTTTTGCCCAGATCGGCAGTCAGGCTGAAAAAACGGCGGCCCAGCGCGGTGACGCGCTCAATGGTTTCTTTCGGTTCAACAATATTCACGCCAACGATATCGCATCCCGCTTCCGCCAGCCCCAGCGCCATACCCTGACCCAGCCCCGTATCGCATCCCGTGACCATCGCCACCCGACCTTTTAAATCAAATGCATTCAAAATCATAACTGCTCCTGTAAGTCAGAGGGCGGACTGCGTGTCAGAAGCCTGGAAAATGGCCTGTTATCCGGGACAGGGCAGCCCTGCCCGGTTTCCGAGCGCATACTATAGCGGAGGGAAAAGCACGCACGCCGTGATCGAAATCAGGAAAAGGGATATAATGAAACTGATATTTATAAAAAATAAAACAATGTTTTATTTTAAAGGGCGGAACGGCGCCCGCCCTTGCTGGCTTATTCTACGGCTATCGGCGTTTGCTCCACGTTAATTTTGGTGTCGCCCTGAAGCGTTTTGATGCGCTCTTCGACTTTCTGTACCGCGCTGGCATCCTTCAGCAGCGAATAGGTCAGCGTAAACTCCGCGCTCTGACCCGGCTGCAGCTGTTTAACCCTGCCCTGCTCTTTTTCAATCGTTACCGGATAGGCATAGTTGGTGCCGGGTTCAATCCCCGTCACGTAGCCCTGCTTCAGAGTATCGGTGTTTTTCCACATCGTCAGCACCGGCAGCTGCCGCGTATCGAATTCGATAGCCGCGCCCTTATCGCCTTTGCTGTTGATCACGGCCGCCACGGTTTTACCATTGCTGTCGGCAATGGGTTGCAGGTTAAAGACCATTTCATCGAAATCTTTGGTTGGCGCGCCATAAGTCTGCCAGTTTTCCAGCCCTTTTTTCGCATAGTCGTTAAACGGCGAAACGGATTTTACCGGCGCGAGGAAACGGGCATTTTCTTCCAGAATCGGCGTGCTGAAGTTGCTGTGGTAGATAATTTCATAGTCGTGCGGATAGTCAGCCTGGTTGGTCAGCACGTCGTGGATGGTAAAAGAGTCCGCTCCCGGCACGTAGCGCAGCTCGGTCCAGGTTTCCAGACGCGCTTTTTTAAAGGTGTTTTCTTTCAGCAGGCCGCGAATACGGATTTCATGCGGCGCCTGGTCATCCACGATCACTTCCACTTTTGACGCTGGCGTATTGCCCGCTTTACCGTGCAGCGTGTAAATACGCCCGTCTTTGGTGACCGGATGGCCGGTCCACTCAAAGCCGCAGCGCACCATCATCTCGTTAAATCCTTCCAGCCAGCCCAGGCCGTTACGGCTTTCCAGATTGATATAGGCCGGGTTCACCACCTCATCGACGGGCGAATCCCAGCCCAGCCGCACGTCGTGACCGTTAACGTGCAGCAGATCCATACCGCGCGTTGGGCTGAGGGCGATAGTCAGGCCGTTTTTGCTGGTCAACGTCAGCACTTTCGAGCCTTCCTGCTTGCCACCGTGCAGCACCTGCTGTTCCAGGGTAAAGGGTTCGCCGCTCAGCTTGAGCTGCCTGCTGTCGATCCGCCAGTCGCCTTTTTCCGTGCCCTGCGTATCGGTTAACACCCAGCTTTGCGCCGCCGCCTGCCCGCTGAACATTGCTATCACCGCGCCCGCCAGAAGAGTCTTATACATTTTGTTGTCCTTGCTGAAATGATTAAGCTGAAGAGCAGCCAGCCTACAAAGCATGCGTTATCAGGACTGTGACTGGCGTCACCGCACGGATTTTTAAGAAATTTTTATCAATAAGTCGTGCAGTTCATCACAAATTATTAACTGAAATTTCCGGCTTATGAAAACAGGCAACAGGGCGAGCGGCGCAGAAAAGCTAATTAGTTGAAACGATTCACCTTTACCTTTCGCTGTTCGTCTGGCCAACGCTTACTCTTGCCGGCCGATACGGCTGCCCGCTGACGTTGCATCACGCCTGGCGTGGCGTTAAGGTTAGCTTTCACTTGCCTACGATAAGCAGTTAATACGTTATGAGCTTTTCCGCTTTCGGTAACAAATTCACACGCGCCTCAGGGATCACCCGCCTGATGGAAGATATGGGCGAAGGGTTACGCACGCCCGGTTCAGTGATGCTGGGCGGCGGTAATCCGGCCCAGATCCCGGCGATGAACGACTATTTTCAGCAGCTGCTGCAGCAGATGCATGATGAGGGCAAGCTGGCCGATGCGCTTTGCAACTACGACGGCCCAAGAGGAAAAAGCACGCTGCTGGAATCGCTTTCCACGCTGCTGCGCGATGAGCTGGGCTGGCAGGTGGGGCCGCAGAATATCGCCCTGACCAACGGCAGCCAGAGCGCCTTTTTCTACTTGTTTAATCTTTACGCGGGCCGCCGCGCAGACGGGCGCAAAAAGCGCGTATTGTTTCCACTTGCTCCCGAATATCTGGGTTATGCAGATGCCGGACTGGACGAAGAGCTGTTTGTTTCCGCCCGCCCCGATATCGAAATGCTGCCTGAAGGCCAGTTCAAATATCACGTTAATTTTGAACAGCTGCATATTACCGAAGATACCGGGCTGATTTGCGTTTCCCGGCCGACCAATCCCACCGGCAACGTTATTACCGACGAAGAGCTGATGAAGCTGGATGCGCTGGCGCAGCAGCATGAGGTGCCGCTGCTGATTGATAACGCCTACGGCGTGCCTTTTCCCGGCATCATCTTCAGCGACGTTCGCCCGCTGTGGAACCCGAATATTATTCTGTGTATGAGCCTTTCCAAGCTGGGGCTGCCGGGCTCACGCTGCGGCATCATTGTTGCTGATGAAAAAGTAATTGCCGCCATCGGCAATATGAACGGCATTATCAGCCTGGCGCCGGGCAGCATCGGCCCGGCCATCGCGCATGAGATGATCCAGCGTGGTGATTTGCTGCGCCTGTCGGAAGAGGTGATCAGGCCGTTTTATCAGGAAAGGGTTAAGCAAACTATCGCCGTTATCCGGCGCTATTTACCTGAAGAACGCTGCCTTATCCACAAGCCGGAAGGCGCTATTTTTCTCTGGCTCTGGTTTAAAGATCTGCCCATCTCTACGGAGATCCTCTACCAGCGTTTGAAAGCGCGCGGTGTATTGATGGTGCCGGGCCACTTTTTCTTTCCGGGTCTGGAGCATGAATGGCCGCACACGCACCAGTGCATGCGTATGAACTATGTGCCGGACAGTGACAAGATTGAGAAGGGGATCGCCATTCTGGCGGAAGAGATTGAGCGGGCGCACAGCGAATCGGGCGGCAGAGCCCCCTGCTGATGCAAACGAAAAAGGCCGCACAAAGTGCGGCCTTAATTTTACGCGCGGTCTTATTTCAGAATTTCAATGCGGCGCGGTTTGTTGGCTTCCGGCACGATGCGCTCCAGATCGATATAGAGCAGGCCGTTTTCCAGGCGTGCATCGCGCACGTTAACGTGCTCGGCCAGCTGGAACTTACGCTCGAAGTTGCGTTCTGCAATACCCTGGTAGAGATAGGTTTTTTCCTGCTGCTCCTCAGGATGGGCGCCGCGCACGGTCAGCATATTGTCGTGAGAGGTGATCTCCAGTTCGCTCTGCGCGAACCCTGCCACGGCAATGGTGATTCGGTACTGGTTTTCCGCCACCAGCTCCACGTTATAAGGAGGGTAGCCGCCGTTGCTCTGACCCTGGTTGGATTCCAGCAGGTTGATCAGGCGGTCGAAACCAATAGAAGAACGGTACAGCGGGGCGAGATCGAAATTACGCATGGTATAGCTCCTGATTATCAGCGAGGGTGTAATGCGACCTTCCACTATGGACAGATCGTCGGGCTACAAGCGGTATCCTGTCGGCATACGTTTTGTGACCCTGAACATAAAATGGTGACATTAAGATCGCTTTCAAGGGCCCGTTCAGGAAATATTTCGGCCAATCTGGTGCAGATGTCATACACTCAGAAAGAGATTAATCGGAGCATTAAAGCAGCGGGCACATGCCGATCGTGATAAGCAGAGCGGTTTTTCCGCTGCTGAAGGGATAAAGAATATGATGGTACTAAAAAAAAGTCGTTTCGCTGGCCTGCTGGCCTGTCTGCTACTGGTCGGCACGGGTGGCTGCTCCAGCTTTATGTCCCATTCCGGTCCCGATCAGGGCTATTATCCCGGCACGCGCGCCAGCGCAAAAATTGTTACCGACAGCGACAGCGGATGGGTAATGCGCCCGCTGGCGGCTATCGACCTGCCTTTCTCTGCCGTGCTGGATACGCTGCTGCTGCCGTTTGACTACTATCGTTCAGGCCGCGATAAAACCGGCGATTCACCGCGTGAACGCGTGTTGCGCAGCGAGCAGCAGAACCATACCAGCGACAGCCTTTCACAGGCCGCGCCGCTGGTGATCAATACGTCGCCTCGACATCAGCAATAAAAATCTGCTGAAAGCCCGCCACGTTGCGCAAATAGGCCACATAAAGCCCGTCTGGCGAGCAGACGACCGCTTCCGGCAAAGGCGCTTCGGCGGTGCGGGCCGTCAGCCTCCGCATTTTACCGCTGCCTGTATCACATAACACCACGCTGTTATCGTTAATAAAAGCCACCGACCTGCCGTCAGGATGCCAGCTGAAGGCAGATTGAATATCGCTGGCGGCGTGGGTGATCTGACGAGGCTTGCCGCCGCCGGGCGCGATGGTCCACAGCTGCACCACGCCTTCGTCGTCTTTCATTAAAAAAGCGATAGCGCGGCCGTCGGGCGAGCTGCGCAGCCAGTGGCGCGGCGAGGTTGCCAGGCCGGGAAAGAGGCGATGGTGCGTAAAGGTTAGCCGACGCTGCCTGACCCCCAGCGGCGGAGCGGGCAGCGTGGCGGCAGTGCCGGCCAGCGGAGCCTCGCCTTCCAGCGCATAGTCGGCCATCTTTTCCGGCAGATCGACAATAAACACTTCCGGCACTTTCTCGCCTTTTTCGCTAAGCGTATCGCCGATAAACGCCAGCGCCCAACGCTGCCGGTGGCCGTCGCTTTTCAGGTAGCCCTCTTCGCCGATCCACCCCTCTTCATAGGCTCGATTGATCTCATCGCTGCCGGGCGTCGGCGTGGCGGTGGTGGCGCTGACCAGCACGCAGAAATGGCTGCCTGCATACTCTCGGGGATGCTGCAACGGCGGACAAACGGCATGTAGCGGCACGGCCACGCCGACGTTGCGCAAATCTTGTTTCACGTCCAGCTCGTGCATCACGTGATCGTTATAGGTAAAACTCAGCCTGGTGCCGTCGGGGCTGAACACGTGTACGTGCGAGCCGCCGCGCAGCGCGCCGGGCGTAAAGGGTGGCGTAATATCGCAGGCGTCCATATTTTCCACCAGGCCGTTCTGAATAATAACGCCGCGGCGATGATGAAAGTCGTAGCGCCACCGGCTGTCAGGATGTTCCGGGCCATGAATGCAAACGTAGCGCGGCGGCAAATCCGGGCTGGCGGTGATCACACCAACGTGCGCGCCCGCCTGCGCCTGGTAAAGGATTTCCGTCTGGCCGCTGAGATTAACGCGCTCGACGGTTAAGCTGTTGAAGGTGGAGGCATTGCTGCGAACGTCGTAGACCAGCCAGTGGCTGTCGGCCGTCCAGACGTTGATATTGGTGAGCTGGTGATTGCGCTGAGCAAAAGTGAGCTGTTTTTCCGTCATCATGCTTACCCTTAGCGAGGTTTGCTGCTAAGGGTAATGCATTACGCGCTTTTGCGGTACTGGCGCTTAAAGCGTGACACCGCCGCCCTGTCAGAGCGCGAATTTTTCGATAGCGTGCGCTACGCCGTCTTCCATATTGGTTTTGGTGACGAACTGCGCAATGTTTTTTACCTTGTCGATACCGTTGCCCATTGCCACGCCCGTGCCGGCGAAGGTCAGCATTGCCAGATCGTTTTCCTGATCGCCGATAGCCATTACTTCATCGCGGGAAAGCCCTAAACGCTCGGCCAGCGCTTTGACGCCCGCGCCCTTATCGACTTTCTTATTAAGGATCTCCAGGAAATAAGGCGAGCTTTTCATAATGGTATAGCGATCGTAAGCTTCCTGCGGAATGCGGGTAATAGCCTCATCCAGCGTTTCCGGCGTGTCGATCATCATGACTTTAGGGAAAGTGGCGGTTTCATCCATCTCTTCCACCGCGCGGTAGCGCAGCGGCATCCCGGTCAGCGAAGCTTCGTGAACGGTATATTCGCTGATGTCCTTGTTGGGCGTAAACAGCAGCGATTTCGTCAGCGCCTGAAAATGTACGCCCAGCTCGCGCGCCAGCTTTTCAACATACAGGTAGTCATCAAAGTTCAGCGTAACTTCCGCCACGCACTCGCCCGATTCCGCTTTCTGCACCAGGGCGCCGTTATTGGTAATGCAGTACTGCCCTTCCCGTTGTAAATCCAGCTCCATCAGATACCGCTCCACGCCGATAAACGGCCGGCCGCTCGCCAGTACAATCGCTATTCCTTTATCACGAGCTGCCTGAATGGCCCGCTTAACGCCAGGCGTCACCTCACGCTGAGGATTAAGCAGCGTGCCGTCTATATCAATCGCAATCAGTTTTATCGCCATAACTTCCTCTTGAGCTTCACGGTTTCTTTCATGCTAACGCGATTCAGCCAGCCATGACCAGACGAATCAAGCCCGGTAATTTTAAATTCGATTTGGTAAATCTTCCGGTAAATGTGTTCGCGCTTGCGGTTTTTGGGCGAAAAAAGCGGGAAACGGGCTTGCCAGCTACCCCCTGAAAAGCAGCAGTAAAATCCTCACTGCCTGTAAGCACGCAGGCAGGATATTAAAATAGTGGTCAATTTTATCAGCGCTCGTTTGCCAGCCTGGCGCAGCAGAAAAGCTGAAAAAAAAGGCAGATCGAACGATCTGCCTTTCAAACGCTGTTGCATGGCCGGAGGCCCTGCGTCCTGCTTTATCAGATATCGATATTAGCGGCTTTCAGCGCGTTTTCTTCGATAAAGGCGCGGCGCGGCTCCACCGCATCGCCCATTAGCGTGGTGAACAGCTGGTCAGCGGCAATCGCATCCTTCACCGTGACGCGCAGCATACGGCGGCTGTCCGGATCCATCGTGGTTTCCCACAGCTGCTCCGGGTTCATCTCGCCCAGTCCTTTATAACGCTGTACCGACAGACCGCGACGCGATTCTTTCACCAGCCAGTCCATCGCCTGCTCGAAGTTAGCGATCGGCTGACGACGCTCGCCGCGTTCGATAAAGGCATCTTCCTCAATCAGGCCGCGCAGCTTCTCGCCCAGCGAACAAATCTTGCGGTATTCGCCACCCGAAATAAATTCGCTGTCCAGCGGATAATCGGTATCGACGCCGTGCGTACGGATACGCACTACCGGTTCGAAGATATGCTGCTCGCGGTTCTGGCGCACATGGCTGGCATAGGTGCTGCCGTGCTGCTCGTTCTCGTTCAGGCGCGCCACCAGCTCGTCGATCCACTGCTGAACCGGCGCCTCTGTGGAGATATCGCTCAGCGTCGGGTGATAGATCAGCGCGTTCAGCAACGCCAGCGGGTAGCGGCGCTCCATACGCTTGATCATCTTGCGGGTGCTGTTGAACTCGGCAACCAGGTTTTCCAGCGGCTCGCCGCCCAGCGCAGGCGCATCGGCGTTAGTGTGCAGCGTCGCGCCGTCCAGCGCGATGGCGATCTGATACTGATCCATCGCCTCGTCATCCTTGATGTACTGCTCCTGCTTGCCTTTTTTCACCTTATACAGCGGCGGCTGCGCGATATACACGTGGCCGCGCTCAATGATTTCCGGCATCTGACGATAGAAGAAGGTCAGCAGCAGCGTACGGATGTGCGAGCCATCCACGTCCGCATCGGTCATGATGATGATGCTGTGGTAGCGCAGCTTGTCCGGGTTATATTCGTCACGGCCAATGCCGCAGCCCAGCGCGGTGATCAGCGTCGCCACTTCCTGCGAAGCAAGCATCTTATCGAAGCGCGCTTTCTCCACGTTCAGGATTTTCCCCTTCAGCGGCAGGATAGCCTGGTTTTTACGGTTACGGCCCTGCTTGGCGGAGCCGCCCGCGGAATCCCCTTCCACCAGATAGATTTCCGACAGCGCCGGATCGCGCTCCTGGCAGTCCGCCAGCTTGCCCGGCAGGCCGGCCAGATCCAGCGCGCCTTTACGACGGGTCATTTCACGAGCGCGACGCGCCGCTTCACGCGCGCGGGCCGCATCAATGATTTTACCCACGACGATTTTGGCATCGCCAGGATTTTCCAGCAGGTACTCTGCCAGCAGCTCGTTCATCTGCTGCTCAACGGCTGATTTCACCTCGGAAGAGACCAGCTTGTCTTTGGTCTGTGAAGAGAACTTCGGATCCGGCACCTTAACGGAAACCACGGCAATCAGGCCTTCGCGCGCGTCGTCGCCGGTGGCGCTGACCTTGGCTTTTTTGCTGTAGCCTTCTTTATCCATGTAGGCGTTCAGGGTACGCGTCATCGCCGCGCGGAAACCGGCCAGGTGCGTGCCGCCGTCGCGCTGTGGGATGTTGTTGGTAAAGCAGTAGATGTTTTCCTGGAAACCGTCGTTCCACTGTAGTGCCACTTCCACGCCGATGCCGTCTTTCTCGGTAGAGAAATAGAACGCGTTAGGGTGGATAGGCGTTTTATTGCGGTTCAGGTACTCCACAAACGCCTTGATGCCGCCTTCATAGTGGTAGTGATCGTTCTTGCCGTCGCGCTTGTCTTCCAGCTTGATGGAGACGCCGGAGTTAAGGAACGACAGCTCGCGTAGACGCTTCGCCAGGATTTCGTACTCGAAATCGGTGACGTTGGTAAAGGTTTCGTGGCTTGGCCAGAAACGCACGCGCGTCCCGGTCAGATCAGTTTCGCCGGTGACCTGCAGCGGGGCCTGAGGCACGCCGTGAACGTAGATCTGCTGGTGAACTTTGCCTTCGCGACGGATGGTCAGCTCCAGCTTTTCAGACAGGGCGTTAACCACCGACACGCCTACGCCATGCAGGCCGCCGGACACTTTATAGGAGTTATCATCGAATTTACCGCCTGCGTGCAGCACGGTCATGATCACTTCCGCAGCGGAAACGCCTTCTTCTTCGTGAATGCCTGTCGGAATACCACGACCGTCATCCTGCACGGAAACGGAGTTATCGGCATGAATAGTGACCAGAATGTCTTTACAGTGACCTGCGAGGGCTTCGTCGATGGCGTTGTCCACAACCTCGAATACCATATGGTGCAGACCGGTGCCGTCATCCGTATCGCCGATATACATACCCGGGCGCTTGCGTACCGCATCCAGCCCTTTCAGAACTTTGATACTTGAGGAGTCATAAGAATTCGACATCAACGTTTCTCGCTCGTTTAATCTTCAGGTTGAACCGCTATTTTACCCTGTTCCACGTGGAACATCTTGCCCTTTTCGTCAGCCATATCGAACACATGATCGGCACTAATAGCGCTGACAAAAACCTGGGCCCGAGTGGCCTTTAAGCGCGATGCCAACAGGTGGCGCCGCGTCTCATCCAGCTCGGAGGCAAAATCATCTATCAGATACAGGCAGCGTCGCCCGTTCTGTCGGGTGAGAAACTCACCCTGCGCCAGCCTCAGGGCGCACATCAACAGCTTTAACTGGCCGCGCGACAGCAGATCCTCCACCGGCGTGCCGTCGGCGCGAATGCGGAAGTCCGCTTTGTGCGGGCCGCTGGCCGTGTAGGTTAAGGCGCGATCGCGCTCAAACTGACGCTCCAGCAGATCGCGATAGTCCGTTTCTTTATCCCAGCCGCGCTGGAAAGAGAAACTCAGCGCAAACTCCGGCAGAAACTGCGCGCAGGTGGCGGTGATATCCTCAGCAATGGCTTCGCTGTAGGCGGCGCGCCACTGGCTTATCTGCTCCGCCAGCGGTGCCAGCTCCTGATCCCAGGCACGGATCTGCTGGTAGCGCGTGACCTGGCGCAGCGCCGCGTTGCGCTGCTTCAGCAGCCGCCGCAGGTTGCTCCAGGCGGTAAAAAAGCCCGGCTCGTTATGAAAACAGCCCCAGTCGATATAGGCGCGCCGGTACTTCGGGCCGCCGTTGAGCAGCGTAAAGCCTTCCGGCGTAATCAGCTGCATCGGCAGCATCTGCGCCAGCTCGGCCACTTTATGACCATCGGTGCCGTCAACCCGCACCTTGCTGTCGCCCGCACGATTTTTAGTCAGGCCGACGGTGGTTTCACGCCCGGCCCCTTCAATGCGGCCGTGCAGAATAAAAGCGTCCTGCTCGTGGCGGATCACTCTGCCTGCCTGCAAACTGCGGAAAGCGCGGCCGTGGCCCAGCGTATAGATCGCTTCCAGCACGCTGGTTTTACCGCTGCCGTTAGCGCCGACCAGAAAGTTGAAGCCGGGCGCCAGCGCCAGATCGGCATTTTCAATGTTGCGAAAATCTTTGATAAGCAGGCGGGTTAAAGCCATAAGTGGAGTCATTCCGCGGGCAGTAGACCGGATAAAACGGCACGTGCTGTTATACAAGGCCAGAGCGTTAGGGTACGGGCGAGCCGCCGTCGCGTGAAAGCACGCGAGGGCGGCGGGCGCCGGACAAAGTCAGCCCGATAATTTTACTACAAACGCATTGGCATGACGACATAGGCCGCCGACTGGCTGGCCGCGTCTTCAATCTGCACGCTGGAAACGGAGTCGGTCAGCAGCAGACGTACGTTTTCGCATTTCAGCGCGTTAAGCACGTCCAGCACGTAGCTGACGTTAAAGCCGATTTCAAGATCGGTGCCGCCATAGGTGACGTCCAGGATCTCTTCCGCTTCTTCCTGTTCCGGGTTATTGGCGGTAATTTTCAGCTGATTTTCGCTGATGTACAGGCGAACGCCGCGGAACTTCTCGTTAGAGAGGATAGCCGCGCGCGAGAAAGCCTGCTTCAGCAGATCGCAGCCGGCATCCAGCGTTTTGTCCGGGTTCTTTGGCAGCACGCGACGATAGTCCGGGAAACGGCCATCCACCAGCTTGGAGGTGAAGATAAAGTCGCCGACGTGCGCGCGGATATTGTTGCTGCCGATCTGCACCTGTAACGGCGTCTCGCCGCCGTCCAGCAGGCGCACCAGCTCAATCACGCCCTTACGCGGCACGATCACCGAATGATTGGGCAGCGACTGGCCTACCGGCATCGAGCAGACCGCCAGACGGTGGCCGTCGGTGG
The DNA here is from genome assembly GCF_003937915.1 of Erwinia sp. 198. Classification (GTDB taxonomy): domain Bacteria; phylum Pseudomonadota; class Gammaproteobacteria; order Enterobacterales; family Enterobacteriaceae; genus Erwinia; species Erwinia aeris. The sequence continues at coordinate 62,407 of NZ_RHUM01000007.1, read as the reverse complement.
CGACGGTACGCAGCTCTTCGCCTTCCGTTTCAAACAGCATCCCGTTCAGGTAGTAGCGCACGTCCTGGTGGGCCATAGAAAACTGGGTGGCTTCAATCAGGCGCTTCATCGTGGCCTGCGGCAGCGTGAATTCGACCTCGCTTTGCCAGTCGTCCAGGTTCGGAAAATCGCTGGCGGGGAGCGTGGAAAGCGAGAAGCGGCTGCGGCCGGAGCGTACCAGCATTCTTTCGCCATCCAGGATCACCGTGATCTCTGCGCCTTCAGGCAGACCACGGCAGATATCGAAAAATTTACGCGCGGGCACGGTGGTCGCACCCGGCTCGTGATCCTGCGTCAGCGCGACGCGGGCCACCATTTCCATCTCCAGGTCCGTTCCCGTCAGCAGCAGGCCGCCGTCGTTAACCTGTAAAAGCAGATTGCCGAGGATCGGCAGCGTCGGCCGTCCGCCCAGCGGGCTGCTGACCTGCTGTAAAGGTTTAAGTAACTGCTCACGTTCAACAATAAATTTCATAGCGTCAGGAAGATAATGTTCTGATTAGATTTGAGAAATCTTCTTTAATATCGTGACTCTCTTCACGCAGCTGCTCGATCTTGCGACAGGCGTGCAGCACCGTAGTATGGTCACGACCCCCGAAAGCGTCGCCGATTTCCGGCAAGCTGTGGTTGGTCAGCTCTTTCGCCATCGCCATCGCCATCTGGCGAGGACGCGCGACGGAGCGCGAACGCCGCTTGGAAAGCAGGTCGGCTACCTTAATCTTGTAATATTCCGCCACCGTCTTCTGGATATTATCGATGGTGACCAGCTTTTCCTGCAGCGCCAGCAGATCGCGCAGCGCTTCACGCACGAAATCGATAGTGATGGCGCGGCCGGTGAAGTTGGCGTTGGCGATCACGCGGTTCAGCGCGCCTTCCAGCTCGCGCACGTTGGAACGCAGGCGCTTGGCAATAAAGAAGGCAACTTCGCCCGGCAGGCGAATATCGTTTTCATCTGCCTTTTTCATCAGGATCGCCACGCGGGTTTCCAGCTCTGGCGGCTCGATCGCCACCGTCAGGCCCCAGCCAAATCGGGATTTCAGACGATCTTCGACGCCGTTGATCTCTTTAGGATAGCGATCCGACGTCAGGATGATCTGCTGATTACCTTCCAGCAGCGCATTGAAGGTGTGAAAAAACTCCTCCTGCGAGCGCTCCTTGTTAGCGAAAAACTGAATATCATCGATCAGCAGCGCGTCTACCGAACGGTAGTAGCGCTTAAATTCTTCAATGGCGTTGTTTTGCAGCGCCTTCACCATGTCCTGCACAAAACGTTCCGAGTGCATATAGACCACTTTGGCGTTGGGTTTGCGCGCCATAATGCCGTTACCCACAGCGTGCAGCAGGTGAGTTTTCCCCAGGCCAGTGCCGCCATAGAGGAACAGAGGGTTATAGGCGCCGCCGGGGTTGTCGGCGACCTGACGAGCGGCCGCGCGCGCCAGCTGGTTCGATTTACCTTCAACGAAGTTATCGAAGTTATGCTTGGTGTTCACGTTTGAACGATAAGACAGCTCCGCAGGCGCAGGCATGCTGTCCCAGCTTGGACGTACCGGCGCTGGTCGGCTCATCGGCGGCGGCGCGCTGGCGCTGCTCATCACCGGCTGGCTGACCGGACGCGTCACCGGCTTGCTGCCGACTTCAAAGCGCAGCAGCGGCACATCGGCGCCGCAAAAATCATTAAGCAACGCATTGATATTATTAAGATATTTGTCGCGAACCCAGTCGAGCACAAAGCGGTTTGGTGCATACAGGGCCAGGGTGTTGTCGTTCAATTCAGCCTGGAGCGGACGTATCCACATGCTGAATTCGGTGGCAGGTAGTTCATCCTGCAAACGGGCAAGACACTGTTGCCAAAGCGTAAGTGACACGGCGGACTCCACTCGAAAATATTCGATAAGAAAAAAGGCGCTGAAGCGATAAATTCATCATTGTTGACGCATGCAGATGACGCACATACGAACCGCTGTCCGCGGTTTCTCCGCCGCTGACTGACCCGGAGGATCGCTAACGGAAGGGCGGATCATAGCGCAAAGCGCAGCAGAGATCTTCACTTTCTACACAGTTTTGTTCCAATTTATCCACAGGGCAAAGCGCGCAGGGACAAGTTTACTCGTTCGCGCTCAAAAGACATTCAGGATCCTGCGCATTAGATGAAAATTTAAGGCGCCGTCACGTTATTTACGCAACGCGCTTGTAATAAGATCGGCGGAAGATCCTGAACGATCCTTGCGCTTTACCACAGAGGCCGTATAATTCGTGCCCCGGCGTGTTGCGCTCTGGCCCGTACCGGCTGGTTTTGCGGTCGAACGGGATACCAGACGCGCCTTTAAAAGCGAAGTAAATTGACTCCGGACTGTACAATTATTACAATCCCGCCTCTTTATTAAAGATACACTGAGGCGTCGGTCGGTTTTCGGACCTTTCAAGCGCGTCACTAAGTGAAATTTTCCAAGTTTAGGTAGAAATCGCCATGAAACGCACTTTTCAACCGTCCGTACTGAAGCGCAACCGTTCACATGGTTTCCGTGCTCGTATGGCAACAAAAAATGGTCGTCAGGTTCTGGCACGTCGTCGTGCTAAAGGCCGTTCACGTCTGACCGTTTCTAAGTAATAAAAGCTAACCGCTGAGTGGTTAAGCTCGCATTTCCCAGGGAGTTACGTTTGTTAACTCCCACTCATTTCACTTTCGTCTTCCAGCAGCCACAAAGAGCCGGTACGCCGCAAATCACCATCCTCGGCCGCCTTAACTCGCTGGGGCATCCCCGCATCGGTCTTACCGTCGCCAAAAAACATGTTAAGCGCGCGCATGAACGCAACCGGATCAAGCGATTGACCCGCGAAAGCTTTCGCCTGCGTCAGCACGACCTGCCCGCTATGGATTTTGTAGTGGTGGCGAAAAAAGGCGTGGCCGATCTGGATAACCGTGCGCTGATGGAAGCGTTGGAGAAGATGTGGCGTCGTCACTGTCGCCTGGCTCGCGGCTCCTGATTGCGCTGATCCGCGTTTATCAACGCGCGATTAGCCCGCTTTTAGGACCCCACTGTCGTTTCCACCCAACCTGTTCGCAATACGGTATTGAGGCATTGCGCAGGTTTGGTGTGGTAAAAGGCAGTTGGTTGACGATGAAACGCGTATTAAAATGCCACCCTTTGAACCCGGGTGGTGACGATCCGGTGCCGCCAAAAACCGACGATAACTGAGAACATTAACGATGGATTCGCAACGCAATCTTTTTCTCATCGCTTTTCTGTTCGTGTCTTTTATGATCTGGCAGACCTGGCAGACGGACCATGCTCCGCAGCCGCAGCAAACCCAGACCACGCAAAACACGACAGCAGCCGGTGATGCCGCAAACCAGGGTGTACCCGCCAGCGGCCAGGGCAAAACGATCACCGTTAAGACTGACGTCCTGTCTTTACAGATCAATACTCGCGGTGGCGATATTGAGCAGGCGCAGCTGCTGACTTACCCGGACAAGCTGGGTTCTTCACAGCCTTTCCAGCTGCTGGAAACCTCGCCAGGCTTTCTCTATCAGGCGCAGAGCGGCCTGACCGGACGCAACGGCCCGGATAACCCGGCCAACGGTGCCCGCCCGCTTTACACCACGACCCAGGACAGCTTTGAGCTGGCTGACGGCGCGAGCGAGCTGCGTATTCCAATGACCTTTACGGCGGAAAACGGCGCGACCTATACCAAAACCTTCGTGCTGAAGCGCGGCGAGTTCGCCATCGACGTGGATTACCAGATTAATAACACTACCCAGCAGCCGCTGGAAGTGGCGATGTTCGGCCAGCTGAAGCAGACTATCGATCTGCCTAAGCATCGCGATACCGGCAGCAATAACTTTGCGTTGCACACCTTCCGTGGCGCGGCTTACTCCAGCAGTGAGACCAACTACGAGAAGTATAAGTTCGATAAAATCAGCGATAACGAAAACCTGAGCGTCAATACCAACAACGGTTGGGTGGCGATGCTGCAGCAGTACTTCGCTACCGCCTGGGTGCCGCGCACCAACGGCGCTAACACGCTTTACACCAGCAATCTGGGTAACGGCATCGCTGCGGTAGGCTACAAGTCTACGCCGGTTTCCGTTGCGGCAGGCGCGCAGCAGAACCTCAACGCCACGCTGTGGGTTGGCCCGGAAATTCAGGATAAAATGGCGGCTATCGCCCCACACCTGGACCTGACCGTGGACTACGGCTGGCTGTGGTTTATCTCTCAGCCGCTGTTTAAGCTGCTGAAGTTCCTGCACAGCTTTATCGGTAACTGGGGCTTCTCCATTATCGTCATCACCTTTATCGTACGCGGCATCATGTACCCGCTGACCAAAGCGCAGTACACCTCAATGGCTAAGATGCGTATGCTGCAGCCGAAAATTCAGGCGATGCGCGAGCGCTTAGGCGACGATAAGCAGCGCATGAGTCAGGAAATGATGGCGCTGTATAAAGCTGAGAAGGTGAATCCGCTGGGCGGCTGTCTGCCGCTGGTTATTCAGATGCCGATCTTCCTTGCGCTGTACTACATGCTGATGGGCTCTATCGAGCTGCGTCATGCGCCGTTCGCGCTGTGGATCCATGACCTGTCGGCCCAGGACCCGTACTACATCCTGCCGATCCTGATGGGCGTGACGATGTTCTTCATTCAGAAGATGTCGCCAACCACCGTGACCGACCCGATGCAGCAGAAGATCATGACCTTTATGCCGGTTATCTTCACCGTATTCTTCCTGTGGTTCCCTTCTGGTCTGGTGCTGTACTACATCGTCAGCAACCTGGTGACCATTCTGCAACAGCAGCTGATCTACCGTGGGCTGGAAAAACGCGGTCTGCACAGCCGCGACAAGAAAAAAGCTTAACCGACGTCCCGTCGCCAACGGCGCGGACAAGGGTTATCATAAGGCGGTCAACTGACCGCCTTATTTTTTTGCCTTAAAAAGAGAGTCGAACATGAGTCATAGCGAGACTATCGTCGCCCAGGCGACGCCGCCAGGCCGCGGTGGCGTGGGTATTCTGCGCGTTTCCGGCCCCAAAGCCGCCGAGGTGGCCCATGCGCTGCTGGGCAAGCTGCCGAAGCCCCGCTACGCCGACTATCTGCCTTTTCGCGACGCCGATAGCACCACGCTGGATCAGGGAATTGCGCTCTGGTTCCCCGGCCCGAATTCCTTTACCGGCGAAGACGTGCTGGAGCTGCAGGGCCACGGCGGGCCGGTCATTCTGGATCTGCTGCTGAAGCGCATTGTGGCTATCCCCGGCGTGCGTATCGCTCGTCCCGGCGAGTTCTCCGAGCGCGCCTTCCTTAACGACAAGCTCGATCTGGCCCAGGCGGAAGCTATTGCCGATCTGATTGACGCCAGCTCGGAGCAGGCGGCACGCTCGGCGCTGAACTCGCTTCAGGGCGCTTTTTCACTGCGCGTCAACACGCTGGTGGAAGCACTTACTCACCTGCGCATCTATGTGGAGGCCGCGATTGATTTCCCCGACGAGGAAATAGACTTCCTGTCGGACGGCAAAATCGAAGCCCAGCTGAATCAGGTAATAGCCGATCTGGACGGCGTGCGCGCCGAAGCGCGTCAGGGTAGTCTGCTGCGCGAAGGTATGAAGGTAGTGATTGCAGGCCGCCCCAACGCCGGGAAATCCAGTCTGCTCAACGCGCTGGCGGGTCGTGAAGCGGCCATCGTAACCGACATTGCCGGTACCACGCGCGACGTGCTGCGTGAACATATCCATATCGACGGGATGCCGCTGCATATTATCGATACCGCCGGGCTGCGCGAAGCCAGCGACGAGGTGGAAAGGATCGGGATTGAGCGCGCCTGGCATGAAATCGAGCAGGCCGACCGCGTGTTGTTTATGGTTGACGGTACGACCACCGGCGCGACCGAACCGGCGGAAATCTGGCCGGACTTTATTGCCCGTCTGCCGGCCAGCCTGCCGATTACCGTGGTACGCAATAAAGCGGATGTTACAGGCGAAACGCTGGGGCTGACGCAAGTAAACAATCACTCACTTATCCGTCTCTCCGCGCGTACGGGTGAAGGCGTTGAGGTGCTGCGCGAGCACCTTAAGGAAACAATGGGCTTTGCTGGCAATACCGAAGGCGGCTTCCTGGCGCGCCGTCGTCACCTTCAGGCGCTGGAGTTAGCGGCCGTTCACCTGCTTCAGGGCAAAGAGCAGCTGCTGGGTGCAAAAGCGGGCGAGCTGCTGGCAGAAGAGCTACGCGTCGCGCAGCAGGCGTTAAGCGAGATCACCGGCGAGTTCACTTCCGACGATCTGCTGGGACGGATTTTCTCCAGCTTCTGTATCGGCAAGTAATGCTCCCGCGCCCTGTTTTTCCACAGGGCGCGATGTTACAGCTCAATCACCCTGTCCGCGCTGGCAATAGTCGATGGCCGGTGCGCGATAAAGATACGGGTGATTTTCAGCGCTGCCACGGAAGCATTGATATGCGCCTCGTTAGCCAGATCCAGATGGCTGGTAGCCTCATCCAGAAACAGAATGTTGGGCCGTCGATATAAGGCTCTGGCAATCAGCAGACGCTGCTTCTGTCCGCCCGACAGGCTGCCGCCCAGCTCGCTAATCAGCGTCTCGTAGCCCATCGGCATCGCGCTAACCTCCTCGTGAATATTGCAGTCCATAGCGCAGCGGATAATACGCTCCATATCCCTCTCGCCGTCAAAGCTGGCGATGTTCTCAGCGATAGAACCGGCAAACAGCTTGTCTTCCTGCAATACGCAGGCGATACATTCCCGATAGTTATTCAGCCCGATATTGTTGATATTCAGGCCGTTGATCAGGATTTCGCCCTCGGCAGGCGCCAGCAGGCCGGACATCACCTTCATCAGCGTGGTTTTGCCAATGCCGGAAGGCCCGACAATCGCCACGCTCTCGCCGGCCTCGACGGTGATATTCAGCCCGCTGAAAATCGGTTTCGACAGCTTGTCATACTGATAGGTGACGCCGCGCGCTTCAAAGCTGGCCGGTTCGCCCGAGGCTACCAGCGTCCGGCCCGGCTGGCTTTCTTCCGCATCGGTAAAGACGATGTCCGCTACCCTGTCGCTGTGCAGCGTCAGCATTTTCAGCTGTAGCACCATATTGATCAGGCTGGCGGCCCGATCGGAAAACTGGCCGCGATAGGCGTTAAAGGCGACAAACATCCCCAGCGTCATTTGACCATCAATCACCATCGAGGCGCCAAGCCACAGGATCACCACCTGGTCGATGGTACTGATAAAAGTATTCACGCCGCCAAACAGCAGATCGAGTCGGGTCAGGCGAATATTGGCGTTGGTGGTGTCAATATTCAGATTTAGCCAGAACTGCGCTCGCTTGGCGGTTATGCCCAGCGCTTTTAACGTCCCGATGCCGTAAAGGCTTTCCATAAAATGCGAGCTGGCCCGCGCGCCTTTCACAATCTGCTCTTCCTGCGCCTGACGATAGCGCTGCCAGGTCGCCAGGCGCAGCAGCATATACAGCGTCGTAAAGCCCAGCACGACCCAGACCAGCCAGCTGCCGTACAGGAACATCATGATAAACACGCCAATCGACATCAGCGAGTCAATAATGCCGTTCACCAGGCTGCTGGTTAACGTGTTGCGGATCACGTCCAGCGATCCAAAGCGGGACTGGATGTCGCCAAGCTTGCGCTTCTCAAAATAGTTGAGCGGCAGATTAAGCAGATGATCGAACATGCCCGCCTTCCACTGTACGTCGATCAGCGATCCCATCACCAGCGATGTCCAGGCGCGCAGCATACTGACGAAGGCACGGAACAGGATAAAGCCCAGCAGCCCGATACAGATCAGCGACAGCAAATCGTGGTCTTCCGCGATAATCACATGATCCATCACCAGCTGCGTTCCTACCGGCATCAGCAGGTTAACCGCTTCTATCACCAGCGAAAGGCAGAAGATTTTAGCCAGAAAGCCCGGCAGCCCGCTGACGTTTTTCATCATCCTGGTAAAGCTCAGGCTGCTGCGTTGTTTAACGCGGGAGAACTCGCTGTCCGGCCAAACTTCCAGCGCCACCCCGGAAAAGTGCTGGGACATTTCCGCCAGCCCGACAACACGACGGCCAAAGGCCGGATCGTGCAGGATAAAGCGCGAGCCTTTGACGGCAACCAGCACCACGAAGTGGCTCATATCCCAGTGCAGCAGACAGGGGGTTTTCAGCTGTTTCAGCTCGTCCAGATCCAACGCCAGCGGCCGCGTTTTCAGCTTCAGCTGCCTGCCGATGTCGATCAGCACGGCCAGCGTAGCGCCATGTGAAGAAATGCCAAATCGGCTGCGCAAATTAAACAGGTCAATATCCATGCCGTGATAGCGGCAGGCCATGACCAGACAGGCCAGGCCGCATTCTGCCGCTTCGGTTTGCAATACGACCGGCACTTTACGTCGAAAGCTGAAATTCAGCCGACACAGGAGGGTGTCAAAAAGAGGATCGTTCATTTACAGGCCCGCTAATGCTTTTTTTGAGGTCATAGTAAGGCGACAGCATCCACTGCCAGAGAGGCCGTTTTTCCAGAAACAGCGTGGCCTGCGCTTTCATACCGCTGGAGAGCGCCAGGGGCTTGCCCTGATAGCTGAAGCGGCTTTCTTCAAGCGACACGATCACCTTGTAATAAGGTTCAATGACGCCGTCGGTGCGCGGAAGCGTGTTGTATTTGCCCATTTCCTGATAGGAAGCCGGCACGTTGGAAATAGACAGGATACGGCCCGGGAACTGGCCATATTTCTCAAAGGGGAACGCTTCATAACGCAGGTTGATGGCGTCGCCAGGATGGATGTAGGGCATACTGGTGTCAGGTAGCCACAGCATCAGGTAATAACGGTTACTGCTGGCAGGCGTCAGCTGGGCCAGGCTATCGCCAGGGCTAACCATTTGGCCCTCCGTCACGCTCATGTTTTCAATTTTTCCGTCGCTCGGTGCGGTAATAAACAGCGTGCCGCTGGCGTCCACTTCCGCCAGCTGGCGCATCAGATCGCTGCGCTGCGCCTGATATTGCGAAATCTGGTTGTCATATTCGATCCCCTTGGTCAGCAGCTCGCTCTCCAGGCTGCTAATCTGCAAGGCTTCCTGAATAACCTGAGTATTCAGGCTCTGCCAGGCATTCTGCTGCTGATAAAAAAGGTAGCGCTGATTGGCGAACTGCTCCTTGTTAATTAATCCCTTACGTAAGTAATCACCGTAACTCGTCATGCTTTTCCGCATTTCGCTCAGGCCGTTTCCGGCTTCAAAAATCAGCGTCTGCGATTTTTTATGCGCCGCCTGGTATTGCGCCAGCTGGTGCTGCAAATTCTTCAGCGTGGCCGCTTTATTTTTCTGAAGCCGGGCGATAATCGTTTCCGATAGCGCAATCTGTTGATTGATCGCCGCGACCGAACGAACGCTGACGTTGCCGGTTAAGGTAATCCGGCTGACGTCGATTTGATAAAGCCGATCGCCCTTTTTTACGCGCTGCCCGGTTTCAGCCCAGGTTTTGGTAATAAACCCCTGCTGTGGCGCAAGTATGGTGATGGCATGCGGCAACGAGATCACCTCGCCGTTGACGTTAATTCGCCGGGTAAAGGTGCCGTAAAGAATAAATACCAGCAGCAAAATAAAGAACAGCATGGACGCCAGAGCGACGGCCCAGGCGGGGTAGCCGGAGGTTAACAACGCCTTACCCAGCCATTTTGTCTTCAAATGCTGCACCGCTTCCATGCGAAATAAAGGTTTATTTTCCATAACATTCTTAGCGTTTGATTATAAATAATTTATTAACACTTGCTGATGAAATTAATAAATTTCGGCCTTCCGTGCCTGGCAGAGAAAAGTACACTATTTTCCGTACGACAATCAACTCAAATTTATAATTAAAAATAACAGCGACATTCAATTCCATTATACTAATTTATTAAAACGCTTCTGCAATCCCTCTAACTATTATATATGGCCATTACAGGTAACTATTAAAAACAAATAAGAAAATAAATATATTAAAAAGCCATATAAAAAGAGAGTTGACGACGAGAACCAAACTCGCATTCGTTAATATTAATCCTAATTTAGAGGTAAAACGGGAAAGTTACGTGCCACCCGCTAAGAAAATTATTTACAATAATAAAGCGTTTTCACCCATTTTCACGGAGCGACAGATGGCCAGCCATTTCGCACGCTGGATCCTGACGGATACCCGCGTCCCGGTACACCAGCTTTCTCAACAGATAACAGCAAGCGCCGGTAACCTACCGGAAAGACGGCGGACGCGCTTTCTGGCGGCCCGTATGCTGCTGGCGAAAATGCTGCTGCGCCTTTACGGCATTTCGCCGCTGCCTGAAATCCGGCTATCGCCAAACGGGCGTCCCCACTTTGCCGATCCGCAGCTGCCCGATTTCAGCATCGCCTACGCAGGCAATATCGTTGGCGTACTGTTGGCTGGTGAAGACGGCAGCGTCGGACTGGATATGGAAATCGTACGCGCCCACAGCCGCCAGACGCTGGAGCGATATTCACGTGAAATTTCTCCGGCGGAAAAAGCGTGGATACAGGCCCAGAGCGATCCCTGTGAGGCGGCCACCCAGCTCTGGACGATGCGGCAAAGCATACTAAAGCTGTCCGATAACCCGAAAAAAGATTCGCTGAGGCTGCATCCCGCGTCCGGGCGGCTACGCTCGCTGTTGCAGCCGCAGACAGAAGCCTTTTCCGACGTTGAGCCGCTGATTATCTGGTCCTGCGCCCACTCATCGGGCTGTGAACGGCTCTCGCTGTGGGAAGTGGACAACGCGCGCTGGAAAGGCTTGCAGGATATTCCCGCCACGGGACAAAAGATGGGGCCACGCGCGCTGCGGCTGGTGAGCCTGCCGCCGGAAAAAGCAATCGCGCTTTAGCGTGGTCAAAAAAAACGGGCCGGCGGCCCGTTCAGTTTAGTGCGCGTCGATAAAGACGATTTTTAACACAAACAGGATCGCCACGACGATGACGCACGGCGAAATTTCACGCCAGCGGCCCGTGCCCAGCTTCATCACGCAGTAAGAAATAAAGCCCAGCGCAATCCCTTCGGTGATAGAGAAGCTGAACGGCATCATCACGGTGGTGACAAAGGCCGGAACCGCTTCGGTCAGGTCGTCCCACTTGACGCGCGCCAGGCTGGAAGTCATCAGCACGCCCACGTAGATCAGCGCGCCTGCGGCAGCGTAAGCCGGCACCATGCCCGCCAGCGGCGACAGGAACATCACCAGCAGAAACAGCACGCCCGTCACCACGGCCACCAGGCCCGTGCGTCCGCCAATAGAGACGCCGGAGGAGCTTTCGATATAGGCGGTAACGGAAGAAGTACCGATGTAAGCGCCCGCTACCGAGCTGATGCTGTCGACGTAAAGCGCCTGCTTCATGCGCGGAAACGTGCCTTTTTCATCGGTCAGGCCCGCTTTATCCGTTACGCCAATCAGCGTGCCGGAAGAGTCAAACAGGTTTACCAGCATAAAAGAGAAGATGATCCCCGCCATGCCAACGTTTAGCGACCCTTTCAGATCGACCTCGCCCAGAATGGAGGTAATGCCCGTAGGCATAGAGAACACGCCGCCATACTTCACGTCGCCCAGCGCCAGGCCGATCAGCGTAGTCACCACAATGGAAACCAGCACCGCAATATGAATATTGCGGGAAGCCAGCACGGCAATAATAAAGAAGCCCAGCGCGCCCAGCAGGACGCTGTGGGAGGTCAGATCGCCTACCGCCACCAGCGTTTCTTTATTAGGCACCACGATCCCGGCGTTTTTCAGGCCGATCATCGCGATAAACAGGCCAATACCGGCAGTAATACCCACGCGCAGGCTGACCGGGATATTGGAAATCATCCAGTAGCGAATGCGGAAAAGGGTCAGCAACAGCAGCCCTACGGCACCCCAGAAGATGGCGCCCATACCGGTCTGCCAGGAGACGCCCATTGCGCCGACGACCACGAAAGCAAAAAAGGCGTTCAGGCCCATCGCGGGCGCAAGCGCCACCGGCAGGTTGGCGACCAGCCCCATCAGAATACTGCCTCCGGCGGCGATCAGACAGGTCGTCACGAATACCGCCTGGGTATTCATGCCCGCCACGCCGAGGATCTGCGGATTCACGAACACGATATAGACCATGGTCAGGAAGGTGGTAAAACCGGCAATCACTTCCGTACGCACCGTCGTGCCGTGTTCCTGTAGTTTAAAGATCCGCTGCAGTAGACCTGAGTTGTTCATATAAGATTCCAAAACGGAGAAAAGTTATCGTCGGCTATCCTAAACGATAAATTTTAATTTGCCAGACGGCACCGGAGTTTTTTCGCAACCGATTGCGCCTTGTTAGCCCTGACTTCAGTGCCGTTAACGTAAAATTCATCTTTTCCGGTCGCGTTTTACCTTTCCACGCGTAAAGTAAAAGCACGCCCCTTCGTTAAGGATGAACCGATGTCTGTTAGCTGTATCTTTTTTGATTGCGACGGCACGCTGGTAGACAGCGAACTGCTTTGTACCCAGGCCTATGTCAATACGTTTGCGCGCTACGGCGTCGAGCTGTCGCTGCAGGAGATGTTTGAAAAATATAAGGGTGTAAAGCTCTATGACATTATTGCCGACGTGACCGCTAAACATCATCTCAGCGCCGATGTCACGGAGCTGGAGCCGGCTTACCGTCAGGAAGTGGCGCGCCTTTTTGAGCAGCGGCTGGAGCCGATTACGGGCGCGAAAGCCCTGCTGGAGAAGATTAGCGTACCGATGTGCGTGGTATCGAACGGCACCGTGCCGAAAATGCAGCATTCGCTGGGGTTAACCGGGATGCTCGACTATTTTGATGACCGGTTGTACAGCGGCTATACGATTTCACGCTGGAAGCCCGATCCCGCGCTGATAGCGTACGCGGCGGAACAGATGGCGATGCCGCTGGAGCAGTGTATCCTGGTGGATGATTCCGAAGCGGGTGCCAAAGCAGGCATCGCGGCAGGCATCCCGGTGTTCTATTACTGCGCAGACCCGCACAACAGGCCGCTGGATCATCCGCTGGTGACGCCTTTTGACGACATGGCGCAGCTGCCGGAACTATGGCGGCAAAAAGGCTGGCAGCTGACGCGCTGAGTCGGGATCGACCGGTTTGCTGATGAAATATCAGGGAGCAGAGGATTTTCGCATTATTTTTCTTTTACACCCCTCGCCCCTCATCCGAACCGGCGGGCCACGTTAGCTACGCAGCATTCAGGCTTGTTTTTATACCTGAAGTGGTATGACTTACGCACCTATATCCGTGAAGGTATAAACGTTGAGCCATCAGGATGAAAAACCGCCGATCTGGATCGGCAGCAGCAGGAAAGACTTGCAGGCGCGGGCACCGTTTAGCCGATCGCGCCCAGCGTATCCTCGCTGCCCTGCTTTTTCGGCAGTAAAAACAGCGTGGCGAAAATATCCAGCAGGTAAATCAGTGCCAGCAGGGTAATCGCCGCCGTAAAAGAAAACCGCATCGCCAGCAGTCCGATAACCAGCGGGCCAAAACCACCGACGCCACGGCCCAGGTTAAATAAGACATTTTGCGCCGTAGCCCTGACCTGAACGGGATAGGTGTCTGAGATCAGCGCGCCGTAGCCGCCGATCATGCCGTTGACGAACATTCCCATTACGGCACCCGCAAACAGCATCATCATTGGATCTCGTAGCTGAGCGTAGGCTATCACCATCACGACTGCGCCAGCCTGATAAAGCAGGAAAATCTTCCAGCGAGCAAAACGATCGGCCAGCATGCCGAACAGCCAGATACCCAACGTCATGCCCACGACCGTGACCGCCGTCCACAGCCCCGATTTAGTCAGCGAGAAGCCAAAGCGGTTGGAAAGGTAAGCCGGCATCCAAATCATCAGGCCGTAGTAGCCAAAGTTCTGTACCGAGCACAGGATAAAAATCCCCAGGCTGGCCTTAGTCGTGGCGGCATCTTTACACAGCAGCCTCAGCCTGACGGCGAACGATAAGCTCTGATGGACATCCACATGCCGCGTAAAGCCCTCCGGCTCACCCAGGCCGCGCCGGATTAAAAACGATGCGGCGGCAGGCAGTAGCCCGACCAGGAACATGCCGCGCCAGCCGATACAGGTTAACAGCAGCGGCGTAATAAAAGCGGCCAGCAGCACGCCAAGCTGCCAGCCGATGCCGACCCAGGCGGAAGCGCGGTTACGCTTGTTGGCGGGCCAGGCTTCGGCAATCAGCGCCATGCCGATGCCAAACTCGCCGCCCAGCCCCACGCCCGCCAGCGTGCGGTATGCCAGCAGATCCCAGTAGCCCTGCGCAAACGCGCAAAGCCCGGTGAACACGGAAAACATCAGGATGGTAAAAGTCAGCACGCGGATCCGGCCCAGCTTGTCGCTGAGATGGCCGAATACGACGCCGCCGATCACTGCGCCAATCAGCGTCCAGGTGACCAGCGAGCCGGCCTGCGAGGGATCGAGCGCCAGCGAAAGGCTGATGGCGGGCAGCATAAACCCGAGGATCAGCAGATCGAAGCCGTCCATAGCGTAGCCGCTGATCGCCGCCAGCATCGCTTTGCCCGGCGTTACGCCTTTTTTTTGTTGCATCACGGGAGTGCCTTGCCGGTGTGAAGTGCGGCAAGTATAAATTACGAGCGCCGCCAGACCAACTTAAAGCGTCAGGCCGGAAGCGCGATGATCAGACCGGCTTGTCGTCGCTTTCGCCGGTGAGCAGCTCGTCCAGCCTGTCGCCGCCAACATGGCGGAAGTCCTGACCTTTCACGAAATAGAAGATAATTTCACAGATATTCTGGCAGCGGTCGCCGATACGCTCGATAGCGCGCGCGCAGAACAGCGCGGTCAGCACGCTGGGAATGGTGCGCGGATCTTCCATCATATAGGTCATCAGCTGACGCACGATGCCCTCATATTCCTGGTCGACCTTTTTATCTTCCCGATAGATTTCAATAGCCGCATTCAGATCCATGCGCGCAAAAGCATCCAGCACGTCGTGCAGCATCTGGATGGTGTGATAGCCCAGCGATTCCAGATTCACCAGCAGCGACTGATGCTGCTGGCCAAATTTTTCCAGCGCCGTGCGGCTGATTTTTTCCGCCACGTCGCCAATGCGCTCCAGCTCGGAAATGGTTTTGATGATCGCCATCACCAGACGCAGGTCGCTGGCGGTCGGCTGGCGCTTGGCGATAATGCGCACGCACGCCTCGTCAATCGACACCTCCATCATGTTGACCTGCTGGTCGCCATCGATCACCCGCTGCGCCAGCTCGGCGTCCTGGTTGTGCATCGCGACAATGGCATCCGTCAGCTGTTTTTCCACCATGCCGCCCATCGTCATCACCTGGGTGCGGATGTGCTCCAGCTCGGCGTTGAACTGCCCGGAGATATGTTTATTCAGATTGAGATTATCCATGCGTTTCTCCAGTCAACTTAACCATAGCGGCCAGTGATATAGTCTTCGGTTTGTTTTTGGTGCGGTTTGGTAAACAGCGTATCCGTATCGCTGAACTCAATCAGCTCGCCCAGATACATAAATGCCGTATGATCGGAACAGCGCGCGGCCTGCTGCATGTTATGCGTGACGATCACCACGGTATAATCCTGCTTTAGCTCGGTGATTAGCTCTTCGATACGGCCGGTGGAAATAGGATCCAGCGCGGAGCACGGCTCGTCCAGCAGCAGCACCTCCGGCCGAATAGCAATGCCGCGAGCGATGCAAAGGCGCTGCTGCTGGCCGCCGGAAAGGCTGTAGCCGCTCTGCTGTAGTTTGTCTTTGGTTTCCGTCCACAGCGCCGCTTTGGTCAGCGCCCATTGTACGCGCTCATCCATTTCGGCACGGGAAAGTTTTTCGAACAGGCGCACGCCGAAAGCGATGTTATCGTAAATCGACATCGGAAACGGCGTCGGTTTCTGGAATACCATGCCGACGCGGGCGCGCAGCAGGGCGATATCCTGACTGGCGGTCAGGATGTTTTCGCCATCCAGCAGGATCTCGCCTTCCGCGCGCTGTTCCGGATAGAGCGAAAACATCTTGTTAAACGTGCGCAGCAGCGTCGATTTACCGCAGCCCGACGGGCCGATAAAAGCGGTTACCTGGTTTTTAGCAATATCCAGATTGATGTTCTTCAGCGCATGAAATTTTCCGTAGTAGAAATTTAAATCACGAACCTGGATCATATTGCCGGAAGTGTTGTCAGCCATTCTTTTTCTCGCTTATACGCGCCGCCGCAGCCGCGCGTTAGATCAGTGTTTGCTTTTGGCAAAAATCACGCGCGCCAGGATATTTAAAATCAGCACGCAGACGGTAATCAGCAGCACGCCTGCCCAGGCCAGGCTTTGCCATTCGGCAAACGGGCTCATGGCGAATTTAAAAATCGTTACCGGCAGGTTAGCCAGCGGCTGCAGCATATCGGTGCTCCAGAACTGGTTGGAAAGCGAGGTAAACAGCAGCGGCGCCGTTTCCCCGGCGATACGCGCTATCGCCAGCAGGATGCCGGTCAGAATGCCCGATACGGAAGCCTTCAGCGTAATGGCAGAAATCATTTTCCATTTCGGCGTACCCAGTGCGTATGCCGCTTCGCGCAGGCTGTCCGGTACCAGCTTCAGCATATTTTCCGTGGTGCGAATAACCACGGGGATCTGCAACAGCGCCAGCGCTACCGCGCCCGCCAGGCCCGAAAAGTGCTGCATCTGCGCTACCACCAGCGTATAGACGAACAGCCCCACCACAATGGAAGGCGCGGAAAGCAGAATATCGTTAATAAAGCGGATCGTTTCCGCCAGCCAGCCTTTGCGACCATATTCCGCCAGGTAGATCCCTGCCAGAATGCCCAGCGGCGTCCCCACGATAGTCGACCAGAAAATCAGCAGGCCGCTGCCCATAATGGCGTTAGCCAGACCGCCGCCTGCCGTGTTGGGCGGCGGCGTATTTTCCGTAAACAGCGCCAGCGTCATGCCGTCCACGCCGCGCGTGATGGTCGCCCAAAGGATCCAAATCAGCCAGAACAGGCCAAACGCCATCGTCAGCAGGGAAAGCGTCAGGGCGATGCGGTTTTTCATCCGCCGCCACGCCTGCATTTTACGGCGGGAGGCTTCCAGCTCCGCGCGGGACTGCATGGCCACCATACTCATGAGCGCGCCCCTTCACTTTTCGCCAGGCGGATAATCATCAGCTTTGAACAGGCCAGCACGATAAAGGTGATCACAAACAGGATCAGCCCCAGCTCCATCAGCGCGGCGGTATGTACGCCCGATTCCGCTTCGGCAAATTCATTTGCCAGCGCGGAGGTGATGCTGTTGCCCGGCATAAACAGCGAAGCGCTGTCCAGCTGGTAGGTATTACCGATAATAAAGGTCACCGCCATGGTTTCGCCCAGCGCGCGCCCCAGTCCCAGCATAATGCCGCCGATCACGCCGTTTTTGGTAAACGGCAGCACGATGCGCCAGATCACTTCCCAGGTGGTGCAACCGATGCCGTAAGCGGACTCTTTCATCATCACCGGCGTCTGCTCGAAAACGTCACGCATCACTGAAGCGATATAAGGAATGATCATGATCGCCAGGATAATCCCGGCAGCCAGAATGCCGATGCCAAAAGCGGGGCCGGAGAACAGCGAGCCGACAATAGGCACGTTGGCCATCAGCTCGCCCAGCGGCGTCTGGAAATAAGTGGCAAACAGCGGGGCGAAGATAAACAGCCCCCACATGCCGTAAACGATACTGGGGATGGCGGCCAGCAGCTCGATCGCCACGCCTAAAGGACGACGCAGCCAGTTTGGCGCCAGTTCGGTGAGAAACAGCGCGATGCCGAAGCTGACCGGCACGGCGATAACCAGCGC
This sequence comes from Erwinia sp. 198, assembly GCF_003937915.1. Taxonomy (GTDB): domain Bacteria; phylum Pseudomonadota; class Gammaproteobacteria; order Enterobacterales; family Enterobacteriaceae; genus Erwinia; species Erwinia aeris. The sequence continues at coordinate 44,561 of NZ_RHUM01000007.1, read as the reverse complement.
GATAGCAGAGGTCACCAGCGTGCCGTAAATCGGCACCAGCGCGCCGAACTGTTCATTGGGCGCATCCCAGGTCCTGGTCCACAGAAAGGAGAGGCCAAATTTCTGAATGCTGGGCCAGGAAGAGACGATGAGCGAGACAATAATGCCGCCGAGCAGCAGTAAGACAATCAGCGCGGCCAGCTTGACCAGCGCGCCAAAAATGAGGTCACCCTGCTTGCCGGGAGCCTTGAATGTCGGCCTGGATGTAGCCATAAAATTCCCGATAGTGAACGTTTTTGGGCGGCACAGCGGCCGCCCGAAACTTATAGCCGTTTAGTCAGCTTAGTACAGCGCTTTGCCCGAGCTGTCTTTAATATTGGTTTTCCATGCGGCGCGGATCTGCTCTACGACGGAGTCCGGCAGCGCGGCATAGTCCAGGCTGGTGGTGACCTGGCCGCCGTTTTTATAGGCCCAGTCGAAGAACTTCAGCACGGCTGTGCCCTTCTCCGCGTTGGCCTGATCTTTCTGTATCAGAATAAAAGTGGTGGAGGTGATTGGCCAGGCGTTATCGCCTTTCTGATAGGTCAGATCCTGCGCGAAGGATTTGCTCCAGTCCGCGCCTTTCGCCGCGCCACTGAAACTCTGTTCGCCTGGCGCAACGGCTTTGCCGTCGGCATCCAGCAGTTTGGTATAGGCCAGGTTGTTCTGTTTGGCGTAGGCATATTCCACATAGCCAATTGAGCCAGGCAGACGCTGCACGAAAGCGGCTACGCCGTCGTTGCCTTTGCCGCCGAGGCCGGTTGGCCAGTTAACGGTATTGCCTTTGCCGACTTTGCTGTTCCAGTCGCTGTTCACCTTCGCCAGATAGCTGGTGAACACAAAGGAGGTACCGGAACCGTCAGCGCGGCGCACCACGTTGATATTGGCATCCGGCAGTTTGACGCCAGGGTTCAGCTTGGTGATGGCCGGATCGTTCCATTTCTTTACGTTACCGAGGTAGATATCGCCAACGGTTTTGCCATCCAGCGTCAGTTCGCCGGATTTTACGCCGGGAATGTTCACTGCCAGCACCACGCCGCCAATCACGGTTGGGAACTGGAACAGGCCGTTTTTCTGCAAATCTTCTTCTTTCATCGGCGCGTCGGACGCGCCGAAGTCGACGGTCCTGGCGATAATCTGTTTTACGCCGCCGGAAGAACCGATGCCCTGGTAGTTAATCTGCGCGCCTGTTGCTTTGTTGTACTCGGCCGCCCATTTGTTATAGACCGGCGCCGGGAAAGTCCCGCCCGCGCCCGTCAGGTTGTCGGCGGCAAAAGCGGAAACCGCGCTCAGCGACAGCGTGACAGCCACCAAACGAGCCAGGTTTTTTTGCATCAGTGTCATATTCCCTCCAGGGGATAAAGTCAGTCTTTATACTGTTTTAGTATGATTAATGATTGCTGCTGGAGGCAAAATAGGACAGTTTGATGACAGTAAAATGTACACAATATGACAGTTTTGTGACGAACATCTTTTGTACAGATATCTCAGAAAGGATCGCCTTTACGATTTCCTTGCTGCTACTCCACTACGCTAACCATGCGCGCGGTGGATACGTGGTCCGGCTGGAAGCACAGCATCCTGAATCAACGCCGTTCGTTACCGCAGCAGCGAAATTAGCTGATTGCGCTGGCTTTTCTCTGCATAAAATTCATTTTTTATCCACTAGTTAGCGGCCCTGAGAGGGCTAACATCAAAGCCGAAAATGCAAGGGCGGGCGGACAGTTTCGCCCTTACTCTTTAGGGAGTGAAATACCTTATTAAGGGAAGTTTTTTATGAAACACCCAGCAAAAATGCTTCTCGGCAGCCTGCTGCTGGCTGCCACCGCCGGGCTGGCCCAGGCGAATGAGCAACCGTCCTTTTCGGATCCTGCTTTCACGTCAGATGACAATAATCTGATTGCCTGCTCCGAAAGCAGTAACGTTTTTTACCGCTCTTTTCGCATCAGAGAAATAAAAGCTCTTAATTAACGCTAACAAGACGTTGCAGGAGAGGTTTGAAAAGCTTGAGCAGCAGGAGGAAACGAAGGAACTGGATAAACAGCTCCAGGAGCTGAAAAAAAGCGTAGAGGAAAAGGACCGGGCAAACAGAGAGATGCAAACCACTGTGCAAAGCCTTGAAGATCAGCGCTCTGAAAAGAGCGCTGGATGAGGTTAAAAACAAAGTTAAATAGCTTTCTCGCCGCTCCTCTACAGGAGCGGCGCGGTAGTCGGTTACTCTACCGTGACCGATTTCGCCAGATTACGCGGCTGGTCAACGTCGGTGCCTTTAATCAGCGCAACGTGGTAAGAAAGCAGCTGTAGCGGCACGGTGTAGAAGATTGGCGCAATAATCTCTTCCACGTGCGGCAACGGGATAATACGCATCCCTTCGCTGTTGGCAAAACCGGCATCCCGATCGGCGAACACGTACAGCAGGCCGCCGCGCGCGCGCACCTCTTCGATGTTCGACTTCAGTTTTTCCAGCAGTTCGTTGTTTGGTGCCACCACAATCACCGGCATATCGGCATCAATCAGCGCCAGCGGCCCGTGCTTCAGCTCGCCCGCCGCATAGGCTTCGGCGTGGATATAGGAGATCTCCTTCAGCTTCAGCGCGCCCTCCATCGCAATAGGATACTGATCGCCACGGCCCAGGAACAGCGCGTGATGCTTGTCGGAGAAGTCTTCCGCCAGCGCTTCAATCTGCTTGTCCTGCGACAGCATCTGCTCGATACGGCTCGGCAGCGCCTGCAAACCGTGCACGATATCGTGCTCGATCTGCGCGTCCATGCCCTTCAGGCGGCCGATTTTCGCCACCAGCATCAGCAGCACGGTCAGCTGCGTGGTGAAGGCTTTGGTCGATGCCACGCCGATCTCCGTCCCGGCTTTGGTCATCAGCGCCAGATCGGATTCGCGCACCAGCGAAGAGCCGGCCACGTTGCAGATCGCCAGCGAGCCGAGATAGCCCAGATCTTTCGACAGACGCAGCGCCGCCAGCGTGTCCGCCGTTTCACCGGACTGCGACAGCGTGATCATCAGGCTGTTTTTGCGCACCGCCGATTTGCGATAGCGGAACTCAGAGGCGATCTCTACGTCGCACGGCACGTTAGCCAGCGCTTCAAACCAATAGCGGGACACCATGCCGGAGTTGTACGAGGTGCCGCAGGCCACGATCTGAATATGCTCAACCTGCGCCAGCAGCGCGTTGGCGTCAGGGCCAAGCTCGGAAAGATCGATCTCGCCGTGACTGAAACGCCCGGTCAGGGTGTTCTTGATCGCCATCGGCTGTTCGTAAATCTCTTTCTGCATATAGTGACGATACAGGCCTTTATCGCCCGCGTCATACTGCGCGTTAGATTCGATTTCGCTGCGCTCTACGCGCTCGCCCAGGCGATCGAAGATAACCACGTCGCGACGGCTAACTTCTGCGATATCTCCCTCTTCCAGATACATAAAGCGACGCGTCACCGGCAGCAGCGCCAGCTGATCGGAAGCAATAAAGTTTTCACCTACGCCCCGACCAATCACTAATGGGCTACCGGAACGGGCGGCCACCAGCACGGACGGATCGCGGCTATCCATAATGACCATGCCGTAAGCGCCGCGCAGCTGCGGGATCACGCGCTGCACCACTTCACGCAGCGTGCCGCCGCTCTGCTTCTGCTCCCAGTGCACCAGGTGCGCGACCACTTCCGTATCCGTTTCGGACGCAAAGCGATAGCCCAGCTCTTTCAACCGCTCACGCAGCGGCTCGTGGTTTTCGATAATGCCGTTATGCACGATAACGATATGTTCTGAGATATGAGGATGCGCATTGGCCTCCGACGGCTCGCCGTGGGTTGCCCAGCGCGTGTGCGCGATACCGGTGCCGCCAGCCAGCGGCGTGGTTTCCGCCGCTTCCGCCAGTTTTTGCACCTTGCCTAAACGCCGAAGGCGCGTGATCTGCCCTTCTGCGGTAACAACGGCCAGACCCGCGGAATCATAGCCCCGATATTCCAGGCGGCGTAACCCTTCTAACAGGATTTCTGCGATATCACGTTGCGCTACTGCACCAACAATTCCACACATAGTAGTTTTCCTGACGTCATGGCGTTTGCCATTAACTTTGTCCTCTGCCTGTTTGTTCCGGTATGTTCCGGTTCCCCGAGCCTTGTAGAGAGTGGGGATTAGCGTTATATGGGTGCCATGCACCCCTTACTGCAATCGGGCGATCTTCGCCGCCCGTAAAATTATTTTTTCTTCGCCGGACGCTGCCAGTCAGTTTTCAGATTCTGCTCTTTACGATTGTAGGCCAAACCCGGCGCGGAGATATCTTTCATCACCGTGGTGCCTGCGGCGATAGTCGTGCCTGCCGCTACCGATACCGGTGCCACCAGCTGGGTATCGGATCCGACAAAGACATCGTCGCCGATGACCGTCAGCGATTTGTTCACGCCATCGTAATTACAGGTAATGGTGCCCGCGCCGATATTGACGTTAGCGCCGATCGAAGCATCGCCCAGGTAGCTCAGGTGACCGGCTTTGGAGCCTTTGCCCAGCGTCGCCTTTTTCATTTCGACAAAGTTGCCAACGTGCGCGCCAGCGGCAAGCGAGCTGCCGGGACGAAGTCGGGCGAACGGGCCGACGGTGCAGTCTGCCGCCAGCTCGGCGTTTTCCAGCACGCTGTAAGGACTGATTTCGCAGTCGTCGCCAATCATGCAGTTTTTCAACACGCAGCCGCTGCCAATTTTCACACGGTTACCGAGCTGCACCTTACCTTCGATAATCACGTTGGTGTCTATTTCTACGTCGCGACCGTGTTTAAGCTCGCCCCGCAGGTCGAAACGCGCCGGATCTTTCAGCATCACGCCCGCCAGCAGCAGTTTTTCCGCCTGCTGTGCCTGATAGACGCGCTCCAGCGTCGCCAGCTGTAGTCGATTGTTGACGCCGTCGGTTTCCGAACTGTGCAAAGGCTGCGTCGTTTCCGTCACCCGGCCTTCCTGATGAGCCAGCGCGATAATATCCGTGATGTAATATTCGCCCTGGGCGTTGTCATTAGTGAGCTTGCTCAGCCAGCGCTTCAGGTCGCCGCCGTTAGCCAGCAAAATGCCGGTATTGATTTCGCGAATTGCCAGCTGTTCCGGCGTGGCATCTTTCTGTTCTACGATGCCCACGACCTGGCCCTGCTCACGAAGGATGCGGCCATAGCCGGTGGGATTATCAAGGATGACCGTTAACAACGCGATGCCGCCCTGCGGTTTCGCCTGACGCAGTCGCTGTAGCGTTTCGGTAGAAATCAACGGCACGTCGCCGTACAGCATCAGGATATCTTCGTCATCGGCGAAACAGGGCGCGGCCTGCTGCATAGCGTGACCGGTGCCCAACTGCTCGGCCTGCAATACCCAGTTCAGCGAGGGATCCTGCAGGGTCGACTGTAAGCGTTCGCCGCCGTGTCCGTAAACCAGATGGACTTTGTCAGCGCCCACGCCCTGCGCGGCGTCAATGACGTGTTGTACCATTGGCTTACCGGCCAAAAGATGAAGAACTTTGGGAAGATCGGAGTACATACGGGTTCCCTTGCCTGCGGCAAGGATCACCACGCTCAGCGCGCTGTTTGACATAGACATCCTGCTTGATGTTGAAATCGCTTTCCTGGCAAAAGTAAAGCTGGATTGCGGTAAAAATACTACTTCTTTTACCCTTCAAAAATACTTTCCGCCGGGCCGAACAAGGGCCGCGCCGGGAAAAGCCGGCATGCGTCCCTCAGCCGGAGCATGATACCATCAAACAGCGTCGTCTATGACTTTCCACCGCTGACGATCAAACGGTTTTGCTCTTTAACCATTCAGAAATTTTTTGCTGTAGCACGATCACCACTTCGCTACCGCTGGTGCCGGAGATAGCAGAGAAAAGAAGCGTTTGTGACGTGGTAATGCTGAAATCAATACAGAGTAAGCCAACCACAAACCCGGTGAACATAGAAATAAATATGTGTTTTAAAAAAAAGGTCAGTTTACCTTTATTTTCTTTTATTAACTCACCGTGGATAAAATAATTAACTATCCCTCCGGCGCTGGCAACGATCATGGCATCCAGCAGATGATGTTCCGTTAAGAACCTCAGCAGTACGATGGTTTCATTATTTTGTAACACGCTAAAACCTTACGAAGATAAATAGCAGGCGACAAAAGCCGTTGCTATAAAGGGCGAAGAAAAAGATTTTTTTCGCGTTCCCTGCGAGTAATTAACGTTTTAACCACGCCATTTCCGGCGTAAATCCACGAGCCGAACTGTTCGGCGGCGGCGGCATAGCAGCCCTGGTTTAAAAACATCAGCAGCGTTGACGGCTGGCCGCTTTTTAACTCAATCAGGCCAGCTTTTACGCCTCGTTGCCCCGGACCGACGCTGTGCAGAATGGAGCAGAGCGCGTCAAACTGATTCTGCGTGACGGGCACGCCAAGCTTTTGCCGCAATAAGCCGGCGCATTTGTTCAGGTCGCTGATAAGCAGCACGTCCGCCTGTTCAGACGTAACGCTGTCGCCTTCATGGACGCTTTCCGTATGGCCATAGCCCAGCGTCCAGACGCCCGCTTCATTCTTCTCTGCGGTTAAACGAAGTTTTTCCTGAGCCTTGATAAAATCAATGCCCCTCTCTGAAATATTCATTTTTCACTCTGGCAGATACAAAATAATGCTCCCGAAGGAGCATTATCTATTTCAAATTAACGAAGGTAATCCCATGGTTTACCAAACTGACCGGTAGTTTCCTCCAGACCAGGTTCAGAACCCTGTGACCAGAATTTACCGATATAGTTAACGCCTTTATGCGTAACTTTGCTGCCTTCACCATAGGTGGCAATTGCGCTCCACAGAGGATATTCAGCAGGCTCATCTGGCACGACAGGCTCGTCCGGTACCACTGGCTCGTCCGGCGTCACCGCTGATGCAGACACGATAATCACTTTATAAGAAGCCATATCGGTTTTGCCGTTTGCGGCGGTGACGGTCAGCAGCAGCTCTACTACCGTTTCAGAGGTGACAGCAGGCAGAACAACATTAGTCGTGCTGGCCTGCGGAGAAACGATCTGCACGTTACCAGAGCTTGACCATTTGTAGCTGGCGGCTTTCGCAGATTTATCCGCAGAGAAGACCAGCGTGCTGCCGCCCTGGGCTTTCATGGTGATAACCGCGGTTGGTGCGCTGCTATCTTCTGGCTCAGCCGGATCAACGGGCTCAGCCGGGGCAACCGGGTTTTCACCGTCGATATTGATGCCTTTAAAGTAGAAAGGTGACATATCGATGTTCTTCTGCACAATCGGGCAGCCCATACCTTCACGACCGGCGTTAACCAGCAGGCCGTTATCGTTATCGATAGTCCAGGTGAACAGACCACCCAGGCCTTTTTCGATTACATAACGCGCTTTTTCACGAACGGTACGTGGCGTATCGATAGAGTGGAAAACTTTAGACGTCGGACTGTACAGGTAATCCGCACAGGCTTCGTCATCGGTATACACGTTGTAACCGTTACGGCCGCACTGGTTTTCCAGATCCAGATAGTTGTTTATGATGTCGTAGTACTCAACGCAACCGGATTCAAAAGTACCAACCGTCGTACCGGTACCGTCGTAGGTGCCTTCCAGCGGAGAGAAGGATTTGATTTCCCCGCCTTTAGCGCTGCGCGAATAACCGGCATAACCGATGTTGATGGCTTCAGGATCCACACCCAGGTCCAGCAGGTATTCAACCGCTTCTTCCAGACTGTAGGTGCTGTTTTTGGTTTTATACAGATTAGCGTGATGACCCAGACCGTCAGCCCATGGCGTACCGAAGAAGTCATAGGTCATCAGGTTGATGCCGTACAGACCCACTTCCAGCAGTCCTTTGACATTAGAATGCTGCAGCACATCCACGTTAGCGGAAGACGCGATACTGATTTTCACGTGTTTCATGTTGTTAGCATCAAGCGCCTTACGCAGGCTGGAGATCAGCATCACGTAGTTCTCACCATCTTCCGGGCCGTGTGGGTTACCAGCGCCTGGCGCATTTGGATATTCCCAGTCGATATCGATTTCAGAAAACATTGGGAAGCGGTCGAAGAACCAAACGATGCTGGCTACCAGCGTATCGATCGCGCTCTGGCTCTTTGCCAGCTCGTGGAAAGCTTCGCTCATTGTCCAGCCGCCGAGGCTGAAGGAAAGCGCCAGATCGTGCCCCTGAGCTTTTGCATCAATCTGTAATTTGCGCATCGCGCCCAGCACACCTTGCAGGTTAGGGTGATCCTGATAGAAGCAATCGCCTTCACCATCGGACGGATAGGTGGTACCCGGACCAAAACCAAACGCCTTCCAGCCGCTGAAGCCGCAGTTAATATAAGACTGACAATCGGCCCACGGATCCAGAATGGTCATTTCGTTGGTTTTCTTACCGGTCCAGGCCGCAGCCTGGTCGATTTTTTCTTTATTAGCGCCTTTATCACCAACGATGCCGGTAAAACCAAAAATGATTTTATCGTAAGCGGTTGGGTCTAACCTGGTAATATCAATCCCACGGCCGCGATTCGCTTTAAGAATGTTGCCGTTATTATCAACCTGTCGCTGATCGTAATGCGCCCAGTCAGTATAGTAACCAAAGAGTTTAGGCTTATTGGCGGTGTTATATTTGTTATATACCCGTTTCGCTACGCGACCTGAGGTGTAGCTGAATTCCGAAGTGTTAGTTGCCGGGTTAAATCCATCTGCGGCATAAGACTGTTCTGTAAGAATGTCTTGTTGAATCAATTTGCTCATTGCAAATCCTTATCTGATAAAAGTTAGTGTACTCAGTGCCATCGATTAAGCTGGCCAACAAACTTTTACCCAACCCGGAAAACTGCACCAGTTACAAATAAAGAATAATCATTAGCTCAATGCCGTACTGTTCGGAATAACATTAATAACCCGGCTATCGGTCAGGCTGCGTGCATGAGCATGGTGACGGATAAGATAAAAAGCACCAGGTCAGCTACAAAACCTTTGAATATAAAATGCTGTTCTTTTTTATCAATGCCGGATAAACAACAATTAGAATCCCGCTTAACATTGCGCGCGGTAAAACCACTATATGCCTTTTACCGACGCGGATCACCGCCTTCTGGCATGCACTTTCTGCACTGCCTGTGCTAATAATTACAACCCATCTTTATCTTTCCTGCTGGTATATTCCTGCCACTGGCAGAATGAAGCAGTTAAGTAGAGCGACATCTGCTGAAAAACAAAAATAATATTGAAGGAAATATTAATAAGGACTCGCAGAGGCTATACAAAGCCGTTCACCCCAGATTTTTAAATCTATTACTGGTTCCCCACTTAACAGGTCATCGTCATGAACGAAGAAATTTATCTCGGTAATAATATTTATCTTTCAGAAGAGAGAAACCATCTGATTAATGGCAACATTACATTAACCATCAGCGAAAAAGAGAAACGATTGCTGAGCTATTTCCTTCGCAACCCGGAAAAAGAGCTGACAAAAAGCCATTTGATTACGGCAATCTGGGAAAGCCGGGCTGCGACTATCGATGACGCTAACCTGACTCAGCTGGTTTATAAAATACGCCGCGATTTAGCCGCGGTGAATCTCAGAAACTGTATTAAAACGATACCGGGCAAAGGCTATATCTATATTCCGGAGAAGAAAGCGGAGCAGCAACCTGTGATAGCGGATGCTGGCAGCAGCAAGACGGAATGTCTTATCTGCTCGGTACTCACTATCATCGCCACCGTTATGGCGTTCTGCACGCTCTGCTTTTTTTTCTGGCGTAGCTGAACGCTTAACGATCAGTTTAATTACAACATTAAATATAATGTTCTATCCGGTAGGGCTTTCCTTCAGCAAGCACCCTGTCGCACCTTCAACAATAAAAAAAGGCCAGGCAGTTTCCTGTCTGGCCTTTCTGCTTAAACCTGAATTACATCGCTTTTTTGGTCAACTCGATCACGCGCAGTTTGGCGATCGCTTTAGCCAGTTCAGCCGACGCGGCAGCAAAGTCCACATCGCCGTGGGAGCCACTCATGTGCTCCTCGGCTTTGCGTTTCGCTTCCATCGCGCGGGCCTCGTCGAGGTCGGTGCCGCGGATCGCCGTATCAGCCAGCACGGTGGCCGCGCCTGGCTGTACTTCCAACATGCCGCCGGAGAGATAAATATACTCCTCGTCGCCCTGTTCTTTAACGATGCGAACCATACCAGGTTTAATGGCGGTCAGCAGCGGGGCGTGGCCAGGATGGATCCCCAGCTCGCCTTCGCTACCTGACACCTGAATACGCTGCACAGTGCCGGAGAACATCTGCTGTTCCGCACTGACCACGTCCAGGTGAAAAGTCATAGCCATAATTAACCTCCCGGGAAACCGTTATTACAGTTTCTTCGCTTTTTCCACGGCTTCTTCGATGGAACCAACCATGTAGAAAGCCTGCTCTGGCAGATGGTCGAATTCACCGTCCATGATGCCTTTAAAGCCACGGATAGTATCTTTCAACGACACATACTTGCCCGGAGAACCGGTGAAGACTTCTGCCACGAAGAACGGCTGAGACAGGAAGCGCTGCATCTTACGAGAGCGAGCAACAACCAGCTTGTCGTCTTCAGACAGTTCGTCCATCCCGAGGATAGCGATGATGTCTTTCAGTTCCTGGTAACGCTGCAGCAGAGACTGCACGCCACGAGCCACGTCGTAGTGTTCCTGACCAACAACCAGCGGATCCAGCTGACGGCTGGTAGAATCCAGTGGATCAACCGCCGGGTAGATACCCAGAGACGCGATCTGACGGCTCAGTACCACGGTTGCGTCTAAGTGAGCAAAGGTGGTGGCTGGTGATGGGTCAGTCAAGTCATCCGCAGGCACGTAAACGGCCTGTACGGAGGTGATAGAACCGGTTTTGGTTGAGGTGATACGTTCCTGCAGAACGCCCATCTCTTCCGCCAGCGTTGGCTGGTAACCTACCGCTGATGGCATACGACCCAGCAGCGCGGACACTTCGGTACCGGCCAGGGTGTAACGGTAGATGTTATCGATGAACAGCAGAACGTCACGGCCTTCATCACGGAATTTTTCCGCCATGGTCAGGCCAGTCAGGGCAACGCGCAGGCGGTTTCCTGGTGGCTCGTTCATCTGGCCGTAGACCAGAGATACTTTGTCGATAACGTTGGAATCGGTCATTTCGTGGTAGAAGTCGTTACCTTCACGGGTACGCTCGCCCACACCGGCAAAAACGGAGAAACCTGAATGCTCAGCCGCAATGTTACGGATCAGCTCCATCATGTTTACGGTTTTACCTACACCCGCGCCGCCGAACAGACCAACTTTACCGCCCTTCGCGAACGGACACATCAGGTCGATTACCTTGATACCGGTTTCCAGCAACTCCTGGGAATTGGACTGGTCTTCGTATGAAGGTGCAGAACGGTGGATCGCCCAACGCTCTTCTTCGCCGATGTCGCCTTTCATGTCGATTGGCTCGCCCAGCACGTTCATGATACGGCCAAGCGTTGCGGTACCTACCGGTACTTCGATTGGGTGCGCAAGGTCAGCGACTTCCAGACCGCGCTTCAGGCCGTCGGAAGAACCCATTGCGATGGCGCGAACCACGCCACCACCCAGCTGCTGCTGTACTTCCAGCACCAGACGGGCATCACCATTTTTAGTCTCAAGCGCGCTGTACACTTGTGGTACTGCGTCCTGAGGAAATTCGACGTCAACAACGGCGCCGATTACCTGGACAATTTTTCCAGTAGCCATCTTGAATCCTCTACCTAATTCATTAAACCTGGTTAAACCGCGGAGGCTCCACCGACAATCTCGGTAAGTTCCTGGGTGATGCTGGCCTGACGAGCTTTGTTGTATACCAACTGCAGCTCTTTGATCAGGTTTCCGCCGTTGTCGGTCGCAGCTTTCATCGCCACCATACGCGCGGCCTGCTCGCTGGCCAGGTTTTCTACAACACCCTGGTAAACCTGAGACTCGACGTAGCGACGCAGTAACGTGTCCAGCAGCGCTTTCGGATCCGGTTCATACAGATAATCCCAGGTACTCTTCTTCACTACGCCTTCTTCCGGATCTGCTGGCGGTAACGGCAGCAGCTGGATGATTTGCGGTGACTGGGACATGGTGTTGATAAATTTGTTGCTGACAACATAGAGCTTGTCGATACGACCTTCGTCGTAAGCCTGCAGCATCACTTTTACCGGGCCGATCAGATCGGACAGGGAAGGCTTGTCGCCCATGCCCGTCACCTGAGCAACCACGTTGCCGCCGACAGCGCCGAAAAATGAAAGACCTTTAGAGCCGATAATCGCCAGATCGCTCTCGACGCCTTTATCCGCCCAGCCTTTCATATCAGCCAGCACTCTTTTGAACAGGTTAATGTTCAAACCACCACAAAGCCCGCGGTCGGTAGACACGACCAGGTAGCCGACGCGCTTAACGTCGCGCTCCTCCAGGTAAGGGTGCTTGTATTCCAGATTGCCTAACGCAATGTGACCAATCACTTTGCGCATGGTCTCTGCATAAGGACGGCTGGCCGCCATGCGTTCCTGCGATTTACGCATTTTGGAGGCGGCGACCATTTCCATCGCTTTGGTGATCTTTTGCGTATTCTGAACGCTTCCGATCTTACTACGTATCTCTTTTGCGCCGGCCATAAGCTTCTCCTCAAAGCCTTGCGGCCTGCCCCGGAAGGGACAAGCCGCCAGACATTACCAGGACTGGGTTTTCTTAAACGTTTCGAGCAGAGCTTTCAGCTTCGCTTCGATATCGTTGTTGTAGTTACCAGCCTGGTTGATTTCCGCCATCAGCTCGCTGTGGTCGCGATCTGCATAGGCCAGAAGCGCTGCTTCGAAGCTGCCGATTTTCGCCAGCTCAACGTCGTTCAGGAAGCCACGCTCGGCGGCAAACAGCACCAGACCCTGCTGCGCTACGGACATCGGCGCATACTGTTTCTGTTTCAGCAGCTCGGTCACTTTCTGACCGTGGCTCAGCTGTTTGCGGGTTGCTTCGTCCAGATCGGAAGCGAACTGAGAGAACGCTGCCAGTTCACGATACTGCGCCAGCGCGGTACGAATACCACCGGACAGTTTCTTGATGATCTTGGTCTGCGCAGCGCCACCCACACGGGATACGGAGATCCCTGGGTTAACTGCCGGACGAATACCGGAGTTGAACAGGTTAGTTTCCAGGAAGATCTGACCATCGGTAATCGAGATTACGTTGGTCGGAACGAACGCGGAAACGTCGCCAGCCTGAGTTTCGATGATCGGCAGCGCGGTCAGAGAACCGGTTTTACCTTTTACTGCACCGTTAGTGAAACGCTCAACGTAGTCGGCGCTCACGCGGGAAGCACGTTCCAGCAGACGGGAGTGGAGGTAGAACACGTCGCCAGGGAAAGCTTCACGACCTGGTGGACGGCGCAGCAGCAGCGAAACCTGACGGTATGCAACGGCCTGCTTGGACAGGTCATCATATACGATCAGCGCGTCTTCACCGCGGTCACGGAAGTATTCGCCCATGGCGCAACCCGCATACGGTGCCAGGTACTGCAGCGCAGCAGACTCGGAAGCGGTAGCCACAACTACGATGGTGTTAGCCAGCGCGTTGTGTTCTTCCAGCTTACGTACCACGTTAGCGATGGTAGAAGCTTTCTGGCCGATAGCCACGTACACGCACTTAATGCCGGAATCGCGCTGGTTGATGATCGCATCGATCGCCATCGCGGTTTTACCGGTCTGACGGTCGCCGATGATCAGCTCACGCTGGCCACGGCCGATTGGGATCATCGCATCCACAGACTTATAACCAGTCTGTACAGGCTGATCGACGGACTGGCGGTCGATAACGCCTGGCGCAATCACTTCGATTGGCGAGAAGCCGTCGTTATCAATGGCGCCTTTGCCATCGATAGGTGCACCCAGGGTGTTCACCACACGACCCAGCAGGCCACGGCCTACCGGAACTTCCAGGATACGACCGGTACACTTAACCTTCATGCCTTCGGCGAGGTCAGCGTATGGGCCCATCACTACGGCACCTACGGAGTCGCGCTCCAGGTTCAGTGCGATAGCGAAGCGGTTGCCCGGCAGTGCGATCATCTCACCCTGCATAACATCGGCCAGGCCGTTTACGCGGATGATGCCGTCACTGACGGAAACGATAGTACCTTCATTGTGAGCTTCGCTCACGACATTGAACTGAGCAATGCGCTGCTTGATCAGTTCGCTGATTTCGGTGGAATTCAGTTGCATATGCTCCAGTCCCCTTAAGACTGCAAGTCGTCTGCAAGGCGCTCAAGACGGCCGCGTACGCTGCCATCAATGACCATATCACCCGCACGGATGATTACACCTGCCATTACAGACTTATCAATTTTGCAATTCAGCTTAACTTTGCGTGACAGACGTTTTTCCATAGCGGCGCTGATTTTGGTCAGCTGTTCGTCACTCAGTGTAGTGGAAGAGATCACCTCAACGTCCGCGGTCGCATCGTATGCGGCGCGTAGCTGGATAAACTGAGCCAGTACATCGGGAAGCGCTGGTAAACGTTTGTTCTCAGCCATGACCTTAATCAGGTTCTGGCCGGCTTCATCGAGTTGATCACCACAGATAGCGATGAACCGTGCAGACAACGCTTCCGGCGCTAATGCGCCGGAAAGGAGTTCTGCCACTTGTTCATTGCTGGCTACTTCGGTAGCGAACGCCAGCATCTGCTGCCAGCGATCGACATTCTGATGCTCAACAGCAAAGTCAAAAGCTGCTTTGGCGTAGGGGCGAGCTACAGTAGTAAATTCAGACATCAGCCCCTTCCTCCTTACAGTTCAGCGACCAGTTTATCAACGATGTCGCTGTTAGCAGCTTCATCCACGGAACGTTCAATGATTTTCTCGGCGCCGGCTACAGCCAGCATCGCGACCTGCTTACGCAACTCTTCACGTGCACGTTTGCGTTCGGCGTCAATTTCAGCCTGCGCCTGGGTGACGATCTTGTTACGTTCCTGCTCAGCTTCGGCTTTCGCTTCGTCCAGGATCTGCGAACGGCGTTTGTTAGCCTGTTCGATGATAACCTGAGCTTCTTCTTTCGCTTTTTTCAGCTGGTCGGACGCATCAGCCTGCGCGAGATCCAAATCTTTTTTGGCACGTTCTGCGGAAGCAAGGCCGTCAGCAACTTCTTTCTGGCGCTTTTCGATAGCAGCCATCAGCGGCGGCCATACGTACTTCATGCAGAACACTACAAACAGGATGAACGCGATGGCCTGGCCGAGGATTGTTGCGTTTAAGTTCACTGCACAATGCCTCTTGTTAAGTTAACTTTTTTCTCCGGTCTGACGACCGGCAGAAGCCGTTCATCGTCGAACTCACGTTCAACGATGAACATCAGGGTTAGGCGACGGCGAACATCACATACAGACCCAGACCAACAGCGATCATTGGGATTGCATCCACCAGACCCATTACAACAAAGAACTGCGTACGCAGCAGAGGGATCAGATCCGGTTGACGCGCGGCGCCTTCCAGGAATTTACCTCCGAGGATGCCGATACCGATCGCAGCACCGATTGCCGCTAAGCCCATCATCACAGCGGCAGCCATGTACAGCAGATCCATATTCAGGTTTTCCATGACAGTCTCCAGTTTGTTTCAGTTAAAACGCAGTAGTGTTGATAAAAAAATCAGTGTTCTTCAGATGCCATCGACAGATAGACAATCGTCAGTACCATGAAAATGAAAGCCTGTAACGAAATGATCAGGATGTGGAAAATGGCCCATGGCACACTCAGAACCCACTGTGACCACCACGGCAACAGGCCGGCAATCAGGATAAAAATCAATTCACCCGCATACATGTTGCCGAACAGTCGCAGACCGAGAGAAACCGGTTTGGACAGCAGGCTCACGCCTTCAAGGATCAGGTTGATCGGAATGAAGACAGGATGATTGAAGGGTTGCAATGTCAGCTCTTTAGTAAAGCCCCCAATGCCTTTCATCTTGACGCTGTAGAACAGAATCAAAATAAATACGCCCAGCGCCATAGACAGCGTGATGTTCACGTCGGCTGAAGGCACAACACGCAACGCTGGCAGACCCAGAACGTGCTCGCCGATATACGGCAGCAGATCGATAGGCAGCAGGTCCATGAAGTTCATCAGGAAGACCCAGACGAAAATCGTCAGAGCCAGCGGTGCGATTACTTTGCTTTTACCGTGGTACATGTCGCGGACGTTGTTGTCGACGAAGCCAACAACCAGTTCAATCGCCGCCTGCAGTTTTCCCGGAACGCCGCTGGTAGCTGATTTCGCAACTTTGCGAAACAGCACCAGGAATACCAGTCCCAGCACCACAGAGAAAAACATGGAGTCAATATTTAATACCCAGAACGACGGTGCGTCGTGCGGATTCACTAGCTCGAAGGTACGCAGGTCCAGCTGAAGGTTATTCAGGTGGTGACCTATGTATTCCTGCGGCGTAGAGATTTCTCCTGCAGCCATGATGCCTCTTACCCTTTGTTGTTAATTACAGCCGGTGCGACGATTTGCACAATCAGCACCGATAACCAGGTCAGTCCGAGCGGCGTAAATGCCGCCCCAAACACCGCCAGCGCCACGACAAGCAGAAGAATGGTTGCCAGAACCTTCAGCACTTCACCCAGAGCGAAGCTCCAGGCCACGCGTCCTTTAACCGGGTCTCCTGCCTGATGACGCCAGGCAAAAATCATAAACAATACGTTCGGTAGCCAGGCCGCCAGTCCACCCGCAAGCGCGGACAGGCCCCAGGTCAACTCTTTCAGGGCGAACAGCGCGCCGATTATGACAAAAATCACCAGCTGAAGAAGCAGCACGGTTCGGGCAAATTTCACTCTGTAAAGGGACACTGACATGACGCTGAAACTCTCCTGCCCCGTCGGGGGTATGTCGCGTGTCGTATAAAACTGCCTTTGCCGCTTTGAGTCAAGCAGCAAAAAACGAGCAAATTATACGGCGCGCCCCTGCGATTTCAATGGATAAGTAGCGAAATGGTGAACAATTATTTAAATTTCTTTCGCGGGCGCGCTTTTTCAAAACTGTCAGGAATGGCTGACAGGCGGAAAATGCATACGATAAAGGCGAAATATCGCTCATAAAGCGTGCGGAAGATCACATTTCAGTAATATTTTATCCGCATTCCGTTAAGGAATATTCTTAATATCGCTCAGAAAAATATAATTATATCAATAACATTCAACTACTTACTATTTTTTACCGTAAAACCAGCCTGACTGCCGGATTAAAAGTGTTAATTGACAGTGATTACCGCCAAAATTTCAGGATTTTCCGTCAGGCAAGCAAAATAAATATCACCACATTATTTTTGACTTCGCGCAGAAAAAGGCAGATATCGTCCTGGTGAGGTAATATCCTTGATAACACTTTGTGAAATTAACGTTAAATGTAACCAGGTGTGAACGATAATTTCTGCGCGTCATTTTAACCTTAGTGAAACATCGCCATCTGAAAAAAATTCACCGCATATCGCTCAAAAGGCTAAATTTTCACCCGGCCTTTTGGCTTTTCGCCTTACCTGCGGCCTCTGCTCCCCTGCCCTGCCGTACTGACTTAACTAAAATCGGGTTCGGTAAGCGTGAAATCATCAGCCGCTTTGCTGAATATTCAGGCGATAATAAGGTAAAAAGCTCAGCCTTTCAGCGTTATTTTCAGACAAATTGCGTTCAGTCAGCGCTGCCTGTTGCCAGATTTGTCGGGTTAATTATCACCAGGTGACGTTCGCCTTCCAGTTCAGGAACGAGAAGCTTCACCGTTTTATGATGGGTAAAGCCCGTTGGCAGCGCGTCAATCTCCTCCTGCGGCACGACGCCTTTCAGCGCATAAAACCGCCCTTTTTCGCCGGGCAGATGATGGCACCAGCTCAGCATATCGTTCAGAGAAGCGAAGGCCCGACTGATCACGCCATCGAAAGCCGGCTCGGCAGGAAACACCTCTACCCTACTCTGTACCGGATCGATATTTTCCAGTTTCAGTTCATGCTGTACCTGCTTAAGAAAGCGTATGCGCTTGCCCAGGCTGTCCAGCAGCGTGAAGTGCGCTTCAGGACGGACAATAGCGAGCGGTACGCCCGGCAGGCCGGGTCCCGTGCCCACGTCAATAAAGCGGCTTCCTTCCAGATAAGGCTCAACCACGATGCTGTCCATGATATGTCGCACCAGCATCTGCTGCGGGTCACGCACCGACGTCAGGTTATAGGCCTTATTCCATTTATGCAGCAGCTCAACATAGCCTGTCAGCTGCTCTTTTTGTCGATCGGTCAGGGAAATATTGGCGGCTTTCAGCAGCGCAGAAAGTTTATTAATCACGATTACATCCAAATCAGTTAAAGGGGCGACCCTGGCCGCCCCGTGAAGCATCAGGCGCTTTTGCGCAACAGCCCCTGCTTTTTCAGGTAGATCAGAAGAATGGAAATAGCCGCAGGCGTGATCCCTGAAATACGTGAAGCCTGACCTATCGATCCCGGCTTGTGATCGTTCAGCTTGGCGATCGCCTCGTTAGAGAGGCCGCTGACCTGGCGGTAATCCAATTCTACCGGCAGCAGCGTGTTCTCATTGCGCAGCTGGCGATCGATCTCTTCCTGCTGACGGGCGATATAGCCTTCGTATTTCACCTGAATTTCAACCTGCTCGGCGGCCTGAGTATCGCTTAAGGCAGGCGCAAAGGTGCTGAGCGTCATCAGCTGCTGATAGGTCATCTCTGGACGACGCAGCAGGTCTTCGCCGTTGGCTTCTTTGGTCAGCGCGGCGCTCAGTACGCCGTTCACTTCGTCCACGGCTTCGGATTTAGGATGCACCCAGATGTCGCGCAGACGCTGACGCTCCTGTTCAATGCTCTCCAGCTTCTCGTTAAAGCGCGCCCAGCGGGCATCGTCTACCAGACCCAGCTCGCGGCCTTCAGCGGTCAGACGCAGATCGGCGTTGTCTTCACGCAGCATCAGACGGTATTCCGCCCTGGAGGTGAACATGCGGTACGGCTCTTTGGTGCCCAGCGTGCAGAGATCGTCAACCAGCACGCCCAGATAGGCCTGATCGCGACGCGGCGCCCAGGTCTCTTTATCCGCAGAGAGGCGACCGGCATTCAGCCCAGCCAGCAAACCTTGCGCAGCAGCTTCTTCATAGCCTGTCGTGCCGTTGATCTGACCGGCAAAGAACAGCCCTTCGATAAATTTGCTTTCCAGCGTTGGCTTCAGATCGCGCGGATCGAAGAAGTCATATTCGATGGCATAGCCCGGACGGACGATCTTCGCGTTTTCCAGGCCCTGCATAGAGTGAACAATCTGCATCTGGACATCAAACGGCAGGCTGGTGGAGATGCCGTTTGGATAAATTTCATTACTGGTCAGCCCTTCCGGCTCCAGGAAGATCTGGTGCGCGTTGCGATCGGCAAAGCGCATCACCTTGTCTTCAATGGAAGGACAGTAGCGTGGGCCAACCCCTTCAATCACGCCGGCGTACATTGGGCTGCGATCCAGGTTGCTGCGGATGACGTCATGCGTTTTCTCGTTGGTATAGGTGATGTAGCAAGGCACCTGCTGTGGGTGCTGCGCCACGTTGCCCATAAACGAGAAGACCGGCAGCGGCGTATCGCCATGCTGCGGGGCCAGCACGCTGAAATCAATTGTACGCGCATCGATACGCGGTGGCGTACCGGTTTTCAGACGGCTGACGCGCAAAGGCAGCTCACGCAGGCGACGAGCCAATGGGATCGAAGGCGGATCGCCAGCACGACCACCGCTGTAGTTATCCAGCCCAATGTGGATCTTGCCGTCCAGGAAGGTACCTACGGTCAGCACAACCGCTTTGGCGCGGAATTTAAGCCCCATCTGGGTCACAGCGCCAACGACGCGATCGTTTTCCACAATCAGATCGTCAACCGCCTGCTGGAAGATCATCAGGTTCGGCTGGTTCTCCAGCGCGGTGCGTACGGCCTGACGATAGAGCACGCGATCCGCCTGAGCACGGGTGGCCCTGACCGCGGGCCCTTTGCTGGCGTTTAGTATCCTGAACTGAATACCGGCCTGGTCAATAGCGTGTGCCATCAGGCCGCCCAGCGCGTCCACTTCTTTAACCAGATGTCCTTTTCCGATGCCACCGATCGCCGGATTGCAGGACATTTGTCCAAGCGTATCAATGTTATGCGTTAAAAGCAGGGTTTGCTGACCCATCCGGGCTGCCGCCATAGCGGCTTCCGTGCCCGCATGACCACCACCGATCACGATGACGTCAAAAGGATCTGGATAAAACATGGTACTGAACCTCGCGGTTGTGCGATTTAAAAGAGTGGGGGATGCCCGGGGCGTGAATTCTACTCAACTTTGGCCGAAGGTGAAAGCGCAGGGCCAGACACGTATTAAAAAGAAGATCTTTTTTATTTAGAGATCTCTTTACTGGATCTTCTATTAGGATCGACGATCTCTGTGGATAAGCCTTTTTTCCTTTCCAGGATCATCAGCTTAAGGGGGATCGTTTGCTGTGAAAGATCGGTGATCCTACAACGTATAAGCTGGGATCAAAAAGGCATGTTATGCACAGGCGCGATCCGACAGTGCGGTTGTTCTTTGGATAACCACCGGTTATTACCGCTGGATCACTATAGTTATCCACAGTTGATCGCTATTTAAATAGGCAAATCGGGGAGAAATTTACAAAACTTCGCCTGTTATTCAGGCGTCGATCGCACAAATTGTTGCGATCCGACGCCCGATCGTCAGCCGATCAGCGTTTTCCAGCTCTCGATCCACACCTCGGCGGGATCTTCGGGGATCTCATGTTCGAGCACGTCAATGTCCAGACGGTCGCCGATGCGCTGTGCCCCACATGCCGTCAACAATTTGTCCATTTTATCGATCGCACCGCAGAAAAGATCGTATTCACGGTTGCCGATACCTACGGCGCCGTAGCGCAGCTGACTCAGATCCGGACGCTTCTCTTCTATTTCATCAAATAGCGGCTGCAGATTATCGGGCAGATCGCCGGCTCCATGGGTAGAGGTCACTACCAGCCACGTTCCTTCTGTCGAAAGCTCGTTCAGCTCTGGCCCGTGCAGTAATTCAGTAGAAAAGCCCGCTTCTTCCAGCTTCTCGGCCAAAAGTTCGGCAACATATTCCGCACTGCCCAGGGTGCTGCCAGTGATTAAGGTTACGTCCGCCATGTGAGATCCCTGTTTGCTAAAGGCGGCTATTGTACGCTGTGATCAGTCTGGGATCTACCTGTGGGTAAGTAAGGTTAATAGATGCAGATGAACGGGCTTACCTGCCGCTTATCTTTGGGGGGCGATATGAGTTAAAGCACGCCGCGAGCGCCACGTGCCGGACGGAGGGGAGCGGCCCTGAACTGATATGGGATATTCAATAAAAAATAAGGCGCCGATCTTTTGTGGATAATATTGTGCACAGATCAGGGCTTGATCGTCCTCATGATCGGGTTTTGCAGGGAAATTAACGTCTCGGTGGACTGGATCTCGTCAATGGTTTGGATCTTGTTGATCAGTACCTGTTGCAGCGCGTCGATGGATCGACACATTACCTTAATAAAGATGCTGTAGTGTCCTGTGGTGTACCAGGCCTCGACCACTTCATCAAGCGCGTCCAGCTTTGCCAACGCGGCCGGATAGTCTCTGGCACTTTTTAAAATGATGCCAATAAAGCAGCACACGTCGTAGCCAAGCTGGCGAGGATCGATTTCCACCCGTGTGCCTTTAATAATGCCTGCCTGCTTCATCTTTTCTACGCGAACGTGGATAGTGCCGGGGCTGACGTTGAACTGCTTGGCCAGTTCGGCATAGGCGGTACGTGCGTTGGCCAGCAGCGCATTGAGGATGCCACGATCGAGATCGTCGGGTTGCAGATTATCGGGCATACAGGCTCCGTAATTAAGGATTTAATAATTTGTCAGGGGATAATGTGCAGGAAAGTGAAAATACAGGCAATAAAATAGCGGATAACTTACGTTACCCGCTATGAGGAAAACTCAAACGCCTGGTAATAGCCAGAGGGCTATCTGATGTTAGCGTTTACGCCAGACGGTTAACTGAGCAACAGAATGCTGATATTTACGTGCCGTTTCACGGATCACAAACGGCACGTCCTGCGGCGTGGCGATCTCTTCGAAATCTGCCGCCAGCAAACGCTGCAACGCCTGGTAGGTGGTCAGCGCCTCGCCGTTTTCGCGGATGCCGCCCAGCCAGTTCTCTTTTGGCGTGTATTCTTCCAGCCAGGTATACGGCGACGCCAGCATCAATACGCCGCCGGTATTGATCATCCTCGTGACATCCTGCAAAAAGCGCTTCGGCTGACGCAGTCTGTCGATCAGGTTAGCTGCCAGCACCAGGTCGTAGCCCGCCTTTTGCGGCTTCAGATTGCAGGCATCGCCCTGCATAAACTGAATGCGGCTGGTCTGCTCTGCGCCAAGGCCGAAATCTTTCAGCCGCACCTGGTGATATTCCACCAGATCGCCCTCTTCCTGGGTCACATAACGGAAATCCTCACCGCCGGTCAGCTGGAGCGCCACGTCGATAAAGCGCGCGGAGTAATCCATGCCCACCACTCGATCAAAATAGCGGGCCAGCTCAAAGCTGGCGCGGCCGGTGGCGCAGCCGATATCCAGCGCGCGGCCTCGTTTGTCGGTCATGCGGCAGGCGATATCCACCAGCGCCTTCGCATAGTTTTCTGTGCCGAAGTAGCCCGGCCCGTACTGGAAGTCCAGATATTGCGACACCATGCTGTCGGTTTCATACGGATTCAGCATTTTCTTTTCCTGATGGTTGGACACGACGTAGCGAAAGCCCGCGTGCTGGAAAAAGTGGCGGCGGAACGCATAGCGGGAGGACTTAATCGCTTCGTTGCCGGTAGAAATCCAGCTGCCGCCTTTGATCAGCGCATGTTTGCCGTCGAAGGTCGGCGTCGAAAAGTCATCGTAAAGCGGATGAACTTTAAAGCCTTCCAGGCCGTTTATCGGTGTGGTCGTCCACTGCCAGACGTTACCCACTACATCAAAGAATTCGCCCTGGGAAAAGCGATCGACCGGACAGGAAGAAGCCCACCAGGCCAGATTCAGGTTGCCCGGTGCCTGCAGCCAGCGATCGCCTTCAACCTGCTCACGCAGCAGCAGCCATTCGGCCTCGCTGGGTAGCTGAACGGACCTGCCGGTTTTATCGGCTTTCCAGCGGCAAAAGGCGGCCGCCTCCAGCTGGTTGACTTCTACCGGCCAGTCCCAGGGCATCGCGACTTCTTCAGTCATTAAACGCAGCCGTAACTGGTCAGGCTCCTCAGGCGATCCCACCCAGAAAGTTGGCATTGTCGCCAGCGCGAAATTACGCCAGCCCTGGCCTTCCTCATCCCACCAGCGATCGTCCCGATAGCCGCCTGCCGTGATAAATTCAAAAAACTCCGCGTTGCTTGCCAGCATCTGGCTGGCTTCAAAAGGCTTCACCTCAGTGGACAGCGTGCCGTATTCATTATCCCAGCCGTAGGTATCGTCGGTTTTCCCCTGCGTGACGTGCGCGCCTGCAACGGCTATCAGTCTGTTCTGCGGCACGGCGTGGCGATCGTGACGGGCGGTGGGACAGGCTGGCCAGTTCGGCTGCGGTTTAACCCAGGCGAGCGGCAGCTGGCGGATTAGCACGCTGGAGGTTTCCAGATGGATCCGCTCATGCTCGATCCCCATCAGGATCACCCAAGCCGGGCTGTCCCAGCCGATCGGCAGCGTCAACGGCATCTCTTTAATGACGCTTTCGACAAGATGACGCACCTTGCCGCGATAGTCGCGCAGCTCGGCAAGCGTCGGCCACGCATAGTGGGTCGCGTCCAGATCGTCCCAGCTCATCTCATCCACGCCGATAGCCATCATCGCTTCGATATGGTCGTCCACGCGGTTGTCGAGCAGGCCGGCCGCGACCAGCTTATTAATATAGAAAGTCGCGGTATGGCCGAAGTAGAACACCAGCGGATGGCGCAGCGAAATCGCCTTAGTGTAGTACGCCTGCTCATCGGCAAGGCAGTCGAACAGGCTCTCGTAAAGCGCCCACGTTTGTTGAAAATAGCCAAGAAGCTCCTGCCGTTTTTGTTCTGCATCGCTGCCATTAAGCAACAACGTTCGGGTTGGGGCAGGTAACTCTGGGGAAAAAGCCTGATGATGTTGTGCCACGTAATACTCCTGAGAACCGTAGGCAGATTAAAACGTAGCTATGACTATAGCAGGAGAGAATTGTCGGGCAGCGGCAAAGCGGAAATCAGCGCTGCCAGCGGCGCAGCAGACGGCTCTTCAGGCCGGTATCAAAACGCCAGATATGGTCGAAGATACGCATAATGCCCGGTTTTCCATGATCGGACAGCGCAACGGCGTGAAAGCGCTGCTGTTGGAGGAGCTGGTGCTTTTTGACTGTTTTAACCAGGTCGTCCGGCAGCCGCTGAGCGATAAAATCGGAAATAATGACGGCGTCGGCATCGTTCCACTCCGGCGTAGCGAGCCTGCCCAGTACCGCCTGCAAACAGGCCGCCAGATCGGTGCCGCCGCGAAAGCGCTGGCTGAGGAAGCGGATCGCCTGAGCAATGCCGTCGTCAGCGGTCAGCTCGTAGCCCACCACGTCATGCGCGAACAGCATTATGTAGCAGCGACGGTTATCCGCCAGCGCCACCTTCAACAGGGCCAGGCAAAAGGCCTTGGCGCAGCGTTCGTTAAATCCGCCCATTGAGCCGGAAGTATCCACGCAGACAATAAAAGGCCCGCGCGGCTGTTCGTCATGCTGCTGGTGGCTGACCGGACGCTGCGCTACCCTGTCATGCCAGGCTTCGCCCTGCAAACGATAGGTCAGCAGCCGTTTCTCCACCAGCCTGCGATAGAACTCCAGTTCCAGCTCGCTGATGCCCAGCGCCGCCAGCTCCGGCGGCAGCAGGCGCAGCACGTCGTCGCTTTGGTGAATGCCGTTGACCTCTTCCGGCACGCTGGCAGGCTCCCTGACCAGCTGGTGGAATGCCTCCAGCGGTGCCTGCTCGCTCAGTACCGCTTTGGCTTCGCGGCTGCGGCCCAGCTGTTCCGCCAGTTTTTGCAGCATCGGCTGCTGCGCCAGAAAATCGCCGTAATCGACCATTAGCTGATAATCGCCGCGCTGTAGCGGGCTTTTACTCAAATCCCACAGGCGGCTGGCAGCCGCGTCGCTATTATCCGACAGCACCGGCGCCAGCTGGCCGCTCATCGCCAGCCTTTGCTGTAGCTCCGCCAGCAGCTTTTCCCGCTCGCTGTCGAGTAGCTGCTGATTCAGCGACAGGGTTTGCAGCGTCAGGCTCAGCCGCCAGCGCTGTAAAAACAGCGTATGCTGCGGCTCGCTCATGCTCTGGCCCGCGACGATATGCGCCACCAGCTCGCGGGCTTTGTCTTTAAACGGCGACTGGTGCGCATCCAGGTAAAGCAGGATAGACGGAATTTTCAGGCAAAATGCCTGATGGTCGAGCGGCTGGCACTGTTGGAAAAGCGTAAATTCACCGGCCAGCGCTTCCGGAACCGCTGTTTGTTTCAGCTGCGCCAGGAGCTCCGATTTCCAGCGCGGCAAATCGTGCAGCAGCGCCTTTTTCATGCCGGGGAATTTTTCAAAAAAAAGGGCGAGCTGCGGGCTGGCCAACAGCGTCACCACCAGCTCTTCAATCAGGTCGCCTTCGCTTACCGCCAGAAAGGCGCTGAGCGTATCCAGCGATATCAACGACGCACCTGTTTCAGCTGTTCAGCCACCTGTTGCAGGCTCTCTTCGATTTTCGCCAGCCAGTCGTCACTGATAAACAGGCAGCGATGATGCTGACTGAACAACGTACGCTGGGCATGAAGCTGTGCTTCTACCTCATCAAGCGCCTCGACGATCTCCTGCGGCAGCCCGTGTTCCAGCGGCCGGCCCGGCAGCATCAGCCGCGAAGTCTGGAGGCTGACATCGCGCACCGTCAGGCAGTCGGCGCCGTCGATATGCAGATCCAGCGTCTGGGCAAAACCGATACCGTTAAGCCTGCCGCGTACTTCGCCGCCTTTTTGCAGCCAGTGGTACAGCTGTTCGCGGTCAATCACGATATGGCTGACCTGCATATCGTGCAGCATCAGCGGCTTTTGCAGCATCAGCGTCAGCTTGTCGGCGGACAACGCCTCGGGCAGCTCATAGTGGGGTTTACGGCTGAATATGCCGCCATGCTTCTCCAGCCTTATCGCCTGCTCTACGCTTTTTTCCTGCTGCAGCCTCAGCCGGCGCGAGGCGATTTGCTGCAGTTTGATCAGCATCGGCTGCTGCTGCCAGGCCTGCTGGGTGATCAGATTGTCGATCTCGCGATCCAGCAGCGCCATAGAGGCGACGTCGTGCCACAGGCAATCTTTCAGCAAAATCAGATCTACCGGCGCGATCGCTTTACGGCCGCTGTAAAAAGCGCAGGCCTGTAAAAGATGGATCGCTTTTTTCCAGCGGCGATCGGAAATATAAGGCGCTTCCGGCTGGTTCTCCAGCTGCTGGCGCAGCATAAAAATCAGCTCAAACACCTCTTCCGGCAGCGCAACCTGCGCAATGCCTTTTTGCCATTCGCTATACTCTTCATCAGTGATGCAGAGCGACTCCGCGACGGGATTGCTGTTCTCATCCTGCTGATGGGTCAACATGCTGCGAAAGTTCTGCTTTTCATGCACGTTATCAAGCCACAGCCGGATCAGCATCCGGTCGTACAGCGCTTCCAGCCCGCTGTCGGCCTCGGGCAGTTCGTTGGAGGCGGTCACCAGCAGCCGCATCGGGATGGTTTCTTCACAATCGCCGTTGCGAAAGCGCCGCTCGTTGATGGCGGTCAGCAGCGTATTGAGGATAGCCGGCCCCGCTTTCCAGATTTCATCCAGAAAGACGATTTCGGCATCGGGCAGGTAGCCTTTGATCAGGCGCTGATAGCGGCCTTCATCTTTCAACGCCTGAATGGAAAGCGGCCCAAAAACTTCTTCCGGGGTGGAGAAGCGGGTCATCAGATATTCAAAGGCGCGGGCATGCTGGAAGGCATACTTCAGGCGACGGGCTATCAGGCTTTTGGCAATGCCTGGCGGGCCAAGCAAAAAAACGCTTTCGCCGCTTAATGCCGCCAGCAGGCAAAGGCGAATAGCGTGATGGCGTTCGTAAAGTCCCTTTTCTAACGCGTTGCTGAGGCGTGCGATTCTTTCCGCCAGGAGGTGAGGCTGGGACATCATCAAACAGTTATCCTTTTCTACGTTCTTGCCAGCGGGCGACTGGCGAGCGCAAACACTACTGGCTATGATGCTTGAAAGAGTTGATATACGTCAGCTTTTTTCTTGTCAAAGGGTGACACAGGCCATTGAAGTCGCTTTCCACATTCCAATTAAGGATAGGCATTCAGAATGATTCGTGCATACTGTGCGTTTTTTGATGGCTTGATAAGCTGGGTGCGTTTCAGCAATCAGCTCCAACAAAAGATCTTCCTATGAGTTCTGATAAAAAGCAGTCCCTTGGCGCCGTGACCTTAGCGGCAATAGGCGTCGTCTATGGCGATATCGGCACCAGCCCTCTCTATACGCTGCGGGAATGTCTCTCCGGCCAGTTCGGGTTTGGCGTTGAGCGCGATGCGGTATTCGGCTTCCTCTCGCTGATTTTCTGGCTATTAGTGCTGGTGGTCTCGTTAAAATATATCAGCTACGTGATGCGCGCTGACAACGCCGGCGAAGGGGGAATTCTGACCCTGATGTCGCTGGCGGGCCGTCATACCGGTGCCAGAGCCACGGCGGTTTTGGTCATTATGGGGCTGATTGGCGGCAGTTTCTTTTACGGCGAAGTGGTGATCACGCCGGCCGTTTCGGTACTTTCCGCCATTGAGGGGCTGGAAATCGCCGCGCCTGACCTTGATGCCTGGATTGTCCCGCTGGCGATAGCGGTGCTGACGCTGCTGTTCATGATCCAGAAACACGGCACGGGTATTGTCGGTAAACTGTTCGCGCCGGTAATGCTGGCATGGTTCATCATTCTGGCCATACTGGGCGCTCGGGGTATCATGGCTAATCCCGACGTGCTGCACGCGTTGAACCCCTACTGGGCAATGCACTTCTTTTTTGAATATAAAACCGTCTCGTTTTTTGCGCTGGGTGCCGTAGTGCTGGCTATCACCGGCGTGGAAGCGCTGTATGCGGATATGGGCCATTTCGGCAAGCTGCCTATCCGTCTGGCCTGGTTCCTGGCAGTGCTGCCGTCGCTGGTGTTGAACTACTTCGGCCAGGGCGCGCTCCTGCTGAAACACCCTGAAGCGATTAAAAACCCGTTCTTTCTGCTGGCGCCGGACTGGGCGCTGATCCCTATGCTGATCCTGGCGACGCTGGCGACGGTTATCGCTTCTCAGGCGGTGATTTCCGGCGTTTTCTCGTTGACTCGTCAGGCGGTTCGTCTGGGCTATTTACCGCCTATGCGCATCGTGCACACTTCCGAAGAGGAATCCGGTCAAATCTACATCCCGGTCATTAACTGGATACTCTTTTTCTCCGTGGTGATCGTGATTGTTGGCTTTAAACACTCCAGTAACCTGGCAGCAGCCTACGGTATCGCCGTAACCGGGACCATGGTGCTGACCTCAATCCTTTGCACCACCGTGGCGATAAAAAACTGGCACTGGAACCGCTATCTGGTGCTGTTTATCCTGCTTTGCATGTTGTGCATCGACGTTTCGCTCTTTTCGGCCAACCTGGTAAAAGTGTTTTCCGGCGGCTGGCTGCCGTTAAGCCTGGCGCTGGTGATGTTGGTGATTATGACCACCTGGAAAAGCGAGCGTTTCCGTCTGCTGCGCCGGATGCATGAACACGGCAACTCGCTGGAAGCGATGATTGTTTCGCTGGAGAAGTCGCCACCGGTACGCGTGCCGGGCACCGCCGTCTATATGTCGCGCGCGCTGAACGTTATTCCTTTTGCCATGCTGCATAATCTCAAGCACAACAAAGTGTTACATGAACGTGTTGTGCTGCTGACGCTGCGGACGGAAGATGCGCCTTACGTCCATAACGTGCGTCGCGTGTCTATTGAACAGCTTTCCCCCACTTTCTGGCGCGTGGTGGCGAGCTACGGCTGGCGGGAAACGCCTAATATGGAAGAGATTTTCCACCGCTGCGGGCTGGAAGGCCTGAACTGCCGGATGATGGAAACCTCGTTCTTTATGTCGCATGAATCGCTGATTATCGGCAAGCGGCCATGGTATTTGCGTCTGCGCGGCAAGCTGTTTATGGCGCTACAGCGCAACGCTCTGCGCGCGCCTGACCAGTTTGAGATCCCGCCAAACCGGGTTATTGAACTGGGCACCCAGGTCGAAATCTGACAAGCCGGGTTATTGCACCGGGTACCCAAGCCGAAACCTGACCCTGCACAAGGCCGACGATCGTCGGCCTTTTCTTTGGGCTTTTCGCCGGGCATAGCCTTATACCTGATTCTGAAAGAAACGTCGGACCTTTAAACCGGCGGCTTATGGCGCTACGTGTTCCGGCGCGGCTTAGCGGGTTATGTTCACATGTAAACGGGCCAACGTGTCGCCACATACCGGCATGTCATTTTGCCACCACCTCACCATGTCAGCATAACTGCAAAGCCGCCGCCGTCACGATTGGCGCAACGCATCTGCATCCCATGCAGTCGGGCAATACGGTTAACGATAGACAGCCCAAGGCCGCTGCCCGATTTTTCCTGCCCCGGGGGCCGATAAAAACGCTGCCCCAGGCGGCACAGATCTTCTTTGCTGACGCCTGGCCCGTTATCCATGACCGCCAGGCCGTTTTCATTAATGCTCAGCTGCACCTGGTTCCCTGACTGGCCGTAACGCAGGGCGTTTTCCACCAGGTTACGCATCATTAGCGACAGCAGCAAAGCGTTACCGTTACGGATAATGGGCGAAGGCGGTGCTTCCAGCGCTATCTCCATTCCGGCTGCCTGCGCCTGTGGGTAATGATCGATCACGGCCTGTTGAAGCAGCTGACGCAGATCCAGGCTTTCCGTTGCCAGATCGGCTTTACTGTCCAGCCTTGAGAGCGTAAGCAGCTGATCCACCAGGCGAGTGGCGCGATCGATACCGAGATCCAGGTTTTGCAGCGCGTGGCGGCGCACCGTTTCATCATCGTGAGCCAGCTGCGCCACTTCTGCCTGCACCTTGAGCGCCGCCAGCGGGCTTCTTAATTCATGCGCGGCGTCGGAAGTAAAACGGCGTTCGCGCAGCAGCATCTCGCTGACGCGTGAGAACAGCGCGTTCAGCTCCGTCAGTAAGG
Organism: Erwinia sp. 198; assembly: GCF_003937915.1. Classification (GTDB taxonomy): domain Bacteria; phylum Pseudomonadota; class Gammaproteobacteria; order Enterobacterales; family Enterobacteriaceae; genus Erwinia; species Erwinia aeris. The sequence goes on along the minus strand of NZ_RHUM01000007.1, from coordinate 14,277 downwards.
GCTTCACCTCATTCGGCACCCGCTTTTCCAACAGCGGCGTGCCGTCATCAGGCGTACGCAGACGCAGCTGTCGGGCAATTCTTTTCAACGGCGCCAGCTCGTGCGTGACCAGCCACAGCAGCAGCAGCAGCATAATTGGCAGCGCGATCAGCCAGGGGATCAGGTTAGTCTGGACGATATCGCGGGTCATGTCGTCGCGGTATTCCCACTCCTGACCCACCACCACCACGTATTGTTTGTCCGGCGTGGGTAACCAGACCATACGCCATAAATCATCATCTCCCTTGAGCTTGCCATCGGTAAAACCGTTGCGGCTGCGGCTAAAGAGAAAATCCTTGCCGTTGTCGCCATCGTTCATCACCATGCGACCATCCGCAGTGAAAACGGCAAATGCCAGCGCGTCATCCTCCTGTGCGCCGCGATGGTGTTTCAGCAGGTTTTTAGTTTTTGGCAGCGTTAACGGCTCGTGGCTAAGCTGCTCGGGATTCATGGTCGCCAGCCGTTTGGCAAACAGCATCTGCTGGGTATCAAACAGTTGATTGATATTGTGCCGCGTCTGCCACCACGAACCGATGCTGGCCGCGCCCCAGCAAATAAGCGTCAGCAGCAGAAAACCCAGCATCAGGCGCAGACGCAGGCTTAATCGATGCATTACGGATCTCCCAGCGTATAGCCGACGCCATGAACGGTACGGATAAATGTGCTGCCCAGTTTTTTGCGCAGGTGGTGGATATGGACTTCAACGGCATTGCTGGAGACGTCGTCATCCCAGCCATACAATTTTTCCTCCAGCTGCGCGCGCGTCAATACGCGACCGGGGTTAAGCAAGAACAGCTCCAGCAGGGCCAGTTCACGCGGCTTCAGGGGGAGCGGCTCGTCGTTCAGGGTGGCCGTATGCGAGCCGGAGGCCATCGCAACCGCGCCGTGGCGTAGCACGGGCTGTAGCTGACCGTGACGTCGTCGGATTAATGCCTGTAGCCGGGCGGCGACTTCGCTGAGGGCGAAGGGTTTGCAAAGGTAGTCGTCGGCGCCCTGCTGCAGCCCGGCAAGCCGCTGCTCCAGGGCATCCCGCGCGGTCAGGATCAGCACCGGCTCGTCCCGACCCTGCTGCCGCCAGCCGCGCAGAATATCCAGGCCATCGATGCCGGGCAGGCTTAAATCCAGCACTACCGCATCGTAAGAGGTAGCGGAAAGCGCCGCCTGCCCCGTTTTGCCTTCGGTAAACCAGTCGATGCTGAAACCCAGCTTGCTCAAACCTGCTTTAATCCCGTCGCCAATCAGGCGATCGTCTTCAATGACCAAAATTTTCATGGCGACTTCCTCTGTGATTAACGGCTTTATACGAAAGGGAACGGGCGCTGTACAGGCAAAAATCGGGAAAAAAGGCTATTTTTCGGTATGGCTCGCAAACCACGTATTGAATGATGTCTCTTAAGATCCTGTTAAGAAAAGTTTGTTTAACTAAGCCCTGAACACAACGAATCATGCAGCGCAAGCTGCCTCACTCCATGGAATAAAGGTGACTATGATGAAAAAAACTGCTGCTTTATTTGCCCTTGCCGCTCTGGTTTCCGGCCCGGTATTCGCTGCTCAAAACGGCGGCTTCAGCGATCCGAGCGCGCCGACCGCTAACGTGCAGAAAGGCGGTTTCAGCGGGGATGAAACCGTGGTCACGGTCAAACAGGCGCAGGATATGAAGGACGATGCCTGGGTGACGATGCGCGGTAATATTGAAAAGCGCGTCAGCGATGATGACTATATCTTCCGTGATGCCACCGGCACGATGAAAGTGGATATCGATCATAAGCGTTGGGAAGGCCAGAACATCACGCCAAAAGACAAAGTCGAAATCCAGGGCGAACTGGACAAGGACTTTAATTCCGTCGAGCTTGACGTGAAGAAAATCCATAAACTGAACTGATTCAGCTTCGATTGGCTGGCTGAAGGTGATGCCAGCAGCCCGACTGTGCCACCGACGGGTAAGCGAGCTTCGGCGGTGGCGTCTGGCTCCGGGGCGCGGCGTTTTTAGCCGCTGCCCCGGTTGCGGCTAACGGTTTCCGTAACCGCTAAGCTGGCGCCGTAATGGCTAAGTTGGCCCCAGAATGGCTGAGCATGCCTCGCTACGTCCTGGTCGGCATCATCGACAGGTGCATAACGGCAGGCGAACGGTCGAAACGGCGCCAGGCCAGCGCAATATCAGTATTTAACGCCGCATCGTCAACAGGGCGAAACACCACGCCGGGATGCGCGATGCAGCACAGCGATTCCGGCACGATAGCGAAGCCAAACCCCGCAGCCACCATGCCGATGGACGAGGAAATTTGCGGTGACTGCTGCCCGGTATGCGGCTGAAAGCCGGCACGCAGACAGGCGCTGATCACCAGTTCATACAGGCTTGGCGCAACCTCACGCGGAAACATAATCAGCGTGTCGTCAGCCAGCTGCGACAGCGAAACTTGCGGCCGCGTTCCCAGCGCATGGCTGGCAGGCAGCGCCACCAGCATCTTTTCGCTGGCTATCACTTTCAGGTTAAACGCTTTGCTGCTCTCACAGGGCAGGCGAACGAAAGCGGCATCCAGCAGGCCCTCCTGCAAGTCGTGCATTAGCGACGCCATATTCTGCTCACGTGTCAGTATCGTCATTGACGGATAGCGAGCCTGAAAATCTTTCATTAACGCAAAAATCGCCGAATGAAAGGCGACCGAGCTGGCGACGCCCAGCGAAAGCTTGCCGGTTACGCCGCGAGCTATCCCTTTGGCTTTCTCAAGCGCATGCCCGGTCAGCTCCAGGATCTGGCAGGCATCCTGATAAAAAGCTTCCCCCGCTTCCGTCAGCTCCACGCCGCGCGACAGTCTCCTCAGCAGCGGCGTACCTATTTCCCGTTCCAGACGCAGAATTTGCTGGCTGAGCGGCGGTTGCGAGATCCCCAGCATTTCTGCGGCACGCGTAAAGTGGCGCGTTTGCGCGACCGCGACAAAATAACGCAGATGGCGGAGTTCCATATCTTATTCGTCTCAAAGTGATGGGCTTTCTATATTGGAATTCATAACTGAATCGAGTCAACATTCAATTAGTAATCCTGAACTGTTTTAGCATAGAGGCAAGTTATGAAACATTCTGTAACCGACTGTTTATGTGAGCAACAGCTGGTTTCAACCGTCAGCGGGCTCCGTCAGCAAAGACCAGAAAGCGTCATCTATCAAACCTCTCTGATGAGTGCGTTGCTCAGCGGCGTGTACGAAGGCAACGTTACCGTAGCCGACCTGCTGAAGAAGGGCGATTTTGGTTTAGGCACCTTTAACCAGCTCGATGGTGAGCTGATCGCTTTTGACAGCGAGGTTTATCAGCTGCGTTCCGACGGCAGCGCGCGGGAAGCCGATCCGCAGCAGAAAACGCCTTTTGCCGTAATGACGTTTTTCCAGCCTCAGTACCGCCATCGTTTCTCCGCACCGGCCAGCCGTCAGGCTATTCACGATCTGATCGACAGCCAGGTGACTTCGGACAATCAGTTTTGCGCGCTGCGGATCAACGGTCGTTTTTCCGCGGCCTCCACGCGTACCGTACCTTGCCAGCATCGTCCCTATCGTTCTATGCCGGAAGTGCTTGGCCAGCAGCCTACCTTCCGGTTCAGCCAGCGCGACGGCGTGCTGATTGGTTTCCGTACCCCGCAGTATATGCAGGGCATTAACGTAGCGGGCTATCACGAACATTTCATTACCGACGATCGCCAGGGCGGCGGCCATCTGCTGGATTACCAGCTGGAAGAGGGCGAGCTGACCTTTGGCGAGATCAGCAAGCTGGTCATCGATCTGCCAGGCGACAGTGATTTTCTGCAGGCCAATCTGAATCCGGAAAATCTGGATTCCGCCATTCGCTCCGTTGAAAGCTAATCCTGAGGAATTAAGATGAAAAACCCAACCGAAACCGCTCTCTGGCAGCACGGCGCCGATTTGGTCGTGGCACAGCTGGAGGCGCAGGGCGTAAAACAGGTCTTCGGCATCCCTGGCGCGAAGATCGACAAAATGTTTGATTCGCTGGTGGACTCTACTATTCAGACCATCCCGGTGCGTCATGAAGCAAACGCTGCCTTTATGGCTGCTGCAGTGGGCCGCCTGACCGGTAATGCGGGCGTGGCGCTGGTGACTTCCGGGCCGGGCTGCTCGAATCTGATCACGGGCATGGCGACCGCTACCAGCGAAGGCGATCCGGTGGTGGCGCTGGGTGGACAGGTAAAACGGGCTGACAGCGCTAAACAGGTGCATCAGAGTATGGATACCGTGTCGATGTTTCGTCCGGTCACCAAATATGCCGTGGAAGTCACCGACTCCAACGCGCTGGCGGAAGTGGTCTCCAATGCCTTTCGTCATGCCGAGCACGGTCGCGGCGGCGGCGCTTTTGTCAGCCTGCCGCAGGATATCGTCGACCAGCCCGCTCGCGGTCAGCTGCTGACCAGCAAAGGTCAGCTGCTGCTCGGCCCCGCGCCAGATGCGGCCATTGCCGCCGTTGCCGCGCAAATTGCCAAAGCAAAAAACCCGGTGCTGCTGCTGGGCCTGATGGCCAGCCAGCCGGCAAACAGCGATGCGATCCATCGCCTGCTGGAGCGCAGCCGAATTCCGGTTACCAGCACCTATCAGGCCGCAGGCGCGGTCAGACAGGAACACTTCTCGCGTTTTGCGGGCCGCGTCGGGCTGTTTAACAACCAGGCAGGTGACCGTCTGCTGCGCGAGGCTGACCTGATTATCACTATCGGCTACAGTCCGGTTGAGTACGAACCGGCCATGTGGAACAGCGGCGGCGCCACGCTGGTACATATCGACGTGCTGCCTTCCGATGCCGATAACTGCTATCTGCCTGATGCCGAGCTGATTGGCGATATTGCCGCAACCGTCGACAAGCTGGCCGAGCGCATTGATACGCCTTTACAGCTCAGCACGGAGGCAGCAGCCATTCTGGACGATCGTCAACAGCAGCGGCAGTTGTTATCAATGCAGGGCAAGAACCTCAACCAGTTCGCGCTGCATCCGCTGCGGATAGTGCGCGCCATGCAGGACATCATTAACAGCGACGTCACGCTGACCGTAGATATGGGCAGCTTTCATATCTGGATCGCTCGCTATCTCTATAGCTTCCGCGCCCGCCAGATCATGATCTCCAACGGTCAACAGACTATGGGCGTGGCGCTGCCCTGGGCTATCGGCGCCTGGTTGGTGGATCCGAGTCGTAAAGTCATCTCGGTTTCCGGCGACGGCGGCTTTTTGCAGTCCAGCATGGAGCTGGAAACGGCGGTCAGGCTGAAAGCCAATATCCTGCACATCATCTGGGTCGATGAGGCCTACAACATGGTGGCGATGCAGGAAGAGAAGAAATATCAGCGCGTTTCCGGCGTAAAATTCGGGCCGGTTGATTTTAAAGCCTATGCACAGGCGTTCGGCGCGGCGGGCTTTGCGGTAGAAAGCGCGGCTGAGCTGGAACCGACGCTGCGTAAAGCAATGGATGTCAACGGGCCTGCCGTGGTCGCCGTACCGGTGGATTACGCCGATAATCCAATGCTGATGGGCCAGCTGCATCTGAGTCAGATTCTTTAGTATTCAAGGAGATAATATGAAAACGAAAGTAGCCTTAGTAACGGGTAGTGGCCAGGGGATCGGCAAAGCAATAGCGCTGCGTCTGGCAAAAGACGGTTTTGCCGTGGCGGTAGCGGACTATAACAGCCAGACCGCGCGCCAGGTGGCTGACGAAATCGCCAGCGCAGGCGGTAAAGCGATTGCGGTAACGGTAGACGTCTCAAAGCGTGACCAGGTCATCGCTGCGGTGGAGCAGGCTCGCAAAGAGCTGGGTGGGTTTGACGTCATTGTCAACAATGCCGGAATTGCGCCAACTACGCCAATTGAAGAGATCACGGCGGAAATGGTGGATAAAGTTTACGATATCAACGTAAAAGGCGTGATCTGGGGGATGCAGGCGGCGATTCAGGCGTTTAAAGCCGAAGGCCACGGTGGCAAAATTATTAATGCCTGTTCGCAGGCGGGCCATGTTGGCAACCCCGAGCTGGCGATCTATAGCTCCAGCAAGTTCGCCGTGCGCGGCCTGACGCAAACCGCCGCACGCGATCTGGCTCCGTTGGGCGTTACCGTCAACGCTTACTGCCCGGGCATTGTTAAAACGCCAATGTGGGACGAGATAGATCGTCAGGTGTCAGAAGCGGCAGGTAAACCGCTGGGCTACGGTACGGCAGAGTTTGCCAAACGTATTACGCTGGGCCGCCTGTCTGAACCGGAAGATGTTTCTGCCTGCGTTTCCTTCCTCGCCGGGCCTGATTCCGACTACATGACCGGTCAGTCACTGCTGATCGATGGTGGAATGGTATTTAACTAATCCCTGCCGACCGCCTTACGGGCGGTCTTTTTTTATGTCGTTCTGATGACCGATCGCTGCGCCTTTCCTGTTGCATAGCCTGAGCAAAGCCTGTCAACGAAACGTTTCGATGGCGATCACAGTTCCGCATCGTGACGATTGTTTTCTGCCGCCGTTTTTTTACACTCCCGATCAGCGAAACGTTTCGCTCTGGAGTGAAAAGATGAAAAAAGGCGCCTTACTGAATTCTGCAATATCTTCTCTGGTTTCTCGCCTGGGCCACACCGACAGCGTAACTATCGGTGACGCGGGCCTGCCCATCCCTTCGGGGCCGGAGCGCATCGACCTGGCGCTGACTCAGGGCATTCCCGGCTTTATGCAGGTAGTCGAAACCGTAACGAAAGAGATGCAGGTGGAGAGCGCCATCATCGCGGAAGAGATCAAATCTCATAATCCACGGCTCCACGACGAACTTTCCGCACTGCTCGATTTACTGCAACAACGCCAGGGAAACACTATCGCCGTTCAGTACGTTTCTCATCAACAGTTCAAACAGTTAACACAGCGCAGCCATGCGGTTATTCGCAGCGGGGAGTGTTCGCCCTATGCGAACATTATCCTTGGCGCTGGCGTGACCTTCTGAGGCCGTCATGCAACCTTTATTGCAACTACAGGGCATTGAAAAAGCCTTTCCGGGCGTTAAAGCGCTGTCCGGCGCTTCGCTGGCGGTTTATCCCGGCCGCGTGATGGCGCTGGTGGGCGAAAACGGCGCCGGAAAATCTACCATGATGAAAGTGATGACCGGTATCTATGCCCGCGACGCCGGCTCTGTTAAATGGTTGGGCGAAGAGGTTAACTTTAGCGGGCCGAAAGCGTCGCAGGAAGCGGGTATTGGCATCATTCATCAGGAGCTGAATCTGATCCCGCAGCTCAGCGTGGCGGAGAACATCTTTTTAGGCCGCGAATTCGTTAACGCTTTCGGCGGTATCCGCTGGAAAAAGCTTTATGCGGAGGCGGACAGGCTGTTACAGCGGCTGAACCTGCGTTTCAACAGCAATAAACTGGTGGGCGATCTGTCGATCGGCGACCAGCAAATGGTGGAAATCGCCAAAGTGTTGAGCTTTGAGTCAAAAGTCATCGTGATGGATGAACCCACCGATGCGCTGACCGATACCGAAACGGCCTCGCTGTTTCGCGTTATCCGGGAGCTGAAAGCGCAGGGCTGCGGCATCGTTTATATCTCGCACCGCATGAAAGAGATTTTTGAAATCTGCGATGACGTCACCGTATTTCGCGACGGACAGTTTATCGCCGAAAGAGCGGTCGATACGCTGAACGAAGAAGCGCTGATTGAAATGATGGTAGGCCGCAGGCTGGAAGAGCAGTATCCGCGCCTGAACAAAGCGCCGGGCGACGTGCGCTTAACCGTGAAAAACCTTAGCGGGCCGGGCGTAAACGACGTCAGCTTTTCACTGCGTCAGGGCGAGATCCTGGGCGTAGCAGGGCTAATGGGTGCGGGCCGTACCGAACTGATGAAGGTGCTGTACGGCGCTTTTCCACGCAGCGGCGGTAGCGTCACGCTCGACGGGAAAGCGGTAACGACGCGCACGCCGGAAGAAGGCTTGCGTAACGGCATCGTTTATATCTCTGAAGATCGCAAACGCGACGGGCTGGTGCTCGGCATGTCGGTAAAAGAAAACATGTCTTTAACCGCGCTCGACTACTTCAGCCACGGCGGCGGACGGTTAAAACATGCCGAAGAGCAGCTGGCGGTCAGCGATTTTATCAAGTTGTTCAACGTAAAAACGCCCTCAATGATGCAGCCGATCGGGCTTTTATCCGGCGGCAACCAGCAGAAAGTCGCTATTGCGCGTGGGCTGATGACGCGGCCTAAGGTGCTGATCCTGGATGAGCCGACGCGCGGTGTGGACGTGGGTGCCAAGAAAGAAATCTACCAGTTAATCAATCAGTTTAAACAAGAGGGACTGAGCATCATTCTTGTTTCCTCAGAAATGCCGGAAGTGTTGGGCATGAGCGATCGCGTGCTGGTCATGCACGAAGGCCGTCTGAGCGGCGATTTTCCCATTGAACAGGCCACGCAGGAACGCCTGATGGCGGCGGCGGTCGGCAAGCAACATAGCGCGGAGTTGGTCACACCATGAGTACTCAAACCCTACAGGCCAGCCGCGGCAAAGCCTGGCTGCTGGAACAAAAATCGCTGATTGCGCTGGTAGTACTGATTGCCGTCGTCGCCAGTCAGAGCCCCAATTTCTTTACCCTGAACAATATGTTCAACATTCTGCAGCAGACTTCCGTCAACGCCATTATGGCCGTCGGCATGACGCTGGTGATCCTGACTTCAGGCATCGACCTGTCTGTGGGATCGCTGCTGGCGCTGACCGGCGCAGTAGGCGCTTCGCTGGTTGGTATAGAGGTTAACGCGCTGGTCGCGGTGGCGGCCTCGCTGGCCCTGGGGGCACTGATTGGCGCGATAACCGGCACCATAGTGGCAAAGGGCAAAGTGCAGGCGTTTATCGCCACGCTGGTCATGATGCTGCTGCTGCGCGGCGCGACCATGGTTTATACCAACGGCAGCCCGGTGAATACCGGCTTCAGCGATAATGCCGATTTGTTTGGCTGGTTTGGTATCGGACGACCGCTGGGCATTCCCACGCCGGTCTGGCTGATGGCGCTGACCTTTCTGCTGGCGTGGTACATGCTGCACCATACTCGCCTGGGCCGTTATATCTATGCGCTTGGCGGCAATGAAGCGGCTACTCGCCTTTCCGGCATCAGCGTCAGCCGCGTCAAAATCACGGTCTATGCGCTCAGCGGTATGTTGGCGGCGCTGGCGGGCACCATTGAGGTGGCGCGACTCTCTTCCGCTCAGCCTACGGCGGGCACCGGCTACGAGCTGGACGCCATCGCGGCGGTGGTGCTGGGCGGCACCAGCCTGGCAGGCGGCAAAGGACGCATTATGGGCACGCTGGTCGGCGCGCTGATCCTGGGCTTCCTTAATAACGGCCTGAATCTGCTTGGCGTTTCTTCCTATTACCAGATGATCGTGAAAGCAGTCGTGATCCTGCTGGCGGTGCTGGTGGATAACAAAAAATAACCCTACAGGAATCGAAAATGAAAATGACTAAAATGACGGCGCTGGCCATGCTGCTCGGCGCAACGCTCAGCGCCAACGCGATGGCAAAAGAGACACTCGCGCTGGTAGTTTCCACGCTGAACAACCCGTTTTTCGTTTCGTTAAAAGAGGGAGCTCAGAAAGAAGCGGACAAGCTGGGCTACAACCTGGTGGTGCTGGATTCGCAGAACAATCCGGCAAAAGAGCTGGCCAACGTGCAGGATCTTGCGGTGCGCGGCACAAAATTGCTGCTGATTAACCCGACCGATTCCGATGCGGTAGGCAATGCGGTAAAAATGGCTAATCAGGCCAATATCCCGGTGATCACGCTGGATCGCGTGGCTGCTCAGGGCAAAGTGGTCAGCCATGTTGCATCCGACAACCGCCTGGGCGGCAAAATGGCGGGCGACTATATTGCGAAACGCGTCGGCGACCAGGCTAAAATCATTGAGCTGGCCGGGATTGCCGGGACGTCCGCCGCTCGCGAACGCGGCGAAGGCTTCAAAACGGCAGCCGATGCGCATAAATTTGTTATCCTTGCCAGCCAGCCCGCAGATTTTGACCGCACCAAGGGCCTGAACGTGATGCAGAACCTGCTGACGGCCCATCCGGATGTGCAGGCGGTGTTTGCGCAGAACGATGAAATGGCATTAGGTGCGATGCGCGCATTGCAAACGGCGGGCAAATCTGATGTGGTAGTAGTCGGCTTCGACGGCACCGCGGACGGCGTAAAAGCCGTGCAGGGCGGCAAACTCGCTGCCACCGTGGCGCAGCAGCCGGCACAAATCGGCGTTATCGGCGTACAAACCGCTGATAAAGTGCTGAAGGGCCAGCAGGTTCAGGCTATCAATCCCGTTGACCTGAAGCTGGTCACTAAATAAATCAAAGAAAAGCATGGCACGCGCCACCTCTTGCAGGTGGCGCCTTTTTCTGGACGCTCCCATGAATAAAACCGGCAGGCTGGCCGTGCTCGGCAGCATCAACGCAGACCATATTCTTAATCTGACCTCATTCCCCCGTCCCGGTGAAACGGTGATCGGTAAGCAATACCAGATCGCTTTCGGCGGCAAGGGCGCTAATCAGGCCGTCGCGGCCGGACGCAGCGGCGCGGATATCGCCTTTATCGCCTGCGTGGGCGACGACGATATCGGCCAGCGTATTCGTCAGCAGCTGGCGGAAGACCATATCGATATTGCGCCGGTGGAGGTCATCGCTGGCGAATCTACCGGCGTGGCGCTGATCTTCGTTAATGATGAGGGTGAAAACAGCATCGCTATCCATGCTGGCGCGAACGCCGCGCTGTCGCCCGCTCTGGTCGAAAAACAGCGGAAGATCGTTGAAAACGCGGATGCGCTGCTGATGCAGCTGGAATCGCCGCTTGCAAGCGTGCTGGCCGCCGCAAAAGTCGCCCGTCAGCATCACACCAAAGTCATCCTCAATCCTGCGCCGGCGATGCCGCTCCCGGACGAGCTGCTGGCGCTGGTGGATATGATTACGCCGAACGAAACCGAAGCGGAAATTCTTACCGGCGTGGCCGTTGCCTCCGATGAAGACGCGGCGCGCGCGGCATCGGTGCTGCACGATAAAGGCATCCACAGCGTGTTGATTACGTTGGGCAGCCGCGGCGTATGGTTAAGCGAAGCGGGTAAAGGCGAGCGCATCCCAGGATTCAAGGTGCAGGCCGTCGATACTATCGCCGCAGGCGATACCTTTAACGGCGCGCTGATGACCGCGCTGCTGGAAGGCAAGCCGTTACCGCAGGCCGTGCGTTTTGCCCATGCGGCGGCGGCGATTGCCGTCACGCGATCCGGTGCGCAGCCTTCGGTGCCGTGGCGTGAAGAGACCGATCGCTTTTTACAGCAGCAGGAGTAGGCCGTGCCCACAATGAAAGATGTCGCTCGTCTGGCGGGCGTATCGACGTCTACGGTTTCCCATGTCATCAATAAAAACCGCTTCGTCAGCGAGGCGGTGCAGGAAAAGGTTACTGCGGCGATTACCGCGTTAAACTACGCCCCTTCTGCGCTGGCGCGTAGCCTTAAACTCAATCAGACGCACACTATAGGCATGCTGCTTACCGCCAGCAGTAACCCCTTTTATTCGGAAGTAGTGCGCGGCGTGGAAAGAAGCTGTTATGAACGCGGCTACAGCCTGGTGCTGTGCAACACCGAAGGCGACGAGGACAGAATGAACCGCAGCCTGGAAACGCTGCTGCAAAAGCGCGTCGACGGTTTACTCATCATGTGCACCGAAAGTCATCTTCCCTCTCCCGAGATCCTCAATCGCTATCCTTCTATTCCAATAGTAATGATGGACTGGTCGCCCTTTGAAGGCGGCAGCGACATTATTCAGGACAACTCGCTGCTGGGCGGCGAACTGGCGACCCGTTTTCTGATTTCGCGCGGCTATACCCGCATTGCCTGTATCGCCGGGCCGCAAGACAAGACGCCGGCTCGTTTGCGGCTTAACGGCTTTTATCAGGCTATGCAGCAGGCGGGGCTGGCCGTGCCTGAGGAGTATGTGGTCAGCGGCGACTTTGAATTTCAGGGCGGCTATCATGCTATGAATCAGCTGCTGGCGCTGAGCCTTCGACCGCAGGCGGTATTCACCAGTAACGATGCGATGGCCGTTGGCGTTTACCATTCGCTTTATCAGGCGGGACTATCGGTGCCCAAAGATATGGCGGTGATCGGTTATGACGATATCGAGCTTGCCCGCTATATGACGCCGCCGTTAACCACTATTCACCAGCCCAAAGACGAGCTGGGCGAACTGGCTATTGATACGTTGATCCACCGCTTTGCCGATCCCGACGCCAGCCAGCAGCTGCTGGTGCTGACGCCGGAGCTGATCGAACGCGGTTCGGTGGCGGAACGCTAGGCGCGTTTTTTCCGCTTTTCCCGGTCGGCAATCAGATGCCGGCCGTCGCCTGGCTTCAGCAGCATAAAGACCAGGCCGGAAAACACCGTTACCACGCCCATCGTCAGGAAAGTGGCGTGGAAGTGATCGACGGTGGTGCCGTCAAAATTACTATAAAAACGCAGTACCGCCGCGCTGACCGCCACGCCAAAGCTGATAGCCAATTGTTGGGTGACGGCCAGCATACTGTTACCGCTGCTGGCATTGCTGTCGTTAAGGTCTGCCAGCGTAATGGTATTCATCGCCGTAAACTGGGTGGACATTGCCATTCCCAACACAAATAACGGCAGCAGCAGGAGCGCCAGACTGGCCGCAGGCGACTGTAGCGCGAAGCTGGCGATCAGCACGCCAATAATGACGCTGATCCCCGTCAGCGTTTTGCGGTAGCCGAACCAGCGCAGCACCTGCGTTACCGTTGATTTCGCGAGGATTGAACCCAGAGCGGTAGGCGCCATCATGCAGCCAGCCAGAATGGCGGTATAACCAAAGCCAACCTGGAGCATCAGCGGCATCAGGAAGGGAATGCAGCCTGTACCGAGGCGCGAAGCGATATTGCCTAAGATGCCGACCGAGAAGGTGCGCGTCTTAAACATGGGCAGCGGGATCAGCGGCGTCGGATGACGACGTGCATGCACTATATAAAGAAGAAGCAGAAGGATGCCGCCGCTGGTAACCGCCAGCGCTACGCTGCTGGCGACTATTTTTTCGCCGAACAGCTCGATGCCGCTGGAGAGCATCACCAGGCCAATCCCAAAGAGCATAAAGCCGATAAAATCAAAGCGGCGTTTCGGCGTGGTGAAGTCGGGCATATATTTGCGGGCATAGAAGATGCCGAGAATGCCTACAGGAATATTAATCAGGAAGATCCAGTGCCAGCTAGCCCAGGTGACCAGTACGCCGCCAAGCAGCGGGCCCAGCACCGGGCCGACCAGGCCTGGCATCGTCACAAAGTTCAGTACGGGCAACAGCTCGCTACGCGGATAGGCCCTTAACAGCGCCAGCCTGGCGACGGGCATCATCATCGCGCCGCCGATCCCCTGCACTATCCTGAACAGAACCAGCATGGTTAAAGTGCCGGAAAGCGCACAGGCCAGCGAACCCAACGTAAATAAAGAAACGGCAGCGATAAAAACCTTTCGGGTGCCAAAGCGATCGGCCAGCCAGCCGCTGAGCGGGATTAGCATGGCGACGGTCAGGGTGTAGCTGATAACAGCGGATTGCATGGCAAGGGGGGAACGGTTAAGGCTTAAGGCGATGGCGGGAAGAGCAGTATTCAATATCGTGGCATCAAGCGCCTGCATAAAGAAAGCCATGGCGGCAATCCACGGAAGTCCGGCCATACTGCGCGCGGATTTTATCATTGGGCATCCTTCTCAGTCGTTATTACCGACAGGAAAATCCTGCGAAGTAAAAAGAATAGCACTGGCCAGCCTGTGATTGTGATGGATATAAAAGAGAATTCGGGCCGATTTGCGGATTAAATAGACTTAAAAAGTACGTTTATTGCTCCTTTGTTGAAAAAAGAAACGGTCGGAACTTTTTTTTGCAGAAACGCTTGTCAGCCGTCAGAAACTCCCTATAATGCGCCTCCACTGACACGGAACAACGGCCTGACGGTCACCGGGTCAGGAGATTCAGGAAGCTGAATCGCCGGAGAAAACTTCTGAAAAAGTGGTTGACTCTGAAGGAGGAAAGCGTAATATACGCCACCTCGCGGCAGGAAGCGAAAGCACTGTTCGCAACGCTCTTTAACAATTTATCAGACAATCTGTGTGGGCACTCGCAGGATTGATATCAAGCGTCTCCGGACGCAAAAAAATATCAAGTCTTAAGAGTGAACACATAATGAAATTCATTATGACGTTTTACACTTG
>NZ_RHUM01000006.1 GCF_003937915.1 Erwinia sp. 198 | reverse complement strand
CGGTTAGCAATAGCTTCACCCGCGGCGTCGTCTTTTGCGCTGTTGATACGCAGACCGGAAGAAAGACGCTCGATAGCGGTGCTCAGAGAAGCCTGTGATTTGTTCAGGTTGTTCTGAGTGGTCAGGGACATAATGTTAGTATTGATAACGGACATAGTCGTTTCCTTAAAATTTTTACCAGAGTTCGGATACGGCGCCAGGATGCCCGTCACCGTCTGTATTCTTTATCGTCACGCCCCGGCAAAACTTTAAAGCGACTTGCATAAAAATCTGCAAAAACTGCCGTTTAGGATAAGTCTTAACTCACGCGAACCAACAAAAGAACCAGCCCTGAAATAGTCGACCGCCGCCGCTAAAACTTTACCTTTTTTCATTAATTAATTTCCCTCACAACCGCATTGCGGAATCAAAGGCTATCCCCCGGCCAGTACCGACTATGCTTAATGCTCAAAAAACAGAAATAGTCCCTACCTACTTTGTCGTTCCTTTCTCTTTGCATACCGGAGGCCTGGCATGAGCAACCAAGGCAATAACAGTAAGAATCAGCCGTTTCGCTGCAGTACGGGCGAAATCAGTAACCAATATGAGAATATCCCTTTTCATCTGACGCGCCGCACGCTGCTGAAAGTAAGCGCGGCAACAGCGGCTACGGCAGCAGTTGCGCCCGGTGCGGCCCTGGGCGACAGCGAACGTCCAACCGCCCGCGCGCCTGAAATGCTGCCCCTGTCGCTAAAAGTGAATGGCGAAAGCAAGCAGCTTAACGTTGACACCCGTACCACGCTGCTGGATGCGCTGCGCGAGCACCTGCACCTTACCGGCACGAAAAAAGGCTGCGATCACGGCCAGTGCGGCGCCTGTACCGTGCTTGTCGATGGCCGCAGGCTGAACGCCTGCCTGACGCTGGCCGTGATGCATCAGGACGCCGAAGTTACCACCATCGAAGGTCTGGGTACGCCCGATAACCTGCATCCGATGCAGGCCGCCTTTGTGAAACACGACGGCTACCAGTGCGGCTACTGCACGCCAGGCCAGATTTGCTCGTCCGTAGCGGTGCTGAAAGAGATCGAAGCGGGCATTCCCAGCCACGTCACGCTCGATCTGGTGTCATCCCCGGAAGCGACGGCAGATGAACTACGGGAGCGAATGAGCGGCAATATCTGCCGCTGCGGCGCCTACTCCAATATTCTTGCCGCGATCGAAGATGTCGCCGGGAGCCAGAAAGCATGAAGGCCTTTACCTATGAGCGTGTGAAAACGCCCGCCGAGGCGGCAGCCAGCGCGCAGCGCACCCCCGGCGCTAAATTTATTGCGGGCGGCACCAACCTGCTCGACCTGATGAAACTGGAAATTGAAACGCCTTCTCATCTGATAGATGTCAATCATCTGGCGCTGGATAAAATTGACCCCACGTCCGACGGCGGTTTGCGTATCGGTGCGCTGGTGCGTAATACGGATTTGGCCGCCGACGAGCGCGTCCGTCGCGATTACGCCGTGCTTTCCAGAGCGTTGCTTGCCGGTGCGTCGGGCCAGCTGCGTAATCAGGCCACTACGGCCGGCAATCTTCTTCAGCGCACGCGCTGCCCCTATTTTTACGACACTAACCAGCCCTGCAATAAGCGGCTGCCCGGCAGCGGCTGCGCCGCGCTGGAAGGCTTCAGTCGTCAACACGCGGTGATTGGTGCCAGCAAAGCCTGTATCGCCACCCATCCCAGCGATATGGCTGTCGCCATGCGACTGCTGGATGCGGTGGTGGAAACGGTCAGCCCGGACGGTAGCGAACGCCGCATTTCCCTCAGCGATTTCTATCTGGCGCCGGGCGACACGCCCCACCGTGAAACCGCGCTGAAGCCGGGCGAGCTGATTGTCGCCGTTACCCTGCCCCGCCCGCTCGGCGGCACGCATATCTATCGCAAGGTGCGGGATCGCGCTTCTTACGCTTTCGCACTGGTGTCGATTGCTGCTGTTGTGCAGCCTGATGGCACGGGTCGCGTTGCGGCCGGCGGCGTGGCGCATAAGCCCTGGCGGCAGGAAGAGGCCGACGCGCAGCTGCCGCATGGCGTGCAGGCGGTTTACGATCGGCTGTTCGCCGACGCGCATCCTACCCATGAAAATGAATACAAGCTGCTCCTGGCGAAGCGTACGCTCGCCTCGGTACTGACGGAAGCGAGGGCATAAAATATGAAATTCGATAAGCCCGCAGGCGATAACCCTATCGATCAGCTGAAAGTCGTGGGGCGCCCTCACAATCGTATCGACGGCCCGATGAAAACAACGGGAACCGCGACCTACGCCTACGAATGGCACGATAAAGCGTCTGACGTCGCCTATGGCTATATTGTCGGCGCCGCCATCGCTAAGGGACGCATTACCTCGATAGATCTTCAGGCCGCACAGAGCGCGCCGGGCGTGCTGGCCGTGGTCACGGCGAAAAACGCCGGCAGCCTGGGCAAGGGCGAAAAAAATACCGCCACGCTGCTGGGCGGGCCGGAGGTTGAGCACTACCACCAGGCCGTGGCGCTGGTAGTGGCGGAGACCTTTGAGCAGGCGCGTGCGGCCGCCCAGCTGGTTGACGTGCAATATCGGCGTGAACGGGGTAGCTGGGATCTCGCTGCTGAAAAACCTGGCGCCACCGAAGCTCCGGAAGACCAGCCGGATACCCACGTCGGTGATTTCAACCAGGCCTTTTCCTCGGCGGCACTGAAGCTTGACGCTTCCTACACCACGCCGGATCAGAGCCATATGGCAATGGAGCCGCACGCTTCTATGGCGGTCTGGGAGGGCGAAAAGCTAACCGTCTGGACCTCTAATCAGATGATTAACTGGTGCCGAACAGACCTAGCGAAAACGCTGAAGATGCCGGAAGAGAACGTGCGCGTGATCTCGCCCTATATCGGTGGCGGATTCGGCGGAAAATTATTCTTACGCAGCGATGCGGTGCTGGCCGCGCTGGGCGCTCGCGCCGCGAAAAGGCCGGTAAAAGTGATGCTGCCGCGGCCGGTTATCCCTAATAACACCACGCACCGCCCGGCCACCATCCAGCATATTCGTATCGGCACCGACCAGGCTGGTCATATCACCGCTATCGCCCACGAAAGCTGGTCGGGCAACCTGCCCGGCGGCACGCCGGAGACGGCGGTGCAGCAGACCGAGCTGCTTTATGCCGGCGCTAACCGTTTCACCGGCCTGCGGCTGGCGAAGCTCGATCTACCCGAAGGCAACGCCATGCGCGCGCCTGGCGAAGCGCCGGGCCTGATGGCGCTGGAGATCGCGATTGATGAGATGGCGGAGAAAGCGGGCATCGATCCGGTGGCTTTCCGCATCCTTAACGATACCCAGGTCGATCCTGCCAATCCCGACCGCCCTTTCTCGCGTCGTCAGCTGGTTGAATGTTTGCGCACCGGCGCGGAGCGCTTCGGTTGGAACCGCCGCAACGCCACGCCTGCACAGGTAAAAGAAGGTCGCTGGCTGGTCGGAATGGGCATGGCGGCAGGCTTTCGTAATAACATGGTGATGACGTCCGGCGCGCGAGTGCATCTGGATGCCAACGGCATCGTTACCGTGGAAACGGATATGACCGATATCGGCACCGGCAGCTATACCATTATTGCCCAGACGGCGGCCGAGATGGCGGGCGTGCCGCTGGAAAAAGTGGTGGTGCGGCTGGGCGATTCCAGCTTTCCGGTTTCCGCCGGTTCCGGCGGCCAGTGGGGCGCAAACAGTTCCACCGCGGGCGTTTATGCCGCCTGCGTCAAGCTGCGCGAGGCAATAGCCAACAAGCTTGGCTTCGATCCGAACAAAGCGACCTTTGCCGATGAACAGGTACGCGACGGGGAGCGCAGCGCTCGCCTTGCCGATGCGGCAGCGGACGGTACGCTAACGGCGGAAGACAGCATTGAGTTTGGCGATCTGGAGAAGCAGTATCAACAATCCACTTTCGCCGGCCACTTTGTCGAAGTGGGCGTGGACAGGGCGACCGGAGAAGTCCGGGTACGCCGTATGCTGGCCGTGTGCGCCGCAGGCCGCATCCTTAACCCTAAAACCGCCCGCAGCCAGGTGATTGGCGCAATGACGATGGGTCTGGGCGGCGCGCTGATGGAAGAACTGGCGGTCGATAAGCGGCTGGGCTACTTCGTCAATCACGATTTGGCGGGCTATGAAGTGCCGGTTCACGCCGACGTGCCGGAGCAGGAGGTCATTTTCCTGGATGACACCGATCCCGTCTCCTCGCCGATGAAGGCGAAAGGCGTGGGCGAGCTGGGCCTGTGCGGCGTCAGCGCGGCTATCGTCAACGCGGTGTATAACGCGACCGGCGTGCGGGTGCGGGATTATCCCGTTACGCTCGATAAGCTGATCGCTTCGCTGCCGGATGTCGTTTAAGGAGGCGCTATGCTGCAACAGGCTTTCCTTAGCGACCAGGCTGCGCCAGCGAACCCGGTGCCGCAGCAGGCGCTGCTGACCGACGACAGCGCCACTATCCTGCGCTTCGCGGTAGAGGCGTTAAAAGCAGGTGCCGCTGCGGCGCTGGTCACGCTGGTAGCGATCCGTGGCGGCGCAGCGCGTGCGCTGGGCGCGCAGATGGTGGTACGTGAAGACGGTTTGTACTGCGGTTTTGTCTCCGGCGGCTGCGTGGAGGCCGCCGTCGCTCACGAAGCAATGGCGGTTATCGCCTGCGGCCGCGACCGTCAGGTGATGTATGGCGAAGGCTCGCCCTGGTTCGATATCGTGCTTCCCTGCGGCGGCGGCATTACGCTCAGCATCCATAAACTGCGCGGCGCGCGGCCGCTGCTGGACGTGCTGAACCTGCTGGAGCAGCGTCAGACGGCGGGGCTGCGCTACTTTCCACAAAGCCAGCAGTTACAGAGCGATGACTCGCTTATCCGGACGGGCTGGCACAACGACTTTTTCGCCACCGGCTATCGCCCCTGTACGCGCACCATTGTGTTTGGCCGCTCAATAGAGGCACAGGTCACGGCCAGCCTCGCTCAGGCGGCGGGCTATGATGTGCACCTCTGTGAAGCGCTCAATCCCCAGGCTACCGGACAGATAGATGCGCATACCGCCGTACTGCTGCTCTGGCACGATCTGAACCGCGAGCTGCCGGTATTACAGGCCGCCCTGACGGCCAGACCGTTTTACATTGGCGCGCTGGGCAGCCAGCGAACCCATGCCAGACGCGTGCAAAAACTCAGCGAGCTGGGCTGGAGCGATACGGATATCGCCCGCATCAAAGCGCCTGTTGGGCTGTTCCCCAAAGCGCGCGATGCCAGCTCGCTGGCGCTTTCCGTTCTGGCGGATGTCGCGGCGGCCCGCCTTAGCCTGGCGGAAGATGGCTAGCCGTATTGGGCGGTACCGGCAGGGCAGCCCGGTTCGGCTGCCTTAAAGTGCTGACAGGGTAATTCTGCCCGGCAGCCTTAAGGATACCGTTGTTTCACCGACCCTGATGCCCCTCGCGTTCTTCGGCGAGAAAGTCCACAAACGCGCGCAGTGGCGCGGACATAAAGCGGCTGGGGAAGTAAAGCCAGGGGCCTTCAAACGCAGTCCACCATGCCGGGAGCACCGGCATCAGATCGCCCGTGGCGAAATGGGGTTGCAGCCAGTTTTCAAAGGTAGCGATCACGCCTTTGCCGCAGCGTGCCAGATCGATAGCCGCGGCAGCGCCGTTAACGCCAATAGTCAAACGCCCGGCGGGATTGACGCTGACGGTTTCGCCATCGCGTTCAAATTCCCACGGGATCGGGGCGCCGCTTGAATATTTCAGGCGAATGCAGTCATGTGTCAACAGCTCTTTTGGATGCAAAAGAGTACGGTGAGAACTGAGCCAGCAAGGGGCGGCAGCCAGCGCCAGCCGTTGCGTTCGCGGGCCGATGGGGACAGCGATAATATCTTTTGCCAGATGCTCACCGTAACGGATACCGGCATCGCAGCCTTCGGCCGTCGCTTCAATAAGACGGTCATCAACCATGATTTCCACCCGTAACCCCGGATGGCGGCTAAGAAAGCGATCCAGCAAGGGCGGTAAGATATCAACCATGACCGCGCCGGTAACGTTCAATTTAAGCATGCCGCGCACCTCTTGCTGAGAGCTGGCAACGTCGTTAAGCACCGATCGCATTTCATCAAGCAGCGGCGTCATCCGTTCAGCCAGCGTCCGGCCTGCTTCGGTTGGCATAACGCTACGCGTGGTGCGAATAAAAAGCGGCACGCCAAGTCTCACCTCCAGCGCCGTGATCCTTTCACTGACCGTGGAAGGCGACAGGCCCAGCTTTTTTGCCGCAACCCGAAAGCCCTTATCTTTAAAAACCGCGAGAAAAACCGCTAAATCATCCATTGCCCTTTCCCGTGATTGTTCGCTATTGCGATCACCTTATTCGTATTGCCCCCGATTATCAAACAGCGCCGCACAGGTTATAAATCAGACAACGCACTGTTTTCCGTTACGGAAAGAAATCAACCCTGACTGGAGCCCGCATATGAAAAACAAAAGCGTTCTTATTACCGGCGCGAACAAAAGCATCGGATTCGAAACGGCCAGGCAGCTGGGCCTGCTGGGCTACAAAATTTGGCTGGGCAGCCGCGACAAAGCGCGTGGTCAGTCCGCCGTGGACAAACTTACCCGATGGGGCATCAACGCCCGTTTGGTGATTATTGACGTCACTAAACAAGAGAGTATTGAGGGAGCTGCTCAGCAGGTGCTAAAGGAAGACGGCAAGCTGGATATACTTATCAACAATGCCGGCATTTCGGGCGCGCAGCCGGTAGCCCCGGACGCGCAAAGCATCAGCGATATTATGGCGGTCTACGATACCAATGTTTTTGGCGTTATCAGGGTCACGCAGGCTTTTATTCCCCTTCTTAAAGCCGCGCAGGAGGCCAGGATTATTATGATCGGCAGCGGGCTGGGCTCGCTGACATGGGTCGCCGATCCCACTCATCCTTATTCCCACGTACAGGCAATGGGCTACACCAGCTCAAAAACGGCCGTTAATGCGATAACGGTCGCCTTCGCAAAAGCGCTTACCGCTTACGGTATCAGCGTGAACGCGGTCGATCCAGGCTATACCGCCACGGATTTCAACGGTCATTCCGGCCCCAGAACGGTTACCGAAGCTGCCGCCGGCATTGTCTGGCTGGCGGACCAGGCGACAGGAGAGACCACCGCTGGCTTCTGGTTCGAGCAGAATCGCGCGCCATGGTGATGCTTTAAAGCGTGTTGTTATCATCGGAGCAGAGGTGATGCCCTCGCCTCTGCGATGGTGCCCCGCCTGACAGTATCAGCACCCCTTTTCCCAATGACCACAAAGCCCGTTATCATGCAGTCCCTGGACAAAAAGCGTTCTGTTGATACGCTGGATAACGACCAGGCCAACCGCTTCGTTTATCGCAGGCGCTCAGATTGATCTGCCGGTCATACCCGTTCAAAGGTTGTGTATAAAAAAACAAGGGACTTAAAATGAAAAACAACATCGCCTGTCTGACCCTGGCCGTTACCGCCCTGCTGGGCTGTGCGGCTATTCCTGCCGCCGCCGCGCCTTTTCCGGCCACGCCTGATTTATCGGTGCCGGTCAGCCGTTACGTGACGCAGGTAAACGCAGATAAAAGCGTGACCTTCCGTCTTTTCGCGCCGGATGCAAAACGAGTATCAGTCGTTACCGGCTCCTCCCCGGATAGCTTTGTCTCACATGATATGAGCAAGGATAAAAGCGGCGTGTGGTCGTGGAAAAGCGGCTTGCTGGCCCCGGATTTATACGAATACTACTTTGATGTAGACGGCTTTCGTTCTGTCGATACCGGCAGCCGTTTTCAGAAGCCGCAGCGCCAGGTCAATACCAGTCTGATCCTGGTGCCGGGAAGTATTCTGGACGATCGCGCCGTGCCGCACGGCGATCTGTTGACGGTGACTTACCACTCAAAAGAGCTGCATTCAGAGCGCAGGATGTTTGTCTGGACGCCGCCGGGTTATAGCGGCAAAAGTGAACCGCTGCCGGTGCTCTATTTCTATCATGGCTTTGGCGACACCGGACTTTCCGCTATCGATCAGGGACGCCTGCCGCAAATCATGGATAACCTACTGGCCGAAGGCAAAATCAAACCGATGCTGGTCGTCGTTCCGGATACAGAAACGGATATCGCTCAGGCGATCCCGGAAAACTTCCCGCCAAAAGATCGCCGCAAAACCTTTTACCTTCTTAATGCCAAAGCCGCAGACCGCGAACTCATGCACGATATTATTCCGCTGGTCGACGCCCGATTTAACGTGCGCCGGGATGCGAACGGCCGCGCGCTGGCGGGCTTATCGCAAGGCGGCTTTCAGGCTCTCTTTTCCGGCATGAACCATCTGGACAGCTTTGGCTGGCTGGCGACGCTGAGCGGCGTAACCAGCGCAACGGTGCCGGATGCAGGCATTGCTCGTCAGCTCGACAGGCCCGAAGAGATTAACAGGCAGCTGCATAACTTCACCGTGGTGGTTGGCGAAAAAGATTCCGTTACCGGAGAGGATATAGCCGGACTGAAAAACGAGCTGGAGAAAAAGCATATCAGGTTCGATTATAAAATGTATCCTGGCTTAAACCATGAGATGGATGTCTGGCGCCCGGCCTATGCCGCGTTCGTGCAAAAGCTGTTTAAATAATTTTTTGCGCCTCCTTCGGAGATGGAGGGGGCGTTGAAATGATTTTACGTCTGGGCTGTCGGCTAACGGCACCTTCATCATATCGGGATGCAGCACTGCGCTGAGAATTTCTCTTTCGTTTTCGGACAGGAATGACCGCAGATGGACGACGTTAAGAATACGTTCACCCAGCTGTACTGACGTGGGTACGTCGTAGCGTTAGCGACGGTAGAAGGCCCGTCAGGTTAGCTGATATCTTTTATGGATACCTGCTTTTAGCTCTAAGACGAAGAGTGCCTTCTTATCCCTACCGGGCTGCTAAACGCCAGAAGCGGATATCGGCTGTACAGCGAGATACAATCGGACAGCCTGTTCCTCAACCGCGTGTTGCAGGGATCTGTCCTTTTTGTTTTCTGCCGATGGTTCTCCCCTGAGTGACGAGACAGCTTTGCTGGCAAAATTTGACCCTCTACGCAAATTTCCCATAGCGCCTCTACGGCCCGGGGCATCCTTGCCGCAGCCCGGAAAAGCCTGATATCAAGGGGGGATCCACTGGGCACGGTCTTTGCCTGCAATCCACTGAGCTCAGGGGATCTTTTCAGGATAGGCTAAAATTGTATAAGGAAGGGTCAGCAAAATACTCCAGAGTTATCACGCGGTTTATCAGAAAGAGGACGGGAAATGAAAATTACTGTGATTTTTGAGGATACAGGCATTGAAGAAGAGCATGATTTTGACGCTAAACCTCGCGCCGGAGAGTTAGTAACTTTAGTTCGCGATGGTAAGGAAGCAGATTATATCGTTATAATTGAGCCTGATCCCGACCATACTCATGATAACGGGCGTGATGGATATCCTACAAAGGCCAGGGTCCGGCCGGCTTAATAAGCAATGATTTAACCAACCACTTACCAAGGCGGTTTTTTGCATGGCGGGAGCTAACCATCCTGCCTGGCTTCGTACTGCTCATCTTCTTAACCTTCCACGTGATGCCGCTATCAGACAGCTTCTGCTGTGCTAAAGTCGCCTGTAAGCAGATAACGGTATGGTCACTGGAGCGCCGGTCATTTATTCAGCTTACGTATGGGGAAGCAAGAAATAAACTTCCTGCTGACGAATTAAAGAAAGTAATATTTGTACGAGCGAGAAAGTAATGTGAGCGATACGCGACAGCCGTTAAGTTCAATCATCAACTACGCGTAAGACGCCAGTCAAGAAAGTTATAGTTTGTTATCAAGATGGCTTTTAACTTTCTCTAAGAAAGATCGTATCGTTTCCCCCAGGAGTCGGGGCAGAACTCTCCCTGACTGATAGCGCCAAATGCCTCTGTAAGCGCACCATCGTTTAACGCCAGTAAATCATCAGTTTCCTGGTAAACTTTCAAAGCTGCTTTGGGGTTTTCGGTTTCTAAGTAGCTGTCCAGTATTTCTTCTGTCGTTTCGCCAAACAGATCGTAATCCTGACCAAAAAATACCCGTACAAGCGTCCCGATATTTTTATAGTTTTAGCCATTGCCAGCCTCAAAAAGAAGGATACGAAGTAATAAACATGTGAAAAATCACGCTGCCACTTAGCAAGATGCTGAAGAAACGTTAATTTTATTAAGAAAGTGGTGCGATAATAGGAATAGATTAGAACACATAATACATTGTTTTATAAAATAAAAAATTAAAATAAAAAAACCATCTATACACAAAGCTATACACATTACTGGAAGCGTGCGTGAATGAACGTCTCCTACACACCCTCCCCTCATTAGCCATTCACTGAGCCAGAAACTCTACTCACAACTATGAACCGCATGCACGGCCAGATTGTATCTATATTTCAGCTTTTAGCTCCACTCACAGCTAAAAAAAAAGATTTTACGGGAAAGTGTTCACCCTGTTCACCTTTTTCTTTTATATTTAATTATCAATAAGTTAAGCGGTGATCACTCAGGTGGTTACTATTCACCAGTGTTCACCCGAAGGTGAATACTGGTCACCTCCATGCGCAAAAAACCATATGGTCAGCTTGGGTGCTTTATGTAGTTTTGTACTGCATCAAAGCTGCCAGTTACCTTCACAGCTCGGCAAATCAAAGTCAGGATGAATGATGATGGCAAAACGTCACGGCTTTAGCATCGCCTATTTTCTAAGCCGAAAAGCGGAAGTTCGCAAATTATCTTAACTCCATAAGAGCTTGAAGAACATTATGATTTATTATAAAGATAAATACCTGATTGCATACTGAGGATGGTGCTAATTATGAATCGCGATGATATAAGTGAATACCTTGTCCATTGGACAAAAGGGAATAATTATGAAGACGCTTTTAGGGGGTTAATATCTATTTGTTTAGATGGTGCCTTAAAAGGTGGAGGTAGAGGGGTTTTTGGTGGCGAAAAATGTGTTTGTTTCACAGAAGCACCAGCTGAAAAATTTCACGGGAAAGTAATAGGTCATTTTAAACCGTTTGGTATTCAAGTCGAAAAAAGATGGGCATTCGAACGCGGTGGGCGGCCTGTAATCTATCAGCCAAGAGAAGACCTAGAAAAACTACACAAATCAATACACTGGAAGCACGTTGATTTTTCATACGGAAATAGTCCACAATCCAGAAATTATACCTGGCAGCGTGAGTGGCGTGTAAAAGAAGATTTATTAAATTTACCTTCACAACCTACCATCATTGTTCCAGATAAAGAATGGTGTAACAAATTAATCGCAGAATTTTCAAATGAGAATTTAATCAGAGGATGCGAAGAAAATATGGATATGGGGTATTATTACACATACAACCCAGTATTAGGGAATGAATATACAATTCTTTGGTTAGAATGACATTATTTTTTAAAAGTCCTGACCTGTTCCTTGGTAACAATGATAAAACTTAAATTTTAGAGGGTTCATTGCGACACGGCAGCCTTAATCGTGTACAGCTATGTCCACTTTTGACACAAACCGGCCGGAGCCGGTTTGTTGTCTGTCGTCTGGCTTATGCATCGCAGCGCGGCAGCCAGTCAGCTTCGCAGTCTTCGCTCAGCTCCAGGCTGGTCTGGATGCCGTTCTTTGTCTTGCGCTTCAGCAGCTCTATCTCGTACTCCTTCAGCGTCTGCGGCACCGCCTGGCCGAAGGCGGTCAGGCTCATAGGGTGCTGGTGCCCTCTGGCCTCCATAAACGACAGGTAGGCGTGATAAAGGTAGCGACGCGGGTTCATTGGCCGGATATTCGCGTTACCGATAAACAGCCCGGTCGGCGTACTCAGCGGCGTCAGGTAGCCACAGAAGTCGACCAGCGGGTCGGCGCTGCGCTTGATTTCCAGCGCCTCTTCCGACGACTGCTGCGCCTGGAGTAATTCGCGGGCGTCGTCCGGGCGGGTGAAGCGCTGCATCAGGTGGCGCACGATAACCGCCAGCTCACCGGCAATCTTCTCCAGCAGCTGCGGGTCGCGCTCGTTCGCCGGTATCACGTCCGGGAACGGCAGGATTACCCGGCGACGGGACACGCCGCCGCTGCGGTCGCTGAAGCGCATCGGGTTATTGTTCACCGCCAGTATCACTGCCGGGATGTGCGTTGAATAGGCGTCACGGTACTTCGGGTCAATCGCCACGGCGTCGCCGCCGGTAATTGCCTTGATGCCCGCGCCGTCGCCGCTCCACTTCTCCTGGTCAGGCAGGATAATCAGCGAGTAGCCCACCACGCTTGCACGTTCCCGCGACGACTCCAGCGTGTCGATGGTGGCGGCCGTGGTGTTGTCCTCTCCGGCCAGCAGGCGGGCAATCGACGCCATCACGCTTTTCCCGCTGCCGCCGGGGCCGGTCACCTCAAGGAACAGCTGCCAGTCATAGCGGTTTGCCAGCACCATAAATAACGCCGCGAGAATGCGCTCCTGCTTCACCTCATTACGTCCGGCCGCCCGCGTCAGCCACTGCCAGAAGTGCGGCGCATCGTCGGCCAGATTCTCGCCCGCCTTGGGCGTGGTGTAGTCCACGCTGTTAACGGTGCGGAGCCAGTGCTCTTTCTTGTGCGGGCCGAAGCTGCCGGTCGCGGTGTCAAACACGCCGTTGCGAAAGCCAATCAGCCGCCGGGCCGGTGCGCTCATCTGCGGCACCATCAGCTTGAGGGTGTCCACGATGCCGCCGATACCGGTAGCGGAGAACGGCGCGCGCACCTTCTGAAACAGCGCGGCAATCTCGCGGCTGAGCACGCGGTACGGCAGTACCTGCCACGCGCCGCCCTCGTAGCGGCACAGGTCTTCACCCACGACCGGCACGGCCAGCGTGTTGAGGTAGTGCGCGGCCAGCAGTTCGGCCTTCTGGCTGGCGCTCATGGCCTTCAGGTCGGCCTCACTGACCGACTCAAACGGGCTGAGCGCTTTTGGCTGGGTGAACGCGGTCAGCATTGCCTGAGTCGTCATTTCACCCTCGGCCTGAAACACGTCGTTCCAGTCGCCGGTCACGGGCGGCAGCGCGGGCTTACCGTTGCAGCGCTTCGCGGCGGCTTCGGCACGCAGCTGGCCGGTGCCGTTCTCGTCGTTATCGGCGGCAGTCACTATCAGCGCCTCCGGGTATTCGGCGTGCAGGCGCTCTGCCAGCGCGGGCAGGTTGTTGGCGCTTAAGGCCACGTAAACCGTCTGCCCGGTCAGCCGGTGCACGGTCAGGCCGGTGGCGTAGCCCTCGGTCAGCCAGAGCGTGTCGCCGGGTTCGCCCAGGCGGTGGAACGCCTCTTTCACCTGACCACCCGCAAGGGTACGTTTGGTGCCGTCAGCGTTAATCAGCTGGGCGTTAACCGTTTCGCCGGAAAAATCCGTCAGCGGCACGAGCAGGTCGCCCGGCTGATAGGTGGTGTCGCTGATGCGCTTTGTGGTGCTCAGCGTCAGGGCGCTGACGTCAGCCAGCCTCTTGCTCGTCAGGTAGGCGTTACCGGTATTCGCTTTCGCTCCGGCAACAAGCCGGGCGGCTTCCTTTGTCGCCCTGAGTCGCGCCTGCGCCTTTTCCTCTTCGGTTTTCTTCTGAGAGGTAACCAGCTTAACCGGCAGGGTGCCAATCAGGTCAGCCACCCGGCAGGCGGCCTCCCTGGTGTCCACGTCCAGCGCCTTTTCAACCAGCGCCAGCCCGTCGCCCGCGCCGCACTGGTTGCAGACCCACGTGCCGCGCCCGGCCTGATTGTCGAAGCGGAAGCGGTCTTTGCCGCCGCAGACGGGACAAGGCGAGTGCTGTCCGGCGGCGTTGATGCTGATACCCAGCGCGGGCAGCAGCTGAGGCCAGTGACCGGCGGCAGCGCGCACGGCGTCGGTGACGATATGTTTCATGCGGCCTCCTTAATGCAGCGTGGCTTTTGATGCGGCCAGGCGACCGCACAACAGTTCATCCATCATGGTTTCCCCCATGCGCGTCAGTCGCGGCGCGGCGACCAGCACGTCGGGCTGTACCATTTCGCTGAGCATGGTGCAGGCCATGTCCATGCCGTTTTCCGGGCCGTACTTGCGCACATAATAGCCTTCCAGCTCCAGCGCGATGGTCATCTGCACCTCGTCCAGCGAGGCGGAGACGTCGAGGCCGTAATGCTCGCAGGCGGAAAGATAGCCCTGGGCCACGGCGCGGCGGTAAACGGCGGTGCGCACCTCAACGGGCAGGCAGGACTGATTAGTTGTCACAGGAGACCTCCATATCGTTAAGCATGACGGATTCACAGGTACTGACCACTTTACCGAGCTGGTCGGTCAGCAGCGCCACCACGGACGCCAGCGCGTTGCCGTCGGGGCCGTTCTTACGGTTGCCGGAACATTCGATAACGTCCAGCATGTCGAGCACGGTCACGCCCACGCTGTGGGCATGCTGAAGACGCAGGAAATCGGCGTGTGGAATGGGGTAGCTGTCGTGGTTATTGAGTCGGGCTGACAGGGTATTCATGCGGCCACCTCGCAGAGCGGCAGGCGACCGGCAAAGGACAGCACATAGTCGCGGGCCAGCAGGCGGCGGGCGGCGGATTCGGTTTCGGCGTTAGTGCGCAGCATGCAGGGACGGGCGGCGGTATCGGCACGGCGCACGGCGGCAAAAAGAAAGGTGAACTGCATGCGTGCAGAAATAAGGGTTGCGGCCATAGTGGCAGACTCCATTGAGTAGCGGTTAACGCTACCACCAGAGTTCCTACACTCGGGGGTGGTAGCCCAGACGGGGGTAGGAATACCGGCCTCAATGAATACCGGCCAGCCCGAAGGCTGCCCCGCCTGAGCCACCATTATCTTAAAGGCACAACGGCATAAAAACCGCTGCGCTAAAAATTGGCGCACTGAGGCTACGACGTAAAAAAACACGCATGGCGCGTGCTGTGTCGCCATTGAGTAACTCGGGTTCCTACGCCCGGCTGCCGATTTTGCGGCAGCGGGAAAACAGTACACCGGCGACTCGCCAGAAAAAAGCCTTTTTTTAAACATCGGGCCTTTTTCCTCAGCAATCGGTCAGGACGTGATCGGATTGCGGCGGATTTGATCGGAAGTTCTGGCTCTGCTCACCTTTGCCACCCTTCGCAGGCTTCGGCTTTTCGGTAAGCACCGAAATATGGCCGTGACGGCCGCTGTTGAATGCGGGCAGCGTGGATTTTTTGCCCGCGACGGCGGCAAGCAGGCTTTCGGCCACGTACACGGCCTCTTCCTGGCTCAGCGGGTAGCTGCGGGTGCCGAAGTTAAGCTTAATCATGCCGCACCTCCGGCACGCTGCGCGATGCGGGCCTGCATCCAGTCGTCAATCTCCGACGCCAGCCAGGCGACGTTCTTGCCGCCGAGCGAAATCTGCGAAGGAAACTGCTCGCGGCAGATTAAGTCGTAAATGGTGGAGCGGGACAGGCCACAGGTGCTGATAACCTCCGGCAGGCGCATAAAGCGGTCGCGGGGGTATTGAAGGTCGATAACGGTCGGCGTGGCCGGGGCGGATGGTGAAGCGGTGGAAAGCATGGTGTTACCTCGTTTTGTATCCGGGCGGCGCTGGCCGGTTCCGGTCGTGTTGTGCTGGTAACCCCCTATTGTGAGAATATTTTTGCGCGTGTAAACAAGCCGTCGTCCGGTGGTAAATGAGCAAAATCGCGTTTTGTTGCACCCTGTTGCTCACTGTTTATCAACGATTGTCAGAGATTATCACTTATAAAAAATTAACCGGAAATTCAGATTCATTAATAGCTAAAAACTCTGAAAAAATGCTCGCCAGAAAAAGGGCGGTTTAAAAGCGGGTGAACAGCGGTGAACACCCGGTGAACAGTTCATTATCAAGTGTTCACCCCTTTACTTACTGTATTTATTATCTTTTTTTCAGGGGTGAAGAGTAGTGAACAGTTTTATATGAAACTAAAAGCTCAGAGAGGGTATGCGGTGAAGATTTGGCCGTGTTTGTTCAGCGACAGGCGGGCAGCAATGAAATGATTTGTCCGGTGGTGAACAGCAGAATAGCGACATCCTTTACAGAGAGAGAAAAGCTATGAGCACCCCGGAAAAAAGCCCCGCCATGACGCGCCTGGAAGAGACCCGCACCGCCCACACGGCGCAGATGATGAAAATCAACGACATCACCGCCGCCATTACCCGCAGCAAAAAAGAGCGCGAGGCGGCCATTGAGAACGGGAAGGAAGCGGAAACGAACTGGCGCACCCGCTTTCGCAGCCTGCGCGGTAATCTCACCGACGAGCTGAGGGCGCAGCACAGCCAGCGCATCGTCAGCCGCGAGCTGGCCGAAGAGTTCACCGGCCTGATTGAGGAGCTGGAGTTTGAGCACGAAGGGGAGATGATAAGGGCCGTGCACACCGGTCACGCCTATGTTAACGCGCACAACGCGGCCTTTACGCAGTACGTGGAGGGCCAGTGGGAGGCCGCCATGCGCAACCTCAGCCCCACGCTGGTGCGCGCCGTCCGCCTTAAGCTGCTGTCGCTCCGGCTCAACGACCGGGGACGCCATACTGACCGACATCACGAAGAGCCGGAGGTGATACTCGCCCGCGAGGTCGGTAAGGTGCTGGCCGATAAGGCGGAAGCCGCGCGGCTGGATATGGATGCGGAGCCGGTCGTATCGGAGATGGGCGTTTATCGCCCGGCGCTGACCGGCGTGGATATGAAGCTGTATAACAGCCCGGCATCCATTCACAAACTGGTATACGAGCGTAAAGAGAAGCTTGAGAAACAGCAGAAGGAGAGCCAGGCATGATGCACTGTCCGTACTGCAAAAGCCCGGCGCACGCCAAATCAAGCCGCTATATGTCGGAACAGGTGAAGGAGCGCTATCACCAGTGCACCAACCTCGACTGCTCCTGCACGTTCAAAACCAGCGAGAGCATCACGAAGGTGATTACCACGCCGCCGCAGCCCGAACCGCTTCCCGCCATCACCCCGGAGCCGGTGAAAGAACGCCAGACGCTCGGGCGCTACGGTTCAGCCTTTCGCACCCTCCACTGACCAACAACGGCCGCTAAAACCAGCGGCTTTTTTGTCTCTGCCTTTCGTCCTTTCAACGCCCTTTTTCTGGCCAGCCCGGTTTGTAAAGAGCAATGCATGCATGACGTGCATGATTTTGCATGCAGAATGTGGGACTAAAAACATCCCGTCAGCCCACGCCCGGCGCGGCTTCGACCGGTTCATGCATCTGCATAAAAAACGATGCACAAAGCGGGCAGGCGAGGCGGGGGTAGCATTGCGCGCTAGGCTGTTTGAAAGCTATTACCTAAGACTTCATTAATTTCTCTCAAACAAAAATCAGGGAGTTTGAGGCTTTTCAAATTCCTTTTATTGAGGATTAGAACATATTCCTCAGGAGTTGCGTTGGTGGGTAAATTCATTTTTTTTCGAATTATTAATGCCGTACTTCTAGAGATTCCCAATGACATCAATTTGAGATCTACAGGTTTACACGAGCCGAACTCAAGATAAGCACTTATATTCTCAACTTTCTCAGAGGCTATATCTAACCCGTTTAATTTCATTTTGTAAGTCAAAACATCCTGATAAACTTTGATATACCTAACTAGGTTAAACCTAACTTGGTTTTCTAAAGTGTTCAAAACTCTCCGGACAGCACCAGAAATTTTCTTCGGTACATACACTGGATCTTCTTCAGCTTTAACTCGGTCTAAGGATGACAGTTCTTCATTAACGGAGTATGAGATAAGTGAGTTAAGCGAACCAGCCCTCATCCATTTATAGGCCAGCACACTTATCCATTTACAATATTTATCAGAAATCCGCCAGTCAAATACATCTCTACATACATCGATTGCCATATCAATTCTTTTCTTCCCCCCTTTAATGTAGGGGGAGTAAAGGAAATATGGTGAAATATTATCTTTAGAATCAAAGAAATCCCATAAATTTTGAATGTAATCAGGCCTAATACTTCGATGCATTTTCAAAATAGCATCCGGGACAGTTATTAACAACTCATCAATTATACCATGATTGTATTCCAGGATTTCCATGTAATTAGCTGAATCAGCAGGATTTAAATAGTAACTTGAAACATAACCATCCCTTTTCAGCTCATGGTAAAGCTTAGCAAAAGCAACATCTGCCAGTTCCTTTTGAGTATCATCTTTTACATAACCTTCAATCGTATTTAATATCAACTCCCCACCATCAAACATAACATTAGACATCGCAGAAGATATTTCTTGTAATTTCTCCCCCTCAAATGATTTTAATTCCCATTCATCTGCTCTTAAACACCATACATTTCCGTGGAACTCTCTCATCAACCTACCCGCTCTACCAGATAGATTTTGGAAATCACTACGTGACATGGGTTCTGTTCCACTTTTAGGATTTTCTAAAATAATATGCTTTGCAGGAAGATTAACTCCCTGTAAAAGAGTGCTGGTGCAAATTATATATTTTACATCTCCTTCTTTAAAAAAATGCTCAACGCCATTGCGGATAATTGACGGCATATTACCATAATGAAAAGCTACTCCCGCTTCAAGGCATGCAGCCAATGGATAATCTAGATGAATTTCCTTCCTTACAAAATCAATGAAATTAACAAACTCATCTCTTAAAACCGCTTTAGTTAGTTTACCAGATAGACATATTGCGATAGCCTCAGCATCCGCAGGGTTGCTTTCAAATATTATGACTGAACCACCACTCTCCGCCACATATTTTGAAAATGATGCTTTTTGCTCTACTTTATTCCCTCTAAAACTAAACCCTATATCGAACTCACCTATCTCAACTCTATCTCTATCAAACAGCGCTGAAACACTTATCCCCTTAACTTTTCCTTTAACCTTATTAACTAATAGAATATTTTGAGCAACTGGAGAGATTGTTTCCGTTAATGCTAAGCCATGCCGCTCTTTTTTAAATAGAGAAAGAAAATATTTTGGGTTACTTATCAATGGGCTAGAAAACATTAAGTTGATATTAGGATTCATTTCAATCGCTAATTCTATGGCGTTTTGAAGTATAATTCCTCTTTTACCTTTTTGTATTTCATGAGCCTCATCAATTAAGAGAAGGTTGATTGAAGAATTAGGGTAATCATACATGTCAGACAAAAGACTAATTAACCTCTCCTGAGTTAAGACATAAACAACTCCATTTTTTACTTTATTATATTCCACAGTGACGGGTGATGTTCGAATAATGACACCATCGAGACCAGCCTTTCTACACTCCCTTCTTAAATTTGAAGATGTTTCAGAAATTAATGCACGCGTTGGCACAATATAAACTATACATCCTTTGGGGTTATCTCTGATACTTCTTAATGTATTTAATGTTAAAACGAAAGATTTCCCTGCGGATGTGGGGGCAGAGACACTCAATGACTCTGCATTTTTTAAAGAGCTTAATAAATTATATTGGAAGTCTGTTAACTCATGCCCCTCATGTAAATTCTCTGCCTCACGGGCAATTCTCTCAAAGGAAAGATGCATATTCAACTTTGGCTCTAAGCCCGAATTAAATCTATCTCTCATCAACTTCCTCCCCGGAAAATTGCCAATCCTAGACAGGACAATATCTGCCGCAGCTATAACCCCTTCACTATATATTTCAGAAACCTCTATAACCCGACTAATTATTTCATATGCCTTTATTAGTTCATTATCATCTGAGGACAATGAAATCAGAGAAGCATATGAAAGCAACTTATATATTTCAGTTTCATTTAAGCGGCTGTCTTCACATGACCTTCCCAATAAGTGAACTATGCTTAACCTTAACAGCTTTAAATATATTTTATTTATACTTTCCATTTTTAATCCAAAGCCTTGTTAAACGCATTTCTAAAATCCGACACGGAAGGGAAGGGAATAAAAAAAACCTCGAACTTCAATTCTTTTCTTTCAAAAAGACTAAATTTCTCATTAATTAACCCATGAATTCGAGGGAAATCAGCCTTAAATCTCTCAATGAAACAATCAGCTAAACTTAGCTCTTTCGTTCTCGATAACTTATTAAAACCACTCCAGTTGTAACCTATAAGACAAGCATGATTTATTCTTACATTTTCACCCGGCTCACCAGAAACAATTAAATCTGTAATGGCGGACTTTATCTCGTCATTAGCATACTTAAAAAACTTTGTAACCATGTTAAATTCGTGCTTATACATCCCCTTCAGATGAAAATTGTCAATACTTTCCAATGCTGAATCCATAGCACTGCTAATGCTTTGATATAACTTTGACTCACCAAAATAGAATTCAACAATGTTTTCCTGTTCATTCCATTTAACATGAATACCATCAGAACCCTTAACTTCATCACCTGAATTTGTTTTTAATTCCATTTTAGAGACAAGTTGTGGCGCATTTAGTACAGCCTCCATTAGAAAAAAAAGTAGAGCTTCCCCGGCTTCTCCTGTCTGATCCGGGTTTTTGGCATCGATAATTGGATGGCGAAATAATTTTCTCGCTTGCTTTATCAATTGAGCATATTGCTGAGGCGTTAGCTCCCCCTCACGATTCCTAGATGCTATACAATACTGCACAATATATTCATACAACTTTTCAGCTAGCAAATTTATTAAAGGGACACCATTTCCGCTAAACTTGATATAATGGAATCTTAATGTAGCATCTATACCGTCTATTTTAAGATCGTGCTCAATGACATCAATACAGCTGTCAAAATCTTGCTTTTTTACTTCAATATAATTATTTATATTTTTTAAATCGCCCATTGACCCCATCCATTAACATCATTTAAGCAGAAAATTAGAATAATCCTGAAGCATTTTTGATCTGCCCTCAAGATATTGCGCATGATTGTACGTCCCACGAATACTATTCTTATCGACGTGCGCAAGCTGCATTTCAATCCATGCTGTGTTGTAGCCTTGTTCATGCAAAATGGTTGACATGGTATGCCTGAAACCATGCCCGGTGACTTTGCCACCGTAGCCAATGCGCTTGATTGCCTGATTGATGCTCGCTTCGCTCATGGGTTTGCTCGGCTCGTTACGGCCAGGGAAAACGTACCTGTAGTTCCCCGTCATAGTTTGGATTTGCTTAACTAAATCTAACGCTTGTTGGGATAGCGGCACAAGATGTGAGCGCCTTTTTTTCATTCTTTCTGCGGGAATTTCCCATAGTGCTTCATCCAGGTTGAACTCTTTCCACTCGGCAGCTCGTAGCTCAATGGTTCTGACGCCTGTTAGCATCAATAACTTAGTAGCCAGAACGACCAAAATGCTCCCGCTATAGGCGTTGAGAGCTTTGAGGAAATCAGGAATTTCTTCAGCGGTCAGGAAAGGAAAGTGTTTAGATTGATGAACGCTAAGCGCAGTTGATAAGTCGGCTGCTGCATTGTACTCCGCCCTACCCGTCGCTATGGAATAACGGAATACCTCAGCACACCGCTGGCGAACTTTACGCATCTTTTCCAGCGCGCCACGGGCCTCAATTTTTCGTAGCACATTGAGCAGTTCCAGCGGCTTTATCTCAGCGATGGGTCTATCTCCAATATACGGAAAAATATCATTAGTGAAAGCTTCCATGATGTCGCTGGCATAGCCTGCTGACCATTTTGCGCTTTTAAGACCGTGCCATTCACGCGCCAGTGCTTCAAACGTGTTTTCAACGCCGACTTTTAAGGCGCGCCTCTGTTCTTTTCGGGCTTCGCTGGGGTTAATGCCATCTGACACCTGCTTACGCGCTTCTTCCCTACGCTGTCGGGCATCGGCAAGCGTAACCACAGGATAAACACCAAATGAGATCATTTTAGGTTTGCCCGCATAGCGATAGCGGAACCGCCAGCTTTTACTGCCGTTAGGCTCAATAAGGAGAGAAAGGCCGAGGCCGTCGCTAAGCGTATAGGCTTTATCCTCAACCTTGGCGCGACGAATTTGCATATCGTTAAGACGCATGTGTATAGAATTTCCAGACCGAACAGAGTTATACACGATCCTATACACTTTTCTGTCTGGATTCTACTGGATGGTCTCGGACTAATACGGATAAAAAACGAATAAATTACATGTTTTTAAAGGATTTTTTGGATGTTCTGGGATGATTACAGATGAGGAGATGGTGCCGATAATAGGATTCGAACCTACGACCTTCGCATTACGAATGCGCTGCTCTACCAACTGAGCTATATCGGCTTTCAGGAGGGATACTGCGAACACTACGTTAAAAAAAACCTGAAGCGGAGTCAAGCGCCTGCCGACTAAATGATGACTTTATAATCAACAGGTAACGCTCGCTCCATATTTTTGCCTGCTTTGTTTTCCCACTCTCTTCTGGCCTTCCTGGCGGCTCAAGGCGTGCTCGCCCTTCCCCGTTACCTCCGCCCTTCCAGCAGCATGCGCATCGCCAGGCCGGTTAACACCGTGCCCATCAGCCAGCGCTGAAGCTTTTGCCACGTTGGACGCCGTGCCAGAAAGCCAGCAATACTGCCAGCGGCAAAGATAAGTGAGCCATTAACCAGCATACTGATCGCGATTTGGGTAAAGCCAAGCTGCAAAGACTGGGACAATACGTCGCCCTGCTCCGGCCGGATAAACTGCGGCAACAGCGTGAGGTAAATAACCGCTGCCTTAGGATTTAACAGGTTGGTCAACAGGCCCATAGTAAACAGTTTACGGGTGCTGTCGGGCGGCAGATCGCGCAGCGCAAAAGGCGATTTACCGCCGAAAATAGCCTGCCAGGCCATATAGAGCAGATAGCAGGCCCCCGCGATGCGCAGCGCCTCATAAGCCAGCGGCACTGCCATAACCAGCGCGGTGATCCCCAGCGCGGCGCAAACCATATAGAAAATAAAACCGAGCGCCACGCCGCTCAGCGAGACAAAGCCCGCGCGGCGGCCCTGGCACAGGGAACGGGAAAGCAGATAGATCATATTCGGGCCTGGCGTCAGCACCAGCCCAAAAGCGATAGCCGCGAAGGGAAGCAGTTGGGAAAACGTAATCATCAGAACCTTCCTTTTCAGTTCAGCCACTTATCTCCCTGTAGGATGTAAGCCACTTCCCTGTGGCCCAGGCAATCAGCTACGCACGGTGTCGTTGCCGAAAACAACCCATTTGTAGGTGGTCAGCGCCTCCAGCCCCATCGGGCCGCGCGCGTGCAGCTTCTGGGTGCTGACCGCCACTTCCGCGCCCAGGCCAAACTGCCCGCCGTCGGTAAAGCGCGTGCTGGCGTTAACGTATACCGCAGAGGAATCAACCTCGTTAACAAAACGTTCAGCGTTGACAATGCTGCGCGTCAGGATCGCGTCAGAGTGCTGGGTGCCATATTCACGAATATGCGCGATAGCGTCGTCCAGTCCGTCCACCCGCTTCACGTTGAGATCCAATGCCAGCCATTCATCGCGATACTGTTCTTCTGTCACCGCGCTGACCATCGCCGGGCCTTGTTGTAGCAGCGGCAGCGAGCGCGGATCGGCGTGCAGGTTGATACCCTCTTCCTGCATACGCGTGCTTAGCGCAGGCAGAAACGCCTCGGCTATCGCCGTATGCACCAGCAGCGTCTCCACGGAATTACAGGCGCTGGGACGCTGTTTTTTAGCGTTAACGATCACGTTTAACGCCGCCGCCGCGTCCGCGTCCCGATCGACAAAAATATGGCAAACGCCGATACCGCCGGTAATAACCGGAATAGTCGACTGCTCGCGGCACAGCTTGTGCAGCCCAGCGCCGCCGCGCGGGATCAGCATATCCACATAGCGATCCAGCTTAAGCAGCTGGTTGACCAGCTCGCGATCCGGGCTTTCAATTGCCTGCACCGCGCCCGCCGGTAAGCCGTGCTGCTCCAGCGCATCCTGTATGACGCGAACGGTCGCGCCATTGGTGCGATAAGTCTCTTTACCGCCGCGCAGGATCGCCGCGTTACCCGTTTTCAGGCACAGCGAGGCGACATCCACCGTCACGTTCGGACGCGCTTCATAAATTACGCCCACCACGCCCAACGGCACGCGCCGACGCTCAATGCGCAGCCCGCTGTCCAGCACGCCGCCGTCCATCACTACGCCGACCGGATCGGCCAGATGGCACACCTGACGCACGTCGTTCGCAATGCCTTGCAGCCTGGCAGAATTAAGCATCAGGCGATCCAGCAGCGCCTCGCTCAGGCCGTTTTTGCGGGCGTCCGCCAGGTCAAGCTCGTTAGCGGCCAGGATGTCCGCGCTCTGCGCTTCCAGACGATCCGCAATGGTCATCAGGACCTGGTTTTTCTGTGCGGTAGAGAGCACCGCCAGCTGGTAAGAAGCGGCTTTCGCGGCTTTACCCATTTCTTCAAGCATCTGCTGCTCCTTAACTGACGATCATATCGTCACGGTGAACCGCGACCGGGCCATATTCGTAGCCTAAAATTTCGCTGATTTGCTGGGAATGGTGTCCGGCTATCATCCGCATAGCATCGCTGTTATAGCGGCAGACGCCGTGTGCCACGTCGCGTCCTTGCAGGCTGCGAATGCGGATCACCTCACCGCGCGAGAAGTTGCCGCTGATCTCCCGAATGCCTTTTGGCAGCAGCGAGCTGCCGCGTTCCAGCATGGCGGCCAGCGCGCCGTCGTCGATGGTGATCTCGCCCGCCGGCGGCGCGCCGAAGATCCAGCGCTTGCGGTTCTCCAGCGGCGTTTGCAGCGCGTGGAAGCGGGTGCCGACCGGCCTGCCGTCGATCGTATCACCAATCACGCCCGCGCGGCTGCCAGCGGCGATAATGGTATCAATACCGGCGCGGCAGGCCACGTCGGCAGCCTGAAGCTTGGTCGCCATACCGCCGGTTCCCAGGCCGGAGACGCTGCCGCCAGCCAGCTCGCGCAGCGCATCGTCAATACCGTGCACGTCGCGGATCAGCTCCGCCTGCGGATTATTGCGCGGATCGGCGGTAAACAGGCCGGCCTGATCGGTCAGCAGCAGCAGCTTGTCGGCCCCGGCCAGCATCGCGGCGAGCGCGGACAGGTTATCGTTGTCGCCGACTTTAATTTCTGCCGTCGCCACCGCGTCGTTTTCATTGATAACCGGCACGATATGGTTATCCAACAGGGCACGCAGCGTATCGCGCGCGTTCAGAAAGCGCTCGCGATCTTCCAGGTCGGCGCGCGTCAGCAGCATTTGGCCGATATGAATGCCGTAGATGGAAAAGAGCTGCTCCCACAGCTGGATCAACCGGCTCTGCCCCACCGCAGCCAGCAGCTGCTTTGAGGCGATGGTCGGCGGCAGTTCCGGGTAGCCCAGGTGCTCACGTCCGGCGGCCATTGCGCCTGAGGTAACGATCACAATCCGGTGGCCTGCCGCGTGCTGCTGCGCGCACTGACGCACCAGTTCGACAATATGTGCCCGGTTCAGCCGACGCGATCCGCCGGTTAATACGCTGGTCCCCAGTTTAACGACCAGGGTCTGGCTGCTGCTCATTGTTTCCTGCCATAGCTCTAAAAGGTGAAGAAGACGTTTTATCAGTTGTGGTGCCGGAAGCCAACAGCCGCCGCCCGAAAAGGCGTAAAAACACCGCGCAGGCCGCTAGTCCAGAAACGGGGAATTAACAAGAAGTGAGAATAAATGTAATAAAATTTTCATCTCCTCAGGGTAAAACGTTCGTGCCCCGAACAACGTCATCGGGCCATTTAAAATTTTACTCATTTGGGAATAACAACAAAATGAAGAAAAGCGCACTGGCAATCCTGACCGCCGCTCTGGCTATGACCACGGCAGCCCAGGCCGCAGAAATTTATAATAAAGACGGTAATAAACTCGATTTCTACGGCAAGGTGAAAGCCATGCATTATATGAGCGACGCCGACAACAATGACGGCGACAAATCTTATGTGCGTATTGGCTTTAAAGGCCAGACGCAGATTAACGACCTGATGTCAGGCTACGGCCAGTGGGAATATCACGTGCCGTTGAATAACGCGGAAAGCGACGGCACCACCGGCACCAAAACGCGTTTAGGCTTCGCCGGCCTGAAATTCGGCGACTACGGATCCATCGACTATGGCCGTAACTACGGTCTGATTTACGACGTGGAGGCCTATACGGATATGATGCCGGAATTTGGCGCCACCGCGTATACCAAAGCCGATAACTATATGCTGACCCGTACCAACGGCGTGGCGACTTACCGCAACACCAACTTTTTTGGCCTGGTCGAGGGCCTGAAGTTCGCCCTGCAGTATCAGGGCAAAAATGAGAGCAGCAGCCGCTCCAACGCCACGTCCAACGGCGACGGCATGGCGGCATCGGTAGCCTATACGCTGATGCAGGGCCTGACGATTAACGGCGCTATCTCTTCTTCCGACCGCACCAACGGCCAGCAGGCCAGCGTTTACGGCCGCGGCGACAAGGCGGACGCCTGGGCGACCGGCCTGAAGTATGACAACAACAGTGTTTACCTGGCTGCCACCTACGCCGAAACGCGTAATATGTCGCCTATCAGCGGCACGGCGCGCATTAATAACGCCAACGTTGCCGTTAGCGGTTACGCTAACTATCTGCAAAATATTGAGCTGGTGGCACAGTATCAGTTTGATAACGGCTTCCGCCCTTCTCTGGCCTATGTGCAAACCAAAGCAAAAGATATTGAGAACGGCGTGGGCGATGCGGATATTTATAAATTTGCGGACGTGGGCGCGACTTACTACTTCAATAAAAATATGTCCGCGTTTGTGGATTATAAAATCAACCTGCTGGATGACGATAATAAGCTGGCGCAGAATACCGACGATATCGTTGCGGTAGGCGTAACTTACCAGTTCTGATTTAAATATGAGCCGCACGGATGCGCTCTTTGTGCCCCTCGTTATGTGTCCGTAAGCAAAGGCTGGCAATCGCCAGCCTTTTTTTATGGGTGCGCAGACAAAAAACGCAGGGAGCAATTAAGCGCCGCCCTGCTTTTATCAGGCGGTCAGCTTTACCGGCTCGTCAGCGAAATCCGCAGCGGGTTTTAAACCCAGCTCCAGCTCTTCCAGCAGCGCTTTCAGGCGCACGTGGAAGTTACGCAGCGTCTCTTCTAGGCGTTCGTTGTTTTCCTTTCCTTTAATTGCCGAAGGCTTCCAGTTGCCCTCTTTATCGAACAGGCCGAAGTGATACTCATAGGTGAAGTGATCTTCCTGCGCTTCCAGCTCCATCCACCAGCCCCAGAACTCACGCAGTTCCGGCGCAGGTTTCACATTGACGCAAACGGCCAGACAGTCGAAGAAGAAGCGCTCATCCACACATTTGGCCTCGCGGATATAAGGTCCTAATGTGCCGAAACGCTTCATTAAGCGGCTTTTGGGATGCCCACTCGGTAACGCCATTGTTAAAACTCCTTTGCTGAGCCCGTTAGTTTTCGCTGAGCGTTAATATTTAGCCACTCAGCGTGTTAATCGTTTAGCTAACCAGTCAACAATATCACGTAATGCTTTATCAAAGTTGCTCAATACAGGCGAAAGTGCGATTGGCATCAGTTTACCGTCGAGCGAGGAATTAACGATCAGCTTTGATTCCTCCGCCGGGCTGAAAGGATCGTTCGGCCAGTACGCAGACAGCATCGGCGTCGGGCAGCGGCGGCCCAGCAGCCCCTGGGTTTTCAGCGAGTAGCGGTTCAGCTCGACCCGCAGCGCGGAGTCGGCAGCCGACGCCATGCCCAACCGGCTGGCCAGCACGTCCATATACATTTCGGGAATGCTGTCCTGCAACGCGCTGTCGCACAACAGGCTGTGTACCACCGGCCCCAGACAGGCCACGGCGCGCAGTCGAGGCGCTTCCAGCCAGGCCAGCCGCACGGCAATGTTGCCGCCAAAGCGATAGCCGAAAGCAGCCACCCGGGTATGATCGACCCAGGGGACGTTTTCCAGCTGTTTTAACACCTGCTGGTGCAAAAAACTGGAATCCTGCGTCAGCTTCCATTTTGCAGAGAAGCCGACCGAAGGCATATCGATGGTCAGCATCGCAATGCCGCGCGGCGCAAGATAGTCGTGAAAAAGGCGATAGTGATCGGTTTGCAGCGAATCCAGGCTGCTGCACAACAGCACCGTAGGATAAGGCGCGCGAACTTTTTCCGGCATATGCAAAAAACCAAAAATGGAACTGCCGCCGGGGATGGTGAACTCCAGCTCTTTCAGCTCGCCCGGCAGCCTTGAAGTGGCCTCTTCGTAGGCGCGATTCGCCAGCTGCTGCGCCTGATCGGCCAGCTCATCGCCTTTCAGATGCGGATAGCCCGCTACGCCGTACAGGTTGGCGGCGTGCAGCCAGCACTGGCCCGCCTCGGCATCGGTAGCCGCCGAGGCGGCTTTCTCCTGCCAGCGCGCGGCCTGCTGCGACCATTCGTAGATCCAGTTGCCGCCGCGATAGCCGATCACCGTATCCAGCAGCTGTTCATCAGTGTGGTCGGCGCGGCTGCTGGCTATCCTGGCCAGCACTTCGCCGATCTCCAGCGGCGACAGTCCCCGCCACGTCCAGAGCAGACGATTGATCATCCGATACCAGCCCGCATGGCTGTCGCCTTCCAGCGCGGAATGCAGCGGCAGCGGCTTGTGATGATGCAGACGCCGGATCAGGGAGGACGTTTCTGGATGCTTAAAACGGGGCTTGAAGAGTTCTTCGCTGAGATTTTTAGGCGACATAGTACGATCCTTCGACACACGGAGAATCGTCTTAGTCTATAGCAGCCAGGCGGCTGACGCGAACCGTAAAACGCGCAACGCCCGGCGGAACCGGGCGTTTTGATTGAGCTAAATCAACCTTTTACGATTGGCGGGATATACACCACGCCCATATCCCAAGGCTGTTCAATCCAGGTATTCTGTGGAATATCCACAACATAGTCATCCACCAGCGGGCGACCGGCCGGTTTGGCAAAAATAGTCACGAAACGCGCTTTTGGATACATATCGCGGATCGCCTGAGCGGTGCCGCCGGTATCGACCAGATCGTCAATCACGATAAAGCCTTCGCCGTCGCCTTCCGCACGCTTCAGCACGTGCATTTCACGCTGGTTGTCGTGGTCGTAGCTGGAGATGCACACGGTATCGACATAACGGATGCAGAGTTCACGAGCCAACAGCGAAGCGGGCACCAGGCCACCCCGGCTGACCGCAATAATGCCTTTCCACTGTTCGACAGGAAGCAGGCGCTGGGCCAGTTTACGGGCATGGATTTGCAGCATGTCCCAGGTGACGACGTATTTTTCACTCATAAAAGGAGTCCCGGCCGATAATAACGGCTTAAAAATGTACAATGGGATGGGTTGCGCGGAATTATAGAGATCTGAGCCGCTAAAAACCAGCACAGGATAGTCCGGAAGGCGCTTTTTTGCCGAAGCGAACTAAGCATGCCTCTGGAAACAATGATATTCTTTGGGTTTGCTGCGTCAGATATTGACCAACCCTATCACAAATGCTCACTCCCGCGTGCCGCTGGCCGGGGATGTCGACACAGGAGATTTAACGTGTCCGAACTTTCTCAACTGTCACCACAGCCGCTGTGGGATATCTTCGCCAAAATCTGTTCAATTCCGCAT
Source organism: Erwinia sp. 198 (assembly GCF_003937915.1). Classification (GTDB taxonomy): domain Bacteria; phylum Pseudomonadota; class Gammaproteobacteria; order Enterobacterales; family Enterobacteriaceae; genus Erwinia; species Erwinia aeris. The sequence continues at coordinate 256,039 of NZ_RHUM01000006.1, read as the reverse complement.
CCTTCCTATCATGAGGAAGAGCTGGCTAACTATGTGCTGAGCTGGGCTGACGAGCAGGGTTTTGTCACCTTTCGCGACGAAGTGGGCAATATTCTGATCCGCAAGCCGGCCACGAAAGGGCTGGAGCACCTCAAGCCGGTCGCGTTGCAGGCGCATCTGGATATGGTGCCGCAGAAAAACAACGACACCACGCATGATTTCACCAAAGATCCCATTCAGCCGTGGGTGGATGGCGAATGGGTTAAGGCGCGCGGCACCACGCTGGGCGCCGATAACGGCATCGGCATGGCGTCCGCGCTGGCAGTGCTGGCGGATAAAGCCGTTGAGCACGGCCCGCTGGAAGTGCTGCTGACCATGACCGAAGAGACCGGCATGGTTGGCGCTTTCGGTCTGCAACCGGGCTGGCTACAGGCGGATATCCTGATCAACACCGACTCGGAAGAGGAAGGCGAGATCTATATGGGCTGCGCGGGCGGCATCGATTTTACCACCACGCTGCCGCTGAGCCGTGAGGCGGTGCCAGCCGGCTACGAGCATATCCAGCTGATCCTGAAGGGCCTGAAGGGCGGCCACTCCGGCGCGGATATCCATCTGGGCTTAGGCAATGCGAATAAACTGCTGGCCCGCTTCCTGTTCGCACATGCCAAAACGCTGGATCTGCGCCTGGTGGATTTTACCGGCGGCACGCTGCGTAACGCTATACCGCGTGAGGCGATGGCAACGCTGGCCGTTCCGGCCGACAAGCTTGATCAGCTTAAGGGCCTGGCGCTGCACTATCTGGAAACCCTGCGTAACGAGCTGGGCCTGAAAGAGAAAAACATCAATATCGTGGTGGAAAATATCGCCGCTAACGAGCAGGCGTTGACTACCGCCAGCCGCGACGCCTTTATTGCGCTGCTGAACAGCACGCCAAACGGCGTGATCCGCAACTCGGACGTGATGAAAGGCGTGGTCGAAACTTCGCTGAACGTTGGCGTGGTGTCGATTAAGGATGACGAAGCGCGTATCAACTGCCTGGTGCGCTCGCTGATCGACAGCGGCAAAGATTACCTGGTGGAAACGCTGACGGCGCTGGGCGACCTGGCGGGTGCGAAAACCGTGGCGAAAGGCAGCTATCCCGGCTGGCAGCCCGATGCCTCTTCGCCAGTGATGGCGCTGGTGGAAGAAACCTATAAAAAGCTGTTTAACAAAGCGCCGAATATCCAGGTGATCCACGCGGGTCTGGAGTGCGGCCTGTTTAAAAAGCCGTACCCGGATATGGATATGGTTTCCATTGGTCCCACCATCACCGGCCCACACTCGCCGGATGAGCAGGTGCATATTGGCAGCGTTGGCCTTTACTGGCAGCTGCTGACCGCGCTGTTGAAGGCTATTCCGGCTAAGTAAAACAGGTCGGGCGAAGCACTCCGCTTCGCCCGTTTTCTCTCCCGCCAGTAATGTTGCTCAGGGCAACGTACGCGGCATTAAATTCCCAGCAGTAATTGTCTTTCCAGCTGCGGATTCAGCAAGGTTACGTGCAGCCCGACCAGACGCACGCCGCGCCCTGCCCGCCGCTCTTCCCAGGTTTTTTTCGCCACATCGATCAGGTCTTCTTTATTCAGCACTGGCCAGACGTGCTCCTGGGTCGTCTGCTGGAAATCGTCAAACTTCAGCTTTACGCCCTGCCTGGCGATCAGCAGATCGGGCTTAATCACCTTTAGCCGCCGTTCCAGCTCCGCATAGAGAAAATCGATGATTTCCAGGCACGCTTCCCACTCATGAATATCTGCCGACAGCGTGCGCTCCACGCCCAGCGATTTACGCAGGCGATCCGTTACCACCTCGCGCTCGTCGATGCCGTTACAGCGCTCCCACAGCACGCGGCCAAACTTGCCGAAGCGCTTTAGCAGCGCGGCCAGATCCGTTTTCTGCACGTCGGCGCAGGTGTGCAGGCCCAGCTCCTCCAGCTTTTTCGCCGTGACCTTGCCGACGCCGGGTATTTTTGCCAGCGGCAGCGTCAACAGAAACTGCGGGAGCTCCTGCGGCGTGATCACAAACTGGCCGTCCGGCTTATTCATATCCGAAGCAATTTTAGCGACGAACTTAATCGGCGCCACCCCGGCCGACGCGGTGAGATCCAGCTCGCGGGCGATGGTCTGCCGGATCTCCCGTGCCATCAGCGTGGCGGATCCGTGGCAGTGCGGGCTGTCGGTGACGTCCAGGTAGGCCTCATCCAGCGACAGCGGTTCAATAAGCGAGGTGTAGCGCGAGAAAATTTCCCGAATATGCGCGCTGGCTTCTTTATAAGCGTCAAAACGGCCGGGGATCACTTTCAGATGCGGGCAAAGCTTAAGGGCCGTCGCGGTCGCCATCGCACTGTGCACGCCAAACTTCCTGGCGGGATAGTTAGCGGTGCTGATCACGCCGCGCTTGTGCTGGCTGCCGCCAATAGCGACAGGGATATTGCGCAGGCTGGGATCGTCGCGCATCTCCACCGCCGCGTAAAAGCAGTCCATATCTACATGTATAATCTTGCGCATTCGCCCCTCCGCCAACACTGGATAAGTATACAGGCAGCGAGCGCGTTTTCAACAGGTTAACGGGCGGCGGAAGCGCAGCGGCAGCGGCCTGGCGCAACTTTTCTCGGATTTTTCTACGCGGCTCTCTTGATAAAAAAATAGACAATGCTAATGTGACGCAGCTTTTACGGATATTTCCGAAACTGCGAGTCAACCACGTCTTCGGACGGCGTATCAACCCTACTATCAAGGGAACCAGAATGGGCAAAATCGCACTGCTGTTTGCGATGTTTTTTCTGCCAGCCGTTGTTTTCGCCAGCGCGCCGGTCGCACCGATCGCTCCTCTGGCGCCGGTAAGCAAAGAGTTAAAGAAGCAGTTACTCGGCACACCTGTTTATATTCAAATTTTTAAAGAAGAACGCACGCTTGAGCTGTATGGCAAAATCGGCACCGAATATCGGCTGCTCGACAGCTACCGTATCTGTAATTTCTCCGGCGGTTTAGGCCCTAAACGTCGCCAGGGCGATTTTAAAAGTCCGGAAGGGTTTTATAGCGTGGGGCTTTCCCAGCTGAAGCCGGACAGCCGCTTTTATCGCGCGATTAATACGGGTTTCCCGAACGAATACGACCGTCAGCAGGGTTATGAAGGGAAGTACCTGATGATCCACGGTAACTGTGTTTCCGTGGGCTGTTATGCCATGACGGATGCCAATATCGGCGATATCTATCGCTATGTGGAAGCAGCGCTGCGCAACGGCCAGCCGCGCGTGGCCGTCAGCATTTACCCGTTCCGCATGACTGACAGCAACCTGCAGCGCCATCGCTATTCGGTTTACTTCAGCTTCTGGCAGCAGCTCCAGCCCGGCTACGCCGAGTTTGTAAAAAACCGCCAGCCGCCTGCAATGGGCGTCAGCGGCGGCAAGTACGTGCTGAACAGCCCGTTGCTGAACGGCGCCACCAGCCAGTCAGCGCTGGCGCTCTCCGAGGCAAAATAACGCCCAGTCGCCTGGCGCGATTTTGTGCCAGGTTTCGTTGCCCGTTAAGGGCTGAGTGGCGATAACCGTGACCACGTCGTTCGGCGTGGTCTGCTTCTGAAAATCTATCTCCACGTCCTGATCCAGCAGCGTCGCTTTACCGAACGGCGCGCGACGCGTGATCCAGAACAAATTGGTCGAGCAGAACGCCATCAGATAGCGGCCATCCGACAGCAGCATATTGAACACGCCCTTTTCCCGCAGTTCCTTCGCCAGCTCCGCAATATAGCGAAACACCGCCGGCCAGTTGCCCGGCGTGCGCGGATAGCGCGTGGTCAGCTTATGCAGCAGCCAGCAGAACGCCTGCTCGCTGTCCGTCTCGCCAACCGGGCGGAAAGGGCCGGTTTCCAGCCCGCGATAGCCTTTCAGCTGGCCGTTGTGCGCATAGGTCCAGTTGCGTCCCCACAGCTCGCGGGTAAAAGGATGGGTGTTTTCCAGCGACACCTCGCCACGGTTCGCCTGACGGATATGCGCCACTACCGAGCAGGATTTGATGGGATAATCCTGCACCAGACGCGCTATCGGCGAATTAAAGCTGGGCTGCGGGTCTTTAAACGTCCGGCAGCCTTTCCCTTCGTAAAAGGTGATGCCCCAACCATCCTTATGCGGGCCGGTTTTGCCGCCGCGCTGCACAAGCCCGGTAAAGCTGAAACAGATGTCCGTAGGGACATTCGCGCTCATCCCGAGCAACTCGCACATAGCCTTTCCTCGCGTCAGTTACTTCGCCATCTCTTTTTCAATCAGCAGGATCAGGATATGAATAACTTTGATATGAATTTCCTGAATGCGATCGGCGTAGCCAAAGTGCGGCACGCGGATTTCCACGTCGGCCGTTCCGGCCATTTTGCCGCCGTCCTTGCCGGTCAGGGTAATCACTTTCATTCCCTGCGCGCGCGCCGCCTCTATCGCTTTAATCACATTAGCAGAGTTGCCGGAAGTCGAAATGCCCAGCAGCACGTCGCCCGCGCGACCTACGGCCTCCACATAGCGAGAGAAGATGTGATCGTAACCAAAATCGTTGCCCACGCAGGAGATATGGCTGACGTCGGAGATGGCGATCGCCGGATAGCCGGGACGGTTGTCGCGATAGCGGCCGGTCAGCTCCTCGGCGAAGTGCATGGCGTCGCAGTGTGAACCACCGTTGCCGCAGGAAAGCACCTTGCCGCCGGCTTTGAATGAATCCGCCAGCAGTACCGCAGCGCGCTGAATAGCATGGATATTGGCGTCATCGCTGAGGAAATTATTGAGCGTGTCCTGTGCTTCACTCAGCTCGGCGCGAATGATGTCCTGATACATAGGGAGAGTCCTTTTAGGTGAGGTCTGCGGCAGTTTAGCAAGTTGCCACGCGGGCGAAAAGCGCCCTGCCCGTTCACGCGGCGCTTTGCCCCGTGCCGGTCGCGCTTTGTGAGCCAGGTTGTAATTATCATGTAAATAGATTGATAAAGAAAATCATCTCTATTACACCTGTAGCTAACAGGTCAGACCTCTTACAACTTACGGAGCGATGGTTATGATGGTTTTCAGTTGCGTGGCGACAATTTTGCTCATTGGCGCGCTGTTTTATCACCGTGTTAACCTGCGGCTGGCGAGCCTGCTCGTGCTGCTCTGGACGGCGGCCTGGGCGGTGGCTGGCGCCTGGACGCCGTGGCTGCTGGTGCCGTTAGCGATTATTCTGCTGCCCTTCAACGTGCTGCCGCTGCGGCAGGCGCTTTTTTCCAGACCGATGCTGAACACCTTCCAGAAAGTGATGCCGCCGATGTCGCGCACGGAAAAAGAAGCGATCGACGCCGGCACTACCTGGTGGGAAGGCGATCTGTTTCGCGGCAGGCCGGACTGGAACAAGCTGCATGACTATCCGCAGCCAGGGCTGACGCCGGAAGAGCAGGCTTTTCTGGACGGCCCGGTAGAAGAAGCGTGCCGGCTGGCTAATGACTTTCAGATCACCCATGAGATGGCCGACCTGCCGCCGGAGCTATGGGCTTACCTGAAAGAGCAGCGTTTCTTTGCCATGATCATTAAAAAAGAGTACGGCGGCCTTGAGTTTTCCGCCTATGCCCAGGCGCGCGTGCTGCAAAAGCTGGCGGGCGTTTCCGGTATTCTGGCGATTACCGTTGGCGTGCCTAACTCGCTTGGCCCGGGCGAGCTGTTGCAGCATTACGGCACCGACGAGCAAAAAGATTACTATCTGCCTCGTCTGGCCAGCGGCCAGGAGATCCCTTGCTTTGCGCTGACCAGCCCCGAAGCGGGCTCCGACGCGGGCGCTATCCCGGACGTGGGCGTGGTGTGCCGGGGAGAATGGCAGGGCCAGCAGGTGCTGGGTATGCGGCTGACCTGGAACAAACGCTACATTACGCTGGCGCCGGTCGCTACGGTGCTGGGCCTGGCGTTTAAGCTTTCCGATCCCGACCATCTGCTGGGCGAAAAAGAAGAGCTGGGCATTACCTGCGCGCTGATCCCAACCCAGACGCCGGGCGTGGAAATCGGCAAGCGCCACTTCCCGCTTAACGTCCCTTTCCAGAACGGCCCGACGCGCGGCGACGCTATTTTCGTGCCGATCGACTATATTATCGGCGGCCCGGCGATGGCCGGTCAGGGCTGGCGGATGCTGGTGGAATGCCTCTCAGTCGGACGCGGCATTACGCTGCCGTCCAACTCCACCGGCAGCCTGAAAAGCATTGCGCTGGCTATCGGCGCTTATGCCCATATCCGTCGCCAGTTTCGTCTGCCAATTGGCAAGATGGAAGGGATCGAAGAGCCGCTGGCGCGCATCGCCGGAAACGCTTATGTGATGGACGCGGCCGCCTCGTTGATCACCAGCGGCATTATGCTGGGTGAAAAACCGGCGGTGCTCTCCGCTATCGTGAAATATCACTGCACCCATCGCGGCCAGCGCGCCATTATGGATGCGATGGATATCGCCGGCGGTAAAGGCATTATGCTGGGCAAAAGCAATTTCCTGGCCCGAGCCTATCAGGGCGCGCCGATCGCCATTACCGTTGAGGGCGCGAATATTCTGACCCGCAGCATGATCATCTTCGGCCAGGGCGCAATCCGTTGCCATCCCTATATCCTGGCGGAAATGGCTGCGGCGCAGGATCATAATCTGCACGCGTTTGACCAGGCGCTGTTTCACCATGTAGGCCACGTCGCCAGCAATAATCTGCGCAGCCTGTGGCTGGGGCTAACCGCCGGGCGTACCAGTAAAACGCCGACTCGCGATGCCACCCGCCGTTACTATCAGCATCTGAACCGCTTAAGCGCCAATCTGGCCCTGCTTTCTGATATTTCGATGTCGGTTCTGGGCGGCAGCCTGAAGCGCCGCGAACGCATCTCCGCACGTCTCGGTGATGTGCTCAGCCAGCTTTATCTCGCTTCCGCCACGCTGAAGCGTTATGAAGACGAAGGCCGCCACGAGGCCGATCTGCCGCTGGTGCACTGGGGCGTGCAGGATGCGCTGAACCAGGCCGAAACGGCTATTGAGGATCTGCTGCGCAACTTCCCGAACCGGCTGGTCGCCGGTCTGTTGCAGGTTGTGGTCTTCCCGCTGGGCCGTTGCTGCCGCGCCCCTTCCGACCGGCTTGACCATCAGCTGGCGCGTATCCTGCAAGTGCCTTCAGCCACTCGCACTCGTTTAGGGCGCGGCCAGTATCTGACGCCGGGCGAAAATAACCCGGCAGGCCAGATGGAAGAAGCATTAACGGACGTGATGGCGGCGGAAGCTATCCATGACAGGCTGAGTAAGAAAGCGCAAAAGCCGCTCTCCTTTACCCGTCTGGATAAGCTGGCGCAAAAAGGCCTGGTGGAAAAATGGCTGACGGAAGAAGAAGCCGCCGTGCTGACGCGTGCCGAAGCCAGCCGTCTGCGCTCTATTAACGTGGACGAGTTTGAGGCGGATGCGCTGGCGACACAACCGGTAAAGCAGCAGGATAACTCTCTGCATACGGATCGGGCGGAGAAAAGCCAGCCGCAGGCAGAAACCGAACGCAAAACGGAAGCCGCCTGAGTTATCCGGCTGCCGTCCTGAAAGGTAGCAGCTCTGGCAATAGAACAAGGGAACCGGAAACGGTTCCCTTTTTTGCTTAACCGCCTCCGCTTTCTCACGCGGGTACTCGTTGTGCAGATCGGCTACACGCCTGCTTTCCTGAACCGGGATTAAAATTAAGGCGAAACCGGGCAGATATAGGGACAGAGAACATGTATCCAGCCGAAGCGGCATTAAAGGCTTTACTTGATCAAAGGGCAGAGAAAACCTTTCCCGCCCTTGCTATGGCTATTGGCAAAGGCGATAAACTAATATGGCAGGCGGCAGCGGGCTACGCTGATGCTAAAACCACCTCAGCACCACGTCGAAAACGCTGTTTGGCATTGGCAGCATCACCAGGGTTTTTGTGGTCATCACCCTCCAGCGGGTTGAAGAAGGCTCCCTGACGCCTGACGCTTTCCTCGCAGTCTGGCTGGCGCAGGAACACCTGGACTTTATCCGGGGGAAAAGTCCGCTCTGCCAGCCCGGAGAGGCCTTTCACTATGCCAACAGCAACTTTACGTTGCCGGGTTTACTGATTAAAAAGTCACCTCCAACGCGTTTGCAGAGCATTGTGCCAAAGAATTATCGGCTCGCTAAGCCGATGCCAGCGCCCTCCGGCAATGCCATACCGCAGGGTGAAACGCGGTACAGCCTTAAAAATTACAGGTATAATCCCTGAATTATTCAACAGCCTCAGAAACGAAAATGACAAAACTTACCTTACAAGAGCAGATGCTGAAAGCTGGATTAGTGACCAGCAAAAAAATGGATAAGGTCCAGAGAACGGCTAAAAAATCGCGGGTTCAGGCTCGCGAGGCAAGAGCGGCCGTGGAAGAAAATAAAAAAGCCCAGCTTGAGCGCGATAAGCAGCTAAACGAGCAGCAGAAACAGGCGGCTTTATCCAAAGAGCATAAGGCTCAGGTGAAGCAGCTGATTGAAATGAACAGGATCGTCGTTGCAAGAGGCAATATTGATTTTAACTTCACGGATAACAATCTTATTAAGAAAATTACCGTGGATAAGCTTACCCAGGCGCAGCTGACAAGCGGTCGCCTCGCCATCGCTCGCCTGACGAGTGATAACGGCGGCGAGCACCAGTACGCTATTATTCCCGCAAGCGTAGCCGATAAAATTGCTCAGCGGGACGCAAGCAGCATCGTATTAAATAGCGCCCTGAGTCAGGAAGAGCAGGATGAAGAAGATCCGTATGCCGACTTTAAGGTGCCTGACGACCTGATGTGGTAATAAACGCCTGCGGTTTGGTTATCTGTCTCCATCCAGCCGCTCCTGCGTTCGTTGCGGACTGGGCCGCTTTCAGAACGGGCTGGCATGACGGATCTCCATTCGCTGCTGGCTTACGGGATGAACGAAATGCAGTTCGCTGGCGTGCAGCATCATGCGCGGCGTCCGTTCGGTGCCCGGCAGCAGGCGCCCGCCATAAAGATCGCATCCCCAGATAGGGTGGCCCAGCAGCTGGCAGTGAATGCGAAGTTGATGGGTGCGCCCGGTTTCCGGCGTCAGCTGTACTCGCGTCAGCGGCAGCGACGTTCCGTTTTCCAGCTCATGATAAAAGCGCTCAACGATCCGATAGCCGGAGCGAGCGGGCTTGCCATGGATGGCGCAAATCGACATCAGCGGGAACAGCGCCGGATCTTTGGCAATCGCGGCGTCTATCACCCCTTCGTCATCATCGGGATGTCCGCAAAGCAGTGCGCTGTACACCTTGGTTACGGCGCGCTGGCTGAACTGCTGGCAGAGAGCGGCATTGACCGCTTTAGTGCGCGCAACCACCATCAGCCCGGAAGTACCGGAATCCAGACGATGAACCAGGGTGCAGCCGGGAAATAGCTTTACCAGCCGATGATGCACCGAATCCAGATTCTGCGGGTTTTTGCCCGAGAGGCTCAGCAGCCCGGCGGGTTTGGCGATCAGCAGCAGATGCTCGTCCTGATAAAGGAGAGCTATTTCGTCATGGCACGGCGGAGCAATAAAGGTGTCGGTGATCACAGGCATCGGGTTACCGCACGGAAAGTGGCTGCGGATGATAACGAATTTTCAGCCTGCTGACGAATCTGTCTGCGGCCCGTGCTTAGCTTTCTTTCCGTCGCGCTACTGCTTCCCTCAGCCGCACCGCGCTTTTGTCGGCCTCGCACAGCCGAAAATTATCGTCCAGACTTAAAGTAAAGGCATAGTCTGCGCCGGCATTGTGCTTTACACTGCGCGCTGCAAAAACTGAGTAGATAAACGATTAAGTAGGCGGTAATGGCGATGAACGGAACGATCACAACCTGGTTTAAAGATAAAGGGTTCGGATTTATCAAAGATGAAAACGGCGATAACCGTTATTTTCATGTGATTAAGGTCGCCAACCCGGACCTGATTAAAAAAGATGCGGCGGTGACTTTCGAGCCTACTACCAACAGCAAGGGGCTGTCAGCCTATGCGGTAAAAGTCGTCCCGGAAAGCAAATACATCTATATCGCAGGCGAGCGCCTGAAGCTCACCGCCATTAAAAATTACGTGGTGTTCAGCGAAGAAGTGCCGGTCGATGCCCGTATTGACAAAGAAAATCCGGTGCTGTCCGTGGGCGTGTTGATGAGCAGCATCCGGCCGAAATCATCGGTTAAGCCAGGAGAAATGCGTACGCTGAAGAAACTGGCGATCACTACCTTCCAGGGCACCACGCTGATCTTCTCGGAAGATGAAATTGATATTGATGCGACGGTAAAACTGCTCAAGATGTAAATCAAGGCAATATCCCGCAGCGTTAGCGGGATCACCGCCGGCCAGCCCGAATGTTCAGCTCAGGGCAAGGCTGGCGGGTCGGCACCAACCTGTCGGGCTGATGCCACCTTGCGTGATGCCTCAGCCGTTCTGGCGCACGCGCGCTATCAGCGCATCAATGTTTTCGATATGGTCGGCGGCCAGAATCAGCGTTCTGCCCAGCGTTATCGCCTGACGGACGCATTCCGCTTTCATAATCTCATCCTGAATCGTTTTGATATCGGCAACCTGCGACATGCCAACGGTACGACGGATCAGCTCTGTGCCGCAGTAGCCCAGCGTATCGCGCCACACTTTAGCCAAAAATTCGGCGGCATAGCCCGGATAAGCCAGCGCGCGATCCTGCGTTTTTTCGGCAGCCAACGCCAGGAAACCTTCGGCAAAGCTCTGCCAGGTTGTACGCACGTCGTTGAGGCGCTTTTCCCGCGCGTCGGCCGCTTCACGCGGAGCCAGCAGGCCGGGCAGCGCGCAATAGTTGATCAGTAAATTACCTAACGCGCTGCCCACGTCAAAACCCATCGGCCCGTAAAATCCAAATTCTGCATCGATCACTTTCAGGCTGTTTTCAGCCACAAAAATCGATCCACTGTGCACATCGCCATGCAGCAGCGCTTGCGCACTGGACAGAAAACCGTGCTTGAGCGCGGCGACCTTATGGCGCAGTTCACCATCGGTACGAAGCCCGGCCACCAGCGGCTCCAGCGCGCGAGGATAGCCGTTGCGTTCATGTACTTCATAAGGCTCGTTAAAGAAAAGCTCTTCGGTGATATCGCACAGCTCCGGATTGGTAAAACGGATAACGTCCGCTTTTTTCTGATACGGATGCTGATAAAAATCGGAGGTATGAAACAGCGTCTGCGCCAGATATTCGCCCAGCTGCGCGGCGGCCTGCGGATAATCAACGCCTTTAACCTGCTCACCGCGCCAGATAGCGTGGCTGGAAAGATCTTCCATCACCATTACCGCCAGTGCCGGATCGTAATGCAGAATTTTTACCGTATGCGCCGGACAAAACTCGCCGTGGATTTGCAGCACTTCTGCCTCAATGCGTGCGCGATCGAGCGTCAACGGCCAGGATTCACCCACGCAACGGACATAGGGTAGCGCCTGCTTAACGATGATGCGGCTGACGTCGTCACGATCGAAGATTTTAAAAACAAGGTTAAGATTACCGTCGCCAATTTCCTGCGAACTGACCAGGCTTTGTGGATCGGCAACGCCGCCATATTCACGGGCATATTCCACGGCATCAGCTGCGGTGAACGTACGGTATTGCGACATTAACTTATCCTCCACGTTTTAACTTGTCTGCTGCCTTCTTTACCTCAAGCCGTTCAGACGTCTATACATCCGCAAGGCATGTTGGCACAATATGACCTGACTACGCAACCAGGATTTAACCTTCATGCAGACCCTAAGCACAACCAGCTTGCAAGTACGTGACAATCAGCTGTGGATCCTTGACCAGCAGGCGCTGCCGCAAAAGAAAATTTGGTGTCCGACGCCCGATGTGGCGGCGCTGGTCGAACATATTAAAACGCTGCGTGTACGCGGCGCGCCGCTGATTGGCCTTTCCGCCAGTCTGCTGCTGGCCCTGCTGGCGGAAAACGGTATGCCCAAATCAGAGCTGGGTGATGCGCTGGAAGTGCTGCGCGCCTCCCGCCCTACCGCCGTTAATCTGATGAACAATCTGGATCGCATGAAGCTGGCGCTGGCTCAGGAGCACTTTGTCACCGCGCTGACTTTTGAAGCGCTGCGGCTGGTAGAAGAAGATAAAGCACTGTGCGACAGCATTGCGGCGGCAGGCGTGAAGCTCATCGAGCCCGGCAGCCGGCTGCTAACCCACTGTAACACCGGTGGTCTGGCGACGGCCGGCGTCGGCACCGCGCTGGGCGTGATTGCGCGCGGCTGGCAGCAAGGCCGGGTGGAAAAGGTCTGGGTGGATGAGACCCGCCCGCTATTACAGGGCGGTCGCCTGACGGCATGGGAGCTGGGTGAGCTGGGCGTACCCTATCGGCTGATCTGCGACAGCATGGCGGCCAGCCTGATGGCGAAAAAACAGGTCGATGCCATCTGGGTGGGTGCGGATCGTATTGCCGCCAACGGCGACGTGGCGAACAAGATTGGTACCTACAGCCTGGCGGTGCTGGCGCGCTACCATAACGTTCCCTTCTATGTGGCTGCGCCGCATACCACGCTTGATGCGCACTGCCCGAACGGGGACGCCATCCCGATTGAGCAGCGGGCCGCCGGCGAAGTCACCGGCGTGGCGGGCGGTTTCGGCCAGGTGCAGTGGGCGCCGGAAGAGGCACAGGTCTATAATCCGGCCTTTGACGTCACGCCAGCGGCGCTGATAAGCGGCTGGGTGCTGGACACCGGCGTGGTCATGCCAGCCCAGGTCGAGGCGGGGATTTTTCAGCCGGCTGCTAAAGCATAAAGACGAAGCAATACGGTAAAAGACGCTTTGGCTGCAAAACAGCCCTTGCCGGGTGACGCAACTTTAAGCGCTTTTATCAGGACGTTTCTCTTTTCGTTTACGGGGGTTGCCATGCTGCCATCGCACGGCCCGTTAAGTTACCGTAACAGCCCTTTTCTGTGCCCAATAAAAAAGCGGGCCCTGAACGCTCCGCTGCCTTAACTCAGACAACGCATTGTTCAGAACCCGCTCTTTCTGCGATCGGATGGCTATCAGGCGTAGCCGTAGCTCATCAGACGCTGATAGCGACGGTCCAACAGCTCTTCTTTGCTTAGCTCGTCCAGCTCGGCCAAATCGGCCAGCAGCTGCGCCTTCATCGAAGCGCCAATCGCCAGCGGATCGCGGTGCGCGCCGCCCAGCGGCTCCGGGATCACCGAATCGATCAGCTTCAGCTCTTTCAAACGCGGAGCGATAATGCCCATTGCTTCTGCGGCCAGCGGCGCTTTATCCGCGCTTTTCCACAGAATTGACGCACAGCCTTCCGGCGAAATCACCGAGTAGGTGCTGTACTGCAGCATATTCACTTTGTCGCCGACGCCAATCGCCAGCGCGCCGCCGGAGCCGCCCTCACCGATAACGGTACAGATAACCGGAACGGTCAGGCCGGACATCTCACGCAGGTTACGTGCGATAGCCTCAGACTGCCCGCGCTCTTCCGCGCCCACGCCCGGATAAGCGCCCGGCGTATCGATAAAGGTCACGATCGGCATATTAAAACGCTCGGCCATTTCCATCAGGCGTAGCGCCTTACGGTAACCTTCCGGCGCCGGCATGCCAAAGTTACGACGGATCTTCTCTTTGGTCTCGCGGCCTTTCTGATGACCGATGATCATCACCGGCCGGCCTTCCAGGCGAGCAATGCCGCCGACGATAGCTTTGTCGTCCGCATAAGCGCGATCGCCAGCCAGCTCGTCGAAATCGGTAAAGACATTACGGACATAGTCCAGCGTATAAGGACGCAAAGGATGACGCGCCAGCTGCGCGATCTGCCATGCACCTAAATCGGAGAAGATTTTCCGGGTCAGCTCGACGCTTTTTTCGCGCAGACGCTGGATCTCTTCATCCAGGTTAATATCCAGTTTTTCATCCTGACGGCCAACCGACTTGAGCGAGTCAATTTTCGCTTCAAGTTCTGCGATTGGCTGTTCGAAATCCAGGTAATTAAGACTCATAATATTCCTGTTTTAGTCAAACTCCAGTTCCACCTGCTCCGACCCGATCAGCGACCGCAGGTCGTTTAATAAACGGTCGCTGGGCGATACGCGCCACGCTGCGCCGAAGCGCAGCCTCGCCCGCGCATCCTCTCTCTGATAGTAGAGATGAACCGGAATAGTCCCCGAACGATAAGGTTCCAGAGACTGGCGGAGACGGTTTAAAAGCTGGTCATCAATTTGCCTGTCCGTCAGCGAGATAGCAAGCCCGCGAGCATATTTTTCACGGGCTTCATCAATGTCCATCACATCGCGAGCGGTCATTTTAAGCCCGCCGCTGAAGTCATCGAAGCTGACCTGTCCGCTGACGATCAGGATACGGTCTTTTTCCAGCAAATGCTGGAACTTATCAAGTGCATCGGTGAATAACATCACTTCCAGACGACCGGATCGGTCGTCCAGCGTACAAATACCGATACGGTTTCCGCGTTTTGTTACCATTACGCGAGCCGCCACCACCAGACCTACGGCCATGGTCATTTTGCCACGTTCGGTCGGGTGCATGTCTTTCAGGCGCATTCCTCCCACGTAGCGCTCGATCTCTTTCAGATACTGATTAATCGGGTGCCCGGTTAAGTAAAGCCCTAGGGTTTCTCTTTCGCCATCCAGCCTGACCTGCTCCGGCCACGGCGTCACGTCGGCGTAGGATTTTTCAATCTGTTCCGGCTCATCGGCCAGCACGCCGAACATGTCTGCCTGGCCAATAGCCTCGGCTTTGGCGTGTTGATCCGCCGCTTTCAGCGCATCGTTCAGCGCGCTCATCAGAGCCGCGCGGTGCGGCCCAAGCCGGTCAAACGCGCCGGACATAATCAGCTTTTCCAGCACGCGCCGGTTAAGCTTTTTGGTATCGGTGCGCGCGCAAAGATCGAACAGTTCCCGGAAGTAGCCGTCTTTATTACGCGCTTCCAGAATCGCTTCGATCGGGCCTTCGCCCACGCCTTTGATCGCGCCGATACCGTATACGATTTCGCCGTCGTCATTCACGTGGAACGGATACAGCCCGGCGTTGATATCCGGCGGCAGGACTTTCAGCCCCATCCGCCAGCATTCGTCCACCAGGCCAACCACCTTCTCGGTGTTATCCATATCGGCCGTCATGACCGCCGCCATAAACTCAGCCGGATAGTGCGCCTTCAGCCACAGCGTCTGGTAGGAAACCAGCGCGTAAGCGGCAGAGTGCGACTTGTTAAAGCCGTAACCGGCGAACTTCTCCACCAGGTCGAAGATTTTTATCGCCAGCTCACCGTCGATGCCGCGCGCTTTCGCGCCGTCTTCAAAGCCGCCGCGCTGCTTGGCCATTTCGACCGGATTCTTTTTACCCATTGCACGACGCAACATATCCGCGCCGCCGAGGCTGTAGCCCGCCAGCACCTGCGCAATCTGCATTACCTGTTCCTGATACAGGATAATGCCGTAGGTTGGTTCCAGCACCGGCTTCAACGACTCATGCTGCCACTGAATGTCAGGATAGGAAATCGCTTCGCGGCCGTGCTTACGGTCAATAAAGTTATCTACCATGCCCGACTGAAGCGGGCCAGGGCGGAACAGCGCCACCAGTGCGATCATATCTTCAAAGCAGTCCGGCTTCAGACGCTTGATCAGATCCTTCATGCCGCGCGATTCAAGCTGGAACACCGCCGTGGTTTCCGAGCGCTGTAGCATATCGAAACTTTTCTTGTCATCAAGCGGAATCGCCGCGATATCGACAGGCGGCTCGCCGTGCTTCTTGCGACGGGCGTTAATCATCGCCAGCGCCCAGTCGATAATGGTCAGCGTACGCAGCCCCAGGAAGTCAAACTTCACCAGTCCGGCGTATTCCACATCGTTCTTGTCGAACTGGGTAACCGGATGGTTACCGTTTTCGTCGCAGTAAAGTGGCGCAAAGTCGGTGATTTGCGTAGGCGCAATCACCACGCCGCCCGCATGTTTACCGGCGTTACGCGTGACGCCTTCCAGCTTGCGCGCCATATCGATCAGCGCTTTGACTTCCTCGTCGGCCTCGTAAATTTCCGGCAGCTGCGGCTCGGCCGCAAAGGCTTTTTCCAGCGTCATGCCCGGATCGGGCGGCACCAGTTTAGAGATCCGATCGACAAAACCGTAAGGATGCCCCAGTACGCGGCCCACATCGCGGATCACCGCTTTCGCCGCCATCGTACCAAAGGTGATAATCTGTGAAACCGCCTTGCGGCCGTACATTTCGGCCACGTGCTCAATGACCAGATCGCGTTTTTCCATGCAGAAGTCGACGTCAAAGTCGGGCATGGAAACACGTTCCGGGTTAAGGAAGCGTTCGAACAGCAGGTCGAACTCCAGCGGATCGAGGTCGGTAATTTTCAGCGCATAGGCCACCAGCGAACCGGCACCGGAGCCACGGCCCGGCCCGACCGGCACGTTGTTATCCTTCGACCACTGGATAAACTCCATCACGATCAGGAAGTAGCCGGGGAAACCCATCTGGTTGATAACGTTCAGCTCGATTTCGAGGCGCTCGTCATATTCCGGCCTTTTTTGCGCGCGCACTTCCGGGTCGGGGAACAAAAACTCCAGCCGCTCTTCCAGCCCCTCCTTCGATTTCATTACCAGAAAATCTTCGGTGGTCATATCGCCGGTCGGGAACTGCGGCAGGAAGTATTCACCCAGGCGAATAGTAACGTTACAGCGCTTAGCAATTTCCACGCTGTTCGCCAGCGCTTCCGGGATGTCCGAAAACAGCTCGCACATCTCATCGACGCTGCGCAGATATTGCTGAGGACTGTAGAGGCGTGGCCGTTTGGGATCGTCCAGCGTGAAGCCGTCGTGGATGGCTACGCGGATTTCATGCGCGTCGAAATCGTCCTCTTCCAAAAAGCAGACTTCATTGGTCGCCACGACCGGGATACCTTCGGCCGTGGCCAGCTCAACGGCGGCGTGCAGCCAGGATTCTTCGTCAGGTCGACCGGTGCGGATCAGCTCCAGATAGTAGCGATTAGGGAAATATTGTTTATAGAACGCCAGGCATTCGGCCACCTGCGTCTGGTTGCCGCGCAGCTGCATCTTGCCGACATCGCCCCGGCGTCCGCCGGAAAGCAGGATCAGGCCTTCGTTCAGCTCAATCAGCCAGTCGCGATCGATGGTCGGGCCGGCCGCCCCATAGCCGCGCTGATAGGCGCGCGAAATCAGCAGGGTAAGATTCTGGTAGCCGGTGTTGGTCGCGGCCAGCACGGTCAGCTGCGACAGCTCTTCGCCCATTGCCTCGCTGGCAACGTTGAAGTCCGCGCCGATAATTGGCTTCATGCCCTGACCGTGAGCCGTGCCGTAAAACTTCACCAGCCCGCAAAGGTTGGTAAAGTCGGTAATGGCTATTGCGGGCATACCCATCGCCGCCGCTTTTTTCACCAGCGGGGCAGTCTTGGCTAGCCCATCCACCATGGAGTAGTCGCTGTGTACGCGTAAATGAACAAAACGAGGTTCGGCCATCTTTAATCCTGCTGAAAACTTGTTATCGAGCCGCAGCGAGCACTTCGGCGTCCAGCAGCGCATTGCGCACCGGCGCGAAGCTGCGGCGATGATGTGGCGTAGCGCCGTGCAGCGCCAGCCGCGCCATATGCAGCGCCGTTGGGTAGCCCTTGTGCTGGGCGAAGCCATACTGCGGGAACAGAAGATCCAGCTCGGCCATTTCCCTGTCGCGCGTGACTTTAGCAATAATCGACGCGGCGCTGATTTCCGCCACCAGGCTGTCGCCTTTAACCACCGCCTGCGCGGGCATCGGCAGCGCCGGGCAGCGGTTGCCGTCGATCAGCACAAAATCCGGTACGATCGCCAGTCCCGCCACGGCGCGCTGCATCGCCAGCATGGTGGCGTGCAGAATATTCAGCTGGTCGATTTCTTCCGGCTCCGCGCGGCCCAGGCTCCAGCTTAACGCCTTCTCTTTGATCTCATCGAACAGCGCCAGACGGCGTTTTTCCGACAGCTTCTTCGAGTCGGCCAGGCCAACGATCGGTTTCGCCGGGTCGAGGATAACCGCAGCGGTCACGACCGCGCCGACTAACGGGCCACGGCCTACTTCATCCACGCCAGCAATCAGGCTGGCCTGGGGATAGATAAAACTCATTAACACAGCTCCAGTACGGCGGCGGCGGCCTGCTCGTCGGCATTCCAGCGAATTTGGTGATGCAGTTCGGTAAAGGTCGCCAGCAGGCGATCGCGGGCTTCGCCCTGCGTCAGCAGCGGTTCCAGCGCGGCCGCCAGCTGTGCCGGCTGGCACTCATCCTGCAACAGCTCTTTCACCAGCTCACGACCGGCTAACAGATTTGGCAGCGAGACGTAATCGGTTTTCACCAGGCGTTTCGCCAGCCAGAAGGTAAAGGGCTTCATGCGATAGCCCACCACCATCGGGCATTTCGCCAGCATACACTCCAGCGCCGCCGTGCCGGAAGCCAGCAGCGCCGCATCGCTGGCGATCATCGCCTGACGGCCTTTGCCATCCAGCAGATGCATCGGCAAATCGGGCGCGACTTCCGCTTTTATTTTTTCGAACTGCTCGCGACGCCGTGGATTCACCAACGGCACCACGATTTCAAGATTGGGCCACCTGGCGCGCAGCAGCACCGCGGTGCGCAGAAAATCAGCGCTGAGCATTTCTACTTCCGCATTGCGGCTGCCCGGCAGCAGCGCCAGGCAAGGCACCGCTTCCGCAATGCCCAGCTCCAGCCGCGCGGCGCGCTTGTCCGGCTCGATCGGCATCGTATCGGCCATTGTATGACCAATAAAGCGGCAGGGAACGTTATAGCGATCGTAAAAGGCTTTTTCAAAGGGTAGAAACGCCAGCACCAGATCGGTCGAGCGGCCAATTTTGAAGACGCGCTTCTGTCGCCACGCCCATACGGACGGACTAACGTAATGGATGGTGCGGATCCCACGCTGCTTCAGGCGCCCTTCGAGCGTAATATTAAAGTCTGGCGCATCGATGCCGACAAAGACATCCGGTTTAAGCTCGCTGAATCGCTGCGTCAGATCGCGGCGGATCTTCAGCAGGCGCGGCAGGCGTTCCAGCACTTCCACGACGCCCATTACCGCCAGCTCTTCCATTTCGTACCAGGCTTCACAGCCTTCAGCCTGCATCAGCGGCCCGGCTACGCCGACAAAGCGCGTATCCGGGTGCTTGCTCTTCAGGGCGCGGATCAGCCCGGCACCAAGAATATCGCCGGAGGTTTCTCCGGCGACGAGGGCTATCGTTAATGGCTGAGGCATGGCTTAACGGATCAGACCCCGGGTTGAACGGGCAAAGAAATCGAAGAACGGCTGCACTTCAGGATGTTCGCGAGCGATGTCGGCGATTTCCGGCTTCGCTTCGTCCAGCGTTTTACCGCTGCGGTAAAGTACCTTATAGGCGTTGCGGATCGCGTGCAGCGCTTCTTTACTGAAGCCGCGACGCTGCAGGCCCACCAGGTTGATGCCGAACGGCGTGGCGTGGTTGCCCTGCGCGATCACGAAAGGCGGAACGTCCTGAGCAACGCCGGAACAGCCGCCAACCATAACGTGCGCGCCGATAATGCAGAATTGATGAACGGCTGTCATTCCGCCAATAATGGCAAAGTCATCCACGGTGACGTGACCGCCAAGCGTAGCGTTATTGGCAAGAATGCAGTGGTCGCCAATCACGCAATCGTGCGCAACGTGCACGTTAACCATCAGCAGGTTATCGCTGCCGACTTTGGTCAGGCCGTCCGCCTGCGAGGTGCCGCGATGGATGGTGACGCTTTCACGGATGCTGTTGCGATCGCCAACCTCCACACGAGTCGGTTCGCCAGCATATTTCAGATCCTGGTTGACCTCGCCGATGGACGCAAACTGGTAAATCGTGTTGTCTTTACCAATTTTCGTATGCCCATTGACGACCACGTGCGATTTCAGCACGGTGCCTTCGCCAATCTCGGCGTTAGCGCCGATAAAGCAAAACGGGCCAATGTGCACGCGAGCGCCAATGATGGCGCCCTCTTCAATCACTGAACTGGGGTGGATAACAGCAGTTTCATCAATCACGAATTACGCCTCCCGGCTGCGCGCACACATCATGGTTGCTTCGCAGACAATTTTACCGTCAACGGTCGCCACGCCTTTAAAGCGGGTCAGACCACGGCGGGTTTTCTCGAAGGTGACTTCCATAATCATCTGATCGCCAGGTACGACCGGACGCTTGAAGCGGGCTTCATCGATGCCGGCAAAATAGTACAGCTCGCCCGGCTCAAGTTTGCCCACGCTTTTAAACGCCAGAATACCGGTCGCCTGTGCCATGGCTTCTAAAATCAGCACGCCTGGAAAAATCGGTTTACCAGGGAAATGGCCCTGGAAAAACGGTTCGTTGACCGATACGTTTTTTACCGCACGCAGAAACTTATGTTCCTCAAATTCCAATACGCGATCGACCAGCAGAAACGGATAGCGGTGCGGCAGTAGTTCAATAATCTCTTCAATTTTCAGAGTATGAGTTTCAGTAGTCAAAATACTCTTCCTGTCCTAAAAATTCTGATGGCATCAATAACACGGCCTGCAACGAGAGCGTCGTCCGCAGGCCGCAAATCAGTTTCCGTGCACCAGCCTTCCATGCTTAGCATTCTTTTTATATTCCACAAGGTGCGGCGGAATAGTGAAGGCGGTTCAACAACCAGACGCTCACTCCGCGCTGACTTTACGCTCAACAGCTTTTAAGCGCTTGCTCATCTCATCGATGTTCATGACCAGCGCGGCGGTTTTACGCCAGTTTTTATTCGGTTGCAGCGGGATCCCGGACGAGTATACCCCAGGTTGAGTGATTGGTCGCATAACCATTCCCATCCCCGTGACCGTCACTTTGTCACAAATTTCCATGTGGCCGTTGATCACGCTGGCGCCGCCAATCATGCAGTAGCGGCCGATTTTCAGGCTGCCCGCCATGATTACGCCGCCTGCTACCGCGGTATTGTCGCCAATCACCACGTTGTGTGCAATCTGGCACTGGTTGTCAATGATAACACCATTCCCAATCTGAGTGTTATCCAACGCGCCGCGATCGATAGTGGTACAGGCGCCGATCTCAACGCGATCGCCGATAATTACCGTGCCCAGCTGCGGGATTTTCACCCAGTTGCCGCGATCGTTCGCATAGCCAAAGCCGTCCGCACCGATAACGGTGCCGGACTGGATCAGGCAGTTTTCGCCGATCTGTACTTCGTGATAGACGGAAACGTTGGCCCACAGGCGCGAGCCTGCGCCAATACGGGTGTTTTTACCAATAAAGCAGCCGGCACCAATCACCACGTTATCGCCCAGCTCTACGCCGGATTCGATAACGGCGTTCGCGCCGACGGAAACATTTTTACCCAGCTTTGCCGTGGCGTCGATAACTGCGCCTGGCGCAATATTCGTCGCTGGCTGCGGCGTGGTGTCCAGAATCTGCGCCATACGCGCATAGGTCAGGTAAGGGTCTTTCACCACCAGAGCAGCACTCTGGCAAAATTCTACGTCCGCCGCCTGCAGCACCACGGCGGAAGCCTTACAGGCTGCCAGCTGTTCGCGATAGCGGCTGTTGGAAAGAAAGGTGATTTGACCGGATTGGGCGGATTGCATAGAAGCAATGCCGGAGATGACGATATCGCCATCTCCGTGCAAATCTGCATCCAACTGCTGGGCTAAATCAGCCAGTCGAATTGAAGACATTGATTATTTAACCTGTTTCAGAACATCAGCAGTGATGTCTTTGGATGAGCTGGCATAAGCCACGGCGTTGGCATCGACCACGACGTCGTAACCTTCGTCAGCCGCAACTTTTTTCACTGCATCCTGAATACGGCTCAGGATCTTGTTACGCTCTTCTGCCTGACGGCGACGGTTATCCTGCTCGAAAGCCTGCGCTTTGCTGGAGAAGGTTTCACGCTGCGCCATAACGTCTTTTTCCAGACGGCTGCGCTCGCTTGCTTTCATGGTAGAACCGTCACGCTGCAGACGCTGCATTTTGGTTTGCAGATCGCGTTCCATTCCCTGCAGTTCAGTCGCACGGCCTTTAAACTCATTTTCAAGCTGTTTCGCAACTGTCGCACGCGCCGGTAACTGTTGGAAAATGCTGGAAACGTTTACCACTGCAATCTTGTCAGCGGCCTGAGCGCCGGCGGAAACTGCCAGAGCGAGAGAGAGGCCTGCGGCACACAACAACTTTTTCACTATAAACTCCTTACCATCAACGTTTGTGTCCAGGACACATGTGTTGCGCGTTTAGGCAGCGCGAGGCTGCCAGTGAACGGCGCGATACTCACGGTGTCACACCGCGAGCGTTGAGAAAAGTCAGACAGCGCTTTCCTCAAAGTTTGCAAAGCGTAGCAGCTTACCAGGTTTTACCGATATTAAACTGGAACTGTTCGGCTTTATCACCATCATATTTCTTGAACGGCTGAGCGTATGAGAAGACCAGCGGCCCCAGTGGTGACATCCACTGCAGCGCCAGACCGGCCGACATACGAATATTGCCCGGCTCGCTGTAGTCCGGAATTCCTGCCGCACGCGTTTCTGCGGTATTTTCCCATGCGGTATCCCACACGGTACCGGCATCAACGAACAGCGAGGTACGCACGGAATTCGCATATTTCTCGCTAAGGAACGGCGTTGGTGTGATCAGCTCGGCGCTGGCTGTCGCCATCGCGTTACCGCCGACCGCATCGTTGGAATCACACAGCGTTCCCGTTGAGCAGGTGCTGGAGTTGTTATTGTAGTAAGCCGCCTTCGGACCAATGGTGTTGGAGCGGAAACCACGTACGGTGCTTGAGCCACCCGCATAGAAGTTCTCGTAGAACGGCAGTTCTTTGCCGCTCAGTCCATCACCATAGCCTACACGACCACGCCCCAACAGCACCCACGTACGATCCTGGTTCAGCGGCAGATACTGCTGCGTATCCAGCGTCGCTTTGTAGAAGGCGTTATCAGAGCCTGGAATAGTGATTTTACCATTCAGGTTGGTACGGTTACCCGAGGTCGGGAAGAAGCCGCGATCCAACGTGTTGTATGTCCAGCCGTAGTTGAACGTGAAGTCGTCTGCGGAATAGTCAGCGTCTTTGTTCAAATCCGGGTTCTGATCCATGGAGCGCAGATAACGGAACATGGCGATCTGCGGCTGCATGTTAGACAGGTCGTTATGGACATAGCCCAGACCCACGCGCAGCGTATTGTTCTCGTTAACCGGGAAGCCCAGCGTACCGTCCAGACCATAGCTTTTGTTGGTATAGTCAGACAGATCCGCGTCATCCGCTTTAAAGTCGTTATAGAAGACGCGACCGCCCAGGCTGACGCCGTCGACCGTAAAGTACGGATCGGTCAGCGAGAATTCAGCATAGGTCTGGTAATCGTTTTTGGTGCCGCTGATGCCGACGGTATTACCCGTGCCCAGCCAGTTTTCCTGCGTAACGCCGACCTGGAAGCTGACGCCGCTTTCCGTACCGTAACCCACGCCGAAGTTAAAGGTACCGGTGTTGCGTTCTTTGACCTTGTAGACCACGTCTACCTGATCGGGAGCACCAGGCACGCGCTGCGTATCGGTTTCCACCGTTTCAAAGTAGCCAGTACGATTCAGGCGCTCTTTGCCCTGCTCGACCAGATCGCTACCCAGCCACGCGCCTTCCATCTGACGCATTTCGCGACGCAGTACGGAATCTTTCGAGGTATCGTTGCCTTCAAAACGCACTTTACGCACGTAGTAACGGTTGCCCGCATCCACGTTAACGTGCAGCTTCACGGTTTTATCCGCGTCGTTGATTTCCGGCTGCGTCATGACGCGCGGATAGGCATAACCGTAGCGACCGAACATCTTCTTGATGTCATCTTCCATTTTGGTGACTTTGGCACCGTTATAGAGTTCGCCCGGCTGAATTTTAGACAGGGATTCAACTTCCGCAGAGTGTCCCGCCATGCTGCCGTTCACCACCACGCCGGAAAGCTTGTACTGCTCGCCTTCGTTAATATTGATGGTGATATAAATGCCTTTTTTATCCGGCGTCAGGCTGACCTGCGTGGAGTCGATATTAAAGCGCGCATAGCCGCGATCCAGATAGAAGCTGCGCAGGGTTTCCAGGTCGCCCGCCAGTTTCTGTTTCTGATACTTACGGTCGCCGACCAGGTTCCACCACGGCACTTCATCACGCAGCTGGAAGCGCGAGATCAGCTCGTCCGAGCTGAAGGCTTTATTGCCGACCACGTTGATCTGCTGAATTTTCGCAGACACGCCTTCGGTAAAGACCAGCTTCAGATCGACGCGGTTACGCGGCAGCGGTGTGACAACGGCCTTAACGCTGGCGCTGTATTTACCGACGCTGTAATAGAAATCCTCCAGCCCTTTCTCGATAGTCGAGATAGTGGTGCGATCCAGGGCTTCGCCCACACGCACGCCGGACGCTTCAAGGTTCTGCTTGAGCATGTCATCCTTCACCGCTTTGTTGCCGGAGAAGGTGATGCTGGCAATGGTCGGACGCTCTTTCACCTGAACGATCAGCGTGTTGCCGTCGCGCAGAACCTGAACATCTTCGAAGTTCCCGGTCGCAAAAAGGGCGCGGATGGTATTACTGAGATCATCATCGGAGACGGTATCTCCTACGCGGACAGGCATACTGAGCAATGCCGCCCCGACGGCGACTCGCTGCAGGCCTTCGAAATGGATATCCTTCACCACGAAGCCGTCTGCCGCGTATACGGTGGCGCTGCTAAACAGCAGCGACGCTATGAGCAACTTTTTCATCGCCATCGTTGTTATGCATTCTTCCTAACTGGTTCTCGCATCAGGCAGGTTCAACCCTGTCAGAGACGCGAGAAATCATTGAATAGTGCAAGCCCCATTAACAGCACCAGCAAAACCGAGCCAATGCGATAACTGAAGTCCTGAACTCGCTCAGACACCGGCCCACCTTTGATCTTTTCGATCGCCAGAAACAGCAAATGTCCACCATCTAATACCGGCAAGGGGAACAGATTGATAATCCCGAGATTCACGCTGATTAGCGCGAGAAACATCAGGTAATAAATCAAGCCATATTCCGCCGACATCCCAGCACCCTGGGCGATAGAAATCGGCCCGCTGAGATTGTTCAACTTCACTTCGCCAACTATCAGCTTGCCCAGCATCGTCACCGTCAGCTTCATGAGCTGCCAGGTTTTGACGCTGGCCTCGCCAACGGCCGCAAACGGCCCATACTGACGAACCGTTTTGTATTCGTCCGGCAGCGGAACAATGCGTGGGATCACGCCCGCAAACCCTTCCGCTTTATTGCCCGGCTTAACATCCGGCGTCAGCGTCAGGGCCACTGATGCGCCCTGTCGCTCGACTTCAACCGTTAGTGGCCTGCCGGGATTATCGCGAACCTCAGCGACAAACTGCTGCCACTGCGCCAACGGCTGACCCCCGACTTTAACGATCCTGTCGCCTGCTTGCAAACCCGCTCTGGCCGCAGCGGAGCCGGACTGGATTTCCGCCAGCACGGTTTCGACCTGCGGACCGCGAGGATGAATGCCCAGCGACGCGACCGGATCCTCTCTGTCAGGCGCGAAATGCCAGTTACGCAAATCAAGCCGGACGTCCTGAACCTGGCTGGTGCCGAATGGCGCCACGCTGAGCGTAGTCTGCTGGTCGCCAATTTTCGCTACCAGCGCCATCCGCACAGCTTCCCAGTCAGGCGTTTCGATACCGTCAACGGCCTTAAGTTCCATTCCAGGCGCAATTTGCGCCTCGGCTGCCTGCGAACCGCTCACTATTTCACCAACCACCGGCCGTACGCCAGGTACGCCGATGATAAAAACCAGCCAATAGGCAAAGATGGCAAACAGGAAATTAGCCAGCGGGCCGGCGCTGATAATAGCGGCGCGCTGCGCGACGCTTTTATTATTAAAGGAGAGATGGCGAAGCTCCGGCGGCACGCTTTCGACGCGTTCATCGAGCATTTTAACGTAGCCGCCCAGCGGGATCAGCGCGATAACATACTCGGTGCCCTGGCTGTCGCGACGTCGCCACAGCGCCTTGCCAAAGCCGACGGAGAAGCGTTCGACCTTGACACCGCAGCGGCGCGCCACCCAGAAATGACCAAATTCATGCACGGTGATCAGAATGCCCAGCGCAACGATAAAGGCCCCAAGGCTCCAGAGTATACTCAACATAACGTCCCTTATAGCGTGCCGAAAGCCAGCAACAGCAGGCAGGCGAATACCGGCACCGCCGCCGTCAGGCTATCGATACGATCCAGAATACCACCATGACCTGGAATAAGCTGTCCGCTGTCTTTGATGCCCGCTTCGCGCTTGAACATGCTCTCGGTCAAATCGCCCAATACGGAAGCCAGCGTGGCGACAATGGAACAGGTCAACAGCGTTACAGGCGATACGCTCAGCGGTGCCCATAGCCCGAACAGCCAGGCGATAATACCCGTAGTGACCAGGCCGCCAAAAAAACCTTCCCAGGTTTTACCCGGCGAAACCTTTGGTGCCAGCTTGTGTTTGCCAAACAGACGACCAAACATGTAGGCCCCGGAATCCGCGCCCCATACCAGAAACAGCACGTAGAGCAGCCACCAGGCACCGGCAAAATGGTCGCTGTCGTAATGATACTGGCGCAGCGCCACCATGCCCCAGAAGAAGGGCACAATGGTCAGAATACCAAACAGCAGGCGTAAAGCGCGGGACGAGCGCCACAGCGCCGCCGATACGGGGTAGGTCAACACCAGCAGCAGCGCGACTATCCACCAGCCCAGCGCCGCCCAAAGCGAGCCCGCAATAAGGGGAAGATGAACAGGATGGTAAGCAGGCAGCGTAAACGTCATGAACGCCAGCAGCAGTCCGCACAGCACCGCGAGCCAGACGCGCTGAGAGCCGGAGGCCAGACCAGCAAACTGCCCCCACTCCCAGGCCGCCAGCATACAGATAGCCAGCGTGACGATAGCAAAACCGGCAGGCGGCAGCAGAAACAGCGCCGCAATCACAATCGGGATAAGTATCAATGCGGTAATCAGGCGTGACTTCAGCAAGGATTACCCCCAGTGCGCTCAGGCGCCGCCGGGTGCTGCGCCGCCAAAGCGACGCTCTCGTTGTGCAAACGCATTCAGTGCACCTTCAAAAACTTGTTCATCAAAATCAGGCCAGAGAACATCGGTAAAAAAGAACTCCGCATAGGCAACCTGCCACAGCAAGAAGTTACTGATTCGATGCTCTCCCCCTGTCCTTATTACCAGATCCACAGGAGCCAGATCGTTGAGACAAAGATGCTGGGCGAGGGTTTCTTCCTCGATCTGATCCGGACGAACCAGACCTTCCTGCACCTGTTCTGCAATTTTCCTGACGCTATGAATAATATCCCAACGTCCGCCATAATTCGCGGCAATGTTCAGGGTAAGTCCATTATTTTGCTGAGTCAGTTCCTCGGCGCGCCGGATACGCTCCTGCAAACGAGCGTTAAATCGGCCCGTATCGCCAATAATTCGCAGGCGTACGTTATGCTTATGGAGGCTTTTCACCTCGCTGTCCAGAGCCCACATAAACAGCTCCATCAGCGCCATCACTTCCTGCGGAGGACGGTTCCAGTTTTCGCTGCTGAAGGCATACAGGGTCAGCGCATCCAGCTTATTGCTGACGGCAAAGCTTACCGCGCGACGCACGGACTTTACGCCCGCTTTATGGCCGGTAATGCGCATTTTCCCCTGGTTCTTGGCCCAGCGGCCATTGCCATCCATAATGATGGCCACGTGGCGGGGATTTTCTCCCGACTGGTCATCGGTTTTTATTTGATTTTCGGACGACATAACGCGTAATTATTTCCTTTAATCAGAAATACGACGGTTTCTGAAATAGTTTGCCCGCTTGACGTAAAAAAGCCGTGTCGGCCACGGCAGCTATCGCTGTATTGCTACGTCGCTTTAAGGACGGGCGCAGATTGTAACACCTCCACCCCTGCCCCACAAACGCGCGCTGGTTAGCGTGCGGTTGGAAAACGCGACAAACAGGTTTTCGCCGTAGCGCGCGCGCGCCTGTCGATATCCAGCACCGCCTCCACGCTCTCCGGCTCGCGGCAGGAAAGCGTTTCGAGAACGCTCATATTCACTCGCGCAATGTCGGTAAAACGGATTTGCGCATCCAGAAAAGCGGCAACGGCAATCTCATTAGCGGCGTTCAGCGCGGTCGTCGCAGCCTGTCCTGTTTTACAGGCGTCGATAGCCAGCTTGAGGCAGGGATAACGCGCGTAGTCCGGCTCGGCGAACGTCAGGGCGCTCATGCGGGCAAAATCCAACGGTTTTGCACCGGACTGCACTCGCTGAGGCCAGGCCATCACGTGAGCGATAGGCGTACGCATATCCGGCGACCCCATTTGCGCCAGCACGCTGCCGTCGCGGTAGCGCACCATGGAATGGATCACCGATTGCGGATGCAGCACCACTTCCATCTGCGCGTCGGTCGCGTTAAACAGCCAGCGGGCTTCAATATATTCCAAACCTTTATTCATCATGGTGGCCGAATCGACGGAGATTTTTCGCCCCATCGTCCAGTTCGGATGCGCGCAGGCCTGATCCGGCGTCATCTGCGCCAGGTCCGCCAGCGGCGTTTCACGAAAAGGGCCACCCGACCCCGTAAGAATAATGCTGTCAATGCCATTATCTTGTAGAGAAGCGTATCCTAACTGGCGCTGGAGGGAAGCGGGCAAACTCTGAAAAATGGCATTATGCTCGCTATCAACCGGCAGCAGCTGCGCTTTAAATTCGCTTACCGCCTCCAGAAACAGCTGGCCGCAGGTGACCAGCGACTCTTTGTTAGCCAGCAGGACGGCCTTACCGGCACGTATGGCCGCCAGCGTCGGCAGCAGGCCTGCCGCGCCGACGATCGCCGCCATAACCTGATCCACGTCGTCCAGCGCGGCCAGATCGCAGGCTGCCTGTTCGCCGCTCAGCACCTCGGTCGCCACGTTCAGCTCTTTCAACCGCAGCCGTAACGTGCTGGCGGACTTCTCGTCGGCCATGGCCGCATAAGCCGGCCGGAAAGCGAGACACTGTTCCGCCATCAGCCCGACGTTATGCCCGGCAACCAGCGCCTTAACGGCGAACAGATCGGGATTCGCTTTAATGACGGCCAGCGTGCTGGTACCGATTGAACCGGTGGAACCGAGAATGGTCAGTTGCTTCATGAAGGTGCTCTGTGTAGTGACCTGCGACGATAAGTCGCCAGCCAGGGAATTAAATGCAAAACGCCGTAAGACTACCCCCCGAAGAAGGCAACCTGTACGGCGTTAAGTCACGGCGCGGATCGACTCAGAAGTCCATCAGCTCCGCTTCTTTTTCTGCCAGCGCGGCATCGACTTTCTTGATGAACACGTCGGTCATTTTCTGGATATCATCCTGAGAACGACGCTCTTCATCTTCGCTGATTTCTTTGTCTTTCAGCAGCGCTTTCACCTTATCGTTGGCGTCGCGACGCACGTTACGTACGGAAACGCGACCCTGCTCGGCTTCGCCGCGCACGATTTTGATCAGATCTTTACGACGTTCTTCCGTCAGCGCCGGAAGCGGCACGCGAATATCGCTGCCCGCTGAGCTTGGGTTCAGGCCCAGGTCAGAAGCCATGATCGCTTTTTCAACGGCCGCGCTGATCGAGCGGTCAAATACGTTGATTTTCAGCGTGCGGGAATCTTCTACGGTTACGCTGGCCAGCTGACGCAGCGGCGTGGCGGAGCCGTAATAATCGACCATGATGCCGTCAAGAATACTTGGCGACGCGCGGCCGGTACGAATTTTGCTGATGTGGTTCTTAAATGCTTCCAGGCACTTGTCCATGCGCGTTTCAGCATCTTTTCTGATTTCGTTAATCACGTTGTAACCCTTGAATTCTGGTTAACCTGACAGGCCCGGCAGAGCCTGTTAGCTATCTGTTAGCGTGCGTAACGCACTACAAAGGCAGAATATACCTTATTTTATGTGCTAACGGACATTATTGCGTAATCAGGGTGCCTTCTTTTTCACCCATCACTACGCGGCGCAGCGCGCCCGGCTTGTTCATATTGAAGACGCGGATCGGCAGTTTATGGTCGCGGGCCAGCGTAAAGGCGGCCAGATCCATGACTTTCAATTCACGTTCCAACACTTCGGTGTAGCTCAGCTGATCGTACATCGTGGCGTCCGGATTTTTTACCGGATCGTCAGAGTAAACGCCGTCGACCTTGGTCGCTTTCAGCACGACATCCGCTTCGATTTCGATGCCGCGCAGGCAGGCCGCCGAATCCGTAGTAAAGAACGGGTTGCCGGTACCGGCGGAGAAGATCACCACGCGGTTGTTGCGCAGCAGGCTGATCGCTTCTGCCCAGCTGTAGTTGTCACATACGCCGTTCAGCGGAATAGCCGACATCAGACGAGCATTCACGTAGGCGCGGTGCAGCGCGTCACGCATCGCCAGACCGTTCATTACGGTTGCCAGCATACCCATGTGGTCGCCCACAACGCGATTCATGCCGGCCTGTGCCAGGCCCGCACCGCGGAACAGGTTGCCGCCACCGATAACCACACCTACCTGAATACCCAGCTCAACCAGTTCCTTCACTTCCTGAGCCATACGATCCAGCACGCTGGCGTCGATGCCGAAGCCATCCGCGCCTTGCAGAGCTTCGCCGCTCAGTTTCAGCAGGATACGTTGATAAACAGGTTTTGCATTGGTCGCCATGGTTTTTTTCCTGGAAGCAGTATTGAGGAGTTAAATCTGCGCTATCATCCCGCGAGTAGTGAGAAAATGCTATTGGGATGAGACTGAAAATTGCCGGATACGGCAGATAAAAAAGAACCGCCGGATGGCGGTTCTGGTCAAACGATTAAGACTGCTTGGACATTGCCGCAACTTCTGCTGCGAAATCGGTCTCGGCTTTCTCAATGCCTTCGCCCACTTCAAAGCGGATGAAGTTAACCACGTCAGCGCCCTGCTCTTTCAGCAGCTGGCCAACGGTTTTAGACGGGTCGATCACGAAAGGCTGACCGGTCAGAGAAACTTCGCCGGTGAATTTCTTCATGCGGCCTTCAACCATTTTCTCTGCGATTTCTTTCGGCTTACCGGACTGCATCGCGATATCCAGCTGAACCTGGTATTCTTTCTCTACCACGTCCGCAGAAACGTCTTCTGGCTTAACGAATTCTGGCTTGCTTGCCGCGACGTGCATCGCCAGCTGCTTAACCAGCTCTTCGTCAGCGTTGGTTGCAGAGATCAGTACGCCGATACGCGCGCCGTGCAGGTAGCTGCCCAGCACATCGCCTTCCAGGGTCGCAACGCGACGAATGTTGATGTTTTCGCCGATTTTAGCAACCAGCGCAACGCGCTCTTCTTCGAACTGCGCTTTCAGCACTTCAACATCGGTGATTTTGCCGGCAACAGCCGCATCCAGCACCTTGTCAGCGAACGCCTGGAAACCGCCGTCTTTAGCAACGAAGTCGGTCTGGCAGTTAACTTCCAGGATCACGCCGTAGTTGCCGTCGATTTTGGTTTTGATCACGCCGTCAGCAGCCACGTTGCCTGCTTTTTTCGCCGCTTTGATCGCGCCAGATTTACGCATGTTCTCGATCGCCAGCTCGATGTCGCCGCTAGCTTCGGTCAGCGCTTTTTTACAATCCATCATGCCAGCGCCAGTGCGCTCGCGCAGTTCTTTTACCAGAGCAGCAGTAATTTCAGCCATTCTCGAATCCTCGGTTAGCTCAGCACCTGCCCGGTTCGCCTGATGGCGCCACAACAGATGCCTGTTTCTCGGGAGAAATATTGCCCCGCCGATGGGTCACCAGCGGCAAAGCGAATTCAAAATAAAGGGGCCAATAAAGGCCCCTTACAGATTAACATCTGATTTTACCCTGACGGGTATAAGGGCTCTCTGTGGAGCAAACCTTATTACTCAGCTTCAGCGAAGCTTTCTTCTGCCTGCTGAGCCAGGTCCTGAGAGCGGCCTTCACGTACGGTGGTAGCCACAGCGTTCAGATACAGGCTTACAGCACGGATTGCATCGTCGTTGCCTGGGATGATGTAGTCAACGCCGTCTGGATCAGAGTTGGTATCAACGATAGCGAAAACCGGGATGCCCAGGTTGTTTGCTTCTTTGATAGCAATGTGTTCGTGGTCAGCATCGACAACGAACAGCGCGTCTGGCAGGCCGCCCATGTCTTTGATACCGCCCAGGCTGTTTTCCAGCTTGGCCAGTTCACGAGCACGCATCAGCGCTTCTTTTTTGGTCAGTTTGTCAAAGGTGCCATCCTGAGACTGAGTTTCCAGATCTTTCAGACGTTTGATGGACTGACGAACGGTTTTCCAGTTAGTCAGCATACCGCCTAACCAGCGATGGTTTACGAAGAACTGGTCGCAGCTCAGCGCAGACTCTTTTACCGCTTCGCTTGCAGCGCGCTTGGTACCAACCATCAGAATCTTGCCTTTACGGGCAGCGATTTTGTTCAGTTCAGCCAGAGCTTCGTTGAACATTGGTACGGTTTTTTCAAGGTTGATGATGTGAACTTTGTTACGAGCGCCGAAAATGAATGGCTTCATTTTTGGGTTCCAGTAACGGGTCTGGTGACCGAAGTGTACACCAGCCTTGAGCATGTCGCGCATGGAAACAGTTGCCATGATTACCTCTGTAAATTGATTGGGGTTAAGCCTCCATGTATCCCATACGACCGACCTCTCAGGCCGCTTACGCAGCGCTTAAGGCACCCCGGCGTACGTGTCGATACATGTGTGTTATTTACACATAGTGAGAGTTATGCGTTTCTCTGCAATCTTGCCCACAGAGAATCGTCGGCGCGCTTTATATCATAAAGACGCAGGCGAAGCCAATGATTGTTCGCTTTACCCGCCGCGCCGTAAACGGGAATTGGCAGCGGCCAGGTGGGCTGCTAACATTGCTGCACTTCCTTTATTATTGTCGAAAATAGCGACAGCTGCGGACTAAATTAATGGCAATTACAATCAAAACCCCTGAAGAAATCGCGAAAATGCGCGTAGCCGGTCGCCTGGCGGCTGAAGTGCTGGAAATGATCGAAGAGCACGTCAAGCCCGGCGTCAGTACCGGCGAACTCGATCGCCTGTGTCATGACTATATCGTTAACACCCAGCAAGCCGTTTCGGCCAGCCTGGGCTATCATGGCTTTCCTAAATCCGTTTGCATCTCGGTCAATGAAGTGGTGTGCCATGGGATCCCAAGCGATGACAAAATCCTGAAGGATGGCGATATCGTCAATATCGACGTAACGGTTATTAAAGACGAATATCACGGCGACACCTCTAAAATGTATATCGTCGGCAAACCGACTATCCAGGGCGAACGCCTTTGTCGCGTAACTCAGGAGAGCCTCTATCTGGCGCTGCGTATGGTTAAGCCAGGGATCCGCCTGCGCACTATCGGTCGCGAAATCCAGAAATTTGTTGAAGCACAGGACTTTTCCGTAGTACGCGAATATTGCGGTCACGGCATCGGCAAAGGTTTTCATGAAGAGCCGCAGGTGCTGCACTATGATGCGGACGACGGCGGCGTGGTGCTACAGGCCGGTATGGCCTTTACCATCGAGCCGATGGTTAACGCAGGCGATTATCGCATTCGCAGCATGAAAGACGGCTGGACGGTGAAAACCAAAGACCGCAGTCTCTCCGCCCAGTATGAGCACACCCTCGTGGTGACGGAAACCGGCTGCGAGATTATGACGCTGCGTAAAGACGACACGATTCCGGCAATCCTGACCGCCGACGCCTAATCTCTGTGAAACAACCCGGCAGGCAGCTTTGCTGCCGGGTCAAAAGCCTTGCTTTTCTCACCCCAGACCTTACTTCACCGTTCTTGCTGCCTGCCTACCGGGGTTTTCTATCCAGCCCAGGGTTTACGAACACTTTTTTTCATTGGACCTGATTAACCTTGTGGTTGTAAATTGCTCAAGACATGAAAAGTGTAGGGGCATTATCCCGTAGCCTTTCTGCAGGAAGCCGTTAATTTACACAGGGAGATCAAGCAAATGGAAAAGCCATTCCTTTTAGCGCAAACAGTTAATAATGATTTGGGACGCCGTGGAAATTGTGGAGGCCTGTGCCTCTGCTCTGTGGCCGCACGCTGGCCAGAGGAGGAAACGAATCAAGGAGGCAGCTATGGGTTACGCGCTCAGGGATGCACCTTTGAATAACGCCGATCGTGAACCCGGACTGCCTGCGCTGCGCTCTTCAGGCGGCGACGGAGGAGGAGGCATGACAGAGAATATCGAACCGCGAGTAAGGAAGCTTGAAAACGATGTCGCCGTAATCAGCCACAATCTGGCTGTGCTTACCGTGCGTTCCGAGAGTTTCGCCACCCACGCCGATGTCGCGAATATTCGCACTGAAATGGCGACAATGCGCGGCGAGCTCAAGGAGGAAATGGCCTCGTTAAGAGGCGAGCTGAAAGGCGACATTGTCTCCTTGCGGGGCGAGCTGAAAGGCGACATTGTTTCGTTGCGTGGCGAGCTGAAAAGCGACATCGTGTCGTTGCGGGGTGAAATTCACGAGACGTTACAGAAAGCTATCAACAAGCAAACCGTTCTGTTGCTGACAATTATTCCCGCCACGC
Source organism: Erwinia sp. 198 (assembly GCF_003937915.1). GTDB lineage: Bacteria > Pseudomonadota > Gammaproteobacteria > Enterobacterales > Enterobacteriaceae > Erwinia > Erwinia aeris. The sequence goes on along the minus strand of NZ_RHUM01000006.1, from coordinate 221,446 downwards.
TTGCCGCTATTGCCGCCGTTGCGGCCTGGTTTAAATAGCGCTCTGTTCGTTCTCTGACCGCCGACAGTGAGGCAGGCCACTCCCTCATCATTTAGCTTCACTCTTTTTATTACCGCTCTGCCAGCCAGCACGGCGGTAAAAATCCCATCCGCTATCTGCCAGTTTCTTTTGATCTCTGGTGCCGGTAAACGCTATTGTCACTGCTTGTCTTTGTGCGGCAGAGAATGCGGGAGCGCTGGCGTGAACACGATAATTAGAGATTACGGGCAGGCATATTCTCCTGCTGAATGGACAGATGCGGAGCTGACGCGCGATACGCTGAAGCAGCACCTTGATGACTTCCAGCAGCGGCTGGGCCAGGCCTTTGACGCCGGAGAAGCCGTTGAGCAGCTTATCGCCGCCCGCACGCTGTTTATCGATCGCCTGCTGCGTCGCCTGTGGCGCTTTTACGGTTTCCCGGAGCAGGAAGATATTGCGCTGGTTGCCGTGGGCGGCTACGGGCGGGCCGAGCTGCATCCTCTTTCCGATATTGATGTGTTGCTCCTGAGCCGGCGACCGCTTTCCGAAGAGGATGCCCAGCGCACCAGCGAGCTGCTGACGCTGATGTGGGATTTGAAGCTGGAAGTGGGCCACAGCGTGAGAACGCTGGAAGAGTGCCTGTTGGAAGGCCTGTCAGATCTTACCGTCGCGACCAATCTGATTGAATCACGTCTGCTGGTCGGCGACGTCGCGCTGTTTCTCGAACTGCAGAAAAACGTTTTCAGTGAAGGTTTCTGGCCTTCCGATCGCTTTTTCGCCGCCAAAATTACCGAGCAGCAGGAGCGCCACCAGCGCTATCACGGTACCAGTTATAACCTGGAGCCGGATATCAAAAGCAGTCCCGGCGGCCTACGCGATATCCATACGCTGCTGTGGGTGGCGCGCCGCCACTTTGGCGCCACGTCCCTGGATGAAATGGTCGGTTTTGGCTTCCTGACGCAGGCCGAGCGCAACGAGTTGAACGAGTGTCAGTCCCTGCTGTGGCGCATACGTTTCGCCCTGCATCTGACGCTTAGCCGCTACGATAATCGGCTGTTGTTCGATCGCCAGCTGAATGTGGCCCAGCGTCTGAACTATCAGGGCGAAGGCAACGAGCCGGTCGAGCGCATGATGAAAGATTTTTATCGCGTGACCGGTCGTATTGGCGAGCTGAACCAGATGCTGCTACAGCTGTTCGACGAGGCTATCCTGGCGCTGGGCGAGGATGAAAAACCGCGCGCCATTGACCATGAATTTCAGCTGCGCGGCACCTTAATCGATCTGATTGACGAAACGCTGTTCGCTCGCGACCCGGTCGCTATTATGCGTATGTTTTATACGATGGTGCGCACGCCAAATATTACCGGTATCTATTCCGCCACGCTGCGCCAGCTGCGCTTTGCCCGTCGCCATCTTCAGCAGCCGCTGTGCATGCTTCCCACAGCGCGCGAGCTGTTTCTGTCGATCCTGCGGCATCCGGGCGCGGTAAGCCGGGCGCTGGTGCCCATGCATCGTCACAGCGTGCTGTGGGCCTATATGCCACAGTGGGGGAATATTGTCGGCCAGATGCAGTTTGACCTGTTTCACGCCTATACCGTGGATGAGCATACTATTCGCGTCCTGCAAAAGCTGGAAAGCTTCGCCAATGAAGCGACTCGCCCACGTCACCCGCTCTGCGTAGAGATTTGGCCGCGTCTGCCGCAGCCGGAGCTGCTGCTGATGGCCGGGCTGTTTCACGATATCGCCAAAGGCCGCGGCGGCGATCACTCCGTGCTGGGCGCGCAGGACGCGCTGGAGTTTGCCGAGCTGCATGGGCTGAACTCGCGGGAAACCCAACTGGTCGCCTGGCTGGTACGCCACCATCTGCTGATGTCGGTGACCGCGCAGCGACGCGATATTCAGGATCCCACCGAGATCCAGCATTTCGCGGAGGTGATGCAGAACGAAAACCGGCTGCGCTATCTGGTTTGTCTGACCGTAGCGGATATCTGCGCGACCAACGAAACGCTGTGGAACAGCTGGAAGCAGAGCCTGCTGCGCGAGCTGTTTTTTGCCACAGAGAAACAGCTGCGGCGCGGAATGGAACACAGCCCTGACCTGCGCGAACGCGTTCGTCATCACCGTTTGCAGGCGTTGGCGCTGCTGCGTATGGACAATCTGGATGAGCAGGCGCTACGCGATATCTGGGCGCGTTGCCGGGCGGACTATTTCCTGCGCCACACGCCGAACCAGCTGGCCTGGCACGCTCGTCATTTGATGGAACACGATCTGTCAAAGCCGCTGGTGCTGCTCAGCCCTCAGGCGACACGCGGCGGCACGGAAATTTTTATCTGGAGCCCGGACCGCCCTTATCTGTTCGCTACCGTGGCGGGCGAGCTGGACAGACGCAATCTTAGCGTGCACGACGCGCAGATCTTTACCAGCCGCGACGGCATGGCGATGGATACCTTTATCGTGCTGGAGCCGGACGGCAGCCCGCTGGCGCCGGATCGACACGAGGCGATCCGCCAGGCGCTGGACCAGGCTATCGGGCAAACCAGCTTCCAGCCAGCCAGAGTCCGTCGCCAGTCGGCCAGGCTAAAACATTTTAGCGTGGATACCGAAGTGAAATTCTTACCGAGCCATACCGACAGACGCACCTATATGGAACTGATCGCACTGGATCAGCCTGGTCTGCTGGCACGGGTTGGGGAGATCTTCGCCGATCTGAACGTATCGCTGCACGGCGCGCGCATCAGCACCATCGGCGAGCGCGTCGAGGATCTGTTTATCCTGGCCAACAGCGATCGGCGCGCGCTCAGCCGCGAATTACGCCACGAGTTGCGACAACGGTTGACAGAGGCCCTTAATCCAAACGATAAAGTGTGACCAGGATTTACTTTTACCCCGCTTTCGGGCGCGCGGCCGATTAGCCACAGGCGCGTCCCGAAACATGATTTGACACAGGAAAGCTTAATTCATGCAACAGTTACAGAGTGTTATTGAGAGCGCCTTTGAGCGCCGCGCCGAGATTACCCCAGCCAATGCCGATACCGTTACGCGAGAAGCGGTTAATCAGGTTATCGCCCTGCTGGACAGCGGTGCGCTACGCGTGGCTGAGAAGATCGACGGCCAGTGGGTGACGCATCAGTGGCTGAAAAAGGCCGTGCTGCTCTCTTTCCGCATCAATGACAATCAGGTGATTGATGGCGCAGAAAGCCGTTATTACGATAAAGTCCCGATGAAATTTGCCGATTACGATGACGCTCGCTTTAAGAAAGAAGGCTTCCGCGTGGTGCCACCGGCTGCCGTTCGTCAGGGCGCTTTTATCGCACGCAATACCGTGCTGATGCCTTCTTATGTCAATATTGGCGCTTATGTTGATGAAGGCTCAATGGTGGACACCTGGGCGACCGTTGGCTCTTGTGCACAGATTGGTAAAAACGTGCACCTGTCCGGCGGCGTCGGTATCGGCGGCGTGCTGGAACCGCTGCAGGCTAACCCGACCATCATCGAAGACAATTGCTTTATTGGTGCGCGCTCTGAAATCGTGGAAGGCGTGATCGTTGAAGAAGGCGCGGTGATTTCTATGGGCGTCTATATCGGCCAGAGCACCAAAATCTACGACCGCGAAACCGGCGAAGTGCACTACGGCCGCGTGCCTGCCGGCTCCGTGGTGGTTTCCGGCAACCTGCCTTCCAAAGACGGCAGCTACAGCCTGTACTGCGCGGTTATCGTGAAAAAAGTAGATGCGAAAACCCGCGGCAAAGTCGGCATCAACGAACTGCTACGCACCATCGACTAATTCTCCTCCGGGCCGCGCTTTGCGGCCCGTCAGTATTTCTTTACACATCCGCCCTGAAAAGATGTTTTCCATAAAAAAATAAGTAATGCTATTGCGCAATAACCAGGCGATAATCCCGGCCAACAAGCGTACGGGCCTCCTTTTCAGATTTTCACATATACTCAGCTGAGCACGGGACGAGCAGGCCTGACAAACACAGGGAGCAACGTGCAGCCGCAGCGCGGCCGGTTAAAACCGCACCTTGCACCACAGAATATTTGTAAAGCGCAGCCGAATGACTATTCTCCCGCACAGGAAAAAATCTTATGTATGACAATCTGAAAGGTTTAGGTATCGCCAATCCCGACGACATCGATCGCTACAGCCTGCGTCAGGAAGCCAGTAACGACATTCTGAAAATCTACTTTCGCAAAGACAAAGGCGAGTTTTTCGCTAAAAGCGTGAAGTTTAAATATCCGCGCCAGCGCAAAACGGTGGTGGCCGATAACGTCAGCCAGGGATTTAAAGAGATCCAGGAGATCAGCCCTAACCTGCGTTACGTGATCGACGAGCTGGATCAGATCTGCCAGCGCGATCGGGTGGAAGTCGATCTGAAACGCAAAATCCTGGACGACCTGCGTCATCTGGAAGGCGTGGTGACCAACAAGATCGCTGAAATCGAGGCCGATCTGGAAAAACTGACGCGCAATAGCCGCTAAGCGCGTCGTTGCTACCTGTTCTGTCCCCGTTCTTCAATGCGTCAGAGCCTGACGCATTGGTCTCTCTTTTCTAAGCTTCTGCGGTCAACGCTTTAAGGCTCATCATCCAGCTGCAACGCCACGTAAAGCAGCAGCCTGTCGTCAAAACTGCTCAGGTTCAGCCCTGTCAGCTCGGAAATGCGGTTAAGGCGGTATTCCAGCGTATTCCGATGAATATAAAGCGCTTTTGCGGTAGCTGAAGGCTGCACGTTGTGGCTGAACCAGGCGATTAGGGTTCTTCTCAGCAGACCGTTATTGTCCATGGCCTTCAGCTTTGCCAGCGGCCGGGATAGCTCTCCGGCCTGCCAGCCGCCGCGCAGGCTGTCCAGCAGCACGGGCAACACCAGATCCTGATAGAAATAGCTACGTTCTTCCGGCATGCGCTGTTTGCCTACCAGCATGGTGGTGCGCGCGGTGCGATAAGAGCGGGCAATGCTGCCCGGCCCGGTAAAAAAGTTGCCCAGCGCTATGCGCATCCGCAGATGGCCGTTTTCCTTCATTCTGGACTGCAAAAGCGCCACTCGTTTACGGTGGTCTTCCGCGTCAAAGCGGCCATGCGAATTAAACGCGGGTTTCAACACCACCATCTCGGTCAGCGACACGATGGCGATTAAATTATCCCGCTCTGGCGTGGTGAGCAGCGTTTGCAGCTGCTGCAGTTCTGACATGGCGCTGTCCACGCCAAGCTGGCCACTGTCGACCTCTACCACCGCCACCACGCGCGGCTGATTAAGATCGATGCGTAACCGCTGCGCCCATTCGTTCAGCGCCGGAGAAAGCGTGTCGCTGCGAATAAGATTGAGCACCAGCTCTTCGCGCAGACGGCTGTCCTGCGCCAGCATATGCAGCAGTCGCGCCTGTTCCAGCATCATTTCTGCCGTCATGCAAACCAGCTCGCCATAGTGCCGCAGCGATTCCGGCTCGCCGGTCAGGCCGATAACGCCGACGATCTCGCCGTCGATACGCATAGGCAAATTAATACCGGGCCTCACGCCGTGAAGATGCCTTGCTACCGCTTCATCAATATCCACGATCCGTGCCTGAGACAGCGCCAACAGCGCGCCTTCGTGCATTTCTCCAATACGTTCCCGATCGCCGCTGCCGATGATCCGGCCACGTGCGTCCATCACGTTGACATTGCTGTCAATTATTTTCATGGTGCGGGCAACGATTTCCTGCGCAAGGCGGGCATCAAGATGATAGGTGGCCATCCGTCACTCCTGAAATGTCTCGTCAGGCCAGCATACCTGCAGGCTGGCGCCGCGACATCATGCAAATGCACTAGGCGTGATCCAGAGTGTAAAAATAAGCGGAAAGATGAAAATGCGTTGTTGGCAGGGATGCTGGCCTTGCGGGCCAGCATCCGGCAGGAAGTTACTGCATTAACAGGTAGATAGAGGCGTCGCCGCGCAGAATGTTCAGCGCCAGCACCGAGGGTTTGCCATCGAGGATTTTGCGCAGCTCACCCAGGTTTGCGACCGCCTGCTGGTTAACGCCCAAAATCACGTCGTCTTTCTTCAGGCCAATACGCGCCGCGGCGGAGCCCGCCTTAACGTCATTGACCTTCACGCCCTTCATGCCTTTTGCATCGTAGTTACTGAGATCGGCGCCCTCGATACCAACATAGATATTGCCGGAATCGACTTTAGCCTGCGAACTTTGCTGCAGCTCAACGTTGACCGTCATCGGTTTACCCTCGCGGATCAGCCCCAACGCCATTTTAGTGCCGACCGGCAGCGATCCGACCTGCGCGCGCAGCGCTGCAAAGCTGGAAATCTGCTTGCCGTTAATGGAAATCACCACGTCGCCCGCTTTTACGCCCGCCTTCGCCGCCGAAGAATTCGGCAGTACCTGGCTGACAAAGGCGCCGCGCTGCGCGTCCACCTTCATCGCTTTCGCCAGCTCTGAGTTCAGCTCGGTGCCCATGATCCCCAGCTCGCCGCGTTTCACCTGGCCATACTCTACCATCTGCGCCGTCAGGTTTTTCACCATATCGCTTGGAATAGCGAAGCCGATGCCGATGTTACCGCCGTCCGGTGCCAGAATGGCGGTGTTAATACCGATCAGCTCGCCGTTCAGATTTACCAGCGCCCCGCCGGAGTTGCCCCGGTTGATAGCCGCATCCGTCTGAATAAAGTTTTCATAGTTTTCCACGTTCAGGCCGCTGCGGCCCAGCGCGGAAACGATGCCGGAGGTAACGGTTTCGCCCAGCCCATAGGGGTTGCCAATCGCCACGGTATAGTCGCCGACGCGAAGGTTATCGGAATCCGCAATCTTGATCGCCGTAAGGTTCTTCGCATCTTTAAGCTGGATCAGCGCAATATCGGAACGCGGATCTTTGCCGATGACCTTCGCGTCGTACTTGCGGCCATCGCTCAGCTGCACCTGAATTTTCGTTGCGTTATCGACTACGTGGTTATTGGTGACGACATAGCCTTTCTCTGCGTTAATTACTACGCCTGAACCCAGCGCGCGGAATTTTTCCTGTTGGGTATCGGCCCCCCCCTGCTGACCGCCGCCCTGACACATTGGTGATCCCTGGAAAGGCGAACCATCCTGACAGAAAGGCGAGTTGCCGCCGAAGAACTGCTGGAACTGCTGAGGTAAACGCGGCGTGCGTACCGTTGTGCTTCCTTCAACGTTGATACTCACTACTGAAGGCATCACTTTTTCTAACATCGGCGCCAGGCTTGGCAGCTGCTGGCTGGAAGAGGAAGCCGTTTCTGCGGCCGTAGCGGTCAGCGGGCCCATGGCCATTCCCAGGCTCAGGGCCAGCGCGCTGGCTAAAAGTGTTTTTTTCATGCGTCTGATTCTCTTCTGTTCTGATAGGCGAAACGTGCAGCGGACGTGCTGGTAAGAGTCATTTTTTAACGCTAAGTTCATGTATAAGTTTCAGCGAAAAGTAAAAAAATATTCTCTGCCTTTACAAACCCGCCGGGAAAAACGCTTATTCCACTGCCATCAAACGACGATATTCGTCCCAGGCATAAAGATCGGTCATGCCGCTGACATAATCCTGCAGCAAACGCGCCCGATAATAACGCTCCCAGAGCAGACGTTCAAATCGCTGTTCGATCTTCAGGTTTTTCATGTGTACCGAATAAGCTTTTCGGTGTTTGCCGGATAATTTATGAAACAGCCGTGTTTCAATTGGGTAGTCTGGATGGAAATCCTCATTTATCAGCATGTTAAAATCCTGATAAGAAAGCTGTAATAAGGGCTTATAAATATCCAGCAGGCCTTTTATCACCCGATAACCCTGCAGCTCCAGCTGTTCGACTTCCGGATGATTAAATACGTGCTTTCTGGCAACTTTTTTAAACAGATTCAACAGCTGGTTTTCATCGCCGTCATCTTCCAGCAGCGAATGATTAAAACTTCCCTGCCAGATTGGCCCAATATTATCGACAAATCGTTTAACGGCGTGCTCGACCAATGCGGACTGTACTTTAACGCGAAGCTTCATAAAAAAGGTATCGCTTCGGCTGCGATAGCGCTCTTTACTTTGCGCTTCGGTGTAAGCAAAGCCGACAATCTTTACAAAGAGTTCGTCAGAGGTGACCTTTTTGTTTTTTCGCAGCAGCGTCCACTCGTCTTCTAAAAACTGATAAAGTTGGTCGACGCTGAAAATCGCTTTTTCAACGGCGTCGTCCAGGTCGGCAATACAATAAGAGATATCGTCGGCGGCTTCCATAATATAGGTCAGCGGAAAACGATGATATTGCTGAGTGTTGGTCGCCCTGAGCAGATCGGCAACGTACTTCTCTTCGGAAAGATAATAGCCTGGCTTTTTCATCAGCGTACTAAACTGCGGCGGTTTTTCGCCCTGAAACCAGGCCGGCGCCGTGTATTTTAAAATGCAGGCGACCTGTACATAGGAAAGATTAAGCTGAAGCAGCGTATGCACCAGGCGAATAGCCTGTGCGTTGCCCTCAAAATGGCAAAGATCCTGACGAAGGCGGGCATTCATGGCGAGGAATTTTTCGTTCTGCTCGCTGTCATCAACCCCGGCCTCCTGCGGCTCGGTCAGCAACCCGGGCAAATTCACACGGAACCAGTCGTTGATCGCCGCCTCGCCAAAATGGCCAAACGGTGGATTACCGACGTCATGCAGCAGGCAGGCCATTTCCACCAGGCTTTCAAAGGCGCCGGTTAAATCGGCCAGGCCGTACTTTTCCAGCCCGCCAGGCTGCTTGCGCAGTGCCTGAAGCACTTCTTTCACGATGTAGCGGCCGGTCTGCTGTACCTCCAGCGAATGCGTCAGCCGCGAGCGCACGGCGGCGTTTCGCTCCAGAGGAAAGACCTGCGTTTTTTGCTGAAGTCGCCGAATAGCCGCCGAATTAATAATACGCCCACGATCGCTTTCAAAATGGCGGGTAATATAATATTCGCCTTCGGGCTTTTCGCGGTTATTAAAGGGCCGCTCGAAACTGAATTTCGTCCTGAAATCTGTCGCTGTCATAATAGCCCGCCCTGATGAGTTAAACCTGCTAATCATGATAAACTATGCACTACATTGAACAACTTCCACAACAACAGCGAGCATTCCTATGAAAGCAGGCATTATTGGCGCGATGGAGCAGGAAGTTACCCTGCTGCGCGATAAAATTGAAAACCGCCAGACTATCGCGCTGGCCGGTTGCGAGATCTATACCGGCACGCTGAACGGCGTTGAGGTTGCCCTGCTGAAATCAGGTATTGGCAAAGTCTCTGCAGCAATGGGCACCACGCTGCTGCTGGAGCTGTGCAAACCGGATTTTGTGATCAATACCGGTTCCGCAGGCGGTCTGGCCTCCACGCTGAAAGTCGGCGATATCGTGGTATCCGACGAGGTGCGCTATCACGATGCCGACGTCACCGCTTTCGGCTACGAGCCGGGCCAGATGGCAGGCTGTCCGGCCGCCTTCGCGGCCGATGATAAACTGATTGCCGCGGCGGAAAGCTGCATTGCTAAGCTTGGCCTGAACGCCGTACGCGGCCTGGTCGTGAGCGGCGATGCCTTTATTAACGGTGCCGAACCGCTGGCGCGCATTCGTACCACTTTCCCGCAGGCCGTAGGCGTAGAGATGGAAGCGACGGCTATCGCTCACGTTTGTCACCAGTTCGGCACGCCGTTCGTAGTGGTACGAGCCATTTCCGACGTGGCCGACCAGGAGTCGCATCTGAGCTTTGACGAGTTTCTGACCGTTGCCGCCAGGCAGTCATCACTGCTGGTGGAAACGCTGCTGACCCATCTTCGTGGCTAAGCTTTTCACCTTATTGCTGCTGCTCTGTTACGGAGCGGCAGCCGCCGCGCCCCGCGTTATCACCCTTGCGCCAAACCTGACCGAACTGGCTTTTGCCGCAGGCATCACCCCTGTCGCCGTCAGCGCTTATTCCGACTTTCCCCCTGCTGCCGCCGCTATCGAACAGGTGGCGAACTGGCAGGGAATTAACGTTGAACGCATCATCAGCTTAAAGCCGGATGTGGTGCTCGCCTGGCGCGAAGGAAATCCACAGCGACAGGTCGATCAGCTGGCGGCCTTCGGTATTAAGGTGGTGTGGCTGGCACCAGCCACGATTGGCGAGATGATTGCCGCCGTGCGCGATCTTAAAATCTTCAGCCCACATCCGCAACAGGCTGACAGGCAGGCGGCGGCGCTACAGCAGCAGTGGGATGTCCTGAAAAAGCGTTATCAGCACGCACGCAAAGTGTCGGTATTTTTACAGTTTGGCCAGCGGCCGCTTTTCACCGCCTCGCGCAATACGCTGCAAAACGAAATTGTACAGCTGTGCGGCGGCGAAAACATCTTTGCCGACAGCCGCGTCGCCTGGCCTCAGGTCAGCCGCGAACAGGTTTTGATGCGGCATCCGCAGGCCATCGTGACCGGCGGTGATGCCGCCGCCGTCAGCGCCTTCTGGCGGCCGCAGCTCAATGCGCAGGTAATTGTAATAAATGATGACTGGCTCAGCCGGCCCGGCCCGCGCATTCTTCAGGCTGCACGGGCATTGTGCAGTCAATTGCAGCCCTGAGACGGCAGAACCCTGTACTAAAGTCGGTTAAAGTTCCAGCGAAGATGGTCGTTAACCTAATTACGAGGCGGCAAGGCTGTTATAAGCGCCGCCCGGCATTTCAGGGCTTTGCCCTTTTACACCAGGAAACTACAGCAATGAAAGCCGTTTATATGGCCTTAGGCCTGATGATGGCAGGTCAGGCGGCGGCTGCTTCCATTACCGGCAGCATTGGCGTCAGGCTGACCATTTACTCCCAATGTCACATTGACGGGCAGAGTACTATCACAGCAAGAACACCTGCAGTGGATTGCGGCCAACAAAGAGCCGCACAGCCGAAAGTCACGCAGACGGCCATTTCGTCTAACCGCGAAACGCGCCAGAAGTCGAAACTGGTCACTGTAGAATGGTAAGTCAAAACCCCGGCGGCAACGTCGGGGTTTTTTATTCAGATACTGAAAGAAGAACCGCAGCCGCAGGTGGTTTTGGCGTTCGGGTTAGTCACGATAAAACGCGAGCCTTCCAGTCCTTCGGTATAGTCCACCGAGCCGCCAACCAGATATTGCAGGCTCATAGGATCCACCACCAGCGCCACGCCCGATTTTTCAATCGTCATATCGCCATCGTTGACCTTATCGTCAAAGGTGAAGCCGTACTGGAAGCCGCTGCAACCGCCGCCGGTAATATAGACGCGCAGTTTCAGATCGGGATTCTCTTCATCTGAGATCAGGTTTTTAACTTTACTGGCCGCTGCTTCGGTAAACTGCAGGGGCAGAGCTACATCTTCACTCATTTCATACTCCATCAGGCACTCGGGCCGGTCAGAATTCGACCATTAATCGCACCATTATCTTACACACCAGTATAGCAATCAAGTATGCGCCTGTTTGTCGCTTGTGGTATTAGCAGCCGCTGCTACCGCGTCATCAGCCTGCTGCTGTTTTTCCAGCGTGCGCGCCAGCAGTGAGGAATACAGCGGTTTGCCGCCGAGAAACTGCGCCAGTAAGGTTGCCCCAAGGCAGGTGATAATCATCGGCAGAATAAGCTGATAATTATCGGTCATTTCCAGCACCAGCACGATGCCGGTAAGCGGCGCCCTGACCGAAGCGGCAAACAGTGCGCCCATGCCGGCAATAGCAAACGTCCCCACTTCCAGATGATAAGCAGGAAACAGCGAGGCGCTGGCCATGCCGAACGCGGTGCCCAGCAGCGTGCCCAGCGCCAGCATCGGGGCGAAAATGCCGCCCGGCGCGCCGGAACCAAAGCAGAGCAGTGTAGTCGCCATGCGCGCGATAAAAATAAACAGCAGCGTGCCCACGGTATACTGACCGGCCGCCGCGATGGGGATCAGCTCAAAGCCGCCGCCTGCCGCCTCCGGCTCGATGACGCCAAGCACGCCACAAAGACCGCCCAGCATGGCACCGATAATCAGAATTTTTTTCAGGTTGCCGCCGTGGAGGCGCTGAAACATATCCTGTGTTTTAAAAATCAGCGCGTTAAACGCCACGCCGACGATGCCGAAAATCATGCCCAGCAGCAGGTAGAGCCAGAGCGTGTTGACCGGCGAGTTGGAAAGTTTACCGACGGCGATCACCGCATGTTCGCCGTTGAAAATGCGGAACACGATGCTCGACATAATAACGCCGATAAACACGGCCTTGATAGAAATCACGCTGTAGCGAAACTGCAGGCGCATCTCTTCGATGATAAACAGAATGCCCGCCAGCGGCGCGTTAAACGCGGCTGAAAGCCCGGCAGCGGCGCCGGTAGCCAGCAAAGAGTGCCGGGCCTCGGCGCTTTTCATGCGGAAAATATCCAGCACCATGCGTCCGATGTTGCCGCCCAGCTGCACCGTCGGCCCTTCGCGTCCCAGCACCATGCCCGCGCCCAGTGTTCCCATGCCGCCGATAAATTTAACGGGGATTACCCGCCACCAGCGCACCGGCCTCAGCTCTTCCAGCGCGCCTTCGATTTCCGGAATGCCAGAGCCTGAGGCTTCCGGCGCAAAGCGGCGCACCAGATAGTACCCCACGACGGCCAGCAGCGCGGAAAGAATAAACGCCAGCGGAAACAGCAGGAGCCAGTGTTTTTCAACGTCTGCCAGCATTGCCAGCCGCCAGTGGCTGACCCTGTGCACCGCTTTTTCAAAGGCGACGCCTGCCAGGCCGGCCAGCAGGCCGACAATGCCTGCCATAATTAACACCACGATCGGCGTTTTATCGCGTCTTAATAGCAGGCGGAGAAAGTCGCCGCGTCGGGCTGGCACCACGTGTAACTGGTCGGACGAAGAGGTTATCTGCTGCATATTCCATTCGTATCAGCTCAGGCGAAGCTGATATTTTACTCATCCCGTCGCGGCTGTCGCCAGGAAAAGCTGATCCTTTCGTGTCAAAAGCGCCGGCGGCCTTTCAACCCGACCGTCTGTTCCCTTAGAATGGCGGGGTTTTTCTTAATGCATCCTCAGGAGCGGAACCATGAGTAAGTCTGAAAATCTGTATGCTCAGGCACAGCAAGTTATTCCCGGCGGCGTCAACTCGCCGGTACGCGCCTTCACCGGCGTTGGCGGCGTACCGCTCTTTATCGAACGCGCTAACGGCGCTTATCTTTACGACGCCGACGGCAAAGCCTATATCGACTATGTAGGCTCCTGGGGACCAATGGTGTTGGGCCACAACCATCCTGCCATCCGTAGCGCGGTTATCGAAGCCGTAGAGCGCGGCCTGAGCTTTGGCGCGCCGACCGAAATGGAAGTCAAAATGGCCGAGCTGGTGACCGAACTGGTGCCGACGATGGACATGGTGCGCATGGTGAACTCCGGCACCGAAGCAACGATGAGCGCCATTCGCCTGGCTCGCGGTTTTACCCATCGCGACAAAATTATCAAATTTGAAGGCTGTTACCACGGCCATGCCGACCACCTGCTGGTGAAAGCCGGTTCAGGCGCGCTGACTCTCGGCCAGCCGAATTCACCGGGCGTACCGGCCGATTTTGCTAAGCACACGCTGACCTGCACCTATAACGATCTGGATTCCGTGCGCGCCGCTTTTGAGCAGTATCCGCATGAAATCGCGTGCATCATCGTCGAGCCGGTCGCGGGCAATATGAACTGCATCCCGCCGCTGCCGGAGTTTTTGCCAGGCCTGCGCGCGCTCTGCGACGAATTTGGCGCGCTGCTGATTATCGACGAAGTGATGACTGGCTTCCGCGTAGCGTTGGCTGGCGCGCAGGCACATTACGGCGTGGTGCCGGATTTAACCTGCCTGGGCAAAATCATCGGCGGCGGGATGCCGGTTGGCGCATTTGGCGGTCGTCGCGAAGTGATGGAAGCGCTGGCACCGACGGGGCCGGTTTATCAGGCGGGCACCCTTTCCGGCAACCCGATTGCGATGGCCGCAGGTTTTGCCTGCCTGAGCGAGATCGCGAAGCCCGGCACGCACGCCACGCTGACCGACCTCACCACCCGGCTGGCAGAAGGCCTGCTGCAGGCGGCAGAAGAAACCAACGTTCCGCTGGTGGTTAACCACGTTGGCGGCATGTTTGGGCTGTTCTTTACCGCAGCCGACCAGGTCACCAGCTATCAGGACGTAACCCGGTGCGACGTGGAGCGCTTTAAGAAATTCTTCCACCTGATGCTTGAAGAAGGCGTTTACCTCGCCCCTTCCGCTTTTGAAGCGGGCTTTATGTCGCTGGCGCACAGCCAGGAAGATATTCAGCGCACGGTAGACGCCGCACGCCGCAGCTTCGCTAAGCTGGCGTAACGGTAGTCGGGCAGCGCACCAGGCGCTGCCCTTTCCTTCACACCTTCCGCAGCAGATAAACGAAGTAAGGCGCGCCGATAAAGGTCGCCAGCAGCCCCGCCGGCACCTGCGCCGGAAAGGCCACCATCCGTCCGCACCAGTCCGCTATCATCATCAGACCGCCGCCAAGCAGACTGGCGATAAGCAGCTGCGGCAGCGCCCGCCGGAAACCCAGCATCCTTGCGATATGCGGTGCCATCAGCCCGACAAAGCTCAGCGGCCCGATGGTCAGCGTGGCCGCCGCCGTCAGCGCCGCCGCCAGCAGCAGCAGCGCCATTCGCGAGGTTTTCAGCGCCACGCCCAGCGAGCGAGCCGTTTCGCCGCCTAACGGCAACAGCGTCAGCCAGCGACGGCACAGCGGCGTCAGCGCCAGCAGCACGGCCGCCACGATTATCGTCCTGATCGCCTGCTCGCCGCTCACGCTATAGGTCGAGCCGGAAATCCACGTCATCAGCCCGGCCATACGCGGATCGCCGCTGGCCATCAGCAGCATCAGCAGAGTGGCAAAGGCGGTACTCAACGCCATGCCCGCCAGCAGCATACGTTCGGGTGAGAAGCCGCCGCGCCCGCCCACAAGAGTAATAATCAGCAGCGTGATCGCCGCGCCCAGGCTGCCGGCGGGCAGCAGCCAGCCGAAGGCGTCGCCGGGCACCAGAAACAGCATCACCACCACGCCAAAGGCGGCGCCGGAGCTGATGCCCAGCACTTCCGGACTGGCCATCGGGTTGCCGGTCAGGCGCTGCACCAGGCAGCCAGCCGCGCCCAGCATCATGCCCGTCGCCAGCGCCGCCGCCAGTCGCGGCATTCGCCAGGGCAACAATTGCTGCCACAGCTCGCCGCTTGCCCACGTCCAGCCGTCAGCGCCGCGTCCGAAGCTTAGGGCCACGGCGCCCAGTGCCAACAGCAGCGCCACGCCGCACAGACACCACAACAGCAGGCCGTGGCGCTCGACCGGCACGCGATCGCCCCGATCCAGCGCGGGCGGCGCGGAAGCGGTACGCAGGCGCGGCAGCAACCACAGCAGCAGCGGCGCGCCAATAATCGCGGTTGCCGTACCGGTTGATATTTCCTGCCAGCGACAGCTGAGCCAGATCACGCTCTGATCGGCCAGCCAAAGCAGCAACATGCCGATAAACGGCGCCAGCAGCATCCGGCTGAGCAGCCGTCTTGCGCCCAGCATTTTTGCCAGCAGCGGCGCAAAAAGGCCGATAAAGCCGATTACCCCCGCCGCGTTTACCAGCTGTGCGCTGAGCACAATAGCCAGCGCCAGCACGCTTAAGCGGGCCAGCGACAGCGCCAGCCCCAGATTCTTCGCCACGCCGTCGTCCAGCCCCATCAGCGTCATCGGCCTGCGTAACAGCAGCGCCAGCACAAAGCCCGTCAGCAGCTTCGGCCACAGGAATTCGACGTTACGCCAGTCCATCTGGTTCAGCGAGCCGGTTCCCCATAAAAAGATATTCTGCAGCCTGTCGTGATTAAACAGGCCGATAAGCTGATTAACCGCGCCGCAATAGAGCGACATCACCAGGCCGGCCAGGATCAGCGTGACCGGAGAAAGCCTCTTCCCCCAGGCGATGCCAAACACAATCAGCCCGATCGCCAGCGCGCCAAGCATAGCGGCAAACTGTTGGTCAAATAGCGGCAGGCTCCAGAGCGCGGCAATGGTCAGGCCAAGCTGCGCGCCGGTGGCGACCCCAAGCGTGGTTGGCTCTGCTAATGGATTGCGCAGCACCTGCTGGAAGAGCAGGCCCACTAACCCAAGCCCGGCGCCTACCAGCAGCGACAGTGCCAGCCTCGGCAGCAGGCTGTAGTGAAACACCATCTGGCTGACGCTTTCGGGACCGGCGGCTTTTATCGCGCTGAACCACAGCGTCGGATCAAGATGCTGGCTGAAGTTATAGCCGGTCAGGCCCAGCGCCAGTGCGAACAGCAGCGTTAAGAAGAACACAGGAAAACGCGCGGAATTTTTCATAGCGACCCCAGCGCCCGATCCAGCGACTGGCAAAAGCGCATCGCAGAAAGCGTTGCGCCGTAGAACCAGACCTGCGGCACGCGGCGAAAACGCTGCTGCCGAACAAAATCCATCGCCTGCCAGAGCGGCGTGGCGCTGACCTGCTGCATTAAATTATCGTCGCCATGCGCAAAACAGATCGCCTCGACGTCTTTTAGCGTTGCCAGCCTTTCCAGCCCGATCACCGCGCTTCCCCAGAAATTGGTTTCGCCCTGCCAGGCGTTTTCCAGCCCCAGCTCGTTCATCACTTCCAGAAACAGGCTGCCCTTGCCAAAAACCAGCGCATGACGCGCATCCAGCAGCGACATCAGCAGCACGGGGCGTCGCTTTCGACCGGCGACGCGCGTTCTGGCGGCGGCGATAAAGGCGTCGAACTGCGCCAGATGGCGCTGCGCCTGCGGCACGCGATCGAGACGGTTGGCCAGCTGCATCAGCGACTGCCGCGCCACGGTCAGCGGTTTGCCGCCGGCGTCGCTGAAGGCGAAGCCCATCGCGGGCGCGATTTTTTCAAACTTGTCGTTGGATGGCCCATAGCCGGAAGAGTAAAGAATGAGCGAAGGCCGCATCTGCATCATCAGTTCAAGATTGGGTTCGGTGCGCAGGCCCAGATCCACCGTCGAGGCAGGCAGCTTTGGCTCGCCGACCCAAAGCTGGTAGTTATACATTTCTGCTACGCCCATCGGCGCGACGCCAAGCGCCAGCAGCAGCTCTGTCGGCAGCCACTCCAGCGACACAATGCGCGCTGCGTCAATGCCAGCCGCGGCACGGCTGCCGAAGGCGGGCAGCAAAGGCGCAAACGCCATTGCCATCAGCAGGCGGCGGCGATAAAAATCCGGCATGGAAATTCCTTTAGTAAACAAAACTTACCGGCGTGCCGCCGTCCGGGTGCGGCAGAATGCCCATTGGGATACCGTAAATGGCCTGAAGCACCTCCGGCTGCATAATCGCGCTGGCATCGCCCTGCGCAATCATCCCGCCGTTGCGCAAGGCGACCAGATGGTCACAGTAGCGGGCGGCCATATTGATATCGTGCAGCACGGCGATCACGGTCAGCCCCCGCTCATGGCTGAGCCGCTTGATAAGCGCCAGCACCTCAACCTGATGAGCGATATCCAGTGCGGAAGTCGGTTCATCCAGCAGCAGGCAGCGGCTGTTCTGCGCCACCAGCATCGCAATCCAGGCGCGCTGGCGCTCGCCGCCGGAAAGGCTGTCCACCAGACGCGAGGCGAAAGGTTTCAGGCCCACCAGCGCAATGGCTTCATCGACGCGATCGCGATCTTCGCTGCCGAAGCGGCCCAGCGCGCCGTGCCAGGGATAGCGCCCCATCGACACCAGCTCCCGTACCGTCATGCCCTCGGCGGCGGGCAGCTGCTGCGGCAGATAGGCGACCTCACGGGCAAAGAGCTTAGCGGGCCACTGCGCCAGCGCTTTATCATTGAGCCGCACTTCGCCGCCGGTCGCGGCGTGATGGCGCCCCAACAGCTTTAACAGCGTGGATTTGCCGGAGCCATTATGCCCAATCAGCCCGCAGACTTTTCCGGCAGGAAAGGTCTGCGACAGCGGCTGGAGCAGGATACGACCCGGAACGGCAAACGAGGCTTGATGCAGCGAGAAGGTACTGTCGGTTACGTGCGGAGAATGCATAACAATCTTCTGCCTGACGGGCGCGGCAAGCCGCGCCCGGTTGAGTTAGAAACGGAAGGTGGCGGTCCCGACGATTTGACGTTCGGCACCCCAGTAGCAGGCGTAGTCGCGATAGCAGCTGGCGACATAATCCCGATCGAAAAGGTTGTTAACGTTGACGCCAACCGACGAGCCAGGCAGGCCAAAACGGCCCAGGTCGTACTTCACCACGGCATCGACGGTGGTGTAAGCCGCCACGTTGAAGTTCTGGTTTGACCTGGAGCCATTTTGCTCCGTATCGGCATAAAGGCCTTTGCTCTCGCCAACATAACGCACGCCGCTTCCCACGGTCAGGCCGGAAAGCGCCGTTTCGTGGAAGGTATAATCGGCCCACAGCGACGCCATGTTTTTCGGCACGTTTACCGGCGTTTTCCCTTTGAGCAGGGTATCGTGCGTGTATTCCGCATCGGTATAGGTGTAGGAGGCGATAACGTTAACGTTGGCATTGACCGCCGCCTTCGCTTCCAGCTCGACGCCGCGCGAGCGGATTTCGCCGCTTTGCACGCTGAAATTGGCAAAATCAGGATCGGGATTCGCCGTCAGATTTTTCGTTTTAGTCAGCTGATAGAGCGCGCCGGTGATCACAATCGGGCGGTCTTTCGGCACGTATTTTACGCCAGCCTCGTACTGCTTAGCGCGTGACGGATCGAACGGCTGCCCTTCAGCGGTGGTTCCGGCAGTCGGAATAAAGGATTCGCTGTAGCTGAAATAAG
This sequence comes from Erwinia sp. 198, assembly GCF_003937915.1. Taxonomy (GTDB): domain Bacteria; phylum Pseudomonadota; class Gammaproteobacteria; order Enterobacterales; family Enterobacteriaceae; genus Erwinia; species Erwinia aeris. The sequence goes on along the minus strand of NZ_RHUM01000006.1, from coordinate 202,712 downwards.
GCGCCACGCCGTTATCAAAGACGTAGTTCAGACCGCCGCGCCAGGTAAAGGCCTGGTCGTGGTTTTTCGACAGCGTATTACTGTCGCGACTGAATGCCGAGGTCATGGCATAGTCGTAGCGCGTGCCCAACGTCATCACCCAACGATCCCACTCCATCTGATCCTGCGCGTACAGACCGGTCTGCTCCTGCTTGTTCAGATAGTGATACGGGAAGGTGATCGTGGTGCTGTCGTTGCCGTACTGCGGATCCACCGCGCTCAGCGCGGAAGCGGTGCCGAACCCGGCGTTGATATCGTTGCGGGTACGCTGATAGTCGACGCCCAGCAGCAGGGTATGAGCCAGCGCGCCCGTGGCGAATTTCGCCTGCGCCTGGTTATCGACAGCAAACTGGTTCAGCTCTTCTTCAGAACCGGCGTAAGCGCGGGTAATGGCACTGCTGGCGCTGTCGAAACCGTTGCCGTAAATGCTGCGATAGTCGGTGCGCAGATCGGCATAGCGCAGGTTTTGCCGCACGGTCCAGGTATCGTTGAAGCTGTGCGAGAAGTTATAGCCCACCATTTTGGTGTTGCGGGAGATCTTGTTGCTCGCCTCGCCTTCGTCAAAATCGGTACCAAGCTTGTGCTGCCGGCCGTTGGCATCGACAATCGGCACCACGGTACCCTGACGCGGCAGCCAGCCGTAGTAGCCCGTTTCCGGCTCGTTTTGGAAATAGGTTAACAGCGTGAAGTTGGTGTTGGCGTCGGGCTGCCAGCTGAAAGAAGGCGCCACGGTATAGCGCTTCTCTTTCTGCATATCCTGCTGCGCATCCTGACTGCGCGCCAGGCCGGTCAGGCGCCAGGAGTAAACGCCGCCGTCATCCAGCGCGCCGCCGAAATCGAAGCCGGTGGAAAACAGATTATCCGAACCCATCTGGAACTGCACTTCGCGCAGCGTTTCCGTGGTCGGACGCTTGCTGACCAGCGCAACTACGCCGCCCGGGTTGCTCTTGCCGTAAAGCACAGATGCCGGCCCGCGCAGCAGCTCCGCGCGCTCCAGAAAATAAGGATCGATAGCGAACTCGGAGTAGTTGTCGCCCTGCAGCTTCAGGCCGTCCAGATACTGGTTGGTGTTGGTTTCGCTGAAGCCACGGATAGACAGCGCGTCGATAACCTGCGAGCTGCCGCGGTTGCCGGTCATCACGCCGGGCGCATAGTTAAAGGCTTCCTTAACCGTACTGACGTTGCGCATCTCGATTTCGTCGCTGGTCACCACCGAAACGGACTGCGGATTTTTTTCAATCGGCGTATCGGTTTTGGTGCCGGTGGCGCTGCGTTTGGCGGCGATGGTCGGCGCCGGGCCCCAGGCGTTTTCGCTGGCGGCATCGGCGTTGGCGCTGACGGTAATAGTCTGTTCGCTGGCGGCGAAAGCAGAGGAGGAAAGCGCGACGGCAACAAGGCAGGCCAGTCGGCTTACCGGCAAAGCGGATGATTTCAAAGATGAAATAGCCATTTAGCGTTCTCTGATGAAAAGTAGAATGTAAACGAGAATTATTATTATAACGACAGGATGATAGGCGAATTTGCGCCGGGTTCGCAAGAAAAAATCGGGCGCTTTTAGCGCGAATCCAGGGGAGTTCAGGCCAGCTTAAAGCAGGAAAAATAAAGCCGTTATCATGCCATTATGCTGAAAAGCTTCTTTTTGCTGGTTTACTTTTTCTGCCGCCGAGGCCAATAAGGCAAAAAAAAGCCGGCTCGTCAGGAGCCGGCTTTCCACCTGTTTTCAGTTATTTACCAAACATATCCTTGATCCAACCCGCCACGCCGTCCGCATCCTTCTGCTCGTTTTGCGGCTGTTGAGCAGGCTGCTGTTCCTGCTGCTGCTGTTCCTGCTGCTGCATTTGCTGCTGCTGCATTTGCTGCTGCTGCATTTGCTGCTGCTGACAGAGCGCGTCGGCATCGGTGGTCCACACCGGCAGCGTCCGCCAGCTGCTGCTGCCCGTGCCGCAGACAAAGTTACCGGCTGAATCCACGTTCATCGGCGCAATATCTTCCGGCGGCGTCGGCATCAGCGGCATCGGCGCCTGATTGTCCAGATAGCGACGGTAGATCTGCATCGCACCGCTGGCACCGTACAGTTTGGTGCTCTGGTTATTGTCGCGGCCAATCCAGGTAATCGCTACTTCTTTGCCGTCCACGCCCGCAAACCAGCTGTCGATCAGATTGTTAGTGGTGCCGGTTTTCGCCGCCAGATGCGCCTTAGGATAGCGCGAGCCTAACGCGCGGGCCGTGCCCTCTTGCGCAACCTGCTGCATCGCGTAAAGCGTCAGGTAGGCAGCCTGGGCCGGAATGGTACGTTCCGCCTGCGGGAAGCTCTGATAAAGCACGGTGCCGTCTTCGGCAATGACCGAACGCAGCGCGGAAAGCTGCGCGCGGTCGCCGCCGCTGGCGATAGTCTGGAAAGCCTGCGCCACTTCTACCGGCGTCAGGTTCAGTGCGCCCAGCAGCATGGCCGGCACTGGCTGGAGCTCAGCCTTCGGCACGCCGAGTTTGGTCCAGGTATCCACCACCTGCGGCAGGCCCAGCGTCATGCCCAGGTTCACCGTCGGTACGTTCATGGAGTGCGCCAGCGCGTCCACCAGCATCACCTGGCCGCTGAAGCGGCGGTCATCATTCTGCGGCTTCCAGACCTGGCCGTTTGGCTGCTTCAGCGCGATCGGATTGTCGGCAATCCAGGTATTCAGACGATAGCTGTCCGGCTGGCTCAGCGCGGTCAGATAGGTGGCTGGCTTAGCCAGAGAACCAATCGAACGGCGCGCCTGCAGCGCACGGTTATAGCCCGCAAACTGTGGATCGGCGCCGCCAACCATGGCGCGAACTTCGCCGCTGAAGCGATCGACGATCACCATCGCAGTCTCCAGATCCTTCAGGTTGCGCTGTTTACGCAGCGCCGGCATCCCTTCTTCCACGGCTTTTTCCGCCGCATCCTGCGAAACAGAATCCAGCGTGGTGAAAATTTTCACGCCGGACAGATCTTTGATCTTATCGCCCAGCTTCGCCTGTAGCTCATTGCGCACCATCTGCATAAACGCAGGCTGTGGCGTGATCACGCCGCCTTTCGGCTGTACGCCAAGCGGACGGGCGCTGAGCATGTCGTACAGCTCCTGGTCGATCACTTTCTGCTGCTGCAGCAGACGCAACACCAGGTTGCGGCGCTCCAGCGCCAGCTTCGGATTGCGCCACGGGTTATAGAGCGACGCGCCCTTCACCATGCCCACCAGCAGCGCCTGCTGATCCAGGCTCAGCTCGTCTACCGGACGGCCAAAGTAGTAGAGGCTTGCCAGCGGGAAGCCACGGATCTGATCGTTGCCCGCCTGGCCCAGATAAACCTCATTCAGGTAAAGCTCCAGAATGCGGTCTTTGCTGTAGCGCGCGTCCATAATCAGCGCCATATAGGCTTCGTTAGCCTTGCGCCACAGCGAACGTTTGTTGGTCAGGAAGAGGTTTTTCACCAGCTGCTGGGTCAGCGTACTGCCGCCCTGCACCGCTTTTCCTGCCGTGATATTCGCCAGGAAGGCGCGACCGATAGAGTACAGGCTGATGCCGTCGTGCTCGTAGAAATGGCGGTCTTCGGTAGCCACCAGCGTATCGACCAGCAGATCCGGGAAGCCCGCGCGCGGCACAAACAGGCGCTGCTCGCCGTTTGGCGATTGCAGCATAGTGATCAAACGAGGATCGAGACGGAAGAAGCCGAAGTCGCGGCCGCTGTCGAGGTTTTTGATCTCGGTCAGCGAGTCGTTGTCAAAGCTCAGCCGCGCGCGGATTTGCCCTTCCTTGCTGTCCGGGAAGTCAAACGGGCGGCGGATCATCTCAATGCTGTTGCCCTGCACGGTAAACTCGCCAGGCCGCGTCATGCGCGTCACCTCCCGGTACTGCGTGCCTTCCAGCAGCGCGATCATCTCTTTTTTATTGTAGGCCATGCCCGGCTCAAGATTGACCATGCGGCCATACACCGTGGCGGGCAGCTGCCAGACTTTGCCGTCGATACGGCTACGGATCTGCGAATCCAGGTACACCCCGTAGACCGCCATCAGTACAATAAATACCAGCAGCAGCTTAATCATTAAGCTCAGCCAGCCTCTTTTACGCGGCGGCCGCCCTTTTCCTTTACGTGGCACGGGTACTTTCTCCTCGTTATTATGGTCATCATCCTGAAAATCAATATTATCAACATCCCTGCGGCGACCCCGGCCCGCCGTTTTACGCGGGGGGTTGGGCTGTTTACCTTTACGCCCAATAGGTTCGCGATCGTCTGACATTCGTTTCTTTTCTCCAGAGCCGCCGTCGGCGGGCCGACTATGCACTGACATCAACTACGGTGGAACGGGAACCTTCTGAAACCCGATCAGGAAGGTGCGGAATACTTTTTGGTGCGCCGCGTCGGCAGCGCGCTGGCCGGATCGTCGGGCCAGAGATGTTTGGGATAGCGCCCTTTCATCTCTTTTTGCACTTCACGCCAGGCTCCCTGCCAGAAGCCCGCCAGATCGCGCGTGATCTGTAGCGGCCTTTGCGCCGGCGAGAGCAGCTCCAGCACCAGCGGAATGCGCCCTTCGGCCACGCTGGGATTTTGCGCTTCGCCGAACATTTCCTGTAGCCGCACGGCCAGCGCGGGCGGCTTCTCTTCATCGTAGCGGATAGGCAGCCGGCTTCCGGTGGGCACAGTGTAATGAGTTGGCAGCACAGTATCCAGCTGCTGGCGCTGTGACCATGTGAGCAATTGTAATAGCGCGTTGACGCAGTCGATCTGTTTTAACCCTTTTGCATCGCGCACGCCGCTCATCATCGGCAGCAGCCATTTTTCCAGCGAGGTGAGCAGATCGGCTTCGCTGGCGGCGGGCCATGCCTGCTCCGGCAGCCACTGCGCAGCGCAGACCAGCCGCACACGCAGCTGCTCGGCGGCGGGCGTCCAGTTCAGCACCGACAGCCCTTTGCTGCGGATCCAGCGCAGCATCGCCGGGTGCAGCACCGCTTCGTCAGGCTTGCTCAGCGGCTGGGATTTCAGCACCAGCTCGCCAATCTGTTCGCGACGCCAGGCGGAAAGCGTGCCGCGCTCGTCGTGCCATTCCACCTCTACCCGCTGCCCGACAAGCTGCGGCCGCTCGGCGATCAGCGTTTCTATCGTCAGCGGCAGCGCCTGGAGAATGCGCGCGTCGGGCTGCGCGCTGCCCTGTAATAGCGCGGGCGCAAGCAGCCATTCATAGCGGATTAACGCCTCTTCGCGATCGAGCATCGCACCCATGCCGTTAGCCAGCTGATAGCGCCCCTCCGTGCCGCGACGGCGAGCGATACGGTCGGGAAAAGCGCTCGCCAGCAGCGGCGCGGCCAACGCCGCATCGATCGCGCCGCCGGTCAGGCGTAGCCGCTGCTGCAGCTGTTTCGCTCGTTTCTGCCAGTGGGGCTGGGGACGATGCAGCGCGTCCCGCAGATCGACGCTGCCGCGCGGCGGCTCCTCCAGGATCGCCGCCAGCATCGCCGCCGTGGCGGCGCTGTCCGCATCGTTGCCCGCTTCGACCAGCATCGCGGCCAGGCGCGGCTCGCTGCCGAAAGCGGCCATGCGTCGACCTTTGGCCGTCAGCTGTCCGGCATCGGTGGTGGCACCAAGCTGCGACAGCAGCCGCTGCGCCTGGGCCAGGCTGGCGGCGGGCGGTTTATCCAGCCAGGTGAGCTGCGCCGCGTCGTGGCAGCCCCACTGCAGCAGATCCAGCCACAGCGAGCTTAAATCGCTTTGCAGTATTTCCGCGTCGCTGTGGGCCGCCGCGCGTTCCGCCTGCTCTTTGGGGATCAGATGCAGGCAGAGGCCCGGTGCCAGACGACCCGCGCGTCCGGCGCGCTGGATCATCGAAGCCTGGCTGACGCGCTGCGTTTGCAGGCGAGTCAGGCCGGTGCGCGTATCGAACAGCGCCGTCCGCTCCAGCGCGCTGTCCACCACCAGCCGGATGCCCTCGATAGTCAGACTGGTTTCCGCGATATTGGTCGCCAGCACCACTTTTCGGCGGCCGGCTGGCGCAGGAAGGATGGCTTTGCGCTGCTCTGCCAGCGGCAGCGCGCCATATAAAGGACAAAGATCGACATCGCTGGCGACCAGAGAAGCCAGCTGCGTCTGCACCCGCTGGATTTCGCCCACGCCCGGCAGAAACAGCAGTAGCGAGCCAGGCTCTTCACGCAGCAGCTCGCTGACCTGCCGCGCCACCGCCTCTTCAAACCGCTGGCTGGCGGACAGGGATGTGTAGCGCCGCTCAACGGGAAAAGAACGGCCTTCGGAGCTGACAGAGGGCGCATCCGGCAGCAGCGCCTCCAGGCGAGCGTTGTCCAGCGTGGCCGACATCAGCAGTATTTTCAAATCCTCGCGCAGTCCCTGCTGCACGTCCAGCAGTAGCGCCAGCGCCAGATCGGCCTGCAGGCTGCGTTCGTGAAACTCATCCAGGATCACCAGCGAGACGCCTTCCAGCATCGGATCCTGCTGTAGCATCCGCGTCAGGATGCCTTCCGTAATCACCTCCAGCCGCGTGGACGGCCCGCTGCGGCTTTCGGCGCGCATCCGGTAACCCACGGTCTGGCCTGGCGCTTCGCCAAGCTGATCCGCCAGCCGTTGCGCCACGTTACGCGCTGCCAGCCTGCGCGGCTCCAGCAGCAAAATGCGCCCGCTGACCTGCTGCAAAAGCTGCAGCGGCAGCCATGTCGATTTTCCCGCGCCGGTCGGCGCCGCCAGCAGCACCTGCGGCGCATCCCGCAGGGCCGCCAACAGCTCGGGTAATACAGCGCTGACTGGTAATGAACTCACGTCTCTGCTCCTGGCCTTAAGTTGCCGGGCATTGTAGCATTCCTGCTTCTGGAATACCGGAGGGCACCATGAACGAGCAAAAAAGACTGTTTTTCGGTATCGCGCTACCGGCCAACAGCAGTCAGGAGGTTATTGCGTGGCGCGCCGCCACCTTTGCCGAAGAGACTGGCCGTCCGATAGCGGCGGCTAACCTGCATCTTACGCTGGCCTTTTTAGGCGATGTCGGTGCGGAAAAGCAGCGCGCGCTCCAACAAATGGCCGGACGCATCAGGCAGTCGCCGTTCACCCTGACGCTGGATGACGCGGGGCACTGGCCGCGTTCCGGCGTGGTCTGGCTGGGGCCGAAGCAGGCGCCGCGCGGGCTGCTGCAGCTGGCCGGACTGTTACGCTCGCAGGCCGCGCGCAGCGGCTGTTATCAAAGTCCGCAGCCGTTTCATCCGCATGTCACATTATTCCGCAATGCTCTCCAGCCGGTTGCGCTGCCGCCGCGTAATTTCAGCTGGCCGTTTCGCGTGGAGCGCTTTGCGCTCTTCGAGTCGCTGTTCAGCCAGGGCCGCACGCGCTATCGGGAGCTGGCAAGCTGGGAACTGCAACAGGAAAGTTTATGAATTTTACGCCGCCGCTGCGCCAGGCCACGCTGGTCAAACGTTATAAACGCTTTCTGGCCGATGTCATTACGCCAGACGGCACCGAACTAACGCTGCATTGCGCCAATACCGGCGCGATGACCGGCTGCGCGACGCCAGGCGATACGGTGTGGTACTCCACGTCGGACAGTCTGACCAGAAAGTATCCGCACAGCTGGGAACTGACACAAACGCAGCAGGGCCACTGGATCTGCGTAAATACGCTGCGCGCCAACATGCTGGTAAAAGAAGCGCTGCTGGCCGGGCGGATTCCGGAATTATCCGGTTATGCTGATTTACAAAGTGAAGTGAAATATGGCGCTGAAAAAAGCCGTATTGATTTCCTGTTAAAGGCAGAGGATCGCGTCAACTGCTATATTGAAGTCAAATCCGTAACGCTCTTACAACAGGGTAAGGGTTACTTTCCGGATGCGGTTACCGAGCGTGGCCAGAAGCATCTGCGCGAACTGGCGAAGATTGCGGAAAATGGCGAGCGCGCGGTGCTTTTATTTGCCGTTCTGCACTCGGGGATTGAGGACGTTACCCCGGCGCGTCACATTGATGTACGCTACGCAGAACTCATGGTTCAGGCGCGCGCAAGCGGGGTCGAGGTGCTTGCCTGTAAAGCGAGCCTCTCGCCTGAAGGTCTGGTCGTAGAGAGGGAACTTATTGTGAATGCGTAATTCAGACGCAATTAGCTGTTATATGAAGGGTCTTATGTCGCGTCAGATACGCTTTTCCTCACAGCCTTGTCAAGGGATGTTCAGGAATAATTGCCAACCTTGATCGCTTCTGCTATTTATAGCGACCTGTTTTTATCCCCTCTGGGGATCGATAGTGCGTGTTATCCAGGAGAAACAACATGCAAGAAGGGCAAACCCGTAAAACCTCGTCCCTGAGTATTCTCGCCATCGCTGGTGTGGAACCCTATCAGGAGAAGCCGGGCGAAGAGTACATGAATGAAGCCCAGCTGGCGCATTTCAAGAAGATCCTTGAAGCCTGGCGTAACCAGCTTCGGGATGAAGTTGATCGCACCGTCACGCATATGCAGGATGAAGCTGCCAACTTCCCCGATCCGGTTGACCGGGCAGCACAGGAAGAAGAATTCAGTCTTGAACTGCGTAACCGTGACCGCGAGCGCAAACTGATCAAAAAGATCGAGAAGACGCTGAAGAAAGTAGAAGATGACGATTTCGGCTACTGCGATTCCTGCGGCGTTGAAATCGGTATCCGTCGCCTTGAAGCACGTCCTACCGCCGATCTTTGCATCGACTGTAAAACGCTGGCGGAAATCCGCGAAAAACAAATGGCCGGTTAATGGCTAATGGATTGTGCAGTGAGGCATCCGCTTCACTGCCTGTCTCTTCTCCGATGTCATCCTGTATCGGGCGCTTCGCCCCATCCCCTTCCGGTGAACTCCACTTCGGCTCGCTGATAGCCGCGCTTGGCAGCTATTTGCAGGCACGCGCGCAGCAGGGCAAATGGCTGGTGCGCATTGAAGATATCGATCCGCCTCGCGAAGTGCCCGGCGCGGCGCGGCGCATTCTTCAGCAGCTGGAGCAGTATGGTCTGCACTGGGATGGCGAGGTGCTCTGGCAGTCGCAGCGTCATGAAGCCTATCGGGAAGCGCTGGCCTGGCTAAATCAGCAGGGCCACAGCTATTACTGTACCTGTACGCGCAGCCGCATTCGGCAAATCGGCGGCCTTTACGATGGCTACTGCCGGACGCGACAATGCGGCCCGGATAATGCGGCACTGCGTTTGCGCGTCGATCGCCCCGTGGCGCATTTTACCGATACGCTGCGCGGCGAGGTGATGGCCGACGCCGCGCTGGCGCAGGAAGATTTTATCATTCACCGCCGCGACGGCCTGTTTGCCTATAATCTTGCGGTGGTGGTGGACGATCATTTTCAGGGCGTGACGGAAGTCGTCAGAGGTGCCGACCTGATCGAGCCGACGGTACGACAGATAACGCTGTACCAGCGCTTCGGCTGGCCGGTGCCGGGCTACCTGCATTTGCCGCTGGCGGTCAACGCCGATGGCAACAAGCTTTCCAAGCAAAATCATGCACCGCCGCTGCCGGCAGGCGATCCGCGGCCCATGCTGGCACAGGCACTGCGCTTTTTAGGCCAGCCGGTCAGCGAAGGATGGCGCGACGAAACGCCGTCTGTTTTACTGGAAAAAGCGGTCGCCGCCTGGGATCTGACCCGCGTGCCGCGCCAGAATATACTGTTGCAAAATGGTTAGTAGAAAGTGAATACGCGCGCCCGCTCTGGCCTGAAAACGAGAGCGAAGCGAGATGAGCATTCTCAAACGCGCCACACTGAGCTATGATTAGCCGCTGTTTTTTATCGCCCAGCTTTAACGTCACTATCGAGGTGTCCCATTTTTACCCGAGTTGCTAATTTTTGCCGAAAAGTTTTGAACCGCGAAGGCGAGGCGCCAGCCGAGGTGCAGGTTGCGCCTAAGATAACCGTGATCCCGCGTGACGGGCACGCTATCTCGCGTAAAGACATCAGTGAAAATGCCCTCAAGGTATTGTACCGACTGAATAAAGCGGGCTATGAGGCTTACCTTGTCGGTGGCGGCGTCCGCGATTTACTGCTGGGCAAAAAACCGAAAGATTTTGACGTGACCACCAACGCCACGCCGGAGCAGATGCGTAAGCTGTTCCGCAACTGCCGTCTGGTCGGCCGTCGTTTTCGCCTCGCTCATGTCATGTTCGGGCCGGAAATCATTGAGGTCGCCACCTTCCGTGGCCATCACGAAGCGGAACAGCCGGAGTCCGATCGCAACAGCTCGCAGCGCGGCCAGAACGGGATGCTGCTACGCGACAACATTTTCGGCACCATTGAAGATGACGCCCAGCGCCGCGATCTGACTATCAACAGCCTGTATTACAGCGTGGCCGACTTCAGCGTACGCGACTATGTTGGCGGCCTGAACGACCTGCATCAGGGCATTATCCGTCTGATTGGCGATCCGGAAACGCGCTACCGTGAAGATCCCGTGCGGATGCTGCGTGTGATCCGTTTCGCCGCCAAACTGGATATGAGCATCGCCGCCGAAACGGCAGAGCCGATCCCTCGACTGGCAACGCTGCTGCACGATATTCCGCCCGCGCGCCTGTTTGAAGAGACGCTGAAGCTGTTGCAGGCCGGTTATGGCTACACGACCTATTTGCAGCTGCGTGAATATCAGCTGTTCCAGCCGCTCTTCCCGCTGATCACCCGCTACTTTACGGACCAGGGCGACAGCAATATGGAACGCATGGTGGTGCAGGTGCTGAAAAACACCGATAACCGCATTCATAACGCTATGCGCGTTAACCCGGCGTTTCTGTTCTCGGCGATGTTCTGGTATCCGCAGCTGGAAGCGGCGCAGAAAATCGCCCAGGAAAGCGGCCTGGCCTACTATGACGCTTTCGCGCTGGCGATGAACGACGTGCTGGATGAAGCATGCCGCTCGCTGGCTATTCCGAAACGCATTACCACGCTGGTGCGCGATATCTGGCAGCTGCAGCTGCGCCTTTCCCGCCGCCACGGCAAGCGTGCCTGGAAGCTGATGGAGCATCCTAAATTCCGCGCCGCTTACGACCTGCTGGCGCTGCGCGCCGAAGTAGAGAATAACCAGGAGCTGCTGCGCCTCTCCGCCTGGTGGGGCGAGTTCCAGGTTGCCGCGCCGCCGCAGCAGAAAACGATGCTGAATACGCTTGGCGACGATCCGGTGCCGCGTCGCCGCACCCGCCGTCCACGCAAACGCGTGCCTGGCCCTCGTCGCGACGGTAACAACAGCAACGTATGAGGGCGTATCTCGCCTTAGGCAGCAACCTGGCCGATCCTTTGCATCAGGTGCAGTCCGCGCTTGATGCACTGGCCGGGCTGCCGCAAACCTCCCTGCTGGCCACTTCCCCCTTCTACCGCACGCCGCCCTACGGCCCGCCGGATCAGCCAGACTATCTTAATGCCGCCGTGCTGCTGGAAACGGCGCTGCCGCCGGAAACGTTGCTTGATCATACCCAGCGTATTGAGCAGGAACAGGGACGCGTACGTAAGGATGAGCGCTGGGGCCCGCGCACGCTGGATCTGGACATCATGCTGTTTGGCGATCTGACGATTAACACGTCGCGTCTGACCGTACCGCACTACGATATGCGCAACCGCGCGTTTATGCTGGTGCCGCTGCTCGCCATCGCGCCGGAACTGATTTTACCGGACGGCACGCCGCTTAAAAAACTGGTCGCCACGCTGGACTGCCGGGCCATTAAGTCCTGGTAGCCAGGCTACCGCCCTTCCTTTAAGATACGCCCACCAGAACACTTTCTCAGAGGTTGTGATGAAACCGACAACGGTCTCCACCCTTCGCCAATGGAAAAAAAGCGGCCGCAAATTCGCTTCTGTCACCGCTTATGACTACAGCTTCGCTCGCCTGTTTGCCGACGAAGGCATCCAGGTCATGCTGGTCGGCGATTCGCTTGGTATGGTCGTTCAGGGCCATGATTCCACGCTGCCCGTCACGCTGGCGGATATCGCCTATCATACCCGTGCCGTGCGTCGTGGTGCCCCTGCCGCGCTGCTGATGGCCGATCTGCCTTTTATGACCTTCGCCGCGCCGGAACAGGCTTTTGCCAGCTCGGCCGAGCTGATGCGCGCGGGCGCGAACATGGTGAAAATCGAAGGCGGTGCCTGGCTGAGCGACACCGTGCGCCAGCTGGCCGAACGCGCCGTACCGGTCTGTGGGCATCTGGGCCTGACGCCACAGTCGGTCAATATCTTCGGCGGCTATAAAGTGCAGGGTCGCGATAGCGAGGCGGCGGAGACGCTGCTGGCCGACGCGCTGGCGCTGGAAGCGGCCGGCGCGCAAATGCTGGTGCTGGAGTGCGTACCCGTCGCGCTGGCGCAGCGCGTGACCGAGGCGCTGGCTATTCCGGTGATCGGCATCGGTGCGGGCAACGTGACCGACGGTCAGATCCTGGTAATGCACGACGCCTTCGGCATTACCGGCGGGCATATTCCTAAATTCGTCAAAAATTTCCTGTTGGAAACAGGCGAGATGCGCGCTGCCGTCAGGCAGTATGTAGCGGAAGTCGAAGCGGGAACGTATCCTGCTGAAGAACACAGTTTTTACTGAGACGGGAGCGGCAAGTGCTGATTATTGAAACCTTACCCATGCTGCGGCGTGAGATCCGCCGCTGGCGGCAAGATGGCAAGCGTATCGCGCTGGTGCCCACGATGGGCAATCTGCACGACGGCCATATGACGCTGGTAGACGAAGCCCGCGAGCGCGCCGATATTGTGGTTACCACTATTTTCGTTAACCCGATGCAGTTTGAGCGCGCTGACGATCTGGCGCGCTATCCGCGCACGCTCCAGGAAGACTGTGAGAAGCTGAACCGCCGCAAGGTGGATTTGGTGTTTGCGCCCGCGCCCGATGATATCTATCCAAAAGGGCTTGGCGAGCAGACGTTTGTCGAGGTGCCAGGCCTCTCTTCGCTGCTGGAAGGCGCCAGCCGCCCGGGCCATTTTCGCGGCGTATCGACCATCGTCAGCAAACTGTTTAACCTCGTACAGCCCGATCTGGCCTGCTTTGGCGAGAAGGATTTCCAGCAGCTGGCGCTGATCCGCAAGATGGTTGCGGACATGGGCTACGATATCGAGATTGTCGGCGTGCCGACGGTGCGCGCGAAAGACGGCCTGGCGCTCAGCTCGCGTAACGGTTATCTGACGCCCGACGAGCGAAAAATTGCGCCCGCACTGAGCCGCGTCATGAACAGCATGGCGGAAAGGTTGTCCAATGGAGAACGTCATGTCGATGAGATTGTTGCCGATGCGGAAGCCGCGCTGGCCATCCACGGCCTGCGCGCTGACGGACTGGCGATTGTTGATGCCGAAACGCTGCTGCCGCTGACGGTAGAAAGCAAAAGCGCGGTCATCCTGATGGCGGCCTGGCTGGGCAAGGCGCGCCTGATCGATAATCAACAGGTCGATTTAACGGCATAGCGTGCCGATTATTGCTTATTCACCAGAGGTAAATGATGAACCGTACCATGCTGCAGGGCAAACTCCACCGCGTCAAAGTCACGCAGGCGGATCTGAACTACGAAGGCTCCTGCGCCATTGACCAGGACTTTCTGGATGCTTCCGGCATCCTGCAATATGAAGCGATCGATATCTATAACGTGACTAACGGCCAGCGCTTTTCTACCTATGCTATCGCGGCCGAACGTGGCTCGAAGATTATCTCCGTCAACGGCGCGGCCGCCCGCTGCGCCTGCGAAGGCGATATTCTGATTATTTGCTCTTACGTAACCATGCCGGATGCCGAAGCCCGTGAATGGCAGCCGAAAGTCGCCTACTTTGAAGGCGATAACGTGATGAAGCGTCTGGCGAAAGCGGTGCCGGTTCAGCTCGCCTGATCGGCTGGCGGGGGATCGCTCCCCCGCTGTTTACCCTCTCTCTGTGTCTTTTCCCTGCTCTCTGCTGGCCTGCTTCAGGGCTACGCCTGTTTGCTTTTACCCATTGGTTGCATCTCTATATTTTCGGGTGCCGGTCGCGGCGTTGAAGTTTGAGCCGCAGGTCGCGGCGTTGAAGTCTGAGTTGGAGGTTGTGGCGTTGAAGCCTGAGTTGGCGGTTGCGGCGTTGAAGTCTGAGTTGGAGGTTGCGTAGCCGGTTGCGGCGTTGAAGCCTGAGCGGTAGATTGTGACGATGAAGCCAGAGCCGCAGTTTGACCCGGCGTGGCGGCATGAGCCTGCGCGGTTGGCTGAGGTGGCGTAGAAAACTGCTTTCTAAGCTGTTCAGCGGTCCACTGCTGCGCATTGTTCATGGCACCCGTAACGTCATTTTTTACCCTACTCAGGCCGTTCCCCATTGCGTTGCGCGTATTGGTCGCCCCCTCAGCAAATGAAGTGGCGCCCCGGGAAGCCTTATCTTTAAACTGCGTCGCTTTGTTTTGAGCACCAGTGGCTCCCTGCCTTAACAGATCCACGGCTTCATCTCTTAACTCCCCGGTTTTCTGCCCGACCAGGCTATTAACGATTTTATCTGCCACTAAATCCACGGCCTCGTCATTGCGGGTGGGTGCCGGCCCGGCCAACGCGCCTGCGACGCCCTGAAAAGCATAGGCCAGTGCGGCACCCACCAGGTTAATCGCCTGATCTTTAGCGATTTCGGTTGGCGAGGTCAGCTGGCCTGCGGTGAGGCGGCCGATAATATCATCAATGGCGCCCGAAGGGGCAGAGCTCACGGCTCCGCTCACGCCGGGATTACGCGCGACATTTCGTAAGGCATTGTTGCCGGCAAGCGCCACGGCTAAAGCGCCAATTTCCGACACCATGTTTCCCGAAGTAACATTCAGCATGCCTTTGGCGTAATTACGCGGCGTTACTACGCTAAGCAGCAGCGTTTTCAACCTTTCCGCGCCGCCGGACATGACCTGCTGCTTTACGCTGGTTGCTTTCAATGCGTTATATTGCTCTTTCCAGTCGGTCCGTCCCAGCAGGTATTCAGGGCCGTGAGAAGCGCTGAATTTGTTGGTAAGGACGCCGCCCGCCGCGCCTGCCGCCAGACTCAGCACGTTGCTGGTATGAGATACCGCCTGAGGATTATTGTGTGATGCTACTGCCACCGCGCCCACGACGGCATTACGCCCGTTGAATCCCTGGCCCCCCAGCGGGGCCAGTTTCAGGCTCTCTCCCAGGCCCTGACGTTTTTTCAGCACCTCCTGCATTTCCGGTTCCAGCTTTTCGGCGTCTGCGGCCAGCCACAGCGTATCTTTTGTCGTGTTAGCAAAAACTTTATCCCCTACCGCTTTCATCACCATCGCCGTTGCGCCATCAACGGCACCGGCCAAGGCTTCTGAGCCCGGAGAAGCACCGTCAATACCGGCCGCCAGCTTGAGCGCGCCTGAGGCATAACCCGAGATGGCAAAAGGGAACGCTTTCACCGCGTTGCCTGCCGCCTCGCTAATAAAATCCAGCTGCTGCCCTTTAGCCATATTTTCAGCCACGTCATGGGATGTTTCCTCCATATCGTGCAGCTCTGTAGCCCGATCCCGCACCAGCGCTTGTAATCCGTCACTGCCGGGAAAATAGTGATTGAGCTGGGTAACCATGTTTTCAATAGACCGCTCGCGCGCAGCGTCTGCTGGTGTG
The DNA here is from genome assembly GCF_003937915.1 of Erwinia sp. 198. GTDB lineage: Bacteria > Pseudomonadota > Gammaproteobacteria > Enterobacterales > Enterobacteriaceae > Erwinia > Erwinia aeris. The sequence continues at coordinate 187,120 of NZ_RHUM01000006.1, read as the reverse complement.
GTTACTGCCGTAGAAGGGCCTGCCCCACCGGTACCCCGGGCGCGAGCCTCCTGAGCGGAAGTTGCCTGGCCTGAAGAGTGAGCGGCGGTAGTTAAGGCAGAAGGTAATGCATTTACGCCTGGCATAAGTCTGATCCCCGGCTAAGTCAAAGATAGCAGGCTTGTGGCCTGCTGATTTATCGTGACGACACCGGCCATACTTAATACCAGTACAACGTGCTCGCGATAGGACTGAGTGGCAACAGGGAGGAAAAAGTTTGCCGCTAAATAAGGTTTTCTTATATTCAGTGATGGACGTCAAATAATGCGGGGATGGAGATCGTGCTCTTTGCGGTTACGCTTTCTTTATGAGCCAGCTCCGTTCAGCCACCTTCTCCATGCAGAGAGAAGGCGGTTCAGCCCCCCTTCCCACTGCGGGAAGAGAGGCCTTTAAGCGTTTAGGTACGCAGCCCTCTTCCGCGCTGGATCAGCCACCAGACCAGAATGTAAAACACCGCGATAAAGCCTACCAGCACCGCCAGAGTAAACACCAGCGGCACGTCGGAGATGCCCAGGAAGCCAAAGCGGAAGCCGCTGATCATATAGACGATCGGGTTCAGCTTCGACACCATCTGCCAGAACGGCGGCAGCAGCGTCAGCGAATAGAACACGCCGCCCAGATAGGTTAACGGCGTCAGCACAAAAGTCGGGATCAGGCTGATGTCGTCAAAGGTTTTAGCAAAGACCGCGTTCAGCAGGCCCGCCAGCGAAAACAGGATCGCCGTCAGCAGCAGCGTTACCGCCACCATCAGCCAGGAGTGCACGTGAAACGGCACAAAGAACAGCGATACCGCGGTCACCAGGATCCCGACGCAGACGCCGCGCGCCACGCCGCCGCCGACATAGCCAGCGATAATGACGTGCGTCGGCACCGGCGCCACCAGCAGCTCTTCGATATTGCGCTGGAATTTCGAGCTGAAAAAAGAGGACGCTACGTTGGCATAGGCATTGGTGATCACCGCCATCATAATCAGCCCCGGCACGATAAACTGCATATAGCTGAAGCCATGCATATCGCCGATGCGGGAGCCAATCAGGTTGCCGAAGATAATAAAATAGAGCGTCATGGTGATAACCGGCGGCACCAGCGTCTGGATCCAGATCCGGGCAAAACGGTTAATCTCTTTTCCCCACAGACTTTTCAGGGCAACCCAGTACAGATGTGTCATGCTTTCTCTCCTTTGCGACCGTTTACCAGGTCTACAAACAGCTCCTCAAGGCGGTTAGCCTTGTTGCGCATACTTAATACCTTGACGCCCTGCTGGCTGAGCTGGCTGAAGACGCTGTTCAGCCCCTGCTCGCGCATGACTTCCACCTCCAGCGTTGAGGTATCCACCAGCCGATACTGGAAGCCTTCCAGCGCCGGCAGCGGGCTTTTCGCCGCCAGATCGAAGATAAAGGTTTCCGATTTCAGCTTCGCCAGCAGTCCTTTCATGGTGGTATTTTCCACCAGACGGCCATGCTGGATAATGCCGATATTGCGACAAAGCATTTCGGCTTCTTCCAGATAGTGGGTGGTCAGGATGATGGTGGTGCCTTTGGCATTCAGATCCTGCAAAAAGCTCCACATCGAGCGGCGCAGCTCAATATCCACGCCCGCGGTCGGCTCATCCAGGATCAGCAGCTTTGGCTCGTGCATTAGCGCGCGGGCGATCATCAAGCGGCGTTTCATGCCGCCGGAAAGCATCCGCGCTCGCTCGTTGCGCTTGTCCCATAGATCGAGCTGCTTTAGGTATTTTTCCGCCCTTTGCAGCGCGTCTTTTTTCTCAACGCCGTAAAGGCCCGCCTGGCTGACCACGATTTGCAGCACGGTTTCAAACTGGTTGAAGTTAAACTCCTGTGGCACCAGCCCCAGCTGGCGCTTGGCGTTGACCACATCCTGCTGCAGGTCATAGCCAAACACCCGCACCTTGCCGGCGGTTTTATTCACCAGCGAGCTGATAATTCCGATGGTGGTGGATTTACCCGCGCCGTTGGGGCCAAGCAGCGCATAAAAATCGCCTGCTTCCACGTTAAGATCGATTCCTTTCAAGGCCTGAACGCCACCCGCATAGGTTTTGGTCAGCTTTTCAAGTTCCAGTGCATAAGTCATAGGTAAAGGATTGCCCTGTTTTGTATGGTTTTCTTGTTTAGCGTTTTCAATCACAGTTTGATGGCCTATATTACTGCCACGCATATCAAGTTATGGCGCTATAAAAATGAAAGATATTGATAATCTCATTAGTAACAACCGCGAGTGGTCTCGCCTGCTGAAAGAAGAAAACCCGGCCTTTTTTGAACGCCTGTCGCTGGCGCAGAAGCCTCGTTTTCTCTGGATTGGCTGTTCCGACAGCCGTGTACCAGCCGAACGTCTGACCGGCCTGGAGCCGGGCGAACTGTTCGTCCATCGCAACGTGGCTAACCTGGTTATTCACACCGATCTGAACTGCCTTTCCGTTGTGCAGTACGCGGTGGAGGTACTGCAGGTGGAGCACATCATTATCTGCGGCCACTACGGCTGCGGCGGCGTGCAGGCGGCGGTCGAGAACCCGGAACTGGGTCTGATCAACAACTGGCTGCTGCACATCCGCGATCTGTGGTACAAGCATAGTTCGTCATTGAAACAGCTGCCGACGCCGGAGCAGCGTTTTAACAAACTTTGTGAAATCAACGTGATCGAGCAGGTTTATAACCTGGGCCACTCCACCATCATGCAGTCGGCATGGAAACGCGGTCAGAATGTCAAAATTCACGGCTGGGTTTACGGTATTCAGGATGGCCACCTGCACGACCTGGAAGTCGGCGCCTCCAGCATGGACGTGCTTGAAGAACGTCACCACAAAGGTATCGCTAACGCGCTGAAAGGCTTGCAAAACCCGAGCTGATCTCCGGCCGGATCATATATCAGGCCGGGAAAGCCGGCCTTAGTCGATCGTGCGGTGAGCGTTACTCTTCCAGCATCACCACGTGCCCTACGTAAGGCAGATGGCGATAGCGCTGGGCATAGTCGATGCCGTAGCCCACGACGAATTTATCAGGAATAGTAAAGCCCACGTATTCCACCGGCACTTCCACTTCCCGCCGTTCAGGCTTATCCAGCAGCGTACAGATTGCCAGCGACTTTGGCTCACGCAGGCGCAGGATCTCCCGCACTTTGCTCAGCGTATTGCCGGAATCGATGATGTCTTCCACAATCAGCACATCTTTGCCACGGATATCTTCATCCAGATCCTTAAGGATTTTCACATCGCGCGTGGTGGACATACCGCTGCCGTAGCTGGAAGCCGTCATAAAATCGACCTCGTGCGATACCTCAATCCTGCGGCAGAGATCCGCCATAAACATAAAGGAACCGCGCAGCAGGCCGACCAGCACCATTTCGCTGCCGCTGTCGCGGTAGTTTTCGGTGATCTGCTGGCCCAGTTCAGCGATGCGTTTGGCGATCTCTTGCTCGGAGATCATGACTTCTACAGTGTGTTTCATAAATTAGCTTATCTCACTGATTTTATTCAGTTAAACATCATGTAAAGCGTGTATGAAAAGTCGATATTGACACACCGATTGCTGTACGGAGTACCACACAATCCAATACAACGGCGATAGCATGAGAACCTCTTAAGGAGGGGGATTATATCAGGGATGGTTGCCGGATGAACTGAAAGCATGCGAACAAATCGCCGCTTTTGGCCGACGGGAAAAACTCAGGGGTTAGATTACCCTTTGTCTTGCATTGCCGATCTCCGAACAAGAGGCAATAACTTCCCTGAAGGCCGGTGATGTATGTTTTTAGCTGTGTCCGTTATCAGCGTATCTCAGTACCCGGCTGAAACATGATAAGAAATCAGCAGGGGAAGGAAGATTTTCCCCTGGGCACTACGCAATAAATAAAGCTTTAATTATGTTCAATTTTTATTACTTCCCCATTTTGTTCCAGTCGGTAATCATCGCCATCATACACAACGAAGATAGTCCCCTTATTCTTGCTCTTATCTATTGAAAACACTCTGTTTTTATCAATGCAGTTCTTATCAGTTTGCATATCCTTAAAACATAACCTGTCATACTTGCCCTCTTCTTTATAGCCATCACCAAATAACCAAAAGCTAATGGTGTAATTTCCATATAATGCTGGTTTAGGGATGCCGTAACGGTTTTTTAGCTTATCTTTATTTTTAAGCCACCAGGCTATTTTACCCCGATCGGTAAACGGAACATTTTTTACTATGACATCACTGAAGTTCCCGTCCTCGTGAACGGCAACTATTACCACAGGGCGAAAAAACAACCAAAAAAAATAGACCAGTGACGCGCTACCAACCAGTAACAACGTACTCAATAATTTTTTATTATTTTTCATCACGTCTCCCGGTAATTTCCACAGTGGTTTCCATATTGGTCATAAAGGGTTTAAAGCCAAACAGGTTGTATCGTTGAAGCAAAAACCAGATGCGAAAAAAACGGAACTGATTAAATTTTAACGCTGAAATATCTTCACTATCCAGGCCAAAATGATCCTGTATTTTGTAATTCACAAGCGCGCGGTACCGCTCATTTTCAATATGCAGTGATTTTATAGTGATATGTGTAGCCCATACATCATGTACTGTAATCCCCATTCCGTTAAAACTATCCTGCAACCGATCAAATTTAGGTAATTTCCCTCTAAGGATCGCTTTTGTTAACTCTTTTTTTTGCGCTAAAGGAAAGTAACCCTTTATCCAGTCTATGTTTTTATCAACGACTTTAGTTAACAAAAGACGCGTATTGTTTTTAGAATTATCATTTAGAATATGCTTTTTTAACGCACTATCCAAAGATGTATCCTGAAAAGGCATACCGTTGCCATTCTGCATATGGGTTATCATTTTTTCAATCAGATGGCTGTAAGGTCCGTAAATGGAAAATGTCCGCGAAAGGTGTCGGAATTCATCAAAGAGGATTTTGGCACATTCTTGCCGGGAAATTTTCTCACCTTCGCTACGGTAGCCATAGAATCTCGATTGAGGTTGATTAAATGGGGTGATTTTGGTCAATGTGTAAGGATTGACTCTGGTGGATACATCGACCAGATGAAACTCTCTTTTCAGCTGAAATTCTGATAAATCGCCACAATGCATATCACTGGCGCTGTAATCTTCCATCTTTTTTTGTGTTTTGAAAATTGTACAGGGAAATTGTAATGCAGACATGGTATCGCTTCCTTGTGGGTTACTCCTGAAAATTTTCAGCTAAATGTAAATTATACGCCGCTCAAATCGCCTGTAAACGCCCAACATTTAAATGAAAAAAAAATTAAGAATTTTGCCCGCTTGAGCGGAGTGTATCCGTTTCATACCTTTCCAGCCCGCAAAATCGGAAAAGCAAGATAGCCAAAGATCTGGGGAATATAGTGCTAATGGAAAGGTCAGCGGCATAGCCAACAGCGTTCCGTTAAGTAAAACCAATGAATAGCTTTTCCATTGTTTAAGGACGCTGTCAAAAAAATTATTTTTGTAAAACCTTTTGCTGGAAAAATCCTGTCATCGTTATATTTCATCCCGATCAATCTGTTCATCCCGCCGCTTTTTTTACTACTTTTCCTTCAGCGAAGAATAACAGCATCTGAATTTCATGCTAACAGACATATAGCCTTCCGGAAGGCCTGAATATTTTCAGTAAAAGCTTAACGATAGTCCAATAAATTATTTAATAACGTTATGGCGGTAAGGCTAAGATGCGATCGCTTATTTACCCTCGCTGGTCAGGAGAACCCATGGCGACGCAACACGCAAAAAAAACGCATCTCGGCAATCGTGAACTACAGCCTGAAACGCAAATGCTTAACTACGGTTACGATCCCGCGCTGTCCGAAGGCGCAGTGAAACCGCCCGTGTTCCTGACTTCGACCTTTATTTTTACCAGCGCCGAAGAAGGCCGCGACTTTTTCGATTACGTTTCCGGTCGTCGCGAGCCGCCGGAAGGCGAAGGCAACGGCCTGGTTTACTCACGCTTTAACCATCCCAACAGCGAAATCGTCGAGGATCGGCTGGCGATTTATGAGCGCACCGAAAGCGCGGCGCTGTTCTCTTCCGGCATGTCGGCTATTTCTACTGCCCTGCTGGCCTTTGTCGAGCCTGGCGACGTCATTCTGCATTCGCAACCTTTATATGGCGGCACCGAAACGCTGCTAACCAAAACGTTCCGTCGGCTGGGCGTGGCGTCGGTCGGGTTTGCCGACGGCGTGGATGAGGCCTCCGTACGGGCAGCGGCAAAAGAGGCAATGAAACAGGGACGCGTATCAATGATCCTCATTGAATCGCCCGCTAACCCTACCAACAGCCTGGTGGATATCGCGCTGATTAAACGCGTGGCTGATGAAATAGCACAGCAGCAGCATCGTCCGATTATTGCCTGTGATAACACGCTGCTCGGGCCGGTTTTTCAGCGTCCAACCGAACACGGCGCGGATCTGTCACTGTACTCGCTGACCAAATATGTCGGCGGCCATTCCGATTTGATTGCCGGCGCGGTAATGGGCAGCAAGGCGCTGATCAAACAGATTAAAGCGTTGCGCAGCGCGATTGGTACCCAGCTCGATCCGCACTCCTGCTGGATGATCGGCCGCTCGCTGGAAACGCTGTCGCTGCGTATGGAACGCGCCAACGACAATGCCGCCGCCGTCGCCGCGTTTCTGCAATCGCATCAAAAAATTGAAAAACTACACTATCTGCCGTTTCTGGAAGCCGGTTCGCCAGCCGCAAAGGTTTATCAACAACAGTGCAGCGGCGCGGGATCGACGTTCTCGTTCGACGTGGTCGGCGGCCAGGCGGCTGCCTTTAAGCTGCTGAATGCGCTCCAGCTGTTTAAGCTGGCGGTAAGTCTTGGCGGCACCGAATCACTCGCCAGCCATCCTGCCAGCACCACGCATTCCGGCGTCCCGGCGGAGGTACGTACGCGTATCGGCATTAATGAGGCTACCGTTCGCGTCTCCATCGGCATCGAAAACAAAGACGATTTAATTGAGGATCTACGCCTGGCGCTGGAAAAAGTTTAGCGTCGCAAACTTAGCGGTAAAGCTCTTACCTGCCGCACAGCAGCTTCTGAAGCAGGTATATCAGGGCAGGCATAATGCCTGCCCTGTTCTTACAGAAGCCGCACCTGCCACTCACGCTTTTCTGCAGATATGCCACAATGAAAAACACGCACTCTTTTGTGAAGGAATTCTGATGAGTATTCGTTGTCACGTCCTGTGCTGTGCCGCCGCATTATGGAGCGGTTCACTGATGGCGATCCCGTTACCTGTCCGTCCGCCAGAAACCGTGCCGCCAGCTGATTATATCTCTCAGGTTAATGACGACAGCACTATTACCTGGCGGCTCTGGGCGCCTGCGGCAAAAGCGGTAGAGGTGGTCACCGGCGCCACGCCCGATCGCTATGTATCGCACGCCATGAGCAAAGACGATCGCGGTATCTGGTCGTTCACCAGCGAGGCGGTGAAGCCCGATTTATATGAATATTTCTTTAATGTCGACGGCTTCAGAAGCATTGATACCGGCAGCGCGCAGGCCAAGCCGCAGCGTCAGGTCAATACCAGCCTGATCCTTGTGCCTGGCAGCCTGCTGGACGTGCGCGAAGTCCCCCATGGTGAAATCCATACGCTGACCTGGCACTCCTCTGTTTTAAACCGGGAGCGGCAGCTCTCTGTCTGGGTACCGCCGGGCATGGAAAAAAGCGCCGAGCCTTTGCCGGTGCTCTATTTTTACCATGGCTTTGGCGACACGGCTCTTTCCGCACTTATCCAGGGACGAATTCCGCAAATTATGGATAACCTGCTGGCGGAAAAAAAGATAAAGCCCATGTTGGTCGTAATGCCGGATACAGAAACCGACCTCGCTGAGGCCATACCGGAAAATTTTGCGCCGGCCAGCCGCCGACAGACGTTCTATCCACGCAATGCCCTGGCGGCAGATAAAGAGCTTATCCAGGAAATTATCCCACAGATTGCCGAACGCTATAACGTGCGAAAAGAGGCACAGGGACGAGCACTGGCTGGTTTATCGCAGGGCGGCTATCAGGCGCTGGTGAGCGGCATGCGTCATTTGGATCAGTTTGCCTGGCTGGGCGTGTTCAGCGGCGTCACTACCGAAAGCGTGCCCGATTTTCGCGTTGCGGCGCAGCTTAAAAAAAGCAAAGCTGTCAACCGCCAGCTTAAACTGTTCACCTTAGTGACGGGGGAAGAGGATATCATCACGGGACGTGATATGACCGGGCTTAAAGTCCTGCTCGATCACAATGATGTCGTCACGGACTGGCACAGCCTGCCCGGACTGGGTCATGAAATGGCGCTCTGGCGGCCTGCCTATATTGAATTTGTGCAAAAACTGTTTCGCTAGTCTTTTTTCGTCGGCAGCGTCTTGCTCAGCGTCAGCTGATTCTCGCCGCTGTCCGAGCGATAGCTGATACTATCCACGCAGGCATAAATCAGCGCGATCCCACGGCCGCCTTCGCTTACGTTCTCCAGCCCGGAGGAGGTGACGCTCTCCTCTTCATCCGGCCGCCTGGACGAAAGCAGTGCGGCGGGGACAGGCAGTCCCTGATCTATAAGCACAATCGTTATGGCGGCAGCATCGTGACTGAAGATGACGCGATAGCCTGCCTCCTTTTGATCCGCATAGCCGTGGCGGATAATATTGCTGGCGGCTTCGCAAAGCGCCAGATCCAGCAGATAGATCCAACTTTCATCAACGGGAAAGCCGGCCAGATAGCGGTGTAGCACGCTTCCAAGTGAGGTGAGGCTGTTAAGCGTGGCCGGAAACTGCCACTCTTCATCAGGCAGCTGCTTCATAATTTACCCTCCCAGGGTTAACGCGGCTATCGCGTCGCTCCGCTCAGGGTAGAGAGTAAAAACGCGATCCATACGGGTCAGTGAGAACATATTTTTGATATTGCCGTTTAGCGAGCAAAGCACTAGCGTGCCTTTGCCGCTGGTCGCCTTCAGCAGAGAGATAAGGGCGCCTAAACAGCTGCTGTCGATAAAATCGACGCGGGAAAAATCAAGAACCAGCCGCACTTCCCCCTGCTGAATAACCGCCAATACTTCTTCTTTAAAACGCAGCGCGACCGACGCATCGAGCCGCCGCGTGACCGGCGTCATCAGGGTTACATCCTGTTGTTTTTCAATGTCAATTTTCATCAATACTCTCCATCAGGGGGACAAGGCGACTGCCGTTCAATTACCAGCAGCGAGATATCGTCAGCCGCGGGCGCGTTTCCTCCCGGCGCCGTGTCGCGCCAGAGATTAAGCTCGTGCTGCACCTGCGCCAGCAGCCCGCCCACGGGGACATCATTAAGGGAAGCCAGCAAGGTTTCCAGACGCTGTGCGCCGAACATCTCATGTTCGGGGTTTTCGCATTCGCTGATGCCGTCGCTGTAGATACAAAGCCGCTCGCCCGGCGCCAGCTGAAAGTCGCTCTCTTCCCAGCTAAGATCGTCGAGCAGGCCGACCGGCGGGCCGCCATCGCCTATCTGGCGCGTTACCCCTGCCCGGCTGACGATAAAAGGCGTGGGATGACCGGCCTGGCAGAGTCTGCCCTCGCCGCTTTGTAAATCAATCACGCCATAGACGATGGTGAAGTAACTCAACACGTCCTGGCTCTGCGCGCAAAAACGCTCGTTAAGGATCTTCACCACCTGAGCCGGAGGGGTAACGGTATTGCCACTAAACAGAAAACGATCCACGGTGCGACCGTGTAGAAACTGTCTGGCGACGGCAACCGACATCATTGCCGCCGTAACGCCGTGGCCCGCGACATCAACGCAATAAAAGCCTACGGCCTGATGATCAAGCGGAAACAGATTAAAGATATCGCCAGAAACCCATGCGGAAGGAATAAACAGCCAGTCGGCATAATAGGGGCCATGCTGAAGAGCATGAGGCGGCAATATACTGATTTGCAGGCTGGCGGCAGCCTGTAAGTCCTGTTCAATCTGTCTTAACGCTTCGCTCAGGTGCCTGTTCCGGGCCGCCAGCATAGCTTCAAGCTGCAACACGCGCTCACCGGCGTGTAACCGGGCCTGCAATTCGACCTGGTTAACCGGCTTGCGTAAAAAGTCATCCGCGCCGGCGGCAAAGCCAACCTGCAAATCTTCCACGCTTTCACGGGCGGTCAGCACGATCACATAAACATAGCGATCCTGTATCTGCAGGCGCACCTCCTGGCACAGCGTCGGGCCGTCCATGACCGGCATCTCCCAGTCGCTGATCAGCAGATTAATCGGCCGCTCGGCCAGGACCGCCAGCGCCTGCTCGCCGTTTTCGGCCTCAAAGACTTCGTATCCCCATTTTTTCAGTAACCCCGCCAGCAACTTGCGGTAAGTGGCTGCGTCGTCGACGACCAGTACGGGTTGAGATTGCAGCGTTAACATAGCGGTGGCCTTAAAAGGGCAGAAACCAGATAAGTGAAATAGTGCCTTCCCGAAACTTTGCATTACTGCTGCCTCGGCCGGGAAAACGCGTTCCGCTGTAGTTGCTGTACTGCAAGGACAGCGATCCGGGCGTGTACCCTGCGTAGCCAAAGCTGTAGCTGTAATCGCCGTTCCACGGCTGCTGCTGTTCGGATTTGGGATACCAGAAGGCGGTGGCGCGAATAAAAAAGTGTTGTTTAAAGGTGTAACCGCAGCCGCCCAGGCCAACCTGTTTATTGGCGCGTAAATCATTGTCGGCCAGGGAATAGTAACGCGGCACCCAGCTGTAGCCGATCTGACAGGTCAGCGCGTCGCCTTTATTAATCAGTAGATGTTTTTGCCAGGATTCGGGCAGCGAAAATTTGTAGGCGAAAGTAAAGGCGCCCTGTTCAAAATAGGTATGTCGGGTCGTGCCGGAGGTAAACAGGTAGTTATCGCCATAATTGCTGTAGACCAGGCTGAACGTGTTGGGATGCCAGTCATCGTAACCGAAACTGTAGCGAAAATTAGTGCTGTAACGGCTGAAATCAGACACGGGCGCACGCAGAGTAACGTTGCCAAACCAGTAGCTGTAAGGAGAATACTGCAGGCTCAGGTTTAACAACTGATTAACTTTTTTCTTTTGTCGGGCAGATTCGGAACCATTTGGAATGGTCAACCGCTGTTCTTTCAACCCGCTGGAAAAACTCAGCGCGCTGGAAAATTTATCCTTATTACCTGAAAACAGACGTCCCCAGCGGTTGGTAAAAACGGCTGCCTGAACCGGTTCGCCATTCGCATCGGTAGTCTCGCTGGCGGACGACGCAGCCTGAGCAACAGGCGTTACAGTACTGCAGATAAACATCCACGTCAGATATCGGTTACGCGCTCTTCTCCCGCTATAAAACATGCTGTTTTCCTTCTTTTAATTAGGGATAAAGCGACCACCAATCTCTTTTTTCGCCATCCACCACAGCAGGCCCAGCGCGCCAAGATGGATAAAGGTGTTACGTAACCAGGCCTGATGCCAGAGATCAAAATGAACAAACTGGCTGACCGCCAGCACCACGAAAACGTGCACGATAAAGGTGTAAAGCGAGTGTTGGCCCAGCGGGATTAAAAACCAGCCAAACAGACGTTCCAACGGTCGCCAGCAAAACGTCATAACCAGATAGACTAATAAAATCAGGCAAAAGTCGTTTAATACCCGGCACGGCCCGAGCGCATTTTTAGCGGCAAGATGGCGATAAAACCAGTTGAAATCGGCTGGCGGTATTACCTGCATCAACAGGGAAGGCGGCATAAACGGATTGGTATGGTTTTGGGCGATAAACATTAACACCAGCGCATAAATCACCATTATGCTCATCACGATATAGCCGCCTGGCGTATGGGCCAGCGACATGAGTTCATCTTTGTACCAGCCACAGCACATCCCGCACACAAAAATAAGTTGCCAGGCAAGCAAAGGGAAAGCGAATTCAAATTCTGCCACCGTCAACCGCGTCGGCCAGAGCTGATAGCTGATATAGCCCGCCAGTGAAGCCAGGAGTAGCCAGACGACGCGTCGTCCCTGCAGCAAAGCAAGAAAAAGCGGACTGATCAGCAGCAGACAGATATAAAGGCCCAGGATTTGCGTCTGATGCGGCCCGATTTGCAGATAAAGAATAATGTTAAACCAGGTTTCTTTAATCTGTGGCGTGGTGGGGAAAAGCGCCCAAACGGTTCCGGAATAGCGATCGACAAAGTGCGTGACTTCAAACGTATTTACAAAGCTCAGTTTATTCAACGCCAGCATCAGCAGAATAATAATCACATTGACCAGATAAATTTTTCCGGCGCGGCGCCACAGCGTCCAGCTTACGGTCAGCAACACCTCTTTTTGCAAACGCTGGCGGTTTAGCATCCCCAGCATAAAGCCGGACAAAATGACAAATCCTTCGGCACCGGTCGTCAGACCAAAGCGCTCCCAGGTGAAGATATTGACCAACGACAGAATTTCAGTATGGGCCACGACCATCATCACCAGAGCAATCCCGCGCAGCATATCAATACGCAGATCGCGCTTTCCCGGTATGGCATAACGCCAGGCGCGCCAGTCGACTGCTGCTCTCTTCGGAACGGAAACGGAATCCACCATTATTCATTACCATAATTGATATCAAGCGAAGCGCAATGATAAGAAGAGTGCTTCTCTGCCAGGTAAATGAAAGTGTAGACACGTTACAGTTTAAGTCACGATACGGGCTTAAAAATAAAAAAATAGTTATAAATCCTATGATAACAGCGAGTTGACGCCATTTTTTTGTTCCATTTTCTTTACATATCTTGCAATAGCCTTTGCACAAACTATGATTCAGTTAACAACAACTTAAGTAAATACCTTCATATCCCTTACTTGTTTTTATTTCATCAGGTGAAAAATCTTGCTACGGCCCTATCAGAAAGAGACTGGATGCCAATGGATCACTATTTTTCACGTTTTGAACATCGCCGCCCGCCAGCCCCCCTTTCCACGCCAAAATGGATAGTGAAGACCTGGCAGATCCTGGCCGTCGCCGGGCTTATTTTGGGCGCTAACTACATCCGCTGGCGGTGGATGGAATCCCTGAATACCGATGCGTTATGGTATGCCGTGCCGCTGGCTATGGCGGAGACTTTCGCCTGGTTCGGCACGCTGCTGTTTACTATCAATATCTGGCAGGAGAAGGATCCGCCTTGTCCCGCAGCGCCAGACGATATCAACCAGTGCCTGCTGCCTGAGGATCGGGGCGACGCGCGTCCGCCAAAAGTGGATCTCTTTATCGCAACCTATTCAGAGGATCCGGAGCTGGTCAGGCTGTCGATTCAGGACGCGTTAAAAATGCGCTACCCGACCACCCTGACGTTAAAAATTCATGTCCTTGATGATGGAAGGCGGCCTGAAATGCGCGCGGTTTGCGAGCAGGAAGGCGTGAACTACATCTCGCGCGAAAATAATATTGGTTTTAAAGCGGGCAATATTCGTAACGGCATGGAGCAAACCGACGGCGATTTTCTGGTGATTTGTGATGCTGATACGCGGGTATTCCCTACACTGTTGGCTAATACGCTGGGCTACTTTCGCGATCCGGATGTGGCTTGGGTGCAGACGCCGCAATGGTTCTACGATCTGCCTGAAGGCGAACGCTTCGCCAGCTGGCTGCGCCGCCACGCTGGCTTGCCGGGTTACCTGCTTGGCCGCCTGACCGAGGGCGTGCTCGGCCCCCTGACCGTGGGCAGCGATCCTTTTTTCAACGACCCACGCATGTTTTATGATGTGATCCTGCGGCGGCGCAACTGGGCCAATGCCGCATTCTGCTGCGGCGCGGCTTCCGTTCATCGTCGTGAAGCGGTCATGCAGGCCGCGCTGCGTAGCTACGTGTTTACTGTTGAAGAAGAGATTGCCCGCTACACACGCGATATTAGTGATGAAGAAACGCGAGCGGCGTTAAGCACGGCGATGCGCCCTCACGTAATTAATGATACCGAACTGACGCCCTATAAATTCCACGTGTCTGAGGATATTTATACTTCTATCGTGCTGCATGGCGATGCGGGACGCCGCTGGCGGTCGGTGATGCATCCCGGTATTGAATCCAAAATGCTTTCTCCGCAGGATCTTTTAACCTGGATGATCCAGCGTTTTAAATATGCCGCTGGCTCGCTCGATATTTTATTTCACGATAAGATTTTCAGCCGTCGTCGCTTTAAGTTGAGCCTGGGACAAACCCTGATGTACGGCACCACTTTTTGGTCTTACCTTGCCTGTATCTGGAATACCATTTTTCTGATTTCTCCACTGATTTATCTTTTTACCGGCATTCCGCCGGTCTCAGCTTATTCCACCCCTTTTTATCTGCATTTTCTGCCCTTTTTTATCGTCTCTGAGCTGGCCTTTATGTTTGGGACCTGGGGAATTTCCGCCTGGGATGGCCGTTCGTCTTATCTGGCTTTTTTCTCCGTCAATCTGCGGGCGCTGAGCACGGTATTGCGCGGGGAAAAAATTAAATTTCACGTCACGCCTAAGGAACGGCAATCCGGGCGTTTTCTTTATCTGGTTAAACCCCAGTTAGCGATTGCCGCTCTGACTCTGCTGGGTCTGATTTGGGGAGGGATCCAGGTTGCACGCGGCAATATTGATGATCCTTCCGGCTACGTCATTAACATCTTCTGGGGCACGGTTAATATCGCCGCCATGATGCCGATGATCATGGCGGCAATGTGGACGCCGCCCGCTACGCAGGAGGCTGAAGCCGCATGAGTATGAAAGCCAGTATTCTCAGCGCCCGCAGCTATTTGACCATCCTGATTGGCTTTCTAATCGGTTTCGCCATTGTGCTGTGGGTCGAAAAACAGATGCCTGCTCGTGTGGAAACCACCGATGGCATCACGCTGAGCAAAAGCTTTCCTCCTCTTCCGCAGCCACGGGAACTGACCTTTGATGAAGCCTTGTGGGCGCGTATCGCCTGGCAATATTTTGTCAATAACAGCCAGGCTAACGGCCTGGTTAACGCCGAAGAAAACAGGGCGTGGCTGAGCCTGTGGAGCACCGGCAGCTATCTGCTGGCCACGATTGCCGCGCATAAATTACACATTATTTCTGCCGCCGAATTTGACGACCGTATCAGCTCCGCGCTCGGCGCGCTCGGCGCACTGCCGCTTTTGCCGGAAGGGTTGCCCGCAGCCTTTTACCATGCCGACACGCTGCAACCTGCCACCTCGCCTGTGCAGGCCGCCGGTTCGGCTATTGATATGGGCCGTCTTCTGATGCCGTTGCAGATCCTGCTCTGGCGCTATCCGCAACACGCTCTGGAAGTCAACCAGCTCCTGGCCAAATGGCAGCTTGCGGCGCTATTACAGAGCAGCGGGCCGCAAGGTGCCAGCCTGCCGCTTAACCGCTGGGTCATTCGTACTGACGATCCGCGAGGCAGCTACGGCTATCGACTTTATGCAGGCAGCGTGCTGCGACTGATCAATGCTACCGCCGGGCTGGCCGTTACCCAGCCGCCGGATGGCCTGAAAATGATAGAGATAGAAGGCCATGCGGTGCCGGATGAAGGCCTGCGAACGCCCTGGGGGAAACAGCCTTCTCTGATCAGTATGCCTTACTTACTTAGCGGGCTGGAACAGGGGTTTGACGCGCGCAGCGGAGAGATAACCTGGCGCCTGATGCAGATCCTCCAGCAGCGTACCGGTAAGCCCGCCGAGAAAGGCGAAATCAATATGGATTATGCTGAACAAGCGCCCGATTTTGCTGGCGCCCTGCCCGGCACCCAGCCGATCCCTCTGCAGGACGAAAACGACAATGCCAGTGAATCATTGACTACTCGCGCGCTGACCTCGACCCGCACCGCGTTTGCCTGGTATGCCTTGTTCCGCAATCAGTGGAGTGAAGCGCTTCGGCAGCAGATGCTGCCCATGATCGAACCGGGAAAAGGCTGGAAAGCGGGTTTCAACGTTGACGGTAGCGTTAATCCTGTGATTGAGGCAGACACCAATGCCATGGTGCTGGAAAGCCTTTCTTATATTGCCTATGGCCAACTGCTTTGTCTGAGCTGCTCAACGCCAACTTCAGCCGCCAAAAGCCCGCAACAAGGAGTGACTTTGGAATGAGATCATTATCGCTTCGTCAATCCGGCCTGCGCGCCCTGTTGATGGTTCTTATGCTTACCGCCCCCATGCTACAGGCCGCTGTCAGCCTGCCCGCCTCGGATTACAATATCCGTCATGGCGAATTGACGCCGCGAGAAATGAACGTAGCGAAAAATGCCTGGGCTTATTTTGTCGCTAACTATCAGCCCACTACCGGCCTGGTGAATGCGGTAAATAAATACCCTTCCACAACCATGTGGGACAGCGCCTCCTATCTGGCTGCGCTGACCGCGGCAAGAGAACTGGGCATTATCGACAAAGCGGAATTCGACCGACGTTTTTTACAGTTTATGGCCACGATAAACAAGCTGGCGCTGTTTCAAAATCAGGTGCCTAACAAAGTGTACAACACTATTACCGGTCAAAAAGTAAACTACCTGAACAAGCCGGGAGAGATTGGGTTTTCCGCTATTGATATCGGCAGGATGCTGCTCTGGATGAAGATCATTAAAGAGCGCTACCCGGAACATGCTAACAATATCGACAACGTAGTGCTGGGCTGGGATTTTACCCACGTGGTTGATGACTGCGGCACGCTGTATGGCGCCTATATGAATAAGGATAAGCAGACGCAGTACGTGCAGGAAGGCCGTCTGGGCTATGAAGAATATGCGGCGGCAGGCTATCAGCTGTGGGGCTTTACCACCTGTCAGGCCAGTCGGCCGGAGCCTTATGCCCTGGCGGATATTTATTGCGTGCTGGTGCCCTATGATTCACGCGATCCGCGCTTAACGAATCAGCATAATTATGTGGTGACTGAGTCCTATTTGCTGCACGGCCTGGAAATGGGCTGGGACAACAGCGACGACCGCGAAAATAGTCCGAATAATTTCAGCCATCCCTGGATGAAAAATTTCGCCGATCGCGTTTACCAGGCGCAGGAAAATCGCTACATGATCACCGGCACGCTGACCGCCCGCTCTGAACACCAGCTCGATAAAGCGCCCTACTTCGTTTACGACACCGTTTACAGCGACGGTTACAACTGGAACACCATTACGGATAAAGGGCAGTATGTGCCAAACGTGGCGGCCGTCTCGCTGAAGGCGGCGCTTGGCATGTGGGTACTATGGGATTCGCCTTATACCGATCGTTTACTGGATTCCATTGAAAACGCTCAGGAACAAGGCAAAGGCTACTATGAAGGCCTGTATGAAAATGGCGACGGGCCTATTAAGGAATTTACCGCCAATAACAACGGCATCATGCTGGAAGCACTACTTTTCAAAAAAGAAGGCAAGCTGCTGCGCTTTAACAGTAACGATCCTCGCAAAAGCGACTATGCGCCATCCATCTGGGAAAAGCGTCTGGTAGACAACTTTGAAGACAACAATACCCGACGCAACCGTCCTTTTCTTAACGTCACGCCGGGCATCAAAAACTGGTGTGAGCAAAGCGGAACTGCCGTGCGCACCGCCCCATCCTGTCGCGCCTGTAAATGCGCGAGTTGTGACAGCCAGACGCCTGTCAAATTACCGCCGGTAGCGACCTCATGCCTAAGACAGTAATGCGTGTTGCTGTCGTACTGCTGGCGATCGTCATCGGTACGGTCTGGATGTTGAGACGCCATGACGCCGCAGGCTGGCACTGGCTGGTAAACGGCGGCTGGCATACCACTGCGCGGCTCGGCAAGCTCGGCCCGGAAGAGCAACGCTGGGCGGCGATAGCCTGGCGCTACGTTGAAAACAACACCCAGGCTAACACCGGTCTGGTTAACGGCAGTGATAAGCGCCCGGTGATCAGCCTGTGGCAAATGGGCGATCTGCTTATTGCACTAACCGCAGCCCGTCAGCTTGATTTGATCGACGATGTCGCTTTCGACCGCCGTCTGACGCTGCTGCTCGGTACGCTCAATCGCCTGCCGTTGACCTCTGCCAAACTGCCTAATCTGCTCTACAACACGCAGAATATCAGTATGGTCGGCTACGGCAATACGCCACAGGTGATCGGTTGGTCATCCCGAGATATCGCCCGGCTGATGATGGCGCTGCGTATCGTTGCCGCCTTTCATCCGCAATACAGCGAATACCTGGAGCGCGTGATATTACGCTGGGATTTTTGTCGTATTGTCGATAACCAGGGCCAGCTTTATGCAGGACAGATGCAGGATCAGAAGCTGGTAACCCGGGCGGAAGGCCGACTTGGCGACAGTGAATACAGCGCTGCCGGGCTGGGGTTGTGGGGGTTTGCAAACCAGCAATCGCTGAGGCCGCCGGCGCAACACGTCATTATTGACGGCCTGGCGCTGGATATTGATGCGCGCGATCCCCGCACAACCTGGACTCCGTCCGCTATCACCACCACGCCCTATATGCTGAGCGGCATTGAATATGGCTGGGAGCTGCCGGGGGCCGACCGCGACATTATCAGGCTACTGCGCCAGCGCGCCAGCAATGTCTATCGCGTACAGGAAATGCGCTGGCAAAAAGAGAAAATACTCACGGCGCGCAGCGACTTTGCTCTCTCTGCGCCTCCCTGGCACGTCAACGACACCATTTTTGCCAACGGTTACGCCTGGAATACGCTTGCTGACGACGGCAAATGGCTGCCCCGGCTGGCTCAGGTTTCCACACGGGCCGTTTTTGGCCTCTGGGCGTTATGGGATACGCCTTTTACCAATGCGTTAATGAATATGGCGCGGTTACAAAACGATCCGGCGCGCGGTTGGTTCGAGGGCCGTGTTGAAGCCACCGGCGACTACAACCGCGCGATTACGCTTTCCACCAATGCAATGGTGCTGGAGGCCCTGTTTTTCAAAAGCAACATGGCTCCGCTGCTCCGTAACGGCGAAATTACCGCGCAAAGCTATTTCCGACAGCAGCTGCGCGATCCGTTTACCGCTCCCCAGCGCTGCTTCCCGGCGGTTTCAGCCAGGGCTGACGCCGCTGATTAGGAGAGACTATGCCTGACATTCAGTTACCTCAAGCGCTCGATTCACTACGCGCCGCTGTCCTGACCTATGACGCAAACGAGCGGCTGACCGCCTACAACAAGCAGGTTGTACGTTTTTATCCCGGTATAGAAAACTGCATCTGCGTAGGCATGACGTTGACGGAAATAGCGCAATCTTTTGTCGCCTCCGCCTATATGACAGAAAACGATCAGCGTAAAAAGGCGATGGTGGAGAATCTGGTGAGCTGCTGTCGGCTTGATAACCACAGTGAAATGCGCCGTATAGGCAACCGGAAAGTCTTCGTGCAGCACAACCGCACTTCGGATGGCGGTATTGTCAGTCTGCATATTGATATGTCCGGCTTTGAGTTTATTAACGAATCACGCAAGCAGCTTAATGAAGATTTCGTGCTGGCGGCAGAGTCGACTCAAATTGGCATCTGGGACTGGCAGCAGGATAAGGATCTTTTACAGGTCAACGATGCCCTGTTAAACATGCTTGGCTATCCACGCGAAACCTGGCATTACAGCGCCAGCTTCCTCGACCCTTTGCTGCATCCTGACGATCGGGAATCCCTGTTACAGCTTTTTATCAGCGCCAACAACGATCGGCTGCCGATATTTGAAAGAGAAATCCGCCTGCTGCACAGCGATGGTGAGTATCGCTGGATGCTGCTGTCTGGTCAGGTCGCCAGCGTGACGGTGGAAGGCGGTACGGCACGGGTCATCGGTACGCTTCAGGATATTACCAAGCGTAAAGAAGCGGAGCAGCTCTCTTTGCAGGCCGTCGCCGCTGCGCGGGCAGCCAACGAAGCAAAGAGCGCCTTTCTGGCAAACATGAGCCACGAAATCCGCACGCCGATGAACGGCATTCTGGGTATGACGCAGCTCTGTCTGGATAACCCGCTGACCGAAGAGCAGCGGGAATATATGACGCTGGTTTATCACTCTGCCCATACGCTGCTGCGCGTCATTAACGATATTCTTGACTACTCGAAAATCGAAGCGGGCAAAATTGAACTGGATGAGGAAGAGTTCGAGGTACGGCCCTTTTTGCAGACGTTAATGCGTCCGCTCCTGCCTGCGGCTTCGGAAAAACATATAGAGCTGCTGATAAAGGTCGCGCCGGAAGTGCCTGCCAGACTGCTCACGGATACCGTCCGCCTGCGGCAGATATTAACGAACCTGGTCAGCAATGCCCTGAAATTTACCCACGCAGGCGAAGTAGAGCTGTCGGTTAGCCTTGACGTTCGGGCGCACTGTTTGCGCTTTCAGGTACGTGATACCGGCATTGGCATTCCCGAAGAAAAGCAGCAGATTATTTTTGAGTCTTTTAGCCAGGCCGATACCTCTACCACGCGAAAATATGGCGGTACGGGACTGGGGCTGACTATTTCAGCGCGGCTGGTAGAGATGCTGGGTGGCGCGCTCAAAGTCAAAAGCGAACCCGGTAAGGGCAGCATATTCAGCTTTAGCCTGCCGGTTCCCGTACAGCATACGGTCGATCTCCTGAAAACCTCGCCGCCTTTGGCCAGCGTCGCCGTATTGGTGATTGACGATAACGCCACTAACCGACACTTAATGAGCGATATGCTGCGTAATATGGGGCTGAAGCCGACGCTGGCCGAAAGCGCCGATGCGGCCCTGTCGTTGCTGCTGCAGGATCCTGATTTCCCGCTTATTCTGCTGGATGCGCAAATGCCGGTTAAAGACGGCATGACGCTGGCGCAGGAAATTAAAGCGATGCCGGCGTTGGCGCACTGTCAGATAATCATGCTGAGTTCGATGAGCCGCTATATGGACGCCGAGCAGATGAAGCGCATTGGGGTAACGCATTTTCTCAGCAAGCCGGTGGATCAGCGGGAGCTGTATGAAGCCATCCTGAGCGTGCTACAGCTACAGCCGGCCTCTCTTGCTGCGCCCTCGCCCGCTGCGCCGCTGGCAGTTCCCCGTGGGGCGGCGCTACGCATTTTGCTGGCTGAAGATAATTTAGTGAATCAAAAGCTGGCGACGCATTTTCTTACCCGTCTGGGTCATGAGTTCGCGGTTGCCAACAACGGTATTGAGGCGCTGGAGCTGCTGGATACTACCCACTGGGATCTTATCCTGATGGATTTGCAAATGCCGGAGATGGACGGCGAGCACGCTACCCGCTTAATCCGCGAACGCGAGGCGCGAAATCCTGCCCGGCCGCATCAACGTATTATTGCCATGACCGCACACGCCATGAAAGGCGACGAAGAGTTTTGTCTGACGCACGGCTTTGATGGCTATATCGCTAAGCCGGTGAGCATGGAAATTATCCAGAATGAAATAAGCCGGGTAATGGCGCTGCCGCTAAAAGAAAAGGAGCCTGAAGCGGCCCCCGACCGGCAAACGCTGATCGAGCAGCTGGGTATTGATGACGCGCTGCTGAATGAACTTTTAACGCTCTTCGCCACCGAGCTTCCTGAAAATGTCGCCCGGTTAAATGAGGCGTTGGCCAGCGAGGATCGCGATCGCGTGCGGCGCATGTCGCACAAACTGCGTGGCGAAGCTTCGGCATTCCGCTTTCATACGCTCACCGTGCTGCTTCAGCAGATCGAGACGGCAGCAGGCCAGGAGGCACCGCTGGACGGCGCCGCTTATACCGCATCCTTAACACAGGCTGTGGACGTGGTTATGCGTCAGTTGGACGAATTGCAGGAGGCTTTATGATCCGTAGCATCATCGCGCTGGTTTTCACTTTCTCCTCTGCCGCCGCCGTGGCGACGGAAGCGCCGCAGGCCTGGTCATTAGGAGGGCTGTGGCGCGCGCATGACGGCAACGATCTCCATTTTCCAGGGTGGCGCGGCAGCGATAAAAATTGGCGGCAGCTGCGTGTGCCGGCCAACTGGTATAGCGCAGGTTGGGATCACCAGGGCGCGCTCTGGTATCGCACCGAGTTTTCCGTGCCGACGCTGCCGGCCGGTCGGCTGGCTACGCTGGAGTTTGATGGCGTCGATTACTACGCAGATGTCTGGTTCAATGGTCATCAGCGTCTCCGTCATGAGGGGTATTTCCAGCGTTTTGCCGTGGACGTAACCCGGGATATGCGGCGTTATAACAAGCTGGCCGTACGCGTCGACAGTCCTTTTGAAGATCCCAAAACAAACTGGCCGCTACGCAAAAACCTGATGAAAGGCGTCTTAAACCAGCACGATTCAAGACCCGGCGGCGCCTGGTCGCCCCAGGGACAGGATGCCAACTCCGGTGGGGTCTGGGCGCCAGTGCGGCTGCGCCTCAGCCGTGACGTGGCTATTGATAATCTGATACTACGGCCCGACTGGTCGCAGGGGCTGGCGCACCCTCAACTGCGGGCGGAAATCGTTTACCGCGCGCCGGCGGGAAAAACGGCTGAGCTGGTGTTGGCTGCCCGTCCTGATAATTTTTCCGGTAAAAATTTCCAGCTACGACAATCGGTCACCCTACAGGCTACCGGTAATGCCAGCCAGCGAGTCAGCCTGCTGTTACCCATGCCAGAGGCGCGTCTCTGGTGGCCAATCGGCTATGGCAAACCGCACCTTTATCAGGTCAGCGCAACCTTACGCGATGCGGCAGGCGTGCTCGATCGGCGCAGCAGCAGAACAGGGTTGCGTCAGGTCGTTGAACAGCCCGACAACCGCGGCTGGCTGGTTAACGGACAGCGAGTATTTATCAGGGGCACCAACTATATCGGTTCGCCCTGGCTGAGCACTATGACAAAGCAGCGTTATCACCGCGATTTCGACCTGGTCAAAAAAATGAATGCAAACGCTATCCGCGTGCATGGTCATGTCGCCGGACGCCCGCTTTATCAGGCTGCAGACGAGCAGGGGATAATGATCTGGCAAGATGTGCCGCTCCAGTGGGGCTATAACGACAGCAAAGAATTTGCCGACAATGCCGTACGGCAAACGCAGGAGATGATGGAACAGTTCGGTAATGCGCCGTCTGTTGTGGTCTGGGGAGGCCAGAACGAGCCGCCGTTTGATTCCCCCTGGATGGAAAAACGTTTTCCGGACTGGCATAAAGAACTTAACCGCAATCTGATGCAGCGCGTAGCCGATACCCTGGCCAAAGACGATACTCGTATCGTACATCCTTTCTCTGCCGTTGAAGAACATTACTGGGCCGGATGGTATTTCGGCACGCTTGATAAGCTGCTTGAACCTGCGAAAACGGCAACTATCACCGAGTTCGGTGCGCAGGCCCTGCCAAAATTTTCTACGTTTAAAACTATTATTCCCCGGCGCGATTGGTGGCCAGCCACCACGCAGCCTGGCGATCCAAAGTGGACCAGCTGGAAATACCATAATTTTCAGCCTATCCAGACTTTTAAAAATGCCGGTCTTTCGCGCGGGAATAGCATTCCGGATTTTATTGCCAACACGCAGCAGTATCAGGCTCAGCTGGTAGCGATAGCGGCAGAAAGCTACCGTCGCCAACGCTTTCAGCCAGTAACGGCGCTATTCCAGTTTATGTTTGTCGAAACCTGGCCATCCATTAACTGGGGCATTGTTGATTACCTCCGTCACCCTAAGGCGGGCTATTTCGCGCTGCAGCGCGCCTATCAACCACTGCTGCCTTCAATCGATCCCGTGACTACACAATGGAAACAGGGACAGGCCGGGAAAGTGAATCTCTGGGTCATTAACGATCTGCCCACAAGCCATTCCGGCAGCCAGCTGGTTTGGCAGATACGTCAGGGCCGAAACGTGCTGGCGGAAGGGAAAAAAGCGGTAGAGATCGAGCCTGATTCAGGAATAAAGGTAGTGGAGCTTCAGGTGATGCCGACAGGCACGCTGCCGTTAACTATTCACAGTAAAATCATTGGCTCCGGTGGAAAAAAACTCGCTGAAAATCGGCTGACGCTGCAGACCATCACTGAAAAAGAGTGACGGTAAGAGGCGCTTTTTTACAGCCGTAGCGGCGTTATTTGTGGCGGGCAGCAAGTGTGGGCCGTATCTGGTTTCGTCTGAAAACGCCTACACTTATTGATTCCGCTACGAACCGATCCTGCTGGAGGAGAATCCGTGAAGGTTATTCATCTTAACTGTGGCTGTATGTGTCCCGTTGGCGGCGCGCTTTATGACGGTTTCAGCAAAGGCATCCGGGCGCATCTTGCCTGCCATTGCCTGCTTATCGAAACGGAAAACAGCGGGCTGGTGCTGGTTGATACCGGATTCGGTACGGAAGATATGCGCGCGCCCGGCAGCCGCTTAGCCACTTTTTTCCGCGTGATGAACAATATTCAGCGCAAACCCTCTCTGACAGCGCTGTCGCAAATCCTGGCGCTGGGCTACCAGGCCTCGGACGTTCGCCATATCGTGCTGACCCATCTGGACTTTGACCATGCCGGTGGGCTGACCGATTTTCCGCAGGCGCAAATCCATCTGATGCAGCGGGAAATCGATACTTCCCGGCAGCGCGACAGCTGGCTGGCCCGTTCCCGTTATCGGCCTGGCCAGTGGAGCGGCGTCTCAGGCTGGACGGGTTATCACGCATCCGGTGAAAAGTGGTTTGGCTTTGATGCCGTCACCGGTTTAAAAGGCCTGCCGCCGGAAATATTGCTGATCCCTTTGCCTGGTCATACGCAAGGCCATGCGGGAATAGCGGTGCAGACCAATACCGGCTGGCTGCTGCACGGCGGTGATGCGTGGTTTTATCAGCGCGAGCTTGAGCATCCGCGCCACTGTACGCCCGGTCTGCGCTTTTATCAGTGGTTTATGGCCGCCGATAATGACGTCAGACGCGTTAATCAGCAGCGCCTGCGCGAGCTGGCCCGCCATCACTCTGCGGAAATCAGTTTGTTCTGCAGCCATGATTTCCGCGAGCTGGAGCGGAGACGGTTAAATACGCCATGACATGATAGTTCTAAGCTGCCTGTGCGGCGGTGAACTGTTGCCTGACGAGATTAACTCAATGTTTTATAGAATAAATTTACCTTAACCCTGGCAAAACCCTTTTCAGCCACATGATTTGAAAGCAATAAAATCAAGCAGCTGAACTCGCCACCAAAAAAGAGTTTGCCGGACTGACGCTACGCGCTGACCGTAAAGCCAAGCATCATGCCGGTATCTTCATGCTCCAGCAGATGACAGTGCGCCATATAGGCCTGGTCCTTGTCCGCAAGATGGTTAAAGCGCACCAGCACCTCGCTGCGCCAGCCTTCCACCCGAACCGTGTCTTTCCAGCCGCTGCGGTGCGGCGCTGGCGGCTTGCCGTTTTCAGAGATAATACGGAACTGCGTGCCGTGAATATGGAACGGATGCAGCATCTCGTCGCCCTCGCCGGAAATCGTCCACTTTTCCGTTACGCCCTGCTTTACATCGAAAGCGGGCTTGGTCATATCGAAAGCGAACCCGTTGATTTTATTAGCGTTGTGAAAATTGTATTGCTCCGACTGCGGCTGCGCCATCGCGTGGTCTGCGCCGCCTTCCATAGCGTGGCCCTGCATGTCCGCCATCGCCGCGTGGTCTCCGCCCGTGTCCTCGCCGTCGTGCGCATCGCCGCTCATACCGGCCATCGCCGCGTGGCCGTATCTTTGCATCAGTGCCAACATGCCTCGACGATCCAGCTCGGGATCCATTGACAGCTGTAGCCAGCGATTTTTCAGGTTGGCCTGGGCGGGTAGCGGCGGCACGTCCACCAGCTTATCCGGCAGCGACCCGCTGGCCATCACCCGGAGCGGCTGAATGCTCAGCAGCGGCAGCGGCTGGTTGAAAGGCGCCAGCGACATGCCCATCTGCCGCACCGGCAGCGTCTGCAAATCAAACGGCTTACCGTCCAGCGTGTCGACCAGCACCTCGAAGCGCTCGCCCGGCATCATCGACAGCTCGGTCACTTGTACCGGCTCGCCCAGCAGGCCGCCGTCGCCACCAATCACATAGAGCGGACGCCGATCGCTGGCCGCAATATTCAGCGAACGGGCGTTGCAACCGTTGAGCAACCGCAGCCGCAGCCAGCCGCGCGGCACGGCGTGCTGCGGATAAATCGCGCCGTTGGTCAGCATCGTATTGCCGAACCAGCCTACGGCGGCGCTCATCACGTCCAGCTCGTAATCAATTTTGCTGCCGTCCGCCGACAGTTTTTTATCCTGAAGGATCACCGGAATATCGTCGATGCCCCAGATTTTCGGCAGCAGCAGCTTCTCCGTCGCGTCGTCTTTCAGGATAACCAGACCGGCCAGGCCCCGGGCGACCTGGTAGCCGGAGCGACCATGCTGATGAGGATGAAACCAGCAGGTCGCGCCGGGCTGATCGGGGGTAAAGCTGACGGTGCGCGTAGCGCCGGGGGCGATCTGCGCCTGCGGGCCACCGTCTACGCCGCCAGGCAGCTCCAGTCCGTGCCAGTGAACCGTGGTGGCTTCCGGCAGCTGATTTCGCAGGTTAATGGTAACCGGCTTGCCGCGCTCCAGCTGGATCGCCGGGCCGAGCAGGCTGCCGTTATAGCCCCAGGTCGGCACCGCTTTATCCAGCCAGCGGGTGCTGCCCTGCTGCGCCGTTACGGTCATCGCTCCTCGCGCATCCGGCGTTAATAAGGCCGGAATGGGCAGCGCGGGACGCTGTTGCGCGGCCATCAGCGATCGGCTCCACAGGGGTAGTGCGCTGGCCGCGCCCAGCGCGGCGCTCAGCTTTATAAAATCACGACGTTGCATCAGTCTTCCTCGACCCGGCTCTTATTTACTGCCTGCAGCATAAACCCTTCCCCCAAGGGAAGGTCAAGTTTCGCCACGCCCTGCTGGAAAATTGCGTTTTACGGACATTTCTCTGCTGAAATTGACTGTC
The DNA here is from genome assembly GCF_003937915.1 of Erwinia sp. 198. Classification (GTDB taxonomy): domain Bacteria; phylum Pseudomonadota; class Gammaproteobacteria; order Enterobacterales; family Enterobacteriaceae; genus Erwinia; species Erwinia aeris. The sequence goes on along the minus strand of NZ_RHUM01000006.1, from coordinate 160,329 downwards.
GGCCGACGGTAACTGTGCTAACGTCAGAGTATTGACACCCTTTGAGTACAGTTATGAAGAAAAGCATCAAGGCTCTGTTGTTACTGGGCCTGTTTGGCTTCTCATCGACAAGTTTTGCGCTGAGCGAGTCGGAAGCGGAAGATCTGGCGGATCTGACCGCTGTTTTTGTTTACCTGAAAAATGACTGCGGCTATCAGGATCTTCCGGACGGACAGATCCGTCGCGCGCTGGTCTTTTTCGCCCGACAGAACCGTTGGGATCTGAGCAACTACAGCAGCTTTAATATGAAATCGCTGGGCGCGGACAGCTATCGCGATTTAAGCGGCATCGCCGTGCCCAACGATACCAAGTGCAAATCACTGGCCCGCGATTCGCTCAGCCTGCTTGCCTACGTGAAGTAACCCCCGCCGTTTTCCGCCGCCAGTTTGACCGTGCAAGCACGGTCAGAGTTGGCTATCATATCGCGCCCATTTTTCGTGGCTGCTACAACCAGGAGAGCCGTACCATGGCCGAAAAAGAGATGTGGTATGAAACGCTTCATACCGGTTTTGGGCAGTATTTTGCTGTCGATAAAATTTTATACCGCGAACAAACCGGACATCAGGATCTGGTTATCTTTGAAAACGCCGAGCTGGGTCGGGTGATGGCGCTGGACGGTGTGGTACAAACCACCGAGCGCGATGAATTTATCTATCACGAGATGATGACCCACGTCCCGCTGCTGGCGCACGGCGCGGCGAAGCGCGTGCTGATTATCGGCGGCGGCGACGGCGCGATGCTGCGTGAAGTCAGCCGTCATCAAAACATTGAACAGATTACGATGGTAGAAATCGACGCAGGCGTGGTGACGTTCTGCAAAGCGTATCTGCCTAATCATAATGCGGGCGCTTATGAAGATCCGCGCTTCAGGCTGGTGATCGACGACGGCGTTAACTTTGTGCGCCAGTGCAATGAAAAATTCGACGTTATTATTTCTGACTGTACCGATCCGATTGGACCGGGCGAAAGTCTGTTTACCTCGGAATTTTATGAAGGATGTCGGCGCTGCCTCAATGAAAACGGCATTTTTGTGGCGCAGAATGGCGTCTGCTTCCTGCAGCAGGACGAAGCGGTCAACAGCCATCGCAAGCTGAGCCACTATTTCCGCGACGTCAGCTTTTACCAGGCGGCCGTACCGACCTATTACGGCGGCATCATGACCTTTGCCTGGGCAAGCGACAACCCGGCGCTGCGCCAGCTGGATACGGCCACGCTTGCGGCGCGTTACCAGCAGGCCGGCCTGACCTGTCGCTATTACAATCCGGCGATCCACACCGGCAGCTTTGCCCTGCCGCAATATCTGTTGAATGCGCTGGCTGACCAGCCGGGCATTTTAAGGGGGTGAACGAAATTGCAAAAGCTTAAACTACATGGCTTCAACAACCTGACGAAAAGCCTGAGTTTTTGTATCTACGATATCTGTTACGCGAATACCGATGCGGAGCGTGACGGCTACATTGCGTACATTGATGAGCAGTACAATGCCAACCGTCTGACGGAGATCCTTAGCGAAACCTGCTCGATTATCGGCGCTAACGTGCTGAATATTGCGCGCCAGGACTATGAGCCACAGGGCGCCAGCGTCACCATTCTGGTGAGCGAAGAGCCGATCGATCCGAAAGATATCGATAAGTCGGAGCATCCTGGCCCGCTGCCGGGGTCAGTAGTGGCGCACCTGGATAAAAGCCATATCTGCGTGCATACCTATCCGGAAAGCCATCCGGAAGGCGGACTCTGCACCTTCCGCGCGGATATTGAGGTGTCGACCTGCGGCGTGATTTCGCCGCTGAAAGCGCTGAACTATCTGATCCACCAGCTGGAATCGGATATCGTCACCATCGACTATCGCGTGCGCGGCTTTACCCGCGACGTGAACGGCGTGAAGCACTTTATCGATCACGAGATCAACTCGATTCAGAATTTTATGTCGGAAGATATGAAGTCGATGTACGACATGATGGACGTCAACGTCTATCAGGAGAACATCTTCCATACCAAGATGCTGCTGAAAGAGTTTGATTTAAAACATTATCTTTTCAATACCCGCCCGGAAGATCTGACGCCGCAGGAGCACAAGCGCATTACTGACCTGCTGTGGAAAGAGATGCGGGAAATTTACTACGGCCGCAATATTCCTTCTGTAGGCTTTAAAACGCTGTAAGAAGCTGGTCTCTACCACGGGCGGCCTTCGGGCGGCCCGTTTCGCTCAGGGTTTTGCCAGCGTCAGCGTAAACGGCTGCCCGCTCAGCGCCTTCACTTCCTGCTCACCCAACAGCTCGTCGGTAATGATATCGGTCAGGCTTTGCAGCGGCGTGGCGCAGAACAGCGACCAGGAACCATATTTGCTGCTGTCCGCCAGCAGCACCCGGCGCCGCGCGTTGATCAGCAAATCCTCTTTCAGCCCCGCTTTTTCTTCGGTCGGCGTGGTGATGCCCTTCTCCAGGCTCCACGAGTTACAGCTGACAAACGCGACGTCCGGGTAGATATTCCGCAGCAGCCTGCGTCCGTGCTCGCCAATGCAGGACTGGCTGGAGTCGTCAATGCGCCCGCCGATAATCGTCACCTCAATCTGCCTGAACTCCGACAGAAACAGCGCAATATGCAGGTCGGCGGTGATCACCCGCAGCGGCAGATGCGTCAGCTGACGCGCCAGCTCCAGCATGGTGGTGCCGGCATCCAGCACCACCGCGTCGTTGGCTTTGACCAGGCTGGCCGCCGCCAGGGCGATAGCCTGTTTTTCCGTAAGATGACGCTGCATCTTTTCCAGCGTGGTGGGCTGAGCGGGAATAAAGCGGTTAAGGGTAACGCCACCGTGCGTCCGGCTGATTACTCCTTCCCGATCCAGTTTGATCAGATCCCGTCGGATCGTAGCGGGCGACGCGGAAATCGCCGCCACCAGCTGATCGACAGTCACCAGATTATGACTTTTCAGATAGTCCATGATCTGGTCAAGGCGACTTTGTCCCTTCATAGGTCCTTATGCAAGCTGCATCGCTAGCTGAATGGAAATCGCCATGCTCTCAGACTTCGCTTTACCTGTCCAGGCAATATCAAACGCCGTGCCGTGGTCGGCCGAGGTGCGGATAAACGGCAGGCCAGCGGTGATATTCACGCCGTCGTAAAAGCCCAGCAGCTTGAGCGGAATATGCCCCTGATCGTGATACATCGCCACCACGATATCGTACTGGCCTTCATAGCACTGCAAAAATACCGTATCCGGCGGGCACGGGCCGAAGGCGTGCACGCCCTGCACTTTCATGGCTTCTATGGCCGGGCCGACGATGGCGATCTCTTCGTCGCCGAACAGCCCGTTTTCGCCCGCGTGCGGATTAACGCCCGCCACCGCGATGCGCGGCTTGTCGTAGCCAACGCGCCTGAGGAAGGTTTCCGCCATGCCGATCACCGTCTCCACCCGCTCGCGGTTAAGCGTATCCAGGAACTTACGCAGCGCGATATGCGTGGTAACGTGGATCACCTTCAGGCGATCGGTGTAAAGCACCATCGCGTAGTTTTTGCTGTCGGTCAGCTTCGCCAGCAGCTCGGTATGACCGGGATAGAGATGCCCCGCCGAATGCAGCGCCTCTTTGTTCAGCGGCGCGGTGGCGATAGCCTGCACTTCGCCCGCCAGCGCCAGCTCGGTCGCGCGCTTCACGCAGCGGTAGGCCAAATCGCCTGCGGCTACCTGCACCACGCCGGGCTTTAACGCATGGGGATCGGCCAGCGGCTCGTCGATAACGTTAATAATGCCCGGCGCAAAGCGCGCTTCGGCCACGCTGTTAACTATCCGCAGCTCCGCCTGTGGCGTAATGCCCATCGTCATAATCCGCCGCAGCGTGCTGGCGCAGCCCACTACCACCGCAGGCGCGCCGGCAAGCTCGCCCTCCGCCAGGGATTTGATGATTATTTCCGGGCCAATACCTGCCGGATCGCCCATGGTAACCGCAATAATTTTACTCACTCGCCTTCTCCTCAATAAAACGAAAAACTTCTACCAGGGTGTTTTCATCACCAAAACCGCCAGCCTTGGTAAGCACCAGCAGGCTGTCGTTACCTTGCAGCAGATGGCCGTAAGGCACGCAGCCCGCCACCTGCCCTGAAATCTGAAAGCCCTGCGCGCCCAGCCCGCGCGCCACCGCTATCGCCACGTCGCCGCCGGAGAGATAAAGCGCCGACGGCGTGACGTCGCGCAGCACGTCGGCGGTCAGCGCCGCCAGATAAGCGCAGATCTGTTCGCCAAGCTGCTGGCGGCTGAGATCGAGCCGTTCGCACAGCGAGGCGATCGCCTGACGCTGCTCCGCCTGCTGGCAGGTGCGGATCACGCAGTGTCGGCCCTGCTGTAGCGCCTCTGTCACCGCCTGTCGCCAGCGCTGTCCCGGCGCGCCGCCGCTAAAAAGCTGACTGATATCCACATCGATCAGCCGGATTGCCTTTTGCCGCATCAGCTGCGTTATCTGCCGCTGCGCGACTTCACTCATCGAGCCTATAACCGCCAGCCCGGCCTTTACCGGCACGGGCTGGCCTGCCGTCCCGCCCGGTGCCTGCTGCGCCAGCCTCGTCAGCCGCCTGCCCAGCGCGTCGCTCAGCCCGGCGGCACCCACCAGCAAAGGGCGCTCTTCCAGCTCGTCCGCCGCCTGCATGATGCGCTGCAGATCGGCATCCGTTTGCGCATCCAGCACGAGCAGCCGCTTGCCGTCAGCAATAGCCGCTTCGATCCGCTCCCGCAGATCCGCCTGCGCCGACAGCGGGATCAGGCCAACCGGCAGCGTGGTTTGCTCGCCAAGGCGCGCCGCTATGCTGGCACTGCTTACCGGCGTTTTAGGATCGCTGGCATATTCCGTTTCCGTCAGCAGGCGGCCATCGATATAGCAGCAGCCTTCTACGGTGGTACGGCCCAGCGCGGGCACCGCTGGCGCTATCAGCGCCACGCGTTTATCGCCTGCCAGCAAGGCCGCTTCAATTTCCGCGCCGGGATTACCGCGCAGCGTCGAGTCGATTTTTTTAAACAGCCAGCCGTTGCGGGCCACATCCCTTCTGCCCGCTATCGCCGCAGCGGTACGCCGGGCGGCCTGTTCCGCGCTGGTCGCCCGGCTGTCGGTATTAACGACCCAGGCATCGGCCTGTGCCGCGCCAGGCGTAGCCGCGTCAAACAGCACATGAACCCGCGCGCCGACGTTGGCAAGCCCGACCCCGGCATCGTTCGCGCCGGTAAAGTCATCCGCAATCACCAGCACAGGCATCTTCCATTTTGTGCGCATCTTCATCACTCCCTAAGTTCGACAAGCCGGTTTTCATTGAGATTGATTATATTCAATCACAATTGATTATATGTGAGCACGGTCAAATTAATCAAAATCAATTTGCCCTATAAATTCCTCCTGCCTGCCGCGAATAAGCAGGTTAATGACCAAATGTAATCAATTCACCCTCAGCCAGGACAGGACTTATGACCATTAACAGCACCGTGATTGCTGGTTACCAGGCGCTTAGCGACATCGGCTATCTGTTGCAAAACCATCGGCACGTGCTGCTGGTGACGGATAAAAACATTGTCGGCATTCCGGCGGTGCAAACGCTGATCCAACAGATTGGCAGCAGAGCGACACTGAGCATTGTGGACAGCGTGCCGCCGGAGCCGAGCCAGCATGACGTGGCGGCGATAATGGCGTCGCTGCCGGGGAAAAAGGTGGATATGGTGGCTGGCGTCGGCGGCGGCAGCGTGCTGGACGTCGCCAAACTGCTTTCCGTGCTCTGTGCCGAGGACGCGCCTTCGCTGGAAGCGCTGCTGGCCGGTGAAAAACCGCTGCGCCGCACGGCCTCGCTGTTGATCCCAACGACCGCAGGCACGGGTTCCGAAGCCACGCCAAACGCGATCCTCGCTATCCCGGAGAAAGAAACCAAGGTCGGCATTATTTCGCCGGTGATGCTGCCGGATTACGTGGTGCTGGCGCCCGAGCTGACCACCAGTATGCCCGCGCATATCGCCTCTTCCACCGGCATTGATGCGCTTTGCCATCTGATTGAGTGCTTCACCGCCACCGTCGCCAATCCGGTCAGCGACAACTATGCGCTGATCGGCATGAAAAAGCTGTTCGCCAGCCTGGAAAAGACGATTGCGGAGCCGGATAACCTGGCGGCGCGTCTGGATATGCTCTGGGCATCGTATTACGGCGGCGCGGCCATCGCCCATGCCGGTACGCACCTGGTGCACGCCATGTCCTATCCGCTGGGCGGCAAATATCACCTGCCGCACGGCGTGGCGAACGCCATTTTGCTGGCACCCTGTATGCGTTTTGTCCGTCCTGCGGCGGTCAGCAAGTTCGCTCAGGCTTACGATCTGCTGCCGAACGCCGACACCTCGCTGAGCGAAGAAGCGAAATCCGTGGCGCTGGTCGACTATTTCGCCGCGCTGGTGAGGCGTCTGAAGCTGCCCGCCAGTCTGGACGAACTGGGCATCAACGCCGACCATCTACCTTATCTGGTCGAGGCCGCGCTCGACGTACAGCGCCTGATGAAAAACGTGCCGTGCGCGGTCAGCGCCGACGACGTGCGCAAGGTCTATCTGACCCTGTTTCCGACCCTGAATCCCTAACCGAATAATGAGGCCCTGATGAACATAGTCACCGGCGTACTGACCGCTATCGTCACCCCTTTTACCGCTGACGGCGACTACTGCGAGCAGGCGATGCGCCAGCAGATCCAGCGCCAGCTTGCCGCTGGCAACGGTATTTTTTGCGGCGGCACCAACGGCGAGTTTTTTGTGCTGAACGAACAGGAAAAGCTGGCGGTCACCGCCACCTGCGTGGAGGAAGTCGCGGGCAAAGCGCCGCTGGTGGCGCACGTGGGCGAAATCTCCACCCGCGAAACCATTCGCCTGGGCAAGCAGGTCGCCAGAATGGGCGTGGATGCCGTTTCGGTTATCACACCTTACTTTGTGCCGCTAAAGCAGGAGGAGCTGATCGCCCATTACGAGGCGGTCGCCGACGCGCTGGAGGTGCCGGTCTTTCTGTATAACATTCCGGCCCGCACCGGCAATACGCTCCAGCCGGAGACGGTGCGCAAACTGGCCGCGCATCCCAATATCGTTGGCATCAAAGACAGCGCGGGCAGCTATGAGAGCCTGAGCGGCTTTTTGCAGGCGGCGCAGGGCGCGGAAAATTTCAGCGTGCTGAACGGCCCGGATTCACTGATCCATCAGGGCTTTGTTGACGGCTGCTCCGCCTGCATCTCCGGGCTGGCCAACGTCGCGCCGAAAGAAATCAACGCCATTTGGGCGCGTTTTAACGACGGCGATATCGAAGGCTCGCGCCGCGCGCAGGAAAACGTGACCGGCCTGCGCACCGACCTTTACAACGTCGCCTTCTCGCCAGCGGCGGTGAAAAAAGCCGTGGCGCTGATGGGCTATGGCGTGGGCGAAAGCCGCTATGCCGTGCGCTTCAGCGCCGAAGAAGAGCAGCGTATTCGCCAGATCGTTAATCAGTACACCCGGTAACCCGACCGTGGCGACGCGGCTAAAATGACCGCGCCCCGCTTCGTCGACCCTTTATTTTGCGGCGCGCCCGCTCTTCGACCAGGACAAGCAAAATGAAAGTGATCTGTACCTCGCCCTCGTTTGCCAAATATGACGCGCAGCCCATCGCCACGCTGAAGGCGCAGGGTTTTGAGCTGATAACGCTGCCCGCCGACGCGTCGCTGGACGCGCTGATGCCGCATCTGGCCGATACGGTGGCGATGATCGTGGCCTTTACCGAGGTCGACGACGCGCTGCTGGCGCTGGCGCCGCAGCTGAAAATTGTCTGCAAGCACGGCGTCGGCGTGGACAATATCGATCTCAATGCAGCTAAGGCGCGCGGCGTGACCGTTACCAACGTGCCGGACGCCAACAAGCATGCCGTGGCGGACTTCGCCTTTGCGCTGATCCTCAACGCTGCCCGTCAGGTGACGCAGGCGGTGACGGAAACGCGCGCCGGAAACTGGCCGCGTATTTTCGCCACCGACGTCTATGGCAAAACGCTGGGCATTGTCGGCCTGGGCAATATCGGCAAGCAGGTCGCGCTGCGCGCCAGCGGCTTCAATATGCGCGTGCTGGCTTTTGACTACTATCCCGACGAGAAATTTGCCGCCGAACATAATATCCGGTTCGTTTCTCTGGATGAGCTGACCGAACAAAGCGACTTTATTACGCTGCACACACCGCTGACCGCAGAGACTCATAGCCTGTTTGATGCCGCGCGCATCCGCAGCATGAAGCAGTCCGCTTTTTTAATTAACGTCTCACGCGGCGGCGTGGTGAACGAAAGCGATCTGTATCACGCGCTGGCCGACAACCTGATTGCCGGTGCCGCCGCAGACGTATTCGACCACGAGCCGCTGGAACACCATCCGCTGTTTTCACTGCCTAATTTTATGCCGACCTCGCATATTGCTGGCTATACCGACGGCGCTATCAGCGCCATCGGCGAGCGCTGCGTTCAGCAAATTATTCAGTGCGTTAAACAACAGCAGCGGCCGGTAAATGCCCTGTAGTCAAACGCGGGACGCCGTTTCCGTCCCGACTTAAAAAGCCGACCGTCGAGTCGGCCACTAACCTCTGACCGAGCCAGGACGATGAAAACTGCAAACCCAACCCGTATCCGCTGGTGGATCGCTGGCCTGATGTGGCTGGCTATCGCCATTAACTATATCGACCGCACCGTGCTGTCGGCCGCCGCACCGCACCTGATCGACGAGCTGAAGCTCAGCCCCGAACTGATGGGCTTTATTATGGCGGCGTTCTTCTGGTCCTATTCGCTGTTGCAGATCCCGGCGGGCTGGTTTGCCGACCGCTTCGGACAGAAAAAAGGGCTGGGGCTGGCCGTTGCCTGGTGGTCCATCGCTACCTCCATGATGGGGTTGGCGACCGGCTTTAAATCGCTACTGGCGCTACGCCTGGCGTTAGGCGTCGGCGAAGCGGCCGCCTATCCCAGCAATGCGGGCATTACGGCGCGCTGGTTCCCGGATAAAGAGCGCGCCACCGTCTCTGGCCTGTTCGACAGCGCCTCTAAATTCGGCGGCGCCGTGGCGATGCCGCTGATCGTCTGGATGATCTATCTGTTCAACTGGCGCCTGACCTTTCTGATTATCGGCGCGGTCGGGCTGCTGTGGGTGATCGCCTGGTATTTTATCTATGCGGAGAACCCGGAAGAGCACAAAGCTATCAGCGCTCAGGAAATCAGCCTGATCCGCGACGGCCAAGCCCGTAAGCACGGCGATAAAAACGTTCGCCCGATGAAGTGGTACAAGCTGCTGCGCTACCGCAACATCTGGGCCATGTGCATCGGTTTTTTCACCATCAACTACACCTCCTATTTCTTTATCACCTGGCTGCCCACTTATCTGGTGAAAGAGAAAGGCATGGATTTTATCAAGATGGGGATGATCGCCGCCCTGCCGCTGCTGTGCGGCATGATTATCGAAGTGGCAGCGGGCTGGGCTTCCGATCGGCTGGTGCATAAGAAGGTGCTGTCACTGACCGCCACCCGCAAGCTTTTCCTGACTGTCGGCCTGCTGATGGCGCTCTGCATCGGCTTTGCGCCCTTTACCGATTGCGTGTTTATGACCGTGTTTCTGCTCTGCGTGGCGAAGTCCGGCACCACGGTAGCCGCCTCGCAGGTTTGGGCGCTGCCCGGCGACGTCGCACCGAAAAACAGCGTCTCTATCGTGGCCGGCTTGCAGAACACCGTTTCCAATATGGGCGGCGCTATCGGGCCAATTGTGACCGGCGCTATCGTCGCCGCGACCGGATCTTTTACCTGGGCGCTGGTGTTCTCCGCCGCGCTGGTGATGATTGGCATCCTTAACTACCTGTTTTTGATGGGTAAAGTTGAACCAATTAACGACGAAGAGCCCGCCTCGTCGCCCCAGGCAGTAGCGAGTCGGACATAATTTTCAGCCCGTGCGACAGTATGCAGGCCGTACGGGGATCTACCTCCAGCGCTTTCGGCGCTTAACCCTACAAAGGCGTGAAAAGAGCCGCAAGGCCGACGCGTCTGCTCATAGTGAGGCATCACAATGAAAGCGTTTTCTACTGAAGGCACGTTGATTATTATCTGTATGGTGGTCGCCTATATTTTATTTACCACCTGGCTGACTTACCGCTTAAGAAGTAAAAGCTCCGGCGACTTTATGGAAGGGTCGCGCGCCATGCCCGCTTTTATCGTGGGTATTATGCTGATGTCAGAATATATCGGCGCCAAATCCACCATCGGCACGGCGCAGGCCGCCTTTGAGGATGGCTTTGCCGCTTCCTGGTCGGTCATCGGCGCGGCGATTGGCTTTCCCATTTTCGGGCTGCTGCTGGTCAAGCGTATCTATAATACCGGCAAGATTACTATTTCCGGCGCGATAGCGGAAAAGTATGGCAGCACCACCAAGAATATTATCTCCATTATTATGATTTATGCGCTGCTGCTGGTGAACGTAGGCAATTACGTCAGCGGCGCGGCGGCTATTTCCACCGTATTAAAAGTTAACCTGCCCGTTGCGGCCTTTATTACCGCTATCGTCAGCACCTTCTATTTTGCCTTTGGCGGCATGAAAGGCATGGCGTGGGTCACCATGCTGCACAGCGCGCTGAAATATGTCGGCATCCTGATTATTCTTGGCGTGGCGCTGAAAATGACCGGCGGTATCACGCCGATGGTAGAGAAAATGCCCTCCTTTTACTGGACGTGGGACGGCCACGTTGGCGCCAGCACCATCGTCGCCTGGCTGATTGGCACCATCGGCTCGATCTTCTGCACCCAGTTTGTGATTCAGGCGATCTCCTCCACTAAAAGCCCTGCGGCGGCCAGACGCGCCACCTGGGTCGCCTTTTTCTTCTGCCTGCCGATCGGCATCGCTATTGCCATGATCGGCGTGGCGGCGAAATATCTGCATCCCGGGATCAACAGCCTCTATGCGCTGCCGGTGTTTTTGCAGGATATGAGCCCGTGGCTGGCCGGGATCGTCACCACGTCGCTGGTCGCGTCGATCTTCGTCAGCGTCGGCACCGTGGCGCTGGCTATCGCGTCGCTGATTGTAAAAGATTTCTATGTGCCGTACCGCAATCCCACGCCGGAGCGCGAATTCAAAATGACCCGCTGGCTGTCGCTGGCAATCGGCTTTGCGCCGCTGGTCTTTGTGCTGTTCGTGCCGGAAGTGCTTAAGCTGTCGTTCTTTACCCGCGCTATTCGCCTGTCGATCTCCGTGGTGGCGATCATCGCCTTCTATCTGCCGATGTTTAAAAGCGCGCGCGGCGCAAACTGGGGGCTGATTGGCGCCTGCGTAATGACCTCCGTCTGGTTTGTGCTGGGCGATCCGTTCGGCATTAACAACATGTATATCGCGCTGATTACGCCAGCGGTGATCATGGCTATCGACTATATGATCCCGAGCCGTCAGAGCGTGAAGAAAACCGACAACCGTATGCAAAAAAGTGGAGTCTGAGATGAGTGAAACCCTGACCGTAGAACGCAGCGGCCTCGTGCAGCGCACGGATAACGCCTCGCGACTGCGCAGCGCCATGCTGCCCTCGCCCTGCCCGCAAAATCACGCGGCTAATCTGCTGCCTTTGCCGGATGGCGATCTGCTTTGCGTCTGGTTTGGCGGCACCCAGGAAGGCATTGCCGATATCTCCATCTGGTGCTCGCGGCTGGCGAAAAACAGCGAGCGCTGGAGCGAACCGCAGAAGCTTTCCGACGACAGCAGCCGCTCCGAGCAAAATCCGGTGCTGTTTTTAGCGCCCGACAACGTGCTGTGGCTGCTGTGGACGGCGCAGAAATCCGGCAATCAGGACACCGCCATCGTGCGTTTTCGTCAGTCGCGGGATTTCGGCAAAAGCTGGGGGCCGATCGCCACGCTGCTGGACAAGCCCGGCACCTTTATTCGTCAGCCGATTGTGGTGTTAGCCAACGGCAACTGGCTGCTGCCGGTGTTCTACTGCACCACCCGGCCCGGCGAAAAATGGGTCGGCAACGAGGATACCAGCGCGGTGAAAATCTCCGCTGACGGCGGTAAAACCTGGCGCGACGTGGCCGTCCCGGAAAGCACCGGCTGCGTGCATATGAATATTACCCTGCTGAAAGATGGCTCGCTGCTGGCCCTGTTTCGCAGCCGCTGGGCGGATAATATTTACGCCAGCCGTTCCGTTGATAACGGCGAAAGCTGGTCGGCGCCGCAGCCGACGGAACTGCCGAACAATAATTCATCAATCCAGGTCACGACGCTGACCAACGGCGATCTGGCGCTGGTATTTAACGCCATGAGCGCCGAGGGCGCCAGCGAGCGGCGTCTTTCCCTCTACGATGAAATTGAGGATGAGGAAGGCGATACTGCCGTTGCGCCCTTGACGCACGCCGGTAAAACGGCGTTCTGGGGCGCACCGCGCGCGCCGATGACGCTGGCGATTTCCGCAGATGGAGGCCGCAGCTGGCCGTGGCAACGCAATCTCGACGAAGGCGACGGTTACTGTATGACCAATAACTCGCAGCAGAAGCTGAACCGCGAGTTCTCCTACCCCAGCATCAAACAGGGCATCAATGGCGAACTGCATATTGCCTACACTTATTTCCGTCAGGCGATTAAATACGTCTGCGTGGACGAGGCCTGGGCTAAGGAGGCGCAATGATTACCGGTAATTTGTCGACGCTGACGATGGCGACGCTTCCGCCTGTGCTTGCCGGGTTACTAGCAAGGCCGGAACATCGTCTTGCGGCGCTACAGGCGCGTGATGACGGACGCATTCAGCCTGAGGGGGAAAGCTGGTTCTGCACGCTGAGTCCGGCGTGCACCGCACCGGCGGAAACGCGGCATACCGAATTTCACCGGCAGTATCTGGATATTCAGATCCTGCTGACGGGCGAAGAGATCGTCCACTTTTCCTGTGCCGATGCCCGTAACCAACAGGCGGAAGAGCGCAAGCCGGATCTGTTTATCGTTGACCAGCCGCAGCTGCCGCACTCGGTGCGTTTGCAACCCGGTGATTTCGTGATTTTCTATCCTGGCGAAGCGCATCAGGCGCTTTGCGCGGCTGGCGAAGCGGCAGCGGTACGCAAGTCGGTATTTAAGATCCCGCTGGCGATGCTGGAGTCGCGCGCATGAGCCGTCACGCGTTGATCACAGGCGTCAGTTCCGGCATTGGCGCCGCCATCGCCGATAAGCTGTTGCAGGAAGGCTGGCGCGTAACCGGGCTGAGCCGCACGCGGGTAAAGCGCGACAGCGACGCTTTCGTCTCGCTTTCGGTAGATCTGTTTGACACCGCCGCGCTAAAGCGGGCGCTGGTCAGCCTGCCGCCGGTCGATGCGGTTATTCACGCCGCAGGCATGATGAAGGCTGCGCCGCTGGGCGATCTGGATGAGGATACGAGCGAAAAGCTCTGGCAGCTGCATATCCGGGTAGCGGAAGTGCTGGCGAACCAGCTGGCGTCGCAGCTGCCCATGGGCGGGCGCATTGTACTGATCGGCAGCCGCACTTCAACCGGCGCGGCGGGACGCAGCCAGTATGTCAGTACCAAATCGGCGATGAAAGGCATGGTAAGAAGCTGGGCGGCGGAGCTGGCGCCGCGCGGCATTACCGCGAATATTGTCGCGCCGGGCGCAACGGCGACGCCGATGTTAAGCCAGCCGGGGCGGGAAAGCTCGCCGCCGCAGCTACCGCCGATCGGGCGTTATATCCAGCCGGAAGAGGTCGCCGCGCTGGTCGGCTACCTGCTTTCGTCTGCTGCCGATGCCATCACCGGTCAGGAGCTGGTGATTTGCGGCGGGGCATCGCTGTAGCCGAGGTTTTAAGGGCAAGCCGCCGCCAGCGGCAGCTCCTTTAGTCTCAGGGAATATGGCGACGATCGGAAATGCTATAGCGCCTGCCTGTTTTTTATTCAGCATGGAAAGGGGAAAACAGGGCGCTCCTGAATATCCTGGGTTCCGGTGCAGTACCTGACGGAATAACCTTATCATCACGCGAGATACAAAGCGCTATCGGCCAGGCGGCGGCGGGCGACCGCGTCGTTACCCCTGCCGGGCGCTATTGCCCGCTGTTTTTAAAAATTTGCGTTGCTGCCGCAAAAGATTTAACGGCAAACCGTGCGCCCGCTCTGTATCCCTCGGCTGACTATTGCTCCGCCTTTTGAGCAGTAACGTTCTGCCTGGCTATCCAGGAGGTAAACAGTGGGGTAAAAATGGCCGTCGCGATCACAGAAGCGGCAATCAGCGGCGTAGCGGCGGAAGCCACGTGAAAAAGAGAGGGATCGGCTTGCGCAATCGCCAGCGGCGTGGCGACCGCGTTCCCCGCCGTACTTGAGGCCGCCGCGCCGGCTACTCCCGTTCCGCCAACGAGGCGATCGATTCGAACGTTAAAAAAGCCGCCGAAAAAGGTGGTCAGCAGGCCCAGCGCAACGCCGGCGAGGCCGCCTTCAATCAGCATCGCCAGATCGATCCCCGTGCCCAGCGCAAAAGCGAAGAAGGGGATCAGCAGCGGCCCGCCAGCGGTAAGAAACTGACGCATATCGGCATCAAGATTTCCCAGCATCATGCCGACCAGCAGCGGCACAATGACGGCAACCAGCGCCATCAGCGGGACCGCAGCCATTCCGGCCGCGCCCAACGCAATCAGCGTGAAAAAGGGGCCATCGCTCAACGTCATCAGCGGGATCGCGCCAATATCGCTTTCGCTGCCGAACTCCCCGACCAGCGCCGCATAGAGACCGCCGTTAGCATTGCTCATCGCGGCAATAATCGCTACGCCGCTCAGCCCGCAAATACCTTCCGTCCCCACGAATTTATCGACAGCAAACCCAAGCGCCACCGCAACAAGCAGCTTAACCAGCGTAATGCTGCTGCCCTGAAGAATGGCGCGAGGCGCCGCGCCAAAACCGATGCCGGCTCCCATGCAGATTAAGAACGCGCCTATAAGCGGCGCGGCGCCCTGTTTAAACAGGGCCGTGGTGAAGCCGCCGATTTCCAGCAGCTGTGGTGCGAAGGTATTGATGGCGGTTCCGGCCACCAGCGGCACGACCATCATGCCGCCGGGGACTTTTTCAATCATCTTTTTCAGTTTCATCAGCGTCCTGCCTCGTTTTAAGGTTATCCCCGTTTGATTCTAATGAACCAAAAGTGAATAAAAACGATCAGGATCGCAGATAAAAGCATCCAGATTGATTAAAAAATGTCAAAGAAAGCGATTTAACGCCCCTGAAGAAAACGGCGGTAAGCGGCGATCACCGCCAGAAAATCCTCAACGCCGCAAAAGCACAGGCTCTCTTCATCGTAATAGCTCATGCCCTCTTCCATTTCGTCGCCTTCAATACTGAGCAGATTGGCGCGCACGATCACTTCTTCTTCATCCAGCCAAATCGTATATTCGCGGCCAACGCGCTGCCACTGGCGCTCGCTGCCTTTGACATCGGCAACGGCGGCTTCAACCTCGTCCAGCAGCGCCAAATTGTCCGCCGCCTCTTCGTTAAACCAGTGACCGATAGCTTCGTGCCCCATCGACATGCGTACTTTTACCGTGCCGGTAACGTCGCGTAAAAATTCATATTCCATACTGCTTTCCTCTGACCTTACCGGGCCGCGGCCTCAATCTGCCGCCTGGGCCGGCCCGCTCCTGTAAACGGGTTAACCTTTCTATTATCGCAGCATAAGGACCAAAGAAAAGGAAAGAGAGAAGAAATGAAACAGCGATCTCGCAAAAACGGCAGGCGTACGGCCATGCGCTCGGGCGGCTCTGTTCGGGAACCTAAGATAAACCCGTTATAACGCATATACATTAAATTTTGGGCCGTTCGGCATACAGAGAAAGGCTAAAAACGCTGGATTAATTAGCTTCAGTAAAGTAGATCGAGCTGCGAAGGCGGAGAAAGCACCACCAGCTTGCCTGAACGCTCTTTTCGGAAAATGATTTCATATCTGGCATGGCCGATCCCCATAAGGTCATTATCCAGATCGGTATAGGCCACTCTGACGGCTTTGTTCTTAGCCCATGCCGGTAAAGCGGTTATCTTATAGGTAAAGTCGACGGCCACCGTGCCATCATCATGATGATTGAGATCGGTTATCTTACTGACTTTAAAATTACCGTAGCAAAAATCACCGGATTGGTTGAAAGCTTTTTGGCCGTACGTGGTCAACCGCCAGTCTATTTTTCCGCCAGCGCTTTTTTTAGTTATCAGGCCGGCCTCTTTTAACGCCTCCATTTTTGCATTTATCCAGCTATAGCCCTGCGTATTCGTAACGGCTGGCCAGGTTTTCTCGCCAAGGCAAAGCGGTGGCTGGAGATCTAATGCCTGCTGTATCGCCGCTTTATAGTTCTTATCATTCACACCATCGCTACCGGCATGACAAGATACAGTAAACAGCGCTGCCGCCAGCATGATAATTGCTTTCATTTAAAATCATCCATATTAATATTTTTAAGCGCGTCGCTCACGTCGTTGAATTTTTCTTTGGTGATGTAGCTTCCCGCCAGGCTCCATTGAAAAGCAGGCATTCCCGGATCGTTTTCCCCTTCTGTCATAACATAGCGATTTATCCTGACAGGGCCTGAGTTCAATACGTCGCCGCCATCATTATCAGTAGCAAACTTTTCAGCGCTAACTACAGAATATCCTTTTTGGTAAACGAGCAATCTGTAATCGTATATTTTAACACCAGAGGCGGAAAGCCTGATATCGGCCCATGTAAAACCGCTGGCCTGCGGGCAGGGAACGCTATTGTAACCACCCTGTTTATTTTTTATAAATACGTTCATCGTCTGGCTGGGATGAGACGTGTTGTTGTCATAATCCGCGATAAACAAAATATCTTTCCGGCCATCGGAGTTGATGTCAATAACGTTCTGCCCGTTGTGTAAAGAGACGTATTCAGGCCGGGCGCTGGAAAACCCCGAAAAGAGCAGCCCTGCAAGTAATAATTTATTTTTCATCGACGGCGTTCCTGACCAGCCGAAAGCCAATATCGGACATGACGAATTTTGCACTATGATTGTCACAGCTCGCCAGTGAGGCGGAATGAGCAATATAGCTTCCTCCACAGAAATAGTGCATGGTAACGCCTTCCGTCTCGCTTTTGTCGTTTATCCATTCATAGACGTTACCGCTCATATCATAAATACCCGCATCATTCGGTTTTAACGATCCTGGTTTTGCCGTGCCAAAAATCCTGGTGTTAAACGGTGGGTACCAGGCAACGTTGTCAGCTCTGTCACTACCAGAAAAACGATTGCCATAGCGACCTTTGGCAACTGCCTTTTCTCCACCTCGTGCGGCCACCTGCCATTCATTGATATCGGGCAAGCGATAACCGTCTGCATGACTATCCTCATGCAGGCTGTCAGTCTCTTCAACATCACGGACAATAGCCCCTTTGTTGGTTAAATAGACGGGTCGCAAATGCTTTAATCTGCTTAACGCATTGGCAA
The DNA here is from genome assembly GCF_003937915.1 of Erwinia sp. 198. Lineage (GTDB taxonomy): Bacteria > Pseudomonadota > Gammaproteobacteria > Enterobacterales > Enterobacteriaceae > Erwinia > Erwinia aeris. Next base: position 142,863 of record NZ_RHUM01000006.1, on the reverse strand, counting down.
AGACAACGGCATCCCCCCATTCGATATTGGTTACCGGATGCTTTCCCTGTTCGTAATCAGGCTCGTGACAATCCTCATAAATAGCGCCGTTGCAGCCGGGGTTAAACACATAGTTATTATTCTGCCCCCACGCATAGATCCGTTGATAAAGTGCGTAGCTAACCTCAGTTTGCATGATGTAAAAGCTTTTTATTTTTGCATTAGCATGATGTGCATAGTCGTGCTTGCCAAAAACGTCGCCTACGTAATAATCACCACCCTTTATTAAACTTTCAGAGAAATCAGGTTGGGAAAAGGCCTTATAAGAAAAGAATAAGAAAAAGATGATGAGATTTCTTGCCAGGGTTTTCATTGAGACTCGACATATCAGCAGATAGTTACAGGATGTTTTTATAATCAGTACGGCGATATTCCCACAATAACCGAACCGGTGTTTAAAGGAAAGGTTATGCACTTACCCGCCCGTCATAGCGAAATAATGAGACGCTGTATCATTTTTTTTAAGTAATTTATCATCCGCAAATTTATAAACCGTCGATGCGTGATTCGTCGGCACAAGCTAACTTTAGTTTTCAGCCCACCGCTGCGTTATCTTCTCTTATCGGACTGCACTTTTATCCGACGTTATTTTTCATGGGCGTTTGCCGCTGCATTATTTTCTTTTTTAAAGGCACGCTAAGGTTGTGGCTTATCTAAAGGGCCACAGAAAATGCCCTCTGGCGTTCAGTTTTGCCATCGCAAGGAAGAGTGGCGCCCAGGGATAAAATGAGGGATGCGCATTATTCTATGATTTTAGACTGCCTGTGCGGCAGTGAACCGTAACGGCAGCGGCTTAACAGCATGTATTGTAGAGAAATTTACCCCATCCCGGGTAAAAATCTTTTTTTAACCCTCCTGAGAAAAACATTTAAAATCAATAGATTAAATAATCCTCCAAAAAAAGGGTTTCACAGTTCCTGGTTGATGCCTTTATACGCCCCTCTGATTTACGCGCATAAAAAATCCGGGACTGGAAACAGCCCCGGATTGTTATTGGTCACAAAAGCGCTATCCGACTCTGGATAACGCTTACCGCGGATTTAGACCGCCGTCTGGAAAATCACGCCGTCGGCTTTTTCAGTATACTGGTTCAGCTGATCAAAGTTCAGATAGCGATAGGTATCCACCGCCGTCTTATCAACCTGCGCCATAAACTGCTGATATTCGTCCGGCGTTGGCAGTTTGCCCAGCAGCGAAGCGACCGCGGCCAGCTCTGCTGAAGCCAGATAAACGTTCGCGCCGGTGCCCAGGCGGTTCGGGAAGTTACGGGTTGAGGTGGAAACCACCGTCGCGCCGTCCGCCACGCGTGCCTGGTTACCCATGCACAGTGAACAGCCAGGAATTTCGATACGTGCGCCGCTCTTGCCAAAGACGCTGTAGTAACCCTCTTCCGTCAGCTGCGCCGCATCCATCTTGGTTGGCGGAGCCACCCACAGGCGCGTTGGCAGCTGGCCTTTATGACTGTCCAGCAGCTTGCCGGCGGCACGGAAGTGACCGATGTTGGTCATACAGGAGCCGATAAAGACCTCGTCAATCTTCTCGCCCTGCACGTCCGACAACAGACGAGCATCATCCGGATCGTTTGGTGCGCACAGGATTGGCTCTTTGATTTCAGCCAGATCGATTTCGATAACCGCTGCGTATTCCGCATCCGCATCGCCTTCCAGCAGCTGCGGATCCGCCAGCCATTTCTCCATTCCCTGAATACGACGTTCCAGCGTGCGGCGATCGCCGTAGCCTTCCGCAATCATCCACTTCAGCAGCACGATATTGGAGTTGAGATATTCAATAATAGGATCTTTGCCCAGCTTGATCGTACAGCCAGCCGCAGAACGCTCGGCGGACGCATCGGACAGCTCAAACGCCTGTTCGACTTTCAGATCCGGCAGGCCTTCGATTTCCAGAATGCGGCCGGAGAAGATGTTTTTCTTGCCCTTCTTCTCAACGGTCAGCAGGCCCTGCCTGATGGCATACAGCGGGATAGCATGAACCAGATCGCGCAGCGTAATGCCCGGCTCCATTTTACCCTTGAAGCGCACCAGCACGGACTCTGGCATATCCAGAGGCATCACGCCGGTTGCCGCCGCAAACGCCACCAGCCCGGAACCCGCCGGGAAAGAGATGCCGATTGGGAAACGGGTATGTGAGTCACCGCCTGTTCCTACGGTATCCGGCAGCAGCATACGGTTCAGCCAGCTGTGGATAATGCCGTCGCCCGGACGCAGCGATACGCCACCACGGTTCATAATAAAGTCTGGCAGCGTGTGGTGCGTAGAGACGTCAACCGGCTTCGGATAGGCTGCCGTGTGGCAGAAAGACTGCATCACCAGATCGGCAGAGAAGCCCAGGCAGGCCAGGTCTTTCAGCTCGTCACGGGTCATTGGGCCGGTAGTATCCTGCGAACCCACGGACGTCATTTTTGGTTCGCAGTATGCGCCCGGACGCACGCCTTCCGTACCGCAGGCGCGGCCAACCATTTTTTGCGCCAGCGAGTAGCCGCGCGTGCTTGGCGCCACGTCTTTCGCCTGACGGAACACATCGCTTTGCGGCAGGCCCAGCGCTTCACGAGCTTTAGTGGTCAGACCGCGACCGATGATCAGCGGGATACGACCGCCCGCACGAACTTCATCAAGCAGAACGTCGGTTTTCAGCGCAAAGTTAGCCAGCACTTCGCCCGTCTCGTGGTTACGTACTTCGCCTTTATAAGGATAGATGTCGATAACATCGCCCATATGCAGGTTTTGCACGTCCACTTCAATTGGCAGCGCGCCCGCATCTTCCATGGTGTTGAAGAAGATGGGCGCAATGTTGTTACCCAGCACCACGCCGCCGCCTTTTTTGTTCGGCACATAAGGGATGTCTTCGCCCATAAACCACAGCACCGAGTTGGTGGCGGATTTACGAGAAGAACCGGTGCCGACTACGTCGCCAACATAAGCCAGCGGGAAGCCTTTGGCCTGAAGCGCCTCAATCTGCTTGATCGGGCCAACGGCACCAGGCTGATCCGGCTCGATGCCTTCACGGGCATTCTTGAGCATCGCCAGCGCATGCAGAGGGATATCCGGGCGTGACCAGGCATCAGGTGCAGGAGAAAGATCGTCGGTATTGGTTTCGCCGGTGACCTTAAACACGGTGACGGTGATTTTCTCCGCCAGCTCCGGACGGGAAAGATACCATTCGGCATCTGCCCAGGATTGCAGGATCTGTTTTGCGTGTGGGTTGCCGGCTTTGGCTTTCTCTTCTACGTCGTAGAAGCTGTCGAACATCAGCAGCGTGTGGGACAGGGCTTTAGCGGCAATCGGCGCCAGCTTCTCGTCATCCAGCGCGTCAATCAGCGGATGGATGTTGTAGCCGCCCTGCATGGTGCCCAGCAGTTCAATCGCTTTTTCAGGAGTAACCAGAGGAGAGGTCGCTTCGCCTTTGGCGACAGCAGCCAGGAATCCGGCTTTTACATAGGCCGCTTCGTCAACGCCCGGCGGAACTCGATTAATCAACAGATCGGACAGGAATTCTTCTTCACCCGCTGGCGGGTTTTTCAGCAGTTCAACCAGCGCGGCCATTTGGGAAGCATCTAATGGTTTAGGAACGATCCCTTCGGCAGCACGCTCGGCAACGTGCTTACGGTATTCTTCTAGCACGACGTTCTCCTCGCTCACAGTGTAATGACCGGGCGCCTTCAGGCTTATCGCAAATGCTTTGCGCTCTTTTCTGTAGGGTAAGGTGCCCGGTTTCGCGAGGGCCAGCATAGCAGGATTTTGATGCGATGTTAATCTGTTTACAAAAAAGCAACATCATTAACCGAACAGATCATCCGCGGATTGCGTGACGGGAAGGGCTTTTTAAGCGGCTTACGGGGACGGCAACTGCACGGCGTTGCCCGGTTATCCACACTTTTTGTATTTCGAGCGTGGCGGTGGATTAACCAGCCGTTATAGCGGTTTAGTAGGTGCCAGAGATTAGGGCATGATGCTAATTGAGGCTGTCGGTCTGTGCGGCAGTGAATAAAGGGAACGCCTGCGGCCCCTTGAGCCTACATTTCTGAGCTGCCTGTACGGCAGTGAACCATACCCAGTATCGTCACCTCAGCACGCTGATTTTCTAAGCTGCCTGTACGGCAGTGAACAGTTAGCGATACGACATAGGGCACTTATGTTAAAAGAATTTTCACCAAAACCCGATAAAAACTCTCTTTTTCATCCATTATTTAATCTCCTTATAAAACAGTCTGTTGAAATACCCCTCAAAAAAGGGTTTCAGCACCCTGCGTTAAACTCATCCGCAGCCTGCTACCTACTTTCGCGGCAAAAAACGCAGTTATAATCGGGATAACCCTACACGCTATAAGCGTTGCATTTTTCATCAAAGGAATGGCGCTGCGCTGTTTCATTGAGTATTTGCAGGCGATTAACAGAAAGGCAATGACGCGGAAAGGAGATAAAAAAACGGCCCCTTTCGGAGCCGCTTTGAATGCTTTTAACGCTTACTTCTTCTTCGCTTTCGCATTTGGCAGATCGGTGATGCTGCCTTCGAAGATTTCCGCCGCCAGGCCTACCGACTCGTGCAGCGTCGGGTGAGCATGGATAGTCAGCGCGATATCTTCGGCGTCGCAGCCCATTTCGATAGCCAGACCGATTTCGCCCAGCAGCTCGCCGCCGTTGGTGCCGACAACGGCCCCGCCGATCACGCGATGCGTCTCCTTATCGAAAATCAGCTTGGTCATGCCGTCTGCGCAGTCGGAAGCGATAGCACGGCCTGATGCCGCCCACGGGAAGGTCGCCGTCTCGTAGCTGATACCCTTCTCTTTCGCTTCTTTCTCGGTCAGGCCAACCCAGGCAACTTCCGGCTCGGTATAGGCGATAGATGGGATCACTTTTGGATCAAAGTAGTGCTTCTTACCGGAGATCACTTCCGCTGCGACGTGGCCTTCGTGCACGCCTTTATGCGCCAGCATGGGCTGCCCGACGATGTCGCCGATAGCGAAAATATGCGGCACGTTGGTACGCATCTGCTTGTCAACACGGATAAAGCCGCGATCGTCCACTTCCACGCCCGCTTTACCGGCATCCAGGCCTTTACCGTTCGGCACGCGGCCAATCGCCACCAGCACCGCGTCGTAACGCTGTGGTTCAGCAGGCGCTTTTTTGCCTTCCATGGTGACGTAGATACCATCTTCTTTGGCTTCTACCGCGGTCACTTTGGTTTCCAGCATCAGGTTGAACTGCTTCTCGATGCGCCTGGTGAAGACTTTCACCACGTCTTTATCGGCCGCAGGGATCACCTGGTCGAACATCTCAACCACGTCAATCTGAGAACCCAGCGCGTGGTAAACGGTGCCCATTTCCAGACCGATAATCCCGCCGCCCATCACCAGCATACGCTCGGGCACTTCTTTCAGCTCCAGCGCGGCAGTGGAATCCCACACGCGTGGATCTTCATGAGGAATAAACGGCAGCTGAATAGGACGAGAACCGGCAGCGATAATCGCGTTATCGAAGTTGATAGTGGTGCCGCCGTTTTCGCCGTCAACGAACATGGTATTCGCGCCGGTAAACTTAGCTTCGCCGGTGACCACTTTCACCTTACGGCCCTTCGCCATACCGGCCAGACCGCCGGTCAGCTGATTAATGACCTTCTCTTTCCAGGTACGGATTTTGTTGATGTCGGTTTGCGGCTTGCCGAACACCACGCCGTGTTCTTCCAGCGCTTTGGCTTCTTCAATAACTTTCGCCACGTGCAGCAGCGCTTTGGAAGGGATACAGCCCACGTTCAGGCAAACGCCGCCCAGGGTGCTGTAACGCTCAACAATTACGGTCTCCAGACCTAAATCAGCAGCGCGAAATGCCGCAGAGTAACCTGCCGGACCTGCCCCAAGTACCACGACCTGAGTTTTAATTTCTGTACTCATCATGACCTCTTAGTTAACTGGAGGATATCCATCCACCGGTTCGTATTCAGGGCAAGAGTTTACAGAATTGTTAACAGAGTGCAAACAACCTGCCCCAAACCATCACAACTTGTCGACTAAAACAGCGAGAGTCGGCTATAAGAAGGCCGGCATAAGCCGGCCAGAGTACTTTTACATCACCAGTCGGCGAATATCGGCTAACAGATTGCCGACGATGGTGATAAAGCGGGCACCGTCAGCCCCGTCAATAACGCGGTGGTCGAAGGAAAGCGAGATTGGCATCATCAGACGCGGCACAAACTCTTTACCGTTCCAGACCGGCTCCATCGCGGATTTAGAGACGCCCAGGATAGCCACTTCCGGCGCGTTAACGATCGGCGCAAAGTGCGTGGTGCCAAGACCGCCAAGGCTGGAGATGGTGAAGCAGCCGCCCTGCATGTCGCTGGCCGTCAGCTTGCCATCGCGCGCCTTTTTCGACGTTGCCATCAGCTCGCGGGAAAGCTCGGTGATGCCTTTTTTATTTACGTCTTTAAAGACCGGAACCACCAGGCCGTTAGGCGTATCAACCGCCACGCCGATGTTGATATATTTTTTCAACGTCAGCTTCTGCGCGTCTTCAGAAAGCGAGCTGTTAAAGCGCGGCATCTGTTCCAGCGCGGCGGCAACGGCTTTCATAATGAACACAACCGGCGTGTATTTCACGTCCAGCTTGCGCTTCTCGGCCTCGGCGTTCTGCTGTTTACGGAACGCTTCCAGATCGGTGATATCGGTTTTGTCGAAGTGCGTAACGTGCGGGATCATCACCCAGTTACGGCTCAGGTTGGCGCCAGAGATTTTCTGGATGCGGCCCAGCTCGACTTCTTCGATTTCGCCGAACTTGCTGAAGTCCACTTTCGGCCATGGCAGCATGCCAGGCAGACCACCGCCGCTGGCGGCAGCAGCCGGCGTGGTCTCGGCGCGTTTCACCGCGTCTTTCACGTACGCCTGCACGTCTTCTTTCAGAATACGGCCTTTACGTCCCGTACCTTTTACCTTCGCCAGGTTGACGCCGAACTCGCGCGCCAGACGACGGATAACCGGAGTGGCGTGGACGTAGGCGTCGTTCTCGGAGAAGTCGCCTTTTGCTTCCGCTTTCGCCGGAGCCGGTGCAGCGGCAGCAGCCGCTTTGGTTTCCTGTGGAGCCGGAGCCGCTTCCTGTTTCGCTGCCGGAGCAGGCGCCGCGCCTTCTACCTCAAAGATCATAATCAGCGAGCCGGTGCTGACTTTGTCGCCGGTCGCGATTTTGATCTCTTTTACCGTGCCGGCAAACGGCGCAGGCACTTCCATTGAGGCCTTGTCGCCTTCGACGGTGATCAGCGACTGCTCGGCTTCGACTTTGTCGCCAACCTTGACCATCACTTCGGTGACTTCAACTTCGTCGCCACCGATGTCCGGCACCTGTACTTCTTTCGCGCCGCTGGTCGCCGCAGGCGCCGCTGCCGCTTCTTCTTTCATGGCTGGCTTCGGCGCTTCGGCCGGTGCTGCGCCTTCCGCTTCGAAGATCATAATCAGCGAACCTGTGCTGACTTTGTCGCCGGTCGCGATTTTGATCTCTTTTACCGTGCCGGCAAACGGCGCAGGCACTTCCATCGAGGCCTTGTCGCCTTCGACGGTGATCAGCGATTGCTCTGCTTCGACTTTATCGCCAACCTTAACCAGGATCTCGGTGACTTCAACTTCATCACCGCCGATGTCCGGCACGTTGACTTCTTTGCTTGCCGCTTTGGCAGCCGGCGCCGCTTCTTTCTGCTCTTCTTTCGCTTCCGCTTTGGCTGGCGCTGGCGCAGCCGCGTCGGCAGATTCAAAGATCATAATCAGCGAGCCGGTTTCCACTTTGTCGCCGGTTGCGATTTTGATCTCTTTTACCACGCCCGCTTCTGGCGAAGGCACTTCCATTGAGGCTTTGTCGCCTTCAACGGTGATCAGCGACTGCTCTGCTTCCACTTTGTCGCCGACCTTGACCAGGATCTCGGTGACTTCCACTTCGTCGGAACCGATGTCCGGTACTTTAATTTCGATAGCCATTACTCTTTACCTCTTATGCCAGACGCGGGTTGACTTTATCGGCATCGATATTGAATTTGGTGATTGCTTCCGCCACCACTTTCTTATCGATCTCGCCGCGTTTAGCCAGTTCGCCCAGCGCTGCAACCACCACGTAAGATGCGTCCACTTCAAAATGGTGACGCAGATTTTCGCGGCTGTCGGAACGACCGAAACCATCCGTGCCCAGTACGCGATAGTCGCTGGCTGGAATATAGGTACGGATCTGCTCGGCGAACAGTTTCATATAGTCGGTTGAAGCCACGGCCGGCGCGTCATGCATGATCTGCGCAACGTAAGGCACACGAGGCTCTTCAGTTGGGTGCAGCATGTTCCAGCGCTCGCAGTCCTGGCCGTCACGAGCCAGCTCGGTGAAGGAGGTGACGCTGTAAACATCGGAGCCAACGCCGTAGTCTTTCGCCAGGATCTGTGCCGCTTCACGGACGTGACGCAGGATCGAGCCTGAACCCAGCAGCTGGACTTTACCTTTACTGCCTTCTACCGTTTCCAGCTTATAGATACCTTTACGGATACCTTCTTCTGCGCCCTGCGGCATCGCCGGCATGTGGTAGTTTTCGTTCAGCGTGGTGATGTAGTAGTAGATGTTTTCCTGCGCTTCGCCGTACATACGCACCAGACCGTCATGCATGATAACGGCGACTTCGTAAGCGTAAGCCGGATCGTATGAAATGCAGTTAGGGATAGTCAGCGACTGAATGTGGCTGTGACCATCTTCATGCTGCAAGCCTTCGCCGTTCAGCGTGGTACGACCGGAGGTGCCGCCGACCAGGAAGCCGCGCGCCTGCTGGTCGCCCGCCGCCCAGCACAGATCGCCGATACGCTGGAAGCCAAACATGGAGTAGTAGATGTAGAACGGGATCATCGGCAGATTGTTGGTGCTGTAAGACGTTGCCGCCGCCAGCCAGGATGCGCCTGCGCCCAGTTCGTTGATGCCTTCCTGCAGGATCTGACCTTTCTCATCTTCTTTGTAGTAGGCAACCTGCTCACGGTCCTGCGGCGTGTACTGCTGGCCGTTCGGGCTGTAGATGCCGATCTGACGGAACAGGCCTTCCATACCAAAGGTACGCGCTTCGTCGGCGATGATAGGCACCAGACGATCTTTGATCGACTTGTTCTTCAGCATCACGTTCAGGGCGCGCACAAAGGCGATGGTGGTGGAGATCTCTTTGTTCTGCTCGTCCAGCAGCTGGCGGAAGTCTTCCAGCGCAGGCATCTCCAGCTTCTCGCTGAAGTTAGGCTGACGCGTCGGCAGGTAGCCGCCCAGCTTCTCGCGCTGGCCATGCAGATATTTGTACTCTTCCGACTCTTTGTCGAAAGTAACGTACGGCAGGCTTTCGATTTTGTCATCTTCTACCGGCACGTTGAAACGATCGCGGATGTAGCGTACGCCATCCATGTTCATTTTCTTCACCTGGTGAGCGATGTTCTTGCCTTCCGCCGTGTCGCCCATACCATAGCCTTTAATGGTATGCGCCAGGATCACCACAGGTTTGCCTTTGGTGTCCTGCGCTTTTTTCAGCGCCGCGTAAATTTTCTTCGGATCGTGGCCGCCACGGTTCAGCGCCCAAATCTCGTCGTCGGTCATATCCTTAACCAGATCAGCGGTTTCCGGATATTTACCGAAGAAGTGCTCGCGCACGTAGGCGCCGTCGCGGGATTTAAAGGTCTGGTAGTCGCCGTCAACGGTTTCGTTCATCAACTGGATCAGCTTGCCGCTGGTATCTTTGCGCAGCAGCTCGTCCCAGCGTCCGCCCCAGATAACCTTGATCACTTCCCAACCTGCGCCGCCAAAAATGCCGCTCAGCTCGTTGATGATTTTGCCGTTGCCGGTTACCGGGCCGTCCAGGCGCTGCAGGTTACAGTTGATGATAAACACCAGGTTATCCAGCTTCTCGCGGGTGGCAATGGTGATCGCGCCTTTGGATTCCGGCTCGTCCATCTCGCCATCGCCCAGGAAGGCGTAAACGGTCTGCTGTGAGGTATCTTTCAGGCCACGGTGCTCAAGGTACTTAAGGAATTTCGCCTGGTAGATCGCGCCGATCGGGCCAAGACCCATAGAAACGGTCGGGAACTGCCAGAAATCCGGCATCAGTTTTGGGTGCGGATAAGAAGAGAGGCCTTTACCGTGCACTTCCTGACGGAAGTTGTTCATCTGCTCTTCGGTCAGGCGGCCTTCCAGGAAAGCACGCGCGTAGACGCCCGGCGAAATATGGCCTTGGAAGTACACCAGGTCGCCGCCGTCTTTCTCGCTGCGCGCGCGGAAGAAGTGGTTAAAGCACACTTCATAGATGGTCGCCGAGGACTGGAAGGAAGACATATGGCCGCCCAGCTCCAGATCTTTCTTCGATGCACGCAGAACGGTCATGATGGCGTTCCAGCGGATGGCGGAACGGATACGACGTTCCAGCGAGGTATTACCCGGATAGTCAGGTTCGTCCTCAACGGCGATAGAGTTAATGTAGCTGCTGGCCCCAGTGCCCGCCGCTACCTTTACGCCGCCTTTGCGTGCTTCGCTCAATACCTGATCGATCAGGAACTGCGCGCGCTCCACGCCCTCTTCACGGATGACCGATTCGATCGCCTGTAGCCAGTCGCGAGTTTCAATCGGATCCACGTCATTGTGTAAACGTTCTGACATGGGGGTATTCCTTATCTGTGTCTAATACGTTGAATTGTCTGGAGCCTGTCTCTCTGTCCTCTGGCTCTGTACAGAACACAGAGAGACAGGCCCTTCGTGGTTGTCGCGTTATGGTTACGCGTTAATCCTTACGCTGCTGTAATCGGCGCAGGGAACGCTCTCTTCGGCTCTGTTCCCGGCTTCTGTCCAGCAATATTTCCTCGATAAACGCCAGATGGCGGTGTGAGGCCTCGCGTGCCTTTTCGGGTTCGCGCGCCACAATCGCCTCAAAAATACTGGCGCGGTGACCGCTCACTTTCGCCAGCATTTCGCGGCGTGAGTAGAGCAATTCAAAATTCTGTCGGACGTTCTGTTGCAGCATCGGCCCCATTGAGCGTAGCAAATGCAGCAGCACCACATTATGCGCCGCCTCTGTGACAGCTATCTGATACTGCATGACCGCGTTGGCTTCGGCATCAAGGTCGCCGCTCTCCTGCGCGGTCTGAATTTGCAGATGGCAATCCCGGATACGTACCAGATCTTCTTCCGTTCCTCGTAGCGCCGCATAGTAGGCCGCTATCCCTTCCAGCGCGTGGCGCGTTTCCAGCAGATCGAACTGCGATTCAGGGTGATCGGCCAGCAGTTCCACCAGCGGATCGCTGAGACTTTGCCACAGGTTAGTCTTTACAAAAGTGCCACCGCCCTGACGGCGCAGCAGCAGGCCTTTTGCTTCCAGACGCTGGATAGCTTCACGCAAAGAGGGACGGGAGACGTCGAACTGTTTAGCCAGCTCGCGTTCAGGGAGGAGCTTTTCACCGGGACGCAGCGTCCCTTCCATAATCAAGGACTCAAGCTGCTGCTCGATAGCATCGGATAGCTTTGGTTGGCGGATTTTGCTGTAGGCCATCATCCCTTCTTCGTGCCGTTTGCCCGAGTAAATTGGTCATACCAATTGCAAAAAGGAGCCCGTAAAGTAACAAAGTATTCACCTGATGTCTATATGGCAACGGCGCAAAACCAGACGCATGTCTCGTTTTGCGGGCGTCAATTAACGCCTGACAACAGGTTAAAGGCGTTGGAAAGAATGTTAAAAAAATTAACTTTTCTGAAGAAGACCAGCCAGTTAATCGCGCCCGATTAACGACGTCATCAGTAAAATCGATCTGCCTGCAGGCAACCTTTATGACCAAAACAAACGTTGCCGAAACCTGTTTTTTTTGCAGCCGTCCCGGCTTAAACAGAAAGCGAGTGCATTACCCGGCGCTTATCATTATTCTTATCGCGAAAGTAGAGGCAGCCCCGCTTTTGCGGGGTTTCTTATGTAAATATTTAAGTACACTTATCGTAATAAAATGATGACAAAGGCTCGCCCTTAGTACAATAACGAGACCAAGAGGATCACTATGGAACAACAGCAGGGCGATATGCTGAAGCGCGGCCTGAAAAACCGCCATATTCAGCTAATTGCATTAGGCGGCGCCGTCGGCACCGGCCTTTTTCTGGGGATCGCACAAACCATTAAAATGGCGGGCCCGTCCGTCTTACTGGGCTACGCTATCGGCGGCTTTATTGCCTTTTTAATTATGCGCCAGCTGGGCGAAATGATTGTGGAAGAGCCCGTTGCCGGTTCCTTCAGCCATTTTGCCTATAAATACTGGGGCAACTTTGCCGGTTTCGCTTCCGGCTGGAACTACTGGGTGCTCTATATCCTGGTAGCGATGGCGGAGCTGACCGCTGTCGGTCAGTATATTCAGGTCTGGTGGCCCGCGTTTCCTTCCTGGGCCGCCGCCGCCATCTTCTTTGTCCTGATTAATGCTATCAACCTGACCAGCGTAAAAATCTTCGGCGAAATGGAGTTTTGGCTGGCGATTGTGAAAGTAGTCGCCGTGGTGGCGATGATTGTGTTCGGCTGCTGGCTGCTGTTCAGCGGTCAGGGCGGCCCGGATGCGAAGTTCAGCAATATCTGGGCGATCGGCGGCTTTTTCCCGCACGGCGTGGGGGGGCTGGTGATGGCGATGGCGATCATTATGTTCTCTTTCGGCGGCCTGGAGCTGGTAGGCATCACGGCGGCCGAAGCGGACGACCCGCAAAAAAGTATCCCGCAGGCCACCAACCAGGTCATCTGGCGCATCCTGATCTTTTATGTCGGCTCGATTATCGTGCTGCTTTCGCTTTATCCCTGGACAAAAGTGACCGCCAACAGCAGCCCGTTTGTGATGATTTTCCACGACCTGGGCGAAAGCCTGGCGGCGAACGTGCTGAACCTGGTGTTTTTAACGGCGGCGCTCTCCGTTTATAACAGCTGCGTCTATTCCAACAGTCGGATGCTCTACGGCCTGGCCCGTCAGGGCAACGGCCCGAAGGCGCTGCTGAAGGTTGACCGTCGCGGCGTGCCTTACGTGGCACTGGCGCTCTCAGCCGCTACCACGGCAATTTGCGTATTGGTGAACTATCTGATGCCGGGCGAGGCGCTGGGCCTGTTTATGGCGCTGGTGGTATCCGCGCTGGTTATCAACTGGGCGATGATCAGCTACGCCCATCTGAAGTTCCGCCAGGCGAAAGCGCACGAGGGCGTGCAGACTCGCTTCAAGGCGCTGCTCTATCCCGCCGGCAACTGGATTTGCCTGCTGTTTATGATCGGCATTCTGGTCATTATGGCGATGACGCCGGGCATGGCGATTTCCGTGTGGCTTATTCCGCCGTGGCTTATCGTGCTGGCCATTGGCTACGCGGTAAAAAACCGGCTGCAAAAAGCCTGATGATACAGGGCGCTTCGGCGCCCTTTTTACCGCGCGTTAATCCTCCAGCCTGCCTTACCTTTTATGGCTCTCCCCGTGTGAATTGCCAGCTTACTCACACTTTTCCGGTTACAGCCGTTTTGTCCATCTCTGCAACCTTTTGCGCCAGCGCAAGACGCTATTAAGCCAGTGATAATCTCTGCTTCATCCTGTGGGAGAGATTATCCATGAAGAGCGCGGCGCTTTCGGTAAAAGAGAAGATTGGCTATGGCATGGGAGACGCGGGCTGCAATATGATCGGCGGCGCGATCATGCTTTTCCTTAACTATTTTTATACGGATGTCTTTGGCCTTGCGCCCGCGCTGGTCGGCGTCCTGCTGCTTTCCGTGCGCGTGCTGGATGCGATTACCGACCCCATTATGGGCGCGCTGGCCGACAGAACGCAGAGCCGCTGGGGACGTTTTCGCCCCTGGCTGCTATGGATTTCTCTGCCCTATGTGCTGTTCAGCGTGCTGATGTTTACCACGCCGGACTGGAGCTATGACAATAAGGTTATCTATGCGTTTGCCACCTACTTTCTGATGTCGTTAACCTACACCGCTATCAATATTCCTTACTGCTCGCTTGGCGGCGTGATTACCAACGATCCCGGCGAACGCGTCTCCTGTCAGTCTTACCGCTTTGTGATGGTCGGCATCGCCACGCTGATCCTGTCGCTCTCCCTGCTGCCAATGGCGGAATGGTTCGGCGGCGACGACAAAGCGCGCGGCTACCAGATGGCGATGAGCGTGCTGGCCTTTATCGGCCTCTGCATGTTCCTTTTTTGCTTCGCCACGGTGCGTGAACGCATTCATCCTGCCGTACCGAGCAACAGCGATCTGAAATCCGATTTACGGGACGTGTGGAAAAACGACCAGTGGGTGCGGATTCTGCTGCTGACCTTTTGTAACGTCTGTCCCGGCTTTATCCGTATGGCGGCCACCATGTACTACGTCACCTGGGTAATGGGGCAAACGACCCATTTCGCCACGCTATTTATCAGTCTGGGCGTAATAGGCATGATGCTGGGCAGCACGTTGGCAAAAGTGTTGACCGATCGCTGGTGCAAACTGAAAGTCTTCTTCTGGACCAATATCGTCCTGGCGCTGTTCTCCTGTGGCTTCTACTTCCTGGATCCGCAGGCTACGGTACTGATTGTGGTGCTGTACTTCTTGCTGAATATTCTGCATCAGATCCCTTCGCCGCTGCACTGGTCGCTGATGGCGGACGTGGACGATTACGGCGAATGGAAAACCGGCAAGCGCATTACCGGCATCAGCTTTTCAGGCAATCTGTTTTTCCTCAAGGTTGGCCTGGCCGTAGCGGGCGCGATGGTTGGCTTCCTGCTCTCTTTTTACGGCTACGATGCGGGCGCGAAAGCCCAGTCGCCGCTGGCGGTCAACGGCATCACGCTGCTGTTTACCATTATTCCGGGCATCGGTTATCTGATTACCGCTGGCGTGGTCAGGCTGCTGAAGGTTGACCGACCAACGATGCAAAAAATCCAGCTGGATTTGGAACAGCGTCGCCATAATTTCCGCGAACTCAACGATTATCATCACGGCAAAGCGCCGGTTAAACCAGAAGGAACAGGAGCATGAGCAGCCACTGGCCCGTCCCCCTTATTGAACAGCGTGCCGATCCCTTTATTCTGCGCCATCGGCAGCATTACTATTTTATCGCCTCCGTACCTGAATACGATCGGCTTGAGCTGCGCCGTGCCGCGACCTTAGCCGATCTGGCGACAGCCGAAGGCGTGGTAGTCTGGAAAAAACACGCCAGCGGCGAAATGAGCGAGCTGATTTGGGCGCCTGAACTGCATCTTATTGATAACGTCTGGGTCATCTATTTTGCCGCCGCGCCGTCCAGAGAAATCAAAGATGGGCTGTTCCAGCACCGCATGTTCGCTATCGCCTGCCATGACGACGATCCGCTTACCGGTGCCTGGCATGAATGTAGGCAGGTCATGACGCCCATCGACAGTTTTGCGCTGGACGCAACCCACTTCGTGCATCAGGACAGAAACTGGTATCTGTGGGCGCAAAAAGATCCGGCGATCCCCGGCAACTCCAATCTCTATCTTGCCGAACTGGAGACGCCCTGGTCGCTGAAAAGCGCGCCGGTGATGCTGAGTCGGCCTGAGTTCGACTGGGAATGCGTGGGCTTCAGCGTCAACGAAGGGCCTGCGGTTATTCGTCACGGCAGCCGCCTGTTCGTCAGCTATTCGGCCAGCGCAACGGATGAAAACTACTGTATGGGCCTGCTGTGGATCGACGTTGCTGCCGATCCAATGAAAGCGGAAAACTGGCAAAAATCCCCTCAGCCGGTCTTTAGAACCAGTTGGGAAAATCGCCAGTTCGGGCCAGGGCATAACAGCTTTACGGTAACGGAACAGGGCGAGGACGTACTGGTTTATCATGCGAGAGACTATACGGAAATCGAAGGCGATCCGCTTTACGATCCCAACCGGCACACCTGCATTAAAACCTTTGCCTGGGATAGCGACGGTATGCCGGTCTTTGGCGAACCGCCAGCGGCCGTGGATTAATAACCTTTTTAACTTAAGGTTATTTCCACTTTGGTATCCAAAGTAACCGCTTTTGTTGGGAAACAGCTCGGTAGCTGGATTGGAAGCAGCGTGGGTAATCTTATTGAGGGATGGTTTGGCGCTAACGACAGCGCGGTTGCCTGAGCAATAATCTGACAGCCCACGATCCGGCCTGCGGGCCGGATCATTCCTGCTATACCAGCGCGCCGTAAATAGTCAGCAGCGCCACCACTACCACGATCGCCAGCGACACTTTCTTGGCCAGCGCGACGGCAATTCGAGGCGTTTGCACTTTGTCCGTGTGCGGATCGCGCGCCAGCGAAAACTGCGCCAGTCGGGTCAGCACCTGATATTGCGAGGTATGCCGATCGCCCAATGAGGCAAACCAGGCCGGCAGCGCGCGTTCGCCATGTCCCAATAAGGCATAGGCAACACCTGCCAGTCTTACCGGGAGCCAGTCGACGCAGTGCAGGATAGCATCCACGCCGGATTGCGACCGTTCCAGTGGCGTATAACGACGCGCCAGCCAGCTCTGCCACGCGCGCAGAAAAGCATATCCCACCAGCAGGACCGGTCCCCATGGGCCGCCTACGACAAACCAGAACAACGGTGCCAGATAAAAGCGATAATTAATCCACAGCAGCGCATTTTGCAGTTCGCAGAGATATTCGCGTTCATTACACTCCATCGGCAGGCCGTGGATCAGCGTCAGCTCTTCCGCCATGGCGCTGCGCGCGTCCGTGTCATTATGGCTGGCCGCTTTAAGATAGGCATGGTAATGCAGCCTTACCGATCCTGCACCGATGCACAACAGCCCAAGGGCAATCCAGAACAGCAGCTGCAAAACGCCGAAAAACAGGCCCTTCAGCGCCAGTAAACAGAGTGCGACCACCGCCATCGCCGCCAGCGTCATTGCCAGCGTGCGCAGCAGCGAAAAGCGCCGCTGACGACGGAACAAGCGTGCCAGATGGTGATCCAGCTGCCAGTGCTCGCCCATTTTAAACAAGCGTTCCCAACCCAGAACCAATAACAAACTAAAAAGCGTCATGCCTGTGACTCCTGCTGTAAAGCGGAGGGTTCCTGCTTCAGCCCGCTCCGAAATCTTTCCCAGTCAAACGCCGGCCCGGGATCGGTTTTTCTTTCCGGCGCGATATCACTATGCCCGGTAATATTTTCGACTATTTGCGGATAGTGCTTTGCCAGTAAACGGGTTACCGCCTGCAAAGCCTGGTATTGCGCATCGGTATAGGGCAGCACGTCGGTGCCTTCCAGCTCAATGCCAACAGAAAAATCATTGCAGGCCTCCCGTCCCTGATAGCAGGAAACGCCCGCGTGCCAGGCGCGTAAATCAAAAGGCACATACTGGATAATTTCGCCATCGCGACGGATCAGGCAATGCGCGGAAACCCGCAGATGCGCGATATCCGCAAAGTAAGGATGGGCTGCGGCATCCAGCTGGCCGGTAAATAGCGCATCGATCCACGGGCCGCCGAACTCGCCCGGCGGCAGGCTGATATTATGAATAACCAGAAGCGTGGGCGTTTCGTTTTGCGGGCGCTGATTAAAATGCGGTGACGGCACCCGTTTCACGCCGGTCAGCCAGCCTGACTGCAACTGCATGGCCTGCTCTCCTTTTCTATAGATAACATCAGAGTAACATGAATCCCTGACGCAGGAAGCCCTGCCGCCGCAGAAACAGCACGGGGGGAAATTTCGTCGCCTTTGCCCGGTCAGGCGGCAAGAAACCGGCTGCCCTGGCGCAGTAACCGACTCGCCAGCCGCAGGTAAAAAAGCTAGCATGGTTTTCTCTTCAATCCGCCTTTTTGGAGTTTGACCATGACAACCCGTCGCTACGATGCGGACAGCCGCCGTGCCGCACTGCTGGAACGTATTAAGGATGATATTCCTCCTGCCGTCGCCCTGGCGCTGCGAGAAGACCTGGGCGGCGAGATCGACGCCAGCCGGGATATTACCGCCAGCCTGCTGCCGGCAGACGCCCGCTCTCATGCCGTAGTGATCACCCGCGAACCGGGGATTTTTTGCGGGAAACGCTGGGTCGAAGAAGTTTTTATCCAGCTTGGTAATAAGACGCAGATGATGTGGCACGTGGAAGATGGCGACGCGATCGTAGCCAACCAGCCGCTGTTTGAAGTGACCGGCCCTTCCTCGCTGATACTGACAGCCGAACGCACCGCACTGAATTTTGTCCAGACGTTATCCGGCGTGGCGACCGAAGTCAGCCGCTATGTGGCTATACTTGAAGGCACCAAAACGCAGCTGCTGGATACGAGAAAAACGCTGCCGGGACTGCGCACCGCGCTGAAGTACGCCGTGCTGTGCGGCGGCGGCGCTAACCACCGACTGGGCCTTTCCGACGCTTTCCTGATCAAGGAAAATCATATTATCGCTACCGGTTCAGTTCGTCAGGCCGTTGAAAAGGCGTTCTGGCTGCATCCGGACGTGCCGGTGGAAGTCGAGGTCGAATCGCTGGACGAGCTTAGCCAGGCCGTTGAAGCCGGGGCGGATATCATCATGCTGGACAACTTCAGCGTTGAGCAGATGCGGGAAGCGGTGCGCCAGACCGACGGCCGCGCGCTGCTGGAGGTTTCCGGCAACGTCACCGACGAGACGCTCCGGACTTTCGCCGAAACAGGCGTGGATTATATCTCGGTCGGCGCGCTGACCAAGCACGTGCGGGCGCTGGATCTCTCCATGCGCTTTCGCCCCGCTGCTGCCCATTAATTTTACCTGTCATTTTAACGCCGTCTCCGGATGGCGTTTTCGCCCGCCACGCTAAATTTTGCGGGCTGGCTTCCCGCCTTTTTGTCGGCTGATGCAATAGCAAAAGAATTCCTGCTGCCCTTCTTCGGAAACGTTTTTTTGCCGCTGGCCTGCGTTTTTTTTCAGCGGTACGTTGCTGGCTCCTTAAACACATGGAAGTCAACATCATGAAAAACCAACAGGGATTTACCCTGGTCGAACTAATGATAGTTATCGCTATCATCGCCATTCTCAGCGCTATCGGCCTGCCGGCTTACCAGAACTATCTGCAAAAAGCCGCGCTGACCGATATGCTGCAAACGGCAATGCCTTTTAAAACCGCAGTGGAACTGTGCGCCATTGAGCACGGCGGCGCAGAAAGCTGTAGCGAAGGCAGCAACGGCGTGCCGTCCGGGAAAGGGTCGCGTTATGTTGCCGCCGTCACCGTACAGGGCGGCGCACTGACGCTGACGGGCCAGGAAAGCCTGAACGGCCTGACGGTAACGATGAAACCGCAGTGGGACGGTGCCGAAGGCCAAATCGGCTGGCAGCGCACCTGCGCCACGCAGCAAACGGGGCTGAAAGAAGCCTGTGAAAATATCTTCCGCTTTGACGATGACAGCGAGGTGGCGGAATGACCACGTCTTCCTCTCTGCAGGCCATTGAGGCTCTCTGCCAACGTCATCATGCCGTGGTGCTTTCGCTTACGCCGCAGCGGCTGCACATCGCTATGGCAGCGCCGCCCTCGGCCGAGATGATGGCGGCGCTGCGTTTTACCGCTCAGGGCGCGATTGAGATTGAGTACTGGCCGCCGGCGCGACTGGAACAGTATCGACAGGATCGCCCGACCGCATCAGAACCTGCGGCGGCACATAGCGAAACAACCATCCAGCGTATCGACAATCTGCTGGCGCTGGCGATACGGCAGCGCGCGTCCGATATCCATATCGAACCCCAGGCCGATGCGTTACGCATCCGTTTTCGGGTGGACGGCGTGCTGCAAAGCGTGCCGACTTCGCCAGTCGACAACGGCGCGGCGCTGCTGGCAAGGCTGAAAATAGTCGCTAACCTGGATATCGCCGAACGCCGCGTCCCGCAGGATGGTCAGTTCACGCTGCCGCTGCCGGGCAACCCCGCTTCCTTTCGCCTCTCGACGCTGCCCACGCGCTGCGGTGAAAAAGCCGTTATCCGACTGCTGCAAAACGACACCCAGTCCGTGTCGCTGGCGCATCTTGGCATGTCGCCAGCGGCGCTGCGCTGCTTTCGCGAAGCGCTGGCGCGGCCGCAGGGGCTGATTCTGGTTACCGGCCCTACCGGCAGCGGGAAAACCTTTACCCTTTACAGCGGGCTAAGCTCGCTTAACACGCCGGACCGCAACCTGTGCAGCGTGGAAGATCCCGTGGAAATCCCGCTGCCGGGCGTTAATCAAACCCAGGTACATCCTAAAACCGGTCTTGATTTCAACCGCGTGCTGCGCGCTCTGCTGCGTCAGGATCCCGATGTAATTATGATTGGTGAGATCCGCGATGCGGAAACGGCGGAAATCGCCATCAAGGCGGCGCAGACCGGCCACCTGGTCCTGTCGACTTTGCACACCAACTCCACGGCGGAAACGCTGACCCGGCTAAGGCAAATCGGTATTCCTGGCTACCAGCTTGCCTCCGCGCTAAAGCTGGTTATCGCCCAGCGTCTGGTACGCCGTCTCTGCCCCCACTGTCGCGAACCCGCCGAAGCCCTGGCCCATTTCCCTCAGGCTCTGTGGCCGGGTACGGTGCAAAACTGGCGGGCCGTCGGCTGCGAACGCTGCTATTCCGGCTTCTACGGCAGGCTGGCGCTGTTCGAGCTGCTTCCCGTTAATGCGCGGCTGCAAAATGCTATCGCGATCGACAGCGCTCAGGAGGCGCTGCTAAAAATTACCCGGCAGCAAAATATAAACTCGCTGTTTGTAGAAGGGCTACATAGCGTGAATAAAGGCGAAACCACGCTGGCAGAGCTGAATCGAACTGTGGGTAATGACGATGACTGATCCGCTGTTAGTGGCATGGCAGGCCACGGACAAAGAAGGCGCTTTCCATCAGGGAGCCTGTTTTTGCCGCGGCCGCCAGGAGGCAACGGAACGGCTCATGGCGCTCGACCTGCTGCCGCTAAAGGTTAGCAAAGGACGCCGCTATCGCGCCGGCGACTGGAAATGGCAGCACAAGATTACCTTTTTCCGCGAGCTGGCTACGCTTTTGCAGGCAGGCATGACGCTTTCTGCCAGCCTGCGGCTGACGGCTGAAGGCCATGCCGATCCCGGCTGGCAGGCTTTGCTCACGCAGATAGAGCAAAGCGTATCGGAGGGCGTACCATTTTCACAGGCGCTGGCTGACTGGCCTGTAGTTTTTCCACCGCTCTACCCTGCCCTGATCGCGGTTGGCGAACTGACCGGCAGAATGGACGAATGCTGTCTGCGTCTGGCCGGTCAGCAGGAAAGAGAACGACAGCTGCAAAAGAAAGTAATGAAAGCGCTGCGCTACCCGCTGTTTGTCGTCGCCGTCGCGCTGCTGGTCAGCATCGGAATGCTGGTTTTCGTTTTGCCGGAGTTCGTAGCTATCTATCATTCCTTTAACGCGCCGCTACCGGCCTTTACCGCGGCCATAATAGCCCTTTCCGAGGGGCTACAGCATTATGGCATGCTTATTTTGCCGCTGGCCTTCGGCGGCCTCGCTTACTGGCGCTGGCAGAGCCGTCGCCTGCCCGTCTGGCAGCGTAACGAGCAGCGATGTCTGTTACAGCTGCCGCTTATCGGCCGGCTTTATCGCGGCGGCCAGCTCAGCCGTATCTTTCTGACCCTGACGCTGACGCAGCAGGCTGGCCTGACGCTGTTGCAGGGGCTGCAGGCGGTAGAGAAAACGCTCGATCATCTGCTGTGGCGTGAGGCGATAGTCGCCTTGCAGCAGCATATCGCCGCCGGTAACCCGCTGTATCGGGCGCTGGCGCAGCACGAGCTTTTCACGCCGTTATGCTACCAGCTGATAAAAGTGGGCGAAGAGGCTGGCGCGCTGGACAGCCTGCTGCGCCGGCTGGGTGAATGGCATGAGGCCAGCACGCATGAGCTGGCGGATAATCTGGCCGCTGCGCTGGAGCCATTAATGATGGTCGTTACCGGCGTGCTGGTAGGCACGCTGGTCGTTGCGATGTACTTGCCCATCTTCAACCTGGGCGATGCTTTGGGATAGACGAGGGCTTACGGCAGACGACGCTTTGAGGCTGGCAACATAATACCGCCCGGTCAGGCAGAAGCGCGGGAGCTATAGCCGGAAAAGCCTGCCGCTTAGCGCAAGCGGCAGGCCGATCGGCAATATTGCTTATCGATTGAACACCCGGTTTTCCTGCTCCGCCACGCGGATAAAGGTCGTGCGCTTGGTCAGCTCTTTCAGCCGCTCAGCGCCAACGTAGGTGCAGGCAGAGCGCAGGCCACCAAGAATGTCTCGCGCCGTGTTGTCTACCGGGCCGCGAACGGGAAGCTTAACGGTTTTGCCTTCGGCGGCACGGTAGCCAGCCACGCCGCCGACGTGACGGTTCATCGCAGATTCAGAACTCATGCCGTAAAACAGCATGAACTGCTCGCCATCCTCTTCCACCAGCGTGCCTTCGCATTCATCATGCGCGGCCAGCATCCCGCCAAGCATCACAAAATCAGCGCCGCCGCCGAAGGCTTTCGCCACGTCGCCCGGTACCGAACAGCCGCCGTCGCTGACAATTTGACCGCCCAGCCCATGCGCCGCATCGGCACATTCAATCACAGCGGAAAGCTGCGGATAGCCTACGCCAGTTTTCACCCTTGTCGTACAGACGGAGCCGGGGCCGATGCCCACCTTCACGATATCGGCACCGGAAAGGATAAGTTCCTCCACCATTTCGCCCGTCACTACGTTACCCGCACAGATAGTTTTATCCGGGCAGGCCTCGCGAGCACGCTGTAAAAACTCGACAAAGTGTTCGGAGTAGCCGTTAGCAACGTCAATACAAATGAAATTTAACGCGGGCGACAGTGCGAGGATCTGCTGCATTTTAACGAAATCGGCATCGGAAGTGCCGGTGGAAACCATCACGTGTTGCAGTACGCTTTCCGGCACGCGAGCGATAAAGGCCTGCCATTGTGCCACGCTATAATGCTTGTGAACGGCGGTAAGGACCTGGAATGAGGCCAGCGCTTCCGCCATGCTGAAGGTACCGACGGTATCCATATTGGCGGCAATGATCGGCACGCCTGACCAGGCGACGCCGGAGTGTTTGAAGGTGAACTGACGGTTCAGATCAACCTGTGAACGACTCTTCAACGTGGAACGTTTGGGGCGGATCAGGACATCTTTAAAGCCTAGTTTAATATCTTCTTCAATACGCATAAATCACTTCCTGGTTGATGGCGCAATCTGATGATTGGGTGCTGCGGCCAGCTCCAGTAGCCTTATCATACGCGCTAAAAACGCACGGACAAGACTGCGAAAACAGGTTTATTTAGGCTACAATCCCATAAATTTATCTGTGATTCTCTTATGTGATCTGCACCCCACTTTTAACGGCCGCGTCAATGCTGGCCGGCGCGGATGCGGCCACATCGGAGCCGTGAGAATCGGGACTATGAGCTATACTGTTGCGCTGACCGGCGGTATCGGCAGCGGGAAAACCACTATCGCTAACGCCTTCGCGGCCAGAGGCGTGGATATCGTTGACGCCGATGTTATTGCCCGTCAGGTCGTAGAGCCCGGTCAACCCGCGCTGAAGGCGATACAAGAGCGGTTTGGCGCGGCGGTCATTCGCCCGGACGGCACGTTAGATCGCGCCGCGCTGCGTAAGCGGATTTTCAGCTCCACGCAGGAAAAAGCCTGGCTGAACGCCCTTCTACATCCGCTGATCCATTGTGAGACCCGTCGCCAGCTGGCGTTAACCCGCTCCGTCTGGTGCCTGTGGGTCGTTCCTTTACTGGTTGAAAACAATCTGCAGCAGCTGGCCGATCGGGTGCTGGTAGTGGATGTCGATCGCGAAACGCAGCTGGCGCGTACCATGACCAGAGACAACATCAGCCGTGAACAGGCTGAACATATTTTGGCTGCGCAGGCCACGCGTGAAGCGCGACTTGCCGTAGCCGACGACATTATCGATAACGGCGGCACACCTGATGATGTGGCCGCCAAAGTTGCCCGGCTGGATCGGCGCTATCGCCAGCTTGCCGGAGCAACAGATCAGGATTAAAGCATGAGCACAACGGTTTTATTTGAGTACCCACTAAATGAAAAAATGCGGACCTGGCTGCGCATTGAATTTTTAATGAATCAACTGGACAGCAGTCGCACCATCGTCGATTCAGTCAGCGCGCTAACTTTTTTCCGCAATGCGGCCGAGCTGCTGGATGTATTTGAACGCGGCGAACTGCGCACCGAAATTGTCAAAGAGCTGGATAAGCAGCAGCAGAAGCTGCGTTCCTGGGCGGAAGTGCCGGGCGTGGACATGGATCTGGTGCATAAGCTGCACGACAGTCTGAAAACGCGTTCGACTGCGCTTATGGCCGCCCCGCGTATGGGACAGATGATGCGGGAGGATCGGTTGATCGGACTGGTCCGTCAGCGCTTAAGTATTCCCGGCGGCTGCTGCAGTTTCGACCTGCCTACGCTGCATATCTGGCTGCATATAGAACAGGAGAAACGGGACAGTCAGGTCGCGCTGTGGATGAATTCGCTGGCGCCTATTCGCGACGCGCTGACGCTGATTTTAGACTTAATTCGCCAGTCGGGCGCTTTTCGCCATCAGACCAGCCTGAACGGATTTTACCAGGACAACGCGGAAGGCGCCGATCTGCTGCGCCTGCAGCTGATGCTGGAGGACTCGCTTTATCCGCAGGTTTCCGGCCATAAAAGCCGCTATGCTATCCGCTTTCTGCCGCTTGACAGCGAGCACGGCGAGGTGCCGGCGCGCCTCGATTTTCAACTTGCCTGCTGCTGAGGTAACGATCAATGAATGAAGTCATCACCGTAAACTGTCCAACCTGTAATAAAGAGGTTATCTGGGATGAGCTAAGCCCATGGCGGCCCTTCTGCAGCAAGCGCTGTCAGCTGATCGATTTGGGCGAATGGGCTAACGAAGAGAAACGAATCCCCAGCGAGGGCGGCCTTTCCGACAGCGATGAATGGAGCGAAGAGCCGAAAGATCGCTACTGAAAGCTTGCTGTCAGGAAGATGAACGCTGGCTGAATATGGCCCTTTTCAGCCAGCGGCTATGCAATATCGCCTTCGTTAATCCCTCTGAAGCCGAACGATATCGCCTGAACCAGCCCGGCCTGCAGGCGGGCGATATCGTCTAAATCAGCCCGGCCTGCAGGCGAGCTATCAGTTCTGCATTGGCGGGAGGAAATTCTTCCGCCACCAGCGCCTGCTGCGCGACCCAGCGCTGCGGCTGCCCTTCACGTCCCCACGGTTCGCCCCGCCAGGCCTCGACCAGAAAAAAATGCAGTGTGACCTGTAGCTCGCTGTCCGTATGGCTGGCCATACCGCAGGCCGATGCGCCCAGTGGAGTGATGCCCGTTTCTTCCTGTAGCTCGCGCTTCAGCGCCTGTTCCGGCGTTTCGCCTGCTTCGATTTTCCCGCCAGGAAATTCCCATCGATTAGCCATATGGGATTTGGCGGAGCGCTGGGTTAAAAATATTCTTTTCTGCCCGTCACGAATGATGCCTACTGCCACCTGCAAATGCTTCATAACTGTTCTCTGGATTGCCTGAAGTACGCCGCCACTATTCCAGCGTTGCGGCACGATCGCAAGCCCGATTGTAAACTGCGGGCCGTTACGAAAATCAGCTATGTAACAGCATGAAAATGGCCGAAGATCGGTACGCCAGTAAAAACAAAGCGTAACATTTCTTTCCAGGGAAGCCTGTCCTAAGCAAAACAGACAGGCAGGGCGACGTCTGCCGACTCACGGATAAGAGGAAAGAAATATGCGCCGCATCTTTAACCACCGGATAAACATGATCATGCTGCCAGCGCTATTGGCAGTGACAGCAGTCGTCATAGTGCAGCTGCCTCTGAGCCTGTGGCTACCGGCGCTGCTGCTAAGCTGGACGTTATTAGTACTGGCAGTAGTGGATTACCGTATGCTGCTGCTGCCGGATATGCTGACGCTGCCGCTGCTCTGGCTTGGACTGCTTGCCAGCACGCTCGGATTGCTGCCGGGCCTGTCGCCAGAGCAGGCCGTTTACGGCGCGGCAGCAGGTTACAGCACGCTTTGGCTACTCTCACACGGCTATTGGCTGCTGAGAAACAAAGAGGGGCTGGGGCTGGGCGATGCCAAATTACTGGCGGCGCTGGGCGCCTGGACGGGCCTGGAGCGGCTGCCCTGGGTCGTGCTGCTGGCGACGCTTATCACCGCAGCCGCGCTGTTTGCCGCGTGGCTGCTGTTCAGGCATCCGCTTAATGTACCTTTCCCCTTTGGGCCTGCGCTGGCCTTTGCAGGCTGGACGATATTTCTCTGGCTCTACGGATAACGGCCAGGAGGCCGGCCCGGACGGCAGGCTTTACTTAAGCGCCGCTGTGGCATCGACGCGGCTGCGCCAGGTTCCTGTCCGCGACGCAGGCTGCGATACATGAAGGACTCATTTTGACGAAAATTATGGCTGCAAAGTAGCGACGTTGCGGCATTGCGAAGTAATAAACGTTCGCTTTGGCGAACTTAATATTTTGCCTCGCTTTCGCAACGGCTGTGGCTGTGGCTGTGGCTGTGGCTGTGGCTGTGGCTGTGGCTGTGGCTGTGGAGAAGAGTTTTAAACGTCCCTGCCTGCTCCGCCATAAAAAAACCGGGGAATTCCCCGGTTTTTTAAAGCGTAGTCAGCAATACCCGTTAGGCCAGGCGGCCGTGACACTGCTTATATTTTTTACCGGAGCCGCAAGGGCAAGGATCGTTACGCCCGACTTTACGCTCGCCGGTCTGCTCAGCCAGCGCCATCGCCGCTTCCGTTTCGGTATCCACATGGCTCAGCTGCTGCTGCTGCGCCAGACGCTCGGCTTCCTCACGACGCTGCTCTTCCATCGCTTCAACCTCTTCCGGCATCCGCACCTGCACCTTGCTCAGCGTGCTGATCACTTCATACTTCAGCGACTCCAGCATTGCGGCGAACATGGCGAAAGACTCGCGCTTGTACTCCTGTTTAGGATCCTTCTGCGCATAGCCACGCAAATGGATGCCCTGACGCAGGTAGTCCATTGCAGCCAGATGCTCTTTCCACAGCGAATCCAGCGTTTGCAGCATCACGCCTTTTTCAAAGTTGCGCATCATCTCAATGCCGACCACTTCTTCTTTACGCTGATACTGCTCTTTGGCGTGCGTCATAATACGTTCGCGCAGCGTCTCTTCATGCAGTTCAGGCTCTTTGTCCAGCCACTCTGCAATTGGCAGCTCCAGGTCGAAATCGTTTTTCAGCCGTTCCTGCAGGCCTGGCACATCCCACATTTCTTCCAGCGACTGCGGTGGAATGTAGGTATCGATCGTGGTTTTAAACACGTCTTCACGGATGCTGGCAATGGTTTCCGATACGTCGGAAACGTCCAGCAGCTCGTTACGCTGGGTGTAGATAGCGCGACGCTGATCGTTAGCCACGTCATCATATTCCAGCAGCTGCTTACGAATATCGAAGTTGCGGCTTTCCACTTTGCGCTGTGCATTGGCGATAGCTTTGGTCACCCACGGATGCTCAATTGCTTCGCCCGGCTTCATGCCCAGTTTACGCATCATGTTAGAGACGCGATCGGAGGCAAAAATACGCATCAGCGCATCTTCCATCGACAGATAGAAGCGTGAGGAGCCATTATCGCCCTGACGACCGGAGCGGCCGCGCAGCTGGTTATCGATACGGCGTGATTCATGACGCTCGGTGCCGATGATATGCAGACCGCCGGAGGCCAGTACCGCATCGTGACGTACTTTCCAGGCGCTTTTGATCGCTTCAATCTGCTCAGGAGTTGGATCGGCCAGCGCGGCGATTTCCGCCTGCCAGCTGCCGCCCAGCACGATATCCGTACCGCGACCCGCCATGTTTGTTGCGATGGTAACCGCGCCCGGCTGACCAGCCTGCGCCACGATATCCGCTTCACGGGCGTGGAATTTGGCGTTCAGCACCTCGTGTTTAATCCCTGCGCGGGTCAGCTCGGCTGACACCACTTCCGATTTCTCAATAGAGATCGTTCCCACCAGCACCGGCTGGCCGTTAGCGGTACGCTCGCGGATATCTTCAATGATCGCGTCGATCTTCTCTTTCTCGGTCATATAGACCAGATCCGGCAGATCTTTACGCACCATTGGGCGGTTGGTCGGCACTACAATCGTTTCCAGCTTGTAGATAGAGCTGAATTCAAAAGCCTCGGTATCTGCCGTACCGGTCATACCGGCCAGCTTGTCGTAAAGGCGGAAATAGTTCTGGAAAGTAATAGAAGCCAGCGTCTGGTTCTCGTTCTGGATCTCCACGCCTTCTTTCGCTTCTACCGCCTGATGCAGACCATCCGACCAGCGACGGCCCTGCATGGTACGACCAGTATGTTCATCGACGATAATCACTTCGCCGTCTTTCACGATATAGTCCACGTCGCGGGTAAAGAGCGCATGGGCGCGCAGCGCCGCCGTTACGTGGTGCATCATCATGATGTTGCCCGGCGAGTAAAGCGACTCGCCCTCTACCATGATGCCTTCGCTGACCAGCAGCTCTTCCACCTTCATCAGGCCGCGCTCGGTCAGATGCACCTGGCGCCCTTTTTCATCCACAGAAAAGTCGCCTTCGCCCTGGAAGGTGTCGGAATCTTCTTTGTCCTGACGGATCAGGTGAGGGATGATTTTGTTAACTTTGATATAGAGTTCGGAGCTGTCTTCCGCCGGACCGGAGATAATCAGCGGCGTACGTGCTTCGTCGATCAGGATGGAGTCGACCTCATCCACCAGCGCATAGTTAAGCTTACGCTGCACGCGATCCTCAGGGCTGAACGCCATGTTATCGCGCAGATAGTCAAAGCCATATTCGTTGTTGGTGCCGTAAGTAATATCGGCAGCGTAGGCTTCACGTTTGGCCGGGGCAGGCATTCCCGGCAGGTTGATGCCGATGCTCAATCCCAGGAACTCGAACAGCGCGCGGTTGTTTTCCGCATCACGCTGCGCCAGATAGTCGTTGACCGTGACGACGTGCACGCCTTTGCCGCTAAGGGCGTTCAGGTAGGCAGGCAGCGTAGCGGTCAGGGTTTTACCTTCACCGGTACGCATTTCCGCGATGCAGCGATCGTTCAGTACCATGCCGCCCAGCAGCTGCACGTCAAAGTGACGCATGTTAAAGACGCGCTTGCTGGCCTCGCGTACGGTCGCAAAGGCTTCCGGGATCAGGTTTTCCAGCACTTCACCTTTTTCCAGACGCGCGCGGAACTCGGCGGTCTTCGCCTTCAGCTCATCATCGGACAGCTTCTCGAAGTCCGGTTCCATCTTGTTGATCTGCTCAACCACTTTGCGCATACGGCGCAGCGTACGGTCGTTACTGCTACCAAAAACCTTGGTTAATAATTTGATTAACATAAACAATATTCTCTCAGCCACTGCTTCTACAGCGCATCACTAAACTTTTAATGGGGGAACTATAGTCGATTTATGCGAGAGAGGCAGGCCCGGCGCGAATGCCCTGCACGCTGGCCAGCCACAGGCCGGTATGATAGCGAGGCGCGTCGGTTGTTTGCTGCGGCGCGGTCTGACGAACAATCGCGGGCGGTCTGGCTTCATGCGTGAGTAGCGCATTTAGCGTATCCAGTAGCGCCAGCCGATGCACTTCAAGCGGCGTGGCCTGCTCAATAACGGCAGCGGGCGTCAGCGTAAAAGAGAGATGGCGAATAACGGTGCGGATGGCGTGTTGATGCCAGTAATCCACGTTGAAGCTGGCGCGACGCGCGTTTAACAACGCAAGGCTGTCGAAACGCACGCTATTATTGATATTCAGGCTTCTGGAAGCAGTTTCTGGTAAGGTATCACCTGAGGCGTGAGGCAGACCAAAGCTCGCCGCGACCATCCCCAACAGGAGATGCGGCCAGAAGTAACGTCTGCCAAATTGTCGCCAACAATTAAGAATACCCACTGTTTTCCGCCGGAGCCTGCTATGCGCGATAGTCGCCCGCAATCAATTGAAAGTTTTTTCGAAGCTGCCGAAGGCCAGAGTATGCTGCAATCCATTCAGCAACGCGCTATTGCGCTGAATAAGCTGAACCGTGCGTTGCAGGGTATTATCCCGGCTCAGCTGCATCCCTGGTGCCGCGTGGCGAATTTTCGCCAGGGCGTTCTGGTGCTTGAAACCGCTAACGCCAGCTGGATGATGCGCTTACGCTATGAACAATCCAGCCTGCTGTCAGCTTTACGAGCGCAAATATTACCATCATTGACGTCAATCGACATCAGGATAAATCCAACGATGGCGGCAAAAGCTCAGGAAAACGCGCAGGAAAACAGCGTTCGGCCAGCAAAAGAGAATAATCTGGGACGTCAGCTTAGCGAAGAGAGTGCGGAGATTTTACGGGGAGTCGCGAGCCGTAGCCCGGAAAAACTAAAGAAAACATTAGAACGACTGGCCTTGCTGGCCGGAGAGAGTACCCGCTCAACCAGTCGTCATAAATAGTGCTTAAGCCAGCACCAGGTTTGGCGCACGGAAGGTCACCGGCAGTTCGGCTTCGTCTTCAAACGTTGCCCATTCCCAGGCTTCCTGCTTCGCCAGTACGGCCTGCAGCAGCTTGTTGTTCAGCGCGTGACCACCCTTGAACGCGGTAAAGGCGCCAATGATGTTGTGTCCGCACATAAACAGGTCGCCGATCGCATCCAGCATTTTGTGACGCACGAACTCGTCCTCAAAACGCAGGCCGTCTTCGTTCAGCACGCGATAGTCATCCACCACGATGGCGCAGTCGAAGCTGCCGCCCAGGCAAAGACCGCGAGACTGTAACGCCTCGATGTCGCGCATAAAGCCGAACGTACGGGCGCGGCTGATTTGACGGGCAAAGGCTTCAGCGGAAAAATCCATGCTGTAGCGCTGTGAGCTGGCGTCAATAGCCGGGTGCTTAAAGTCGATGGTGAAATCGAGCTTAAAGCCGTTGTGCGGGACCAGTTCAGCCCATTTGTCGCCGTCTTCAACCCGGACAGGCTGTTTGATGCGCACAAATTTTTTCGCGCAGTTCAGCTCCTGAATACCCGCGTCCATCAGCAGATAAATAAAAGGCGCCGCGCTGCCATCCATAATAGGGATTTCAGGCGCGTTAACTTCCACCACGATATTATCAATGCCGAGGCCAGCAAGGGCCGCATTCAGGTGCTCGACCGTGGATATACGCACGTCATGCTCGTTGACCAGGCAGGTACAGAGCATGGTATCACGCACGGATTTGGCATCAGCCGGGAAATCAACCGGTGGATTCAAGTCAGTGCGACGATAGATGACCCCGGTGTTAGCCGGCGCAGGGCGTAGCGTCAGAGTGACTTTCTTGCCGGTATGCAAACCGACGCCAGTCGCCTGAACAATACGTTTTAATGTCCGTTGTTTGATCATCGCATTATCTCGCAAAATTACTCATCCGACCGCCAGTATAAATCACTGACGGGCGAACACTTTAACACAAAGAGCGGAGAACCCCAACCTTCAGGGAATTCTTAGTCCGCCTGCTTACGCAGGAAGGCCGGAATATCCAGATAGTCAGGCTCTTTGTTGGTTTGCGTGCCGGGCTCGTTGACGACTTTCGCCGCAGGCTTTTGCTCCTGAGGCAGCGGCGCCATGCCGTGCTGCTGATAACGATGATCCATGACAGGCTGAGTCTGTGCCTGCTTGTTGGTCACCAGCGTGATCTCCGGACGTTTGTCCATGCCGATGCCGGTTGCGACCACGGTCACACGTAGCTCGTCGTTCATTTCCGGA
The DNA here is from genome assembly GCF_003937915.1 of Erwinia sp. 198. Taxonomy (GTDB): domain Bacteria; phylum Pseudomonadota; class Gammaproteobacteria; order Enterobacterales; family Enterobacteriaceae; genus Erwinia; species Erwinia aeris. The sequence goes on along the minus strand of NZ_RHUM01000006.1, from coordinate 111,171 downwards.
TCCAGCGAGGTACCGATAACCACGGTCGCGTTGTCGGAAGCGAAGGCGCGGATAGTGTTACCCACGGTTTCAAATTCGTCCAGACGCAGGTCGAAACCAGCCGTGATGTTGACCAGTACGCCGCGCGCGCCGGAAAGGTCGATATCTTCCAGCAGCGGGCTGGAGATCGCCATTTCGGCCGCTTCTTCCGCACGGTCTTCGCCGCAAGCCACGCCGGAACCCATCATTGCGTAGCCCATTTCGGACATCACCGTGCGCACGTCGGCAAAGTCGACGTTCATCAGGCCCGGACGGGTAATCAGTTCGGCAATGCCCTGTACCGCGCCTTTCAGCACGTCGTTAGCCGCGCCGAACGCGTCCAGCAGAGAGATACCGCGACCCAGCACTTTCAGCAGCTTGTCGTTTGGAATAGTAATCAGAGAATCGACATGCTTGGAGAGCTCGGCAATACCCTGCTCCGCGAAAGCCATACGCTTCTTGCCTTCAAAATTGAAAGGCTTGGTCACGACGGCCACGGTCAGGATACCTAAATCTTTGGCTACTTCGGCCACGACCGGCGCTGCGCCGGTACCGGTGCCGCCGCCCATACCTGCGGCGATAAACACCATGTCCGCGCCTTCCAGCGCCTGACGTAATGCTTCACGATCTTCTTCCGCTGAATTGCGTCCTACTTCCGGGTTTGCCCCGGCACCCAGACCCTTGGTAATCCCGTTACCGATTTGGATGGTCTGGCCTACTGCCGTTTTGCGCAACGCCTGAGCGTCGGTGTTAACGGCAAAGAATTCTACGCCTTCGATGCGCTCACGCACCATATGCTCTACAGCGTTACCGCCGCCGCCGCCGACGCCGATGACTTTAATCACCGCGTCATTGGTTAATTCCATAGGTTCAAACATAATTTCTCTCCGTTATGTGCCTGTCGCCTGGAGATCATAAAATAAGCCTAGCATGATCTCCTTTTCTCTAAATTAAAACTCTTTTTTCAGCCAGCTGTTGATTCGCTTGAACCAGTTGCCCACTGACGCTCTTTTTTCCACATCCGCCTCACCGTTAAGATGAGACTCTTTTCCGTAGTGCAGCAGCCCGACAGCAGTCGAGTAGTAAGGCTCCTGCGCATAATCTGTTAAGCCGGTGATATTCAGCGGCTGGCCGATGCGTACCTGCGTATGGAACACACGCTGCGCGCAGGCCGCCAGGCCTTCAATCTGCGCCGCGCCGCCGGTCAGGACGATGCCTGCGGCCAGGTGATGCTTGACGCCCTGCTGACGCAGCTGCTCCTGCAGCTGTAAAATCTCGTCGTTGACCAGGTTCAGCAGCTCGGTATAGCGCGGCTCAATGACCTCTGCCAGCGTCTGGCGCTGCAGGCTGCGCGGCGGCCGTCCGCCCACGCTGGGCACCTCGACGTTTTCATCTTTGCCGACAATGGAGCCGAGCGCGCAGCCGTGACGCACCTTAATGGCTTCCGCATCGGTCGGCGGCGTGCCGAACGCATAGGCGATGTCGCTGGTCACCACGTTGCCCGCATACGGAATAACCTTGGTGTGGCGCAGCGCCCCGCCAGTATAGACCGCGATATCCATTGTGCCGCCGCCGACGTCCACAACGCAAACGCCCAGCTCGCGTTCATCTTCGGTCAGCACGGCGAAACTCGAGGCCAGACCGGCGAAAATCAGTTGGTCAACTTTCAGGCCGCATCGTTCAACCGCTTTAACGATGTTTTTCGCCATATCGTTATGGCAGGTGATCAAATGGACTTTCGCCTGCATACGCACGCCCGATAAGCCTACCGGATTTTTGATCCCTTCCTGATAATCGATCGCATATTCTTGCGGAATAACGTGCAAAATCCGGTGTTCGTCACGAACACGCACGGATTTCGCGGTGTGCACCACGTTTTCCACATCTTCCTGGGTCACTTCCTCTTCTGAAATAGGAACCATCCCTATTTCGTTCTGACAGCTGATGTGTTTTCCCGACAGCGCCAGATAAACCGACGAAATCTGGCAGTCCGCCATTAATTCGGCCTGGTCAATCGCACGCTGTACGCACTTGACGACCGACTCCAGGTCGTTGACGCCGCCTTTATCCATACCGCGAGAAGGACAGCTACCCACCCCGATGATATTGACCATACCATCGGGCAAAACTTCCCCTACCAAAGCGGCGACCTTCGCGGTGCCGATTTCCAGTCCAACTACCAGTTTTCTGTCCGTCGCCTTGATCATTGTTGTTTAACCTGTGCCTGATTCTGTTGCTTATTACCGTCAGTGGTCTGAATAAGTGGCGGTGCCCAGCCTACTGCCGCGCCAGAGTCGTATCGCAGGTCCACATAACCGATGCGCTTATTTTCCGCTTGCGCCTGCTGCTGGAGCGTCGGCCAGAGCTGAATGAAGCGTTTCAGCCTCTTCATATCCTCGTTGCGTCCCAGTTCCAGACGCGTATCGTCATCCAGCACCAGCTGCCATGAACGCCGCGCCGTCATTGACGCCGCCTTCAGCTTAAATTTTCCGGCTGCCAGCATAGCCTCCATCTGATGGTAGCCTGCCAGCACTTCGGATTCGCTGCCTTCCGGCCCGTAAAGCATCACCATCTTCTCTTTGCCGAGGTGATTAGCCGGCACGCTGAACGATTTTCCTCCTGCATCAACCAGATGCAGGTCATTCCAGCGGGCAACGGGCACATATTCAACCAGATGAATCTTTAATTCGTCCGGCCACTGCTTACGCACGCTGACCTGTTGGATCCAGGGCAGCCGTTCAATCTGCTGCTGGATCACATCCACATCCTGCGACATAAAAGTGCCAGGCTCCCCCAGCGACAGGATCGCCTGGCGAATATCGTCGTTGGTGGTGTAGTGCATTTGCCCCGTCACCACCAGCCTCGACAGCGGCAGCCGGGACGCGTCGTTCATCCAGCGTACCACTACGTAACCGCCTGCCGACATCACGCCAAGCACTATCAACAGAAAAAGAATGCCGGCGAGCCGCGAGCCGTTGCTGCGGCCGGTGCGCGCTTTTTCCTGCGCCTCGCGATTGCGAACATTCAGAGCAGCCTGGGACATATCAGTCCGCCAGTTCCAGAATGCGGGCTACCAGCTGAGAAAAGCTCATGCCGGCCTGCTTAGCGGCCATTGGCACCAGGCTGTGGCTGGTCATACCGGGCGAGGTATTCACCTCCAGCAGGTAAAACTGGCCGTCGCCGCCCATCATCAGATCGACGCGTCCCCAGCCGCTACAGCCCAGCGCACGCCAGGCTTTAATAACGATCTCGCTCAGTTCCGCTTCCCGTTCAGCCGATAAACCGCTTGGACAGAAGTACTGCGTTTCGTCAGAAAAATATTTTGCTTCATAGTCATAGAACTCAGAAGCCACCTGGATGCGGATTGAAGGCAGAATGTCGTCGCCGATCACCGCTACGGTGTATTCCGGGCCGCTCAGGAACGCTTCTACCAGCACGTCGTCATCGTGACGGAAAGCTTCAGTCAGCGCGGCCTGAAGCGAATCAGCTTCATTAACGCGGCTGATGCCAACGCTGGAGCCTTCGCTGCTGGGCTTAACGAAAACCGGCAGGCCAAGGGCGGCAATACGGGCGCGCATCTCGTCGCTAAGGCCGGCATCCATCTCTTTACGGGTAATCGACACATAAGGCGATACCGGCAGGCCGCAGCCCTGCCAAAGGCACTTGGTACGCAGCTTATCCATAGTAATGGCGGAGGCCATCACACCGCTGCCGGTATAGGGAATAGCGAGGAACTCCAACAGCCCCTGCAACGTACCGTCTTCGCCACCGCGACCGTGCAGCGCGATAAACGCTTTATCGAAGCCTTCTTCTTTCAGACGCGTTACCGGAAAATCGCGGATATCAACAGCATGCGCATCAATGCCCGCTTCAAGCAGTCCGCTCACCACGGCGTTACCCGACATCAGGGAAACGTCGCGTTCCGCAGAAGTGCCACCCAGCAATACCGCTACTTTTTCAGCCATGATGTTTACCTTCTTTCTGCGGTTGTAACTTATTTTCAGCAAGCGTACGGGCGATGCGGCCAACGTTGCCCGCGCCCTGCACCAGAATTAAATCATTGCCGGACAGCTTCGGCGCCAGCATTTCCAGCACGGCGTCATGGTCCGAGACCAGGATAGGATCGACTTTGCCACGCCCACGGATGGTGCGGCACAGCGAGCGGCTGTCGGCGCCGGGGATCGGCGTTTCGCCAGCGGAGTAAACGTCCAGCATCAGCAGCACATCTACCTGAGACAGCACGTTCGCGAAATCGTCATAGAGATCGCGGGTACGCGTGTAGCGGTGCGGCTGGAAGACCATCACCAGCTGCTTGTCCGGCCAGCCCGCTCGGGCCGCTTTGATCGTTGCGTCAACTTCCGTGGGATGATGGCCATAGTCATCAACCAGCATCGCGGTGCCCTGAATGCCGTTCACTTCCTGTAACGGATACTCGCCCAGGAAATCGAAGCGACGACCGGTGCCCTGGAAGCTTTCCAGCGCGCTCAGGATTTCTGCATCGTCAATGCCCTCTTCCGTCGCGACGGCTACCGCAGCGGCGGCGTTCAGCGCGTTATGGCGGCCAGGCGCATTCAGCGTCACCTGCATCAGCGGCCTGTCGTGGCGGGCCAGCGTGAAGTGGCCCTGCGCGCCGTGCTGCTCGTAGCTGGCGATACGCACGTCGGCATCTTCGCTAAAGCCGTAAGTGGTGATCTGACGGCCTACGCGCGGGATCAGATCGCGGATCACCGCGTCATCCACGCAGAGCACCGCGCGGCCATAGAACGGCAGGTTGTGCAGAAAATTGATAAAGGTCTGTTTCAGGTTCTCAAAATCGCCCTGATAGGTATCCATGTGGTCAGCTTCGATATTGGTGACGATAGCCACCATTGGCTGAAGGTGCAGGAAGGACGCATCGCTTTCATCCGCTTCCGCAATCAGATAGCGGCTGCTGCCCAGGCGCGCATGGGTGCCTGCCGCCTTAACCAGGCCGCCGTTAACGAAGGTCGGATCCAGACCGCCTTCTGCATAAATGCTGGATACCATGGCCGTGGTCGTGGTTTTTCCGTGCGTTCCGGCGACGGCAATGCCGTGACGGAATCGCATCAGCTCGGCCAGCATTTCCGCCCGACGGATCACCGGAATGCGGGCTTCACGCGCCGCGATGAGTTCCGGGTTATCCTGCGATACCGCGGTGGATACCACCACCACGCTGGCATCGCTGACGTTTTCAGGGCGATGGTTAAAATAGATGGTCGCACCCAGCGCGCTCAAATGCTGCGTGACCGCATTCGGCGCCAGATCGGAGCCGCTGATTTCATAGCCTTCATTGGCCAACACTTCGGCAATACCGCCCATGCCGGCACCACCGATGCCAACAAAGTGAATGTGCCGGACGCGACGCATCTCGGGCACGATAGAACGCAGTTTTGCCAGTTGTTGTGTATTCATCTCTTTCTGCCTGTCGGTACCTGCTGGCACCCTGTTCCGGGACAAGTCTCGTCCTGTGCTATAGCGCCGCTTTGCTGACTTCGGCTGCGACACGTTCGGTCGCATCCGGGATCGCTACGGCACGGGCCTTCGCCGCCATCGCCATCAGCGTTGGGCGATCCCATGCGGCCAGCGTCTGCGCCACGGTGTCAGCCGTAAACTGCGGCTGCTCGTAAATTTTTGCCGCGCCCGCTTTTTCCAGCGGCAGCGCGTTCCAGTACTGCTGACGATCTTTATGCTGAAACGGCACGAAGATCGCCGGTAAGCCTGCGGCGGCCACTTCGCTGACCGTCAGCGCGCCGGAGCGGCAGACGATAACGTCCGCCCAGGCGTAGGCTGCTGCCATATCGTCAATAAATTCGGTGACTTTATGCTGCGTCTGTCCCACCTTACCGTAGGCGTCGTTGACTTCAGCCAGCGCGCCTTTGCCTGTCTGGTGCCACAGCGTAATGCTGTCGCCCAGCTTCGCGGCCACCTGGGGCAGCGTCTGGTTCAGCACGCGGGCGCCCTGACTGCCGCCGATGACCAATACGCGAACCGGGCCACTGCGATCGGCCATGCGTTCAGCAGGCAACGGCAGAGCAAGCACGTCTGTCCGTACCGGGTTGCCCACCACATCCGCATCAGGGAACGCGCCGGGAAACGCCTGCATCACTTTTTTGGCGATTTTCGCGAGCCACTTGTTGGTTAATCCGGCGATGCCGTTTTGTTCATGTAACACCACCGGAATACCGCAGCTCCATGCCGCCAGGCCGCCCGGCCCGGAAACGTAGCCGCCCATGCCCAGCACCACGTCCGGCCTGTAGGCCTTCATGATTGCACGGGCCTGGCGTACGGCGTTAAAAATCCGCAGCGGCGCGGCCAGTTGCGCCTTCAGCCCTTTGCCGCGCAGGCCGCTGATGCGAATAAAATCGATGTCGATGCCATGTTTCGGCACCAGATCGGCCTCCATACGGTCAGCCGTGCCGAGCCAGCGCACCTGCCAGCCCTGCGCCATCAGATGGTGCGCCACCGCCAGCCCCGGAAAAACGTGTCCTCCGGTGCCGCCGGCCATAACCATCAGTCGCTTCCCTTTCATCGACTACCTCGCGTAAACGCCTGGGCTTTTGCCAGACGCGTTTCATAATCTATGCGTAACAAAAATACGATGGCGGTTGACATAATTATCAGGCTGGAGCCGCCGTAACTGATCAGCGGCAGCGTCAGACCTTTGGTCGGCAGCATACCTGCTGCGGCGCCAACGTTAACCAGCGCCTGGAAGCTAAACCAGACGCCGATAGAGCAGCCCAGAAAACCGGCGAAGCGCTGGTCAAGCTCCAGCGCGCGGCGCCCGATAGACATCGCGCGAAAAGCGACGAAGAATACCATTAACAGCGCTAAAACCACACCGATATAACCCAGCTCTTCACCGATTATCGAGAAGATAAAGTCGGTATGCGCTTCCGGTAAATATTCCAGTTTCTGTACCGAGTTGCCCAGCCCCTGGCCCCAGAATTCACCGCGGCCAAACGCCATCAGCGACTGGGTCAGCTGGTAGCCGCTGCCGAAAGGATCTTCCCACGGATTCCAGAAAGAGGTAACGCGTCGCATACGGTAAGGTTCGGCAATAATCAGCAGGCAAACGGCAAAAATGCCGGAGCCGATGATCGCCAAAAACTGCCATAACTTTGCGCCAGCCAGGAATAGCATCGCCAGCGTGGTGACAAACAGCACCACGACGGTACCCAGATCGGGCTGCGCCAGCAGCAGGACCGCCAGCACCACCATCACGCCCATCGGCTTGCAGAAACCCCAGAAGTTGTTGCGCACTTCCTCTACCTTGCGCACCAGATAGCTGGCGAGATAGCAGAACAGCGAAAGCTTGGAGAGCTCCGCAGGCTGGATACGCAGCGGGCCGAGCGCAATCCAGCGCGAGGCGCCGTTTACCGAGCTGCCCACCACCAGCACGATCAGCAGCATCACCACCGTGACCAGCAGCATAATGTTGCTGTAGCGCTGCCAGAAAGCCATCGGCACGCGCAGCGTGACCAGCCCAATGCCGAACGCCAGCAGGATGTAAAAGGCATCGCGCTTGGCGAAGTAAAAAGGATCGTCCGACAAACGCTGGCCCACCGGCATCGAGGCCGACGTCACCATCACGAAGCCGATAATCGCCAGCCCTATCGTCAGCCAGAGCAGCGTGCGGTCATAAAGCACCATGGTGCTGGCATCGCTCTCGCGCGAGCCCATCACCCACTCTTTCAAACGGTCTGACAGCCAGCTGGCAATGCTTAAACCCGGAACACGCATCAGCCCAGCTCCTTTGCCAGTCGAGTGAACACGTCGCCGCGCTGCTCGAAGTTTTTAAACTGATCGAGGCTGGCGCAGGCTGGCGACAGCAGCACCATATCGCCCGGCTGCGCTTTGGCGGCGATCTGCTGCATGGCTTCCTGCATGGTTTCGGTCTGCACTGCCCCTGCCGGACGCAGCGCCGCCAGCGCGGCCGCATCCCGACCAAAACAGTAAATTCTGATGTTATCGCCCTGTAAATAGCGCGCCAGCGGGCTGAAATCGGCGGATTTGCCGTCGCCGCCCAGCAGCAGCCAAAGCGTGCCCTGCACGTTCAGACCGTTCAGCGCCGCTTCGGTGCTGCCGACGTTGGTCGCTTTGGAATCGTTGATCCAGCGGATGCCGTTACGCTCGTGCGCCAGCTGGAAGCGGTGCGCCAGGCCGGTAAAGGTCGTCAGCGCTTTCAGGCTGGAGGCGCGGGGCAAACCCACGGCGTCGGCCAGCGCAAGGGCCGCCAGCGCGTTGGTGTAGTTATGCTGGCCCACCAGCGCCATCTCGTTGGTATTCAACACCTTCTCGCCTTTCACCCGCAGCCAGGTACTGCCCTGCTGGCGCGTCAGATGGTAGTCGCCGACATCGACGCCAAAGCTGATGCAGCGTTTATCCGCGCCGCGTACCGGCATGGTCATCGCATCGTCCGCATTCACAATGCACGCGTCCGCCTGCTCGTAAACGCGCAGCTTGGCCGCCCGATACTGCTGCATCCCGAACGGATAGCGATCCATATGATCTTCCGTCACGTTCAGAATGGTCGCTGCCGCCGCTTTCAGGCTGTGGGTCGTTTCCAGCTGAAAGCTGGAGAGTTCCAGCACGTAGAGCCGGACGGGCTTATCCAGCAGCATCAGCGCCGGCAGGCCAATATTGCCGCCCACGCCGACCTGCCAGCCTGCGGCTGTAGCCATCTCGCCCACCAGCGTGGTCACGGTGCTTTTGCCGTTAGAGCCGGTGATCGCCACAATCGGCGCCTGCGCCTCGCGGCAAAACAGCTCGATGTCGCCTACGATCTCTACACCCGCTTTCGCCGCCGCCGTCAGTGACGGGTGCGACAGCGCCAGCCCGGGGCTGGCGACAATCAGATCGGCGCTTTGCAGCCAGTCGTCGTTCAGCGAACCCAGCCAGCGTTCCACTTCTGATGGCAGCTTTTCCAGGCCCGGCGGCACAAGCCGGGTATCCATGACGCGCGGCGTGACGCCACGCGCTAAAAAGAAGTCAACGCAAGACTGACCGGTCAATCCCAGACCGATAATGACTACTTTTTTACCCTGGTAATCAGTCATTATTACCGTACCTTCAGCGTCGCCAGGCCAATCAGCACCAGCATCAGTGAAATGATCCAGAAACGCACGATAACGCGCGGTTCCGGCCAGCCTTTAAGTTCGTAATGATGGTGAATAGGCGCCATGCGGAAAATCCGCTGGCCGCGCAGCTTGAACGACCCCACCTGTAGGATCACCGACAGGGTTTCTACCACGAAGACGCCGCCCATAATCACCAGCAAAAACTCCTGACGCAGCAGCACGGCGATGGTGCCCAGCGCGCCACCCAGCGCCAGCGATCCGACGTCGCCCATAAAGACCTGCGCCGGATAGGTGTTAAACCATAAAAAGCCCAGTCCGGCGCCGACAATCGCCGTACAGACGATCACCAGTTCGCCAGCGTGGCGCAGATAGGGGATATGCAGGTAGTTAGCAAAGTTCATATTACCGGTGGCCCAGGCAACCAACGCAAAGCCGGCGGCCACAAAAACGGTAGGCATGATGGCCAGGCCGTCCAGCCCATCGGTCAGGTTCACCGCATTGCCGGTGCCGACGATAACGAAGTAGGCAAGCACCACGTAAAACAGGCCAAGCTGCGGCATGATGTCCTTAAAGAACGGGACCACCAGCTGCGTTGCCGGCGTGCCTTTTCCGGTCGCATAAAGCGTAAAGGCCACGCCCAGCGAAATCGCCGACATCCAGAAATATTTCCAGCGCGCGATCAGCCCTTTGGTGTCTTTACGCACCACCTTACGGTAATCGTCTACAAACCCGATGATGCCAAAGCCCACCAGCACCACCAGCACGCACCAGACGTAAGGGTTGGAGGGATAGGCCCACATCAGCACCGACACGGTAATGGAGAACAGGATCATAATGCCGCCCATGGTCGGCGTGCCGCGCTTGCTGAAGTGCGATTCCGGGCCATCGTTACGCACAACCTGCCCAAAGGACATTTCCTGCAGGCGGGCAATCATGCGCGGCCCCATCCACAGTGAGATAAACAGCGCGGTCAGCAGGCTGACGATGGCGCGAAACGTCAGATAGGAAAAGACGTTAAAGCCTGAATAAAAAGCGACCAGATGTTCGGCCAGCCAGACTAGCATGTTCTTTTCTCCTGTAAGCTCTGTACTACCTGCTCCATGGCGGCACTACGTGAACCTTTAACTAAAATGGTGATCGTCGGCTGTTCCGCCAGCAGCATCCGCAGACGCGCCGTGACGGCAGCCTTATCGGTAAAATGTTCGCCCACGCCGCTGGCCTCGCTGATAGCGCGGCTTAATGTGCCCACGCTAAGCACCTTATCAATGCCGGCACGACGGGCCGCTTCGCCTACTTCGCGATGGCAGGCTTCGGCTTCCTCGCCCAGCTCCGCCATATCACCGGTTACCATCACGCGATAGCCCGGCATGTCCGCCAGCACCTGAGCCGCTGCGGTCATTGAGCCGACGTTGGCGTTATAGCTGTCGTCCAGCAGCAGCTGATTTTCCGCCAGCAGAACCGGGAAAAGGCGGCCCGGCACGGCTTCAAGCTGACCTAAGCCAAGCTGTACCGCCTCCAGGGAAGCGCCGACCGAAACAGCCAGCGCGGCGGCGGCCAGCGCATTCGCGATATTGTGACGCCCCGGCAACGGCAGCTGAACGGCCACGCTGCCTACAGGCGTTTTCATTACAAAATGGGTGCCCGCGCTGGTGATTTGCACATCGCTGGCGGCAAACTCGCTTTCGGCCTGCGGTTGGGAGGAGAAGCGCCACACCGTTTTGCCTTTCAGCATCGGCTGCCAGTTGGCCTCGTCGTTGCTGTCGGCGTTCAGAATGGCGGTGCCGTTTTCCGGCAGCCCCTGAAAAATTTCACCTTTGGCTTTGGCCACGCCTGCCAGCGAGCCGAACCCTTCCAGGTGCGCGGCCGCCAGGTTGTTGACCAACGCCGTTTCCGGTCGCGCCAGGCTGGTGGTCCAGGCGATTTCGCCCTGATGGTTGGCGCCCAGCTCAATCACCGCGTACCGGTGCTGCGCGCTCAAACGCAGCAGCGTCAGCGGGACGCCGATATCGTTATTCAGATTGCCTGCGGTATAGAGGGTTTCGCCGCACTGGCGCAGAATGGCAGCGGTCATCTCTTTGACCGAGGTTTTGCCGGAAGAACCGGTCAGCGCCACGACGCGCGCCGAAGACTGCTGGCGAACCCAGCCGGCCAGCTGGCCCAGCGCCACGCGCGTGTCGGCAACCAGTACCTGCGGCACGGCGACAGGTAAGTGCTTACTGACCAACAGAGCCGCCGAACCGGCCGCTATTGCGTCGCCGACCAGCTCGTGCGCGTCAAAGCGTTCGCCCTTCAGCGCGATAAACAGACAGCCAGCGCTTATCTTGCGCGTATCGGTGGCCACTTCGCTAAAGGTAAGGTCGCTGCCGATCGGTTCACCGCCGGTGATCTCAGCCAGCTTTTGCAAAGAGAGTGCGATCATGCCATCACCCCCAGCAGACGCGCCACGGTTTCGCGGTCGGAATAGTCCAGCCGACGGTTGCCAACGATTTGATAATCTTCATGGCCTTTACCGGCAACCAGCACGATATCTTCTTCTTTAGCCTGCATAATGGCGTTAGTGACCGCTTGCGCTCGGCCGGCTACCACGCGGGCGCGGCCCGGATCGAGCAGGCCGGTCAGAATATCGGCCACGATAGCGGCAGGATCTTCACTGCGCGGGTTGTCGTCGGTGATCACCACCACGTCGGAGAACTGCTCGGCAATGGCGCCCATCAGCGGCCGTTTGCCTTTATCGCGATCGCCGCCACAGCCGAAGACGCACCACAGCTTGCCTTTACAGTGCAGGCGAGCGGCCTCTAATGCTTTTTCCAGCGCATCCGGCGTGTGGGCGTAATCCACTACTACCGTTGGCTTCGCTGGCGCGCTGAAAACTTCCATACGGCCGGTGACCGGCTGTAGCCGACTGCCGGTCGCGACCAGCTCGTTGAGCGGATAGCCCAGCGCCAATAGCGTCGCCAGCGCCACCAGCAGATTGCTGACGTTAAACGCGCCCATCAGGCGGCTTTCCAGCTCGCCGCCGCCCCAGCTGGAGTCAAAACGGATAGCAGCGCCGTTGTCGTGGTAACGCACCTCCGTCGCCTTCAGCCAGCGGCCATGACAGCCCGGCTCCAGGTTATCTTCCAGCGTAACGGCAACGGCGTCCGGCAGGCTCGCCAGCCAGCGGCGTCCCGTCTCGTCATCGGCGTTGATAATGGCCTGGCCGACCATGTGCTCGGAGAAAAGCAGCCATTTGGCGGACTCATAGCGCGTCATATCGCCGTGGTAGTCCAGGTGATCGCGGCTGAGGTTGGTAAAGGCCGCAGCGGCAAAAGGCAGCGCCGCTACCCGATGCTGTACCAGACCGTGGGAGGAAACCTCCATCGCGGCCAGCGTCGCGCCCTGCTCCACCAGCGAAGCCAGCGTCTGCTGTACCTCAACCGCCGAGCCGGTCGTGTTTTCAACCGGCGCCAGATGCCCGTAAAGGCCATTGCCGACGGTGCCCATCACCGCGCCGGTTTCGCCCAGCAGCTGCGCCCATTGCGCCAGCAGCTGAGTGGTCGTGGTTTTGCCATTGGTGCCGGTCACGCCGATCAGGCGCAGTTTTTCGCCCGGCTGCTGATAAAAGCGCCCGGCCAGTGCGGAAAGCCGCTGGCTCAGCTGCGCCAGATAAATCACCGGCACGCCGTGCACGGTAGTGATGTCGCCATCTTCCGCTTCGCCTTCCGCTTCGGCGATAATCGCCGCCACGCCCTGCGCGATAGCCTGGGGAATAAAACGGCGGCCGTCTGCCGTATGCCCTTTTATGGCGACAAAGAGATCGCCGGCAGCCGCTAAACGGCTGTCCAGGATCATTTCACGCAGCGGCAGCGCGGGCGCGCCAGGCACCCACGGCGCCAGTAAGTCGTGCAGATTACGATCTGTCACTTGATCCCTCACTTATTGTCTACCAGTTCGTTTTTCTCAACGACCGGTAGTGCATCAGGTTCGATATTCATGGTGCGCAACACACCGCCCATAATGGCGCCAAACACCGGAGCCGAAACCGCGCCGCCGTAATATTTACCGGCCTGGGGATCGTTGATCACCACAACCAGCGCAAAACGGGGACGACTTGCCGGTGCCACGCCGGCGGTGTAGGCAATATATTTGTTAACGTAGCGCCCGTCCGGCCCGACTTTTTTCGCCGTACCGGTTTTAATGGCGATGCGGTAGCCTTTGATGGCCGCTTTCACGCCGCCGCCGCCGGGCAGCGCCACGCTCTCCATCATATGCATGACGGTGCGAACCACTTCTTCAGGAAATACGCGCTGTCCGCCCACGGGCGGATCGACTTTGGTAATCGACAGCGGGCGATAAAGGCCGTAGCTGCCGATTGTGGCGTAGACTCGCGCTAACTGTAACGGCGTTACCATCAGCCCGTAGCCGAAAGAGAAGGTGGCCCTCTCTATGTCAGACCACCGTTGTTTTTGGGGATATAAGCCACTGCTTTCTCCGACCAGTCCCAGATTGGTCGCTTTACCCAGTCCAAAGTGCGAGTAGGTTTCTACCAGCGCCGAGGACGGCATCGCTAACGCCAGCCTGGAAACGCCGACGTTACTCGATTTTTGCAAAACGCCGGTCAGCGTCAGCTCGTTATAGCGGGCCACATCTTTGATCTCATGGCCGTTAATACGGTAAGGCACGGTGTTCAGCACGCTGTTTTCGCGCACCACGCCGCGCTGTAGCGCGGTCATGACCACCATAGGTTTGACGGTCGAACCCGGTTCAAAAATATCGGTGATGGCGCGGTTGCGCATTACGTCTTTGGTGACGCCGGTAAGGTTGTTCGGGTTATAAGCCGGGCTGTTGGCCATCGCCAGCACTTCGCCGGTGTTAACATCCACCAGCACGGCGGTGCCGGACTCCGCCTTGTTAAAGGCGACGGCGTTGTTAAGCTCGCGATAGACCAGCGCCTGCAGGCGTTCGTCGATACTCAACGCCAGATTGTGCGCCGCCCGGCTGTCTACGGAAGAGACATCCTCAATCACGCGGCCGTGACGATCTTTGCGCACGGTGCGCTCGCCCGGCTCGCCCGTCAGCCATTTATCAAAGCTTTTTTCGACGCCTTCAATACCCTGACCATCAATGTTGGTAAAGCCGATCAGATGTGACGTGACCTGGCCTGCCGGATAATAGCGACGCGACTCTTCCCGTAAAAAGATGCCGGGAAGCTTGAGTTTTTTGATGTAGTCACCGATGGCCGGATTGACCTGGCGCGCCAGATAGACGAAGCGCCCTTTAGGGTTGGCGTTAACGCGCGCCGCCAGTTGATCCAGCGGAATGGAAAGCGCATCGGAAAGCGCCTGCCAGCGGCTGTCGAGCGTGATGCCGCCTTTAGCGTGCAGCTCTTTCGGATCGGCCCAGATAGCGTTGACCGGTACGCTGACGGCCAGCGGTCGCCCGGCACGATCGGTGATCATGCCGCGAGAGGTCGGGACGGCCTGGACGCGCAGTGAGCGCATATCGCCTTCACGCACCAGCTTATCCGGGTTGATCACCTGCAGATAAGCCATGCGCGCCAGCAGTCCGCCCAGCGCGAGTAAAATACAGCCGCACAACAACGCAAAACGCCAGCTGACAAAGCTGGCCTGATCTTCCTGACGTTTTGTCTTAAGCGTCTTAACTGCGGCTTTCATTTATGCCCTTATGGCTGTACCACAATATTTTCCTGCGAAGGATCGACATGCTGCATTTGCAGTTTTTCCATCGCCGTTCTTTCCACGCGGCTGTGATCGCCCAGCGCATTCTCTTCCAGAATCAGGTTACGCCATTCGATATCCAGCGCGTCGCGTTCCAGCACCAGCTGCTCGCGCTGCGCGGTAAGCAGGCGGGTTTTATGCGCCGTGGTTACCACCAACACCGCAGACACCAGCACGGCGACAGCCAGCATCAACGGGATTTTGCCGTGGCGTAAAAGATCGCCTGCAATCACGCCGGGTAAACTGTGTCGCTCGTTGCCGATCATGCGTCTGTTCTCTCAGCGATACGTAATACGGAACTGCGCGCGCGCGGGTTTTCCGCCACTTCCGCTTCGCCCGGCATCATTTTGCCCAGCGCTTTAAGCTGACGACCGCCGAGCTTGCTCAGCTGTGCTTCCGTCATCGGAATACCGGCCGGAACCTGCGGGCCGCGGCTCTGTTCGCGCATAAAGCGTTTAACGATACGGTCTTCCAGCGAATGGAAGCTGATCACCGACAGGCGCCCCTGTGGCGCCAGCGCGGAAAGCGCGCCTTTCAACGCTTTTTCAATCTCTTCCAGCTCGCTGTTTACCCAAATACGAATAGCCTGGAAGCTGCGCGTTGCCGGATGCTTGAATTTATCTTTTACCGGCGTAGCGGCATAAATCACGTCCGCCAGCTCTTTGGTGCGGGTCATTGGCTGCTCGCGGTTGCGCTCGACGATGGCGCGCGCGATGCGTTTTGCGAAGCGCTCTTCGCCAAAGGTTTTCAGCACAAAGGCGATATCGCTCTCCTCTGCCTGAAGCAGCCACTGCGCGGCAGATAAGCCTTTGGTCGGATCCATGCGCATATCCAGCGGGCCGTCGCGCATAAAAGAGAAACCGCGCTCGGCATCATCCAGCTGCGGCGAAGAGACGCCCAAATCCAGTAAAATGCCGTCGATGCGGCCGGTCAGCCCGTGCGCGTCAACATACTCCGCCAGCGCGGAGAAAGGCCCATGTATAATGGTAAAGCGCGGATCGGTAATGGCGGCGGCGGCGGCAATAGCCTGCGGGTCGCGGTCGATGGCGTACAGACGCCCCTGTTCGCCCAGCGCGGAGAGGATCAGTCGGGAATGCCCGCCTCGTCCAAATGTGCCATCAATATAGATGCCGTCTGGTTTGATATTAAGGCCGTTAACCGCCTCGTCCAGCAGCACCGTGGTATGTTTAAAATTTTCCTGCATAGCTATAATGACAAGTCCTGCAAGCGCTCAGATAGTGGTTCCTGAGACGACTGCTCCGCGTCAATATCCTCCCTGACTTGTTGATACCAGGTCTGTTCATCCCACAGCTCAAACTTGTTAAACTGTCCAACCAGCATCACTTCTTTGGTCAGATTCGCGTGCTGACGGAGCGTACCCGCAATCAGCAAACGGCCTGCATTATCCATCTGGCATTCGCTGGCATGGCCAAGTAATAAGCGCTGAATACGGCGCTCTACCGGGTTCATGCTCGATAAGCGAGCCAGCTTACGTTCAATAATTTCCCATTCAGGCAGGGTGTAAAGCAGCAGGCATGGCTGATGGAGGTCAATAGTACACACCATTTGCCCCTGAGATTCCCCGATCAGCGTTTCGCGGTAGCGCATGGGCACAGCCAGTCGCCCTTTGCCGTCGAGATTGACTAACGTTGCTCCACGGAACATGCCAGCCTTCCCCTTTGGTTACCCTTATGTCCCACTTTACACCACAAATTCCCACCCGGAGGAGTGTACGGAGCGGAGGAAATCATTGTCAAGCGACAGCGCGGGCCCTGAAGAATTATTTCTTTTCCAGAAAAAACAGCAAAGAGTTAAAAAAGAAGCGCCTTTAGCGCGCTATCGGAAATTAAACTAATGAATAGTGACGGGAAATTGATGAGAAAGTCTGAGTTGTTCAAAAATATACCAGCTATTGCCCGTAAAATTCCTGCCGCCAACTTTAGCCGTTGAACGGTATTTTAAGGAATTTCTTAAGGAAAGGGCCTGATAGTGGCGTTCTGCCTGATGCGGCAGCGAAGGCGCGCGCCTAACGTTTTAATACGCGAGCATTTTCGGAAAGTTAAAATCATTTGAAACTTTATCTTTACTTTTATTTACGCTAACAGCAAACAAAAGGCGCACGGCCTTATTTGGGCATCCGGCACCGCGCGAAAAGTCGCGAAAACGGAAAAATAAAAGGTGCCAATAAAAGACACCCTTTTAGCAACTGATTAACTTCCTTTACGGCTCAGGCGCCCACGCCGGTAAAGATTGCGGCGTATACGCGTCAGGCCAGGTTTTGGCTTACGCGGCTCGTCCAGGCTGGCCAGCACCAGTTCCAGCACCCGCTCGGCCACGTCGCGATGACGCTGGCCTACCGCCAGTACCGGACAATCCAGAAAATCCAGCAGTTCATGATCGCCGAAAGTGGCTATCGATAAATCGGTCGGCATCCGCCCCTCCAGCTTCAGCGCCACGTCCATCACGCCCTGCAGCAGACCAAAAGAGGTGGTAAAAAGCGCATCGGGCATGGCGTGCGTTTCCAGCCAGGTTTCAAACAGCGCTGCCGCCGCCGTACGCTCAAAGCTGTTGGCATAGATATAGTCGATATGGCGCTCGTCGCCCTGCCAGGCCTGGCGAAAGCCCATTTCACGCAGGAAGCTGACGGACAGTTCCGGTAGCGCGCCGAGGTAAAGAATGGATTCAGCAGGCTGCTTGCGCAGTTCGGCCGCCAGCATCTCGGCATCATCCTGATCGGCGCCGACGACGCTGGTGAAGTGTTCGCGATCCAGCGCGCGATCCAGCGCCACGATTGGCAACGGATCGTTAATCCAGCGCTGGTAAAAAGGGTGTTCCGGCGGCAGGGAGGTCGAAACGATAATTGCGTCTACCTTGCGCTGTAGCAGGTGTTCCACGCAGCGCATTTCGTTATCCGGCTGATCTTCGGAGCAGGCGATCAGCAGCTGATAGCCGCGCTGACGGGCCTGACGCTCCAGGTAATTCGCGATCCGCGTATAGCTTGTATTCTCTAAATCGGGAATAACCAGGCCTATCGAGCGGGTTCGCCCTGCTCTTAAGCCTGCCGCGACCGCATTAGGGTGATAATTATGCTCGCGAACCACCGCCATGACTTTTTCTACGGTCTTGTCGCTGACACGATACTGCCGGGCTTTTCCGTTTATAACATAGCTGGCCGTCGTGCGCGATACACCAGCAAGACGCGCAATTTCATCCAGTTTCACAATAACTCCACGCTTCGGGCACCATGACGGCGCAGAAAAAATAGCCACGTCGCGGCTAAGGATAAGATAATCTTACATCTAACGGCTGCGCCAGCAACCTCTTTTAGCCCCAGTCGGGAGCTTTCTGGCAAAAATAAAAAAACCCGGTATTACGCCGGGTTAGAAGAATTTCGCAATTATCACGTGGCGCAATCAGCGCATAATTCGCTCGCCGCGCGCAACGCCGACCACGCCTGAACGTGCGACCTCAACGATTTCCGCCACTTCACGAACGGTGCTCAAAAAAGCATCCAGCTTGTCGCTGGTGCCCGCCAGCTGAACCGTATAAAGCGAAGGCGTCACGTCAACGATTTGTCCACGGAAGATTTCCGCGCTGCGCTTAACCTCTTCACGCCCGTAACCGGTCGCCTGAATTTTCACCAGCATGATCTCGCGCTCGACAAATGCGCCCTGGCCCAGCTCCGTGACGCGCAGTACGTCCACCAGCTTGTGCAGCTGCTTTTCAATCTGCTCCAGCACCTTCTCATCGCCCACGGTCTGAATAGTCATCCGCGACAGCGTCGGATCGTCAGTAGGCGCGACGGTCAGGCTTTCGATGTTGTAGCCGCGCTGAGAAAAAAGCCCCACTACCCGCGATAATGCGCCGGATTCGTTTTCCAGCAGTACCGATAAAACACGACGCATAATTATGTCCTCTCCGTTTTGCTCAGCCACATTTCGTCCATTCCGCCGCCGCGGATCTGCATCGGGTAAACGTGCTCGCTGCCGTCAACGTTAACGTCTACAAACACCAGACGGCCTTTACGCAGCTCCACCAGCGCCTGGCTCAGTTTTTCTTCCAGCTCATGCGGATGATTAATGCCGATGCCGACATGGCCGTAAGCCTCTGCCAGCCTGATAAAATCAGGCAGCGACTCCATATAGGATTGCGAATGCCGGCCTGAATAAATCATATCCTGCCACTGCTTCACCATACCCAGATAGCGATTGTTAAGACTCAGCACCAGTACCGGCAGGTTGTATTGCAGCGCGGTCGACAACTCCTGAATATTCATCTGAATACTGCCGTCGCCCGTGACGCAAACCACGGTTTCCTCCGGCAGCGCCAGTTTCACGCCCAGCGCGGCAGGCAGGCCGAAGCCCATCGTGCCCAGACCGCCCGAGTTGATCCAGCGACGCGGCTTGTCAAAGGGATAATAAAGCGCGGCAAACATCTGATGCTGCCCCACGTCAGAGGTCACGTAGGCGTCGCCGTTGGTCAGACGCCAGATCGTTTCGATCACCGCCTGCGGTTTAATTTTCTCGCTGCTGCGATCGAACGCCAGGCACTGACGCGCTCGCCACTGTTCGATGCTCTGCCACCAGTCGCGCAGGCTGTCACAATCCTGTTCGCTGTGCTGTTTTAACATCTCCAGCATCTGCTTTAGTACATCGCGGGCATCGCCGACGATAGGCACATCTGCCGGCACGGTTTTGGAGATAGTCGCGGGATCGATATCAATATGCAGCACCGTCGCGTTCGGACAATACTTCATTAAATTATTGGTGGTGCGGTCATCGAAACGCACGCCAACGGCGAAAATAACGTCGGCATTGTGCATCGTCATATTCGCTTCATAGGTGCCGTGCATCCCCAACATGCCTAAACACTGGCGATGGGTACCGGGGAAAGCGCCCAGGCCCATGAGCGAGCAGGTCACCGGCAAATTGAGCCGTTCAGCGAACTCGCGCAGCTCGTTAGCGCAGTCGGCATTGATTACGCCGCCGCCCGCATAGAGAACGGGTTTTTTCGCCGCCAGCAGGCTTTGCAGCGCGCGCTTGATCTGGCCCCGATGCCCCTGCGTCGTGGGATTGTAAGAGCGCATACTGACCGATTCCGGCCACTGATACGGCAGCTTGTTCGCCGGATTCATCATATCTTTTGGCAGGTCGATCACTACCGGGCCGGGACGCCCGCTGGCCGCCAGCCAGAAGGCTTTTTTCACGACGATGGGGATATCTTCAACCTGCCTCACCATAAAGCTGTGTTTAACGATCGGCCGCGAAATACCGACCATATCGCACTCCTGGAAGGCGTCATAGCCAATAAGGGAGGAAGGAACCTGCCCGGAGAGCACGACCATAGGAACAGAATCCATATAAGCGGTGGCAATGCCGGTAATGGCATTGGTGGCGCCCGGTCCGGACGTGACCAGCACCACGCCGGTTTCGCCGGTAGCGCGTGCGTAGCCGTCGGCCATATGTACAGCGCCCTGCTCATGGCGCACCAGCACGTGGTCAATGCCGCCCACGGTTTGCAATGCGTCATAAATATCCAGTACTGCCCCGCCGGGGTAGCCGAACACATGTTTTACGCCCTGATCGATTAACGATCGGACCACCATCTCGGCTCCTGACAACATCTCCATTTTTGCCTCCAGGCTTTAAGGTGCTGATCTACCGACGTGCTTAGCGTGCCTATAGAGAAAATAACGCCTGCCTGCCGATAAGTTCAAAACCTGTGTTTATTCAACCGCTAAAAATATTTTCAGCGGCCAGGTACAGGGCGATGCCCGTTTTATTTTTGCTTTGAGTGAAGATTTACCATAACCGCAGAAAACCCGACAGGCAAACGTCCTGCACGTGACTGATGAATGAAAGCCCTCATTAAGGCACTACCTGTTTCGCTAACGCGTCGACGTTTACACTAACTATTCGCCAGGAAAAAAGCGGTTTATGCTGACTGCGCTTTATTTTCCAGTGTGATCGTTTCGTTATTAATGAGTGAACTTCTTTGAATAAAGTTTACCTGTTCAAACATCGTGGCGGATTTGGTTTTTTCTGCTGCTTCCCGATCTATCTGAAAAAGAATGCGCTAACTAACCGGGCATTATCGGTGAAGGTTATTTATAAGGAACAGTATGTAAGCTTTTGATAAAAAGGTTATTTTTTCTTAAATCCGCCAGGATTTTCTTTTGCTTTTCGATGATTTCCTGCTGAGCCGCCTGCCGTACGCCTTTTTGTTCTGCCTGCCTTTGCTGAGCCAGAATAATTTCTCTGCGCTGATTTTCCGTCGCTAATTATAACCTTGTGACTCGCCTTGACATCGCCCCCCGCTTTCAAGTATCAATAAAGGAACAGCAAATTTATGAGGCCTGACTCAATGATCCGTACCCTCCTCCTACCTGGTCTACTACTCAACGCATATTTATGCGCGGTAGACTTGTGGGCGGAATGAATCACTGATTCAGGCTTGCAAACTAAAAAACCCGCGCTACTGCGCGGGTTTTTTTATGCTCGTAGCATTAGCGATGCAAACATGAAAGGAATTATCTGATGAGCCAACAAGTTATTATTTTCGATACCACGCTGCGTGATGGCGAACAGGCACTGCAGGCCAGCCTGAGCGTGAAAGAGAAATTGCAGATAGCGCTGGCGCTGGAGCGTATGGGCGTTGACGTGATGGAGGTCGGTTTTCCGGTTTCTTCGCCGGGCGACTTCGAATCCGTGCAGACTATCGCTCGCCAGGTAAAAAACAGCCGTGTTTGCGCGCTGGCCCGCTGTGTGGAAAAAGATATCGATGCGGCTTACGAAGCGCTGCGCGTGGCCGAAGCCTACCGCATCCACACCTTTCTGGCGACGTCGCCCATGCATATCGCCACCAAACTGCGCAGCACCCTGCCGGAAGTGATCGAGCGCGCCGTGCGCATGGTAAAACATGCGCGTAACTACACCGACGACGTTGAATTTTCCTGCGAAGATGGCGGTCGGACGCCAATCGACGATCTGTGCCGCGTCGTGGAGGCCGCCATCAACGCCGGCGCCACTACGATCAATATCCCTGACACCGTGGGCTACACGCTGCCGAGCGAGTACAGCAACATTTTCACCCAGCTGCGCAACCGCGTACCCAATATCGACAAAGCGATCCTGTCAGTGCATACCCATGACGACCTGGGCATGGCGGTCGGCAATTCTGTCGCCGCCGTGCAGGCTGGCGCGCGCCAGATTGAGGGCACCATTAACGGTTTGGGCGAGCGCGCCGGCAACTGCGCGCTGGAAGAAGCTATCATGGCGATAAAAACCCGCAGCCAGCTGATGAACGTGCATACCAATATTCACCATCAGGAAATCTACCGCACCAGCCAGCTGGTCAGCCAGATCTGCAATATGCCAATCCCGGCCAATAAAGCCGTGGTGGGCAGCGGCGCTTTCGCCCACTCCTCCGGTATTCACCAGGACGGCGTGCTGAAAAACCGCGAAAACTACGAAATCATGACGCCGGAATCGATCGGCCTGCATCAAATCCAGCTGAACCTGACCTCTCGTTCCGGCCGTGCGGCCGTGAAACACCGCATGGAGGAAATGGGTTATAAGGAGCAGGATTACAATCTGGACAGCCTGTACGATGCCTTCCTGAAGCTGGCCGATAAAAAGGGCCAGGTGTTCGACTACGATCTGGAAGCGCTGGCCTTTATCAACAAGCAGAACGAAGAGCCGGAACATTTCCGCCTGGACTACTTCAGCGTACAGTCCGGCTCCAGCGTGATGGCAACCGCTTCGGTCAAGCTGAACTGCGGGGAAGAATCCATCGCGGAAGCCGCGACGGGCAACGGACCGGTCGATGCCGTTTACCAGGCGATCAACCGTATTACCGACTTTGATATTGAGCTGGTGAAATATCAGCTGACCGCCAAAGGCCACGGCAAAGATGCGCTGGGCCAGGTCGATATCGTGGTGAATTACAACGGCCGTAAATTCCACGGCGTGGGGCTGGCGACGGATATCGTGGAGTCCTCTGCCAAAGCCATGATCAACGCCCTGAACAATATCTGGCGCGCGCGCCAGGTCGAACAGGAACTGCAGCGCAAAGCCAACGAGAAGGAAGCCGTATAATGACAAGGAGTTATCATATTGCCATATTGCCGGGCGACGGTATCGGGCCGGAAGTGATGGCTCAGGCCGCGAAGGTGCTGGATGCGGTACGTCAGCGTTTCGATCTGCGTATCACCACCAGCGAGTATGACGTCGGCGGCATCGCCATTGACCGACACGGCGAGCCGCTGCCGCCCGCCACCGTGGCGGGCTGCGAACAGGCGGATGCGATCCTGTTTGGCTCCGTCGGCGGCCCGAAATGGGAACACCTGCCGCCAGCGGAGCAGCCGGAGCGCGGCGCGCTGCTGCCGTTGCGTAAGCACTTCAGACTGTTCAGCAACCTGCGTCCCGCCAGCCTGTATCAGGGACTGGAAGCGTTTTGTCCACTGCGCGCCGATATCGCCGCAAAAGGCTTTGATATTCTGGTAGTGCGCGAGCTGACCGGCGGCATCTATTTCGGCCAGCCGAAAGGCCGTGAAGGCAGCGGCCAGCACGAGCGCGCCTTTGATACCGAGGTTTATCACCGCTTCGAGATCGAACGTATCGCCCGCATCGCCTTTGAATCTGCCCGCAAGCGCCGTAAAAAAGTGACGTCGATTGATAAAGCAAACGTGCTGCAATCGTCCATTTTATGGCGGCAGATCGTAACGGAAGTCGCACAGGATTATCCGGATGTTGAGCTGCATCATATGTATATCGATAACGCTACGATGCAGCTGATCAAAGAGCCTTCTCAGTTCGACGTTATGCTCTGCTCTAACCTGTTTGGCGATATTCTCTCCGACGAGTGCGCGATGATTACCGGCTCGATGGGGATGCTGCCTTCCGCCAGCCTTAACGAACAGGGTTTTGGCCTGTTTGAACCGGCAGGCGGCTCCGCGCCGGATATCGCCGGAAAAAACGTTGCCAATCCTGTCGCTCAGATCCTGTCGCTGGCGCTGCTGCTGCGCTACAGCCTGCAAGCCGCCGACGCGGCCGATGCCATTGAGCAGGCCATCAGCCGCGCGCTGGCGGAAAATTACCGTACCGGCGACCTGGCCGGTGGCGGCGATGCCGTCGGCACCGAGGAAATGGGTTCCGTTATCGCCCGATTTATCCGCGAAGCCTGATTATGAAAACATTATACGAGAAGCTGTTTGACGCCCATGTCGTGTATGAAACGCCTGACGAGACGCCGCTGCTCTATATCGACAGGCATCTGGTGCATGAAGTGACCTCGGCGCAGGCGTTTGACGGTCTGCGCGCGCACGGCCGCCCGGTGCGCCAGCCGGGTAAAACTTTCGCCACGATGGATCACAACGTCTCTACGCAAACACGGGATATTAACGCCAGCGGCGAGATGGCGCGCATTCAGATGTCGATGCTAATTAAAAACTGCGAAGAATTCGGCGTGCGGCTGTACGATCTGCAGCATCCTTTTCAGGGCATTGTGCACGTTATCGGGCCTGAACAGGGTATGTCGCTGCCCGGTATGACCATCGTCTGCGGCGATTCGCATACTTCTACCCACGGCGCTTTCGGCGCGCTGGCGTTTGGCATCGGCACCTCAGAAGTCGAACACGTGCTGGCGACGCAGACGCTGAAGCAGTCGCGCGCTAAAACCATGAAGATCGAAGTTGTGGGGCAGACTGCTCCTGGTATTACCGCCAAGGATATTGCGCTGGCGATCATCGGTAAAACCGGCAGCGGCGGCGGCAACGGGCACGTGGTGGAGTTCTGCGGCCCGGCCGTGGAGCAGCTCAGCATGGAAGGCCGCATGACGCTGTGCAATATGGCGATTGAGCTGGGCGCGAAAGCGGGCCTGGTCGCGCCGGATGAAACCACGTTTAACTATGTGAAGGGCCGCCAGTTTGCGCCCAAAGATCGGGCCTGGGAGCAGGCGGTCGCCTACTGGCGAACGCTGAAATCCGACAGCGGCGCCCGTTTTGATAAAGTCGTGACGCTTAATGCCAGTGAGATCGCGCCACAGGTGACCTGGGGCACCAATCCCGGCCAGGTGATCGCCGTCAATGACGTCATCCCCGATCCGGCCAGCTTCAGCGATCCCATTGAACGCGCCTCGGCGGAAAAAGCGCTGGCCTATATGGATCTCAAGCCGGGCATCAGGCTGACTGACGTGCGGATTGATAAAGTATTTATCGGCTCCTGCACCAATTCCCGTATTGAGGATCTGCGCGCGGCGGCCTCTGTGGTCAAAGGCCATAAAATCGCCGCTGGCGTGCAGGCTTACGTCGTGCCCGGCTCCGGCCCGGTCAAAGCGCAGGCCGAAGCGGAAGGTCTGGATCAAATCTTCCTGGCTGCCGGTTTTGAGTGGCGCCTGCCCGGCTGCTCGATGTGCCTGGCGATGAATAACGATCGCCTGAGTCCGGGCGAGCGCTGCGCCTCAACCAGCAACCGTAATTTCGAAGGCCGCCAGGGCCGTGGCGGACGTACGCATCTGCTCAGCCCGGCGATGGCCGCCGCCGCGGCGGTAGCCGGCCACTTTGCCGATATCCGCGAGCTGGATCAGGAGTAACTATGGCGAAAAAATTTACGCAGCATACGGGCGTAGTGGTGCCGATGGACGCCGCCAACGTCGATACCGACGCCATTATCCCCAAGCAGTTTTTACAGATGGTGACGCGCACCGGCTTTGGCCGCAACCTGTTTTACGACTGGCGCTACAAGGATGCGGAAGGTCAAATCCCTGACCCGGACTTTATCCTGAATAAACCGGCGTTTCGCGGCGCCAGCATTATGCTGACGCGGGAGAACTTCGGCTGTGGATCTTCGCGCGAACATGCGCCCTGGGCGCTGACCGACTACGGTATCAAGGCGATTATCGGCAGCGATTTCGCCGATATTTTTGCCAATAACGCGTTTAATAATCAGCTGCTGCTGGTAACGTTAAGCGAAGCCGAGATGGATGAGCTGTTTCAACGGGTCGCCGCCGAGCCGGGCGTCAGCTTTACCGTGGATCTGGACAGGCAGGAAGTGCTGGCGAGCGACAAGCGTTACGCTTTCAGCATCGATCCTTTCCGTCGTCACTGCCTGCTGAACGGGCTGGATAGTATTGGCCTGACGCTGCAGCACGAAGCCAGCATCAGCGAGTACGAACGGCGACGGCCAGCCTTTTTACGTTAGCTCCAGCCGCGTTAAAAGCGGCCCGGGCGGGCCGCTTCCCTTCACTCAAATATCCTTCACCTTAGCCGACATTGCCAGCGCCGCGACGGCGAGGATCAGCGCGCCCCAGTAAACCGAATAGTGGCCGAACGTTTCTGCCAGTGCGCCCTGCAACACGCCCGCCAGGATCACGCCGGTTGAAATGCTGTTGGTAAAAAGCGTGGTGGCCGCACCCGGTCTGCCGGGCATCAGGTCCTGAAAATAAAGCATCCCAATCCCGGCGATGATGCCGATAAAAATAGCGTTGAAAATCTGTAGCGCCAGCAGCGCCGCACGCGAGTGAAACAGCACCAGACCCAGATAAAACAGCACGCCCGCCGCCACGGCAAACAGCATCATGTTGCGCTTGCCGAAGCGCTTAACATAGTGCCCGGCCAGCAGCATCGCCGGGATCTCCAGGCCCGCCGCCACGCCCATCAGCAGGCCCGCCAGCCTGTCCGGCAGGCCCAGTACGCTGCTGATATAAAGCGGCATATCAATGATATACATGGTATTGCAGGTCCACATCAGCAGCGAGGCGATAAACAGCAGCCGCACGTCTCTGTTTTTCCACGCGCTGATTTGCGTGATAACCACCTCCGGCGACTGTTCCACCCGGGGTACGGAAGGCAGCGCAAACCAGATCAGCGCGATACAGAGCACAAACAGCGCGGCGGCCACGGAAAACATGGTGGTAAAGCCGTAGTTCAACGCCAGTGCGAAAGAGAGCGGCGGGCCAATCACCCACGCCAGCGAAAGCTGGGCGCGCATCACCGAACTGAACATCACGACTTCACGCGCAGAGCTGTCCGCATACTCGCGCGCCAGCGCAAAAATTTGCGGCATGGCGACGCTCGCCAACGCTGACAGCAGCACGCCAAAGGTAATCAGCGTCAGATAGTGACGATTAAAGGCAAACAGCAGCGCGTTGCCTGTCGCCATCAGACAGCAAAAGAGGATCAGCATACGTCGATCGCCACGATTGTCCGACCGTTTCGCCAGCAGCAGGCTGACCGCAATACCGGCAATGGCGTTCACGGTATAAAACAGCCCGACCCAGAATGGCCGCTCGCCCACTTCGCGCGTCAGAAACAGGCTCAGCGTTGGTGCCTGTAGCGCACCCGCGATACCTACCATAAAAGAGACGGCCATAAAGGCGAGGTAAACCGGGTTAATACGACGTTGACGCGTAAGCAACGATTTCATGCCACATCCCTTGTAAATAAAGAGGCCCGCACGCGGGCGCAAACAGCAAGCATAGAAGAAAACGGGAAATGAAAAAAGCCAGCGGGCAAGACGCCTGCTGGCTGGTGAAAACACACCCTACTCAGATATAAAGTCTTGAAAGCGCGCCATTCAAAAGAATGCCTCCCGCACTTTCATCGCTAACCAGTATTGCCTTAATATAGGGCAAGAAAAACAGGCGACTTTTCAGCAAGAGTTCCCCTTTTATGCAATCAACTCGTTTACAGCAGCAGTTTATCCGGCTCTGGCAGAGCTGCGAGGGCCAGCCGCAGGAGACCACGCTCGACCATCTGGCGCTCCAGCTCAGCTGCTCGCGTCGCCATATGCGTAACCTGCTTGGCGCCATGCAGCAGGCGGGCTGGCTAACCTGGCAGGCAGAGGCCGGGCGCGGCAAGCGCTCGAAGCTGACGTTTCACTATACGGGCCTGGCGCTTCAGCAGCAGCGCGCGAAAGACCTGCTGGAGCAGGATCGCATCGATCAGCTGGTGCAGCTGGTCGGCGATAAAAATACCGTGCGGCAAATGCTGCTCTCTCATCTGGGCCGCAGCTTTCGCCAGGGAAAACATATCCTGCGGGTGCTCTATTATCGTTCGCTGCTGAACCTGAATCCCGCTACCGCGCTGCGTCGTTCGGAAACACATCTGGCCCGGCAGATCTTCAGCGGCCTGACGCGCATAAATGAGGAAAACGGGGAAATTGAGCCGGATATTGCCCACCACTGGCAGTCGGTTTCTTCGCTGCACTGGCGTTTCTATTTACGGCCCGCGGTGCATTTTCATCACGGACGCGAGCTGGAGATGGCAGACGTGATCGCCACGCTGGAACGCGCGCAAGCGCAGCCGCTTTTCGCCAATATCGCCCGTATTCACTCTTCCACGTCCTGGACGCTGGATATTCATCTGCGCCAGCCCGACCGCTGGCTGCCGTGGCTGCTGGCGGGCGTCGGCGCGCTGATCGTGCCGAAAGAGTGGCCTTTTCTGCCCGATTTTAGCCGTCAGCCCGTCGGCACCGGGCCCTATGCCGTGGTGCGTAATCAGCAAAGCCAGCTCAGGATCGAAGCCTTTGATGCCTATTTCGGCTACCGCGCGCTGCTTGATGAGGTCAATATCTGGGTTTTGCCGGAAATCAGCGAGGAGCTGGTCTATTCCGGCGTCAGGCTGGAAGGCGGCAGCCTGGATGAGAAATCGGAAGAAAGCCGGCTTGAAGAAGGCTGCTATTTTCTGCTGTTCGACCAGCGTTCGCCGCTGGGGCGGGACGAGCAGATCCGTCGCTGGGTCAGCGCCATCGCTAACCCGATAGCGCTGCTGAGCCATGCCGGAACGGGCTATCAGCGCTACTGGTTTCCGGCCTACGGGCTGCTGCCGCGCTGGCATCATCGACGCGATCTGGACGCGCCGGAAAAGCCGACGGGTCTGACCTCGCTTACGCTGACCTGGTATGGCGATCATCTTGAGCATCAGGCTATTGCTAATTTGCTCCGGCCGCTGCTGGCTGCGCAAGGGGTGACGCTGGTTACGAGGCAGGTCGATTATGCCAGCTGGCATCAGGGCGAGGCGGAAAGCGACATCTGGCTGGGCAGCGCTAACTTTACGCTGCCGCTTGAGTTTTCCCTGTTTGCCCTGCTGTATGAGATCCCGCTGCTGCAACACTGCGTGCCGATTGACTGGCAGCAGGACGCGCAGCGCTGGCGCGAACAGCAGCTGCCGCTGGCCGACTGGAGCAGGCAGCTGACAGCCGACTGCTACTTTCATCCGCTTTTCCATCACTGGCTGCTGCTGGAAGGCGAACGCAGTATGCGCGGGGTACGCATGAATACGCTGGGCTGGTTTGACTTCAAGTCCGCGTGGTTTGCACCGCCCGAATTATGATGCTTTCGCTACTCTGTAGAAATCATTAGAATAAGCCGTTCTCAACGGGGTGCGCGGCATTAGCCGACGCTGAGATAAACCCGTCGAACCTGACCCGGCTAATACCGGCGTAGGGATTTGAGAGTGCTTCACCTGCTCAGATCGCGCGTCGCCTGACCTTCAAGGAATTCCAGGTGCTAAAAAAAGTCCTGCCTCTGTTGCTGCTCTGCTCGCTTTCGGCCGCCGCCAAACCTGCGCTGACGGTTTATACCTATGACTCTTTCTCTTCCGAATGGGGGCCAGGCCCGGCCATTAAAAAGGCTTTTGAGGCCGACTGCGGCTGCGAGCTGCGCTATGTCGCTCTGCCCGACGGCGTCGCGCTGCTGAACCGCCTGCGTATGGAAGGAAAAAACAGCCGCGCCGACGTGGTGCTGGGGCTGGATAACAACCTGCTGGACGCGGCGGAAAAAACCGGGCTGTTTGCCGCCAGCGGCGTCGATACGCGCAGCGTCACCGTGCCGGGCGGCTGGTCAAACCGCACTTTCGTACCCTACGACTACGGCTGGTTCGCCTTTGTCTATGACAAAACTAAACTGCAAAACCCGCCCAAAAGCCTGAAAGAGCTGGTCGAGGGCAGCCAGCCGCTGAAAATTATCTACGAAGATCCGCGTACCAGCACGCCGGGTCTGGGCCTGCTGCTGTGGATGCAGAAAGTCTATGGCGATAGCGCGCCCGCCGCCTGGCAGAAGCTGGCGCAGAAAACCGTGACCGTGACCAAAGGCTGGAGCGAGGCTTACGGCCTGTTTCTGAAAGGCGAAGCCGACATGGTGCTGAGCTACACCACTTCGCCCGCTTACCATTTGATTGCCGAGAAAAAAACGCAGTATGCCGCTGCCGACTTTAGCGAAGGCCATTACCTCCAGGTGGAGGTCGCCGGGCAGCTTAAAACCAGTAAACAGCCGCAGCTGGCGCAGAAGTTTCTGCAGTTTATGCTGGCTCAGCCTTTCCAGCAGACCATTCCACAGGGCAACTGGATGTATCCCGCCGTGTCCGGCAAACTGCCGGCAGGCTTTGACACGCTGACCCTGCCGAAAACCACGCTGCAATATTCGTCGCAGGACGTCGCCAGCCATCGCAGCCAATGGATCAGCGAATGGCAACGCGCCGTCAGTCGCTAGCCGGCTATCAGCCTTCAGGCAGCCTCGCGCCTGGCTGCCTGGCCGCCACGCTGCTGGTCGCTGTGGCGCTGCTTGCCTTTATCGCGCTGGGGCGCAACGCGCCGGTCAGCGCCCGCGCGCTTTGGGAAGACAGCTATCTGTGGCACGTGCTCCGCTTCTCCTTCTGGCAGGCTTTTCTCTCCGCTTTGCTGGCGCTGGCGCCCGCCGTGCCGCTGGCACGGGCGTTGTATCGCCGCCGCTTTCCGGGCAGGCAACTCGTGCTGCGCCTTTGCGCGATGACGCTGGTGCTGCCAGTGCTGGTGGCGGTATTCGGTATCCTTAGCGTCTACGGGCGTACGGGATGGCTGGCCTCGCTATGCGCCTGGCTGGGCGTGGACTACCACTTTACGCCTTATGGTTTGCAGGGCATTTTGTTGGCGCACGTCTTTTTTAACCTGCCGCTGGCCGCCAGGCTGCTGCTGCAAACGCTGGAGCAAATTCCTGCCGAACAGCGCCAGCTGGCCGCGCAGCTGGGCGTCACGGGTTGGGATCAGTTTCGCCTGGTGGAGTGGCCCTGGCTACGGCGCCAGCTGCTGCCGGTCGGTTCGCTGATCTTTATGCTCTGCTTTGCCAGCTTCGCTACCGTACTGGCGCTGGGCGGCGGCCCTAAAGCCACCACTATCGAGCTGGCGATTTTTCAGGCGCTGAATTTTGATTACGATCCCGGCCGCGCCGCATTGCTGGCGCTGCTGCAAATGATCTGCTGCCTGAGCCTGGTGCTGCTGAGCCAGCGGCTGAGTAAAGCGCTGCCGTCAGGCACCACTAACCTGCAGGGCTGGCGGGATAAGCAAGAAGCGCCGGGCGCGAAGCTGCTGGACGGCGTACTGATTTCACTGCTGCTGCTGCTGATCGCGCCGCCGCTCGTGGCCGTGATTGTCAGCGGCCTGAACAGCAACCTGCTTAGCGTGCTGCAACAGCCCGCGCTCTGGCAGGCGACCTTTACCTCGCTACGCATCGCCCTGGGCGCCGGCGTGCTCTGCGTGCTGCTGACCACGATGCTGCTGTGGAGCAGCCGCGAGCTGCGCCTGCGCCAGCAGCCTTTCGCAGGCCAGCTGATGGAGCTGAGCGGGATGCTGATCCTGGCGATGCCGGGGATCGTGCTGGCTACCGGTTTTTTCCTGTTGTTGAACGATACCATCGGTCTGCCGCAGTCTGCGGACGGCATCGTTATTTTTACCAATGCGCTGATGGCCGTGCCCTATGCGATGAAAGTGCTGGAAAATCCTCTGCGCGATATCGCCGAACGCTACAGCCGCCTTTGTCTGGCGCTGGATATTCGCGGGCTGAACCGTCTGCGGCTGATCGAACTGCGCGCGTTAAAACGGCCGCTGGCGCAGGCGCTGGCGTTTGCCAGCGTGCTGTCGGTCGGCGATTTCGGCGTGGTGGCGCTTTTCGGCAACGAAAATTTCCGCACCCTGCCGTTCTGGCTTTACCAGCAGATGGGCGCCTATCGTAGCGAGGATGGCGCGGTGTCCGCGCTGCTGCTGCTGCTGCTCTGCTTTCTTTTGTTTACCCTGATTGAAAAACTGCCGGGGCGCCATGCTGACATTGACTAATCTTACCTGGATTTACCAGCATCTGCCGATGCGCTTTTCTCTGTCGATGCAGGCCGGGGAGCGCCTGGCGATACTTGGCCCCAGCGGCGCAGGTAAAAGCACTCTGCTGAGCCTGGTTGCGGGTTTTCTTACCGCCGACAGTGGCGAACTGCGGCTGAACGGCGAAGATCATCGCGCTACGCCGCCGGCCAGGCGGCCGGTTTCCATGCTGTTTCAGGAAAATAACCTGTTTCCCCATCTTACCGTGGCGCAAAATATCGGGCTGGGGCTACATCCGGGGCTGCGGCTGACGACGGAACAGCAGCGAAGCTTACAGGCGATTGCGGAGAGGGTCGGTCTGGAAGACTGTCTGACCCGTTTGCCGGGCGAGCTTTCCGGCGGGCAGCGTCAGCGCGCGGCGCTGGCCCGTTGCCTGGTGCGCCAGCAGCCGATCCTGCTGCTGGACGAACCCTTCTCGGCGCTGGATCCGGCGCTGCGTAAAGAGATGCTGGCGTTGACGGATGAAGTTTGTCGGGAAAGAAAGATGACGCTGCTGATGGTATCGCACAGTATTGAGGATGCGGCACGCATTACACCGCGCAGCGCCCTGGTGGTCGATGGTCGGGTTTTCTGGGACGGCAGCACTTCCGCGCTGCTTAACGGCGAGGTCAAAGAGGCCGCCATATTGGGCATTAGCCTGCGGTAACGGCGGCGCCTGGTTTATATACCGGGCCTCGCTGTCTGTTTGCATTAAGTCGCGCCACGCCGTAAGTCCTCGCTGGCATAGTGACAGCCCAAATTAAACTGGCACTGTTTACTAAGCCATATTTCTTGAAACGGCATAGATATATTGATATCAACAGGCCCACACGGCTTTATTAAATATTTCCTTTTTGCCGCCATGTATTAACGCAAAGGAATAATCACCTCATTCATCTGTCAATTCAACTTACAAACACATCATTATCCTGCCATAAATAAAATGAATGATGGATGTCATGTAACTTACATAAAGATATGTTAATAATGCGATATAGCAAGCATGACCAGAAACCTATTTAATTAAAGGAAAACAGGCAATGATTGATGCGCAAAAAAAGACGATATTAATCACCGGTGGATCTAAAGGGCTTGGCCTGTCCTATGCCAGAGCGCTGGCGAAAGATCATCGGGTTATTATTACCGGCAGAGATGCGCAAAGACTGGCCGAGCTTGAAGAGGAATTTGGCGGTGCCGTCCACTGCCTACCGTGCGATGTTACCGATCGGATAGCCGTCGCCGCCTGCTTTACCGGCATAGCCGAAAAGTTTGGTCATATCGATGTCGTGATCAACAACGCCGGTGTCTGGGGGCCGGTAGATAAATTTGCCGATATCGAACTGGATGACTGGTTTGAAGCCATTAATATTAACCTGCTTGGCCTTTCTTATTGCACGCATGAGGCGCTAAAGCCGATGCGAGTGAAAAAGCGTGGGATTATTATTAATATCGTCAGTAATGCCGGAGTTTACCGCTGGCCTTATTGTACCTCTTATTCCGTAACCAAAGCGGCCGTGATTAAATTAACCGAAAACCTTGCGGTTGAAATGAAGCGTGAAAATATCTCTCTTTACGCCTATCACCCCGGACTGGTTCATTCCACCGGCATGGTAACGAATCTGATTGATACCGTCACCGACAGCAACAGCGCTCGCGGAAAAGCCTTACAGTGGGTATATGATGAAAAAGATGCCGGGAATACCGTTGATGAAACGCAAAGCCTGATCAATATTGAAAAACTGTGCAGCGGGAAATACAGGTCGTTAAGCGGACTTTATCTTACCGTCAGAGACGATCTCGATCTGCTGCTGGAAAGAAAAAGAGAAATCCGGGAAGGCGACCTGTTTATGTTAAGGGTTAACGGGCTGGCCGTTTAGGCCAACGGCTATCATTACGCCCGAACCGTTAATTGCCGCCCTGCGGCTGCAATAGCAGCGACCCGCCGGGATCCTGCGGCATTATGCCGCAGGAAAGCGATGATTATGCGAACTGCTTAAGCAGCAGCGCGGCCGCTGCCGCGGAGGAGCCAGGGTTCTGACCGGTAATCAACAATCCGTCCTGAACCACGTAGGAACCCCAGTCGGCGCCTTTAGAGTAGATGCCGCCCTGTGCCACCAGCTCATCCTCCACCAGGAAAGGCACCACGTTGGTCAGGCCGACGCCTTCTTCTTCGCTGTTGGCGAAGCCCGTGACCTTTTTCCCTTCCACCAGCGGACGGCCCGCCGGCGTTTTCACATGGCGCAGCACGCCTGGCGCATGACAAACCAGCGCGACCGGTTTTTCTGCGGCGAGGAAAGATTCAATCAGGGCGATGGAGTGCTTGTCCTCGGCCAGATCCCACAGCGGGCCGTGCCCGCCCGGATAAAACACCGTGTCATAATCGGCCTGAGAAATTGTGTCCAGGCGCACGGTGGCAGCAAGCTGCGCAACAGCCCCGGCATCAGCCTCAAAGCGATGCGTCATCTCAGTCTGAAAATCCGGTTCGTTACTTTTTGGATCCAGCGGTGGATTGCCGCCGGCCGGCGAAGCCAGAGTCACTTCGGCACCCGCGTCTTTAAAAGCGTAATAAGGTGCGGCCAGCTCTTCCAGCCAGAAACCGGTTTTACGGCCGGTGTCACCCAGTCGATCGTGTGAGGTCAGGACCATTAAAACTTTCATCGTGTCTCTCCGCATAGTGGCGTTAGTAAATAGTAGACCAGTCGTCTAATATTGAGGTAAAAAAACAGGCCAGCCTGCTGGCCCTGTCGGTCGTAAACCTGTAATAAAACTCTGCGCCTGGCTTAGCAATACTTCGGGCGGCCAGGCCGGGCGTTTGCCGCACCGCTGAGTCAAACGGCCTTGCAGCCACTCATATCCAGCATTTGCAGGAGACAGCATGGCTGAGGCAAACGGCCTTTCAGCCTGCCAGACCCAGCGTCTGTCGGGTTAACAGCATGGCAGAGGCAAATGGCCCTTTGTGGCGAACAATTTTTACCATCACGCTCGCACCCAGCCAGAGCTGGTAAAGACTTTCCGCGACCCGGCCTGGCTCGTCGATAATCCGCAGCGATCCTTCTTCTGCGCCAGTCTCAATGGCTTCAGCCAGCCGCGCCACAATTTGCGAAGTGCCTTTTTCCAGCGCAAGCCGCATATTTTCCGACAGGTCGGCCACTTCCGCACCCAGCTTTACTGCCAGGCATTTGCCCTGACAGTCCTGGAAGGACTGTGTATCCTGCCACTGCTGCCAGTAGTTCATCAGCCGCTGCGCCATATTGACGCCGGGCTGGCTCATCGTTTGGTCAAGCCCGGCCTGATAGTCGGCAAAATAGCTTTCCAGCATGGCGACAGCAAAGGCATCCTTGGAGCCGAAATAGTGATAGAAGGAGCCTTTGGGCACGCCCGCTTCGGTCAGGATTTCGTTCAGCCCGACGGCCGAATAGCCTCTTCCCGCCATGATGCGCTGTCCGGTGGCGAGGATATGCTCGCGGACATCGTCTTTGTGTTTATGCGTCGCTGTGTTCATGAACTTACCTTACACCTGATTAGACCGGTCGTCTAGAGATTAACGCCTGTTTTTTTCACCCTTTTTTGAAGCCGCGCCTGAGCAGGACGGTAATAAAAATGACCCGCTATAACTTAAAAATCGTTACGATTTGATGAATTAACGAATAGCCCGGCGGTCGCCTCTGCGTCTGCCTTTGTCCGGGTAGCTTTATGAATAACATCACAAAAAAGAGATCCCGCTTTTAGGCCAGCCGCAGCCGCTTAAAAATAAAACCGTAGTAAATCCAATCGGTTTTATACGTATCCGCCTTATTCATGCGATCGACACATCAATCAATGCACTATTTGCGCTTATTTACTGCGATTTACTCAGCCAGTC
Organism: Erwinia sp. 198; assembly: GCF_003937915.1. Classification (GTDB taxonomy): domain Bacteria; phylum Pseudomonadota; class Gammaproteobacteria; order Enterobacterales; family Enterobacteriaceae; genus Erwinia; species Erwinia aeris. The sequence goes on along the minus strand of NZ_RHUM01000006.1, from coordinate 75,380 downwards.
TTCAAAGCAGGCGCGGCAAAAAGCGCCACTGACAAACTGGAGATCGCTATGCACCTTACTTCTGGCTTACCCCTGTCCCTGCGCGCCCGTCTCGGCGCCATATTTCGCGTTACCTCAGGCAATTTTCTGGAGCAGTTTGATTTTTTCCTTTTCGGTTTTTACGCCACCTATATCGCGCACACTTTTTTTCCGGCAAGCAGCGAGTTCGCTTCGCTGATGATGACTTTCGCGGTATTCGGCGCGGGGTTTCTGATGCGGCCTGTCGGCGCGATCGTGCTGGGTGCCTATATCGATAAGGTTGGCCGACGCAAAGGGTTGATTGTGACGCTTTCCATCATGGCGGCGGGGACTTTCCTGATCGTGCTTATCCCGTCCTATCAGGCCATCGGCCTTTGGGCGCCGCTGCTGGTGCTGACGGGACGTTTACTCCAGGGGTTCTCTGCCGGCGCAGAGCTGGGCGGCGTATCGGTTTATCTGGCCGAAATTGCCACGCCGGGGCGCAAGGGTTTCTATACCAGCTGGCAGTCAGCCAGTCAGCAGGTCGCCATCATGGTCGCGGCAGCGATGGGCTTCGCCCTTAACGCCCTCCTTGAGGAAACCGCCATCCGCGAATGGGGCTGGCGTCTGCCGTTTCTGTTTGGCTGCCTGATTGTGCCTTTCATCTTTGTTCTGCGCCGCAAGCTGGAAGAGACGCAGGAGTTTAACGCCCGCCGTACTCATCTGGCGATGAGGCAGGTTTTTGCCACGCTGCTGGCTAACTGGCAGGTGGTTATCGCCGGGATGCTGATGGTCGCAATGACCACCACGGCTTTTTATCTGATTACCGTTTACGCCCCGACCTTCGGCAAGAAAGTACTGATGCTCAGCGCTTCCGACAGCCTGCTGGTTACGCTGCTGGTCGCTATCTCGAATTTTTGCTGGCTTCCCATAGGCGGCGCGCTGTCCGATCGCTTCGGCCGCAAACCGGTACTGATTACCATGACGCTGCTGGCGCTTGCCACCGCCTGGCCAGCCCTTCGCCTGCTTGCTGGCGCGCCGGGCTTTTATATGATGCTGGGCGTGCTGCTGTGGCTGTCTTTTATTTATGGCCTTTACAACGGCGCAATGATCCCGGCGCTGACGGAAATTATGCCGCCGGAAGTCAGGGTGGCCGGATTCTCGCTCGCCTATAGCCTGGCGACGGCGATCTTTGGCGGATTTACGCCCGTCGTCTCTACCGGCCTGATTGAGCTTACGGGAGATAAAGCCTCGCCGGGATACTGGATGAGTTTTGCCGCCGTATGCGCCCTGCTGGCCACGCTTTATCTCTATCGTCGCAGCGCAACGTCTGTTCAGCCGGTCGCCAGACCGCTCGGCTAAGGAAAAATCATGAACCAGACAGGAAGATTTCTTTGTGTATTGCCGCTTCTTTTCCTCCTCTGCCCGGGCGTACAGGCCAAAACGTTGACGGTCATGATGTCCGGCGGCTTCAGCGCCGCCTGGGAAAAACTCGCGCCGCGTTTTGCCGCGCAGGAAGGCTATAAAATCACCACGGTCTCCGGCCCGTCAATGGGCCAGTCGCCTCAGGCCATTCCCGCCAGGCTGGCTCGCGGCGAACAGGCGGACGTGGTCATTATGGTCGGCGACGCGCTGGAAAAGCTGGATAAGGCGGGCTGGCTGGCTAAAAACTCCCGCGTGGAGCTGGCCGATTCGCCCGTGGGAACGGTCGTTAAAAAAGGCGCAACGCCGGTCAACATCAAAACGGAGCAGGCGCTGCGGGCGGCGCTGTTACAGGCGCAGTCCGTTGCCTATTCCGACAGCGCAAGCGGCAGATATGTCAGCGGGCAGCTGTTTGCAAAGCTGGGCATTGCGGAGCAAATGAAGAGCAAGGCGCAGATGATAGAACGGATCCCGGTAGCGCGTGTTGTCGCTGAAGGGAAATACATGCTGGGCTTTCAGCAGGTTAGCGAGCTGCTCCCCGTTTCCGGCGTCACCTTTATCGGCGAGCTGCCGGCCAGCGTGCAGTACACCACCCGCTTTGCCGGGGCCGTAACGAAAACCTCGGCCAACGCGCAGGAGGCGCAAAAGCTGCTGCGCTATCTTTCGTCGGCGGCGGTGCAGCAGAGCATTCGCGCCACCGGACTGAAAACCATAGCTCAGTCCCGGGCGACTACCGTTCAGTAATTAGCTTTTCAAGCTCGGCGGCGACGTGTGACAGCACGCGACCGCTGCGCTTAAGTAAGCCAACCGTACGCTGCACTACCGGTTCTGTCAGCGGCACGCTGGTGAGCACGGAATGGCCTGAATACGGCATCGACATAGCGGGCACGGCGGCAATGCCGAGGCCCGCTTCAACCATACCCAGCATAGTGGTGACATGGCGGGTTTCGCAAATGCTGGGTCGTTCCGGCACGATGTGCGCCAGCGCCTGATCGAGCAGGTTGCGGTTGCCGGAGGTCTTATCAAGGCCAATCCAGGCCTGCTGATAAAACGCCTTCCACGTAAGTTCTTTACTCCCCGCAAGCGGATGCTCATGCCGACAGGCAGCGACGTATCTGTCCGCCAGCAGCGGCAAAAATTCAATATCTGCCTGCGTACGGCCTGCAAAGCTGATGCCGAAATCCGCCTGGCCGCTGACAACGGAGTCGTAAACATTGCTCGCGCTGCTGTCGATCAGTTTAACCCGTACTCTGGGATAGCGGCTCTGAAAGCGGCGGATAACATCCGGCATAAAATAATAGGCGGCGGAAGGGACGCTGGCGACAGTGACCAGCCCGGTTCGATTCTGGCTAACCTCGCTCAGATCCGCCATCAAATCTTCGAAATCCGTCAGCAGTCGTCCCGATCGCTCGGCAAAGTTTTGTCCGGCCAGCGTCAGGCTGACGCGCCGGGTGGTGCGCTCAAACAGCTTCAGGCCCAGCGCGTTTTCCAGCTTGTCTATTCGTCGGCTAAGGGCGGACTGAGACAGGCAGATCGACTCTGCCGCAAGGCGGAAGTTGCCGTATTCCACCAGCGCCCGAAAGGCGTAAAAATCATTCAGGTCAACGTTTACCGGCATCTCTGTTTATCCCTTCAGCGGTGACAGGCGCGGCCCCGTCCGGGTCGCTTTTGACGATCTAGCCGATAAAGACCTGACACAGCAGATGGCGGAAGACTGGCATCATCGGATGGAACTGGATCGCCACGAAACTGGCCACGCCCGCCGCCATCATCAGCGGCGCGAGCCAGCGCAGGCGGCTTTCCGGTAGATAAGCCGTCGCCCAGTCATGTTGTTTTTTGGCGCGCAGCAAGCGCCAGCCCAGCCAGCCGCCCAGCCACACCAGCAGCGCTACCGCCAGCAGCAGCCATTTAAACAGGCTGCTGCTGGCGTCCTTCGGCACGTCAATCGCCACGCCAGCCAGGATGCCCGGCAGCAGGTACAGAGGCGGCCACAGCACGCAGCCGATTAGATTAGGCGGGATAAACTTCTTTACCGGCAGCTCCAGCATCCCCGCCACCAGCGGGATTAGCGGCCGCGTCGGGCCAATAAAGCGGCCGATAATAATGGTAAACATGCTGTGCTGATGCAGCGCGTGTTCGGTTTTATCCATCAGCGGCTGATGCTTTTTAATAAATGACCAGCGGTGCAGCGGCCCTTTGAACTGCCAGCCGATAAAATAGGAGATCCAGTCGCCCAGCAGGCAGCCGATGATCCCCACGCCCCAGGCCGGATAGAGACTGATTTGTCCGCTGCCAACCAGCGCGCCCAGCGAGGCCATCAGCACGGTGCCCGGCAGCAGCAGCCCAACCAGCGCCAGCGACTCGAAAAAGGCCACCAGGCCGACTGCCAGTAAAGACCAGGCAACTGATTGAGTTATAAGGTGTTCCAGCCAGGCTTCCATAGGTTTCACATTCTGTTTATTGGAAAGCCGGATTGTCCTGGCCCGTCCGGGATCCGTCAAGCGCTGTTTTGTATGGGAATGCGGATATTCCTTTTGTTCAGGTAAATAAGAACAAGCGCTTGCCAATGGATAAAAAAGCGGCGCGGGCGAAGTAAGAACTGTATAAATAAACATGCTATTATAGGCCCGCATGGCGGTGAACTGCCCCGTATTCCATTTCCAGCCGCTCAGGAGGTTCAGGTGAACGACGCGCGCGCAGGCTTTCTGCTGACCCGACACTGGCGGGATACGCCTAACGGCACGGAGATCGTGCTGTGGCTGGCCACGGATGATGGCCCGCAGCGGATCGTGCTGCCACCGCAGGAGTCGGTCGCCTTTATTCCGCAGCAGCAGCAGCTGGCGCAGGCGGAAACGCTGCTGCGCGCCGAAAAAGATATCCGGCTGACGCCGCTGACGCTGAAGGATTTCCGCCAGCGTCCGGTCGCAGGGCTTTACTGCAAGCAGTATCGGCAGCTGCAAAAGCTGGAGAAGCTGCTGCGCGAAAACGGCGTAGTGGTTTATGAAGCGGATATCCGCCCGCCCGATCGTTTCCTGATGGAGCGTTTTATTACCGCGCCGGTGTGGTTCAGCGGCCAGCAGGTCGGTGGCAGCCTGACGCAGGCGCGGCTTAAACCCAACCCGGACTATCGCCCGCCGCTGAAGTGGGTGTCGCTGGACATTGAAACCACGCGCCACGGCGAGCTTTACTGTATCGGGCTGGAAGGCTGCGGCCAGCGCGTGGTTTATATGTTAGGGCCAGAAAACGGCGACGCCAGCCGCCTGGACTTCAGGCTGGAATATGTCGCCAGCCGTCCCGCGCTGCTGGAAAAACTCAACGCCTGGTTTGCCGAACACGATCCGGACGTGCTGATCGGCTGGAACGTGGTGCAGTTTGATCTCAGGATGCTGCAAAAACATGCCGACCGCTATGGCATTCCGCTGCGGCTGGGCCGCAACAACGAAGCGCTGGAATGGCGCGAGCACGGCTTCAAGCCGGGGATCTACTTTGCGCAGGCGACCGGGCGGCTGATTATCGACGGCATCGAGGCGCTGAAATCCGCCTTCTGGGATTTCCCTTCCTTCAGCCTGGAATCGGTCTCGCGCGAGCTGCTGGGCGAAGGTAAAGCCATTAATAATCCGTGGGACAGGATGCAGGAGATCGACCAGCGCTTTGCGGAAGACAAACCGGCGCTGGCGCACTACAACCTGAAAGACTGCGAGCTGGTCACGCGCATTTTCCAGCGTACCGAGATCATGCCTTTTCTGCTGGAGCGCGCCACCGTCAACGGCCTGCCTGCGGATCGGCATGGCGGCTCGGTCGCCTCGTTCAGCCATCTTTATCTGCCGCGTATGCATCGCGCCGGCTACGTTGCGCCGAATATGGGCGAAGTCGCGCCGGAGGCGAGTCCGGGCGGCTACGTGATGGATTCGCGGCCAGGTCTTTACGACTCGGTGCTGGTGCTGGATTACAAAAGCCTTTATCCCTCGATTATCCGTACCTTTTTGATTGACCCGGTCGGGCTGGCCGAAGGCATGGCGCATCCCGACGACAGCGAGTCGGTCAGCGGCTTTCGCGGCGCGCGTTTCTCCCGTACCCTGCACTGCCTGCCGGAGATCGTTGGTCAGATCTGGCAGGGCCGCGAAACGGCCAAAAAGCACGGCAACAAGCCGCTGTCGCAGGCGCTGAAAATCATCATGAACGCGCTGTACGGCGTGCTGGGCACCAGCGCCTGTCGCTTTTTCGATCCGCGGCTGGCCTCCTCCATCACGCTGCGCGGCCATGAAATCATGCGCCAGACGCGGGAGCTGATAGAGGCGGAAGGCTATGACGTGATTTATGGCGATACCGACTCCACCTTCGTCTGGCTGAAAACGCCGCACGACGAGGCGTCGGCCGCCGCGATTGGCCGCCGGCTGGTGGAAAAAATCAACGCCTGGTGGCAGCAGCATCTGCAGGAAACGCTGGGGCTGACCAGCGCGCTGGAGCTGGAGTACGAAACCCACTTCAGTCGTTTTCTGATGCCGACCATTCGCGGTGCGGAACAGGGCAGCAAAAAACGCTACGCCGGTTTGATCCGCGAAGGCGACCAGGAGAGAATGGTGTTTAAAGGGCTGGAGACGGTGCGTACCGACTGGACGCCGCTGGCGAAAAATTTTCAGCAGGCGCTTTATCTGCGGATTTTTAAGCGGCAGCCCTATCAGGATTACATCCGCGAAACCGTGCGGCAGCTGCTGGATGGCGAACTGGACGAACAGCTGACCTACAGCAAAAAGCTGCGCCGCCCGCTGGAAGATTATCAGCGCAACGTACCGCCGCACGTGCGCGCCGCGCGCCTTGCCGATGAGCAGAACCGCCAGCTGGGCCGCCCGTTGCAGTATCAAAAAGGCGGCCGGATCTGTTACGTTATCGCCACCTCAGGGCCGGAGCCGCTGGAGGCCCGCCTGACGCCGCTGGACTACGATCACTATCTTTCCCGCCAGCTGCAGCCCGTTGCGGAAGGCATTTTGCCTTTCGTGCAGGATGACTTTGCTACACTGGTAACAGGTCAGTTGGGGCTTTTTTGACAGGTGACGAACGCGCCACCTTCCAGTACCATAGCGCCCTTCCTGCAAAACGAAATGAATCTGCCGGGCTTTATTGCCGGGCAGCCGTGCTATTGCCTGAAATAACCTCTACGAGAATCGAGCCGAATATCTATGCCTTTTACACTTGGTCAACGCTGGATCAGCGATACGGAAAGCGAACTGGGATTAGGAACTATTGTTGCGGTAGATGCGCGCATGGTCACACTGCTTTTCCCCGCCACCGGCGAGAACCGTCTTTACGCTAAAAATGATTCGCCTATTACTCGTGTGATCTTCAATCCGGGCGACACCGTTACCAGTCACGAAGGCTGGCAGCTGGAGGTGGCGGAAGTCGTGACCGAAAACGGTCTGGTCAGCTACATCGGCACCCGGCTTGATACCGAAGAGTCCGACGTGATGCTGCGTGAAGTCATGCTCGACAGCAAGCTGGTGTTCAGCAAGCCGCAGGACCGCCTGTTTGCCGGTCAGCTGGATCGTATGGACCGCTTCGCGCTGCGTTTTCGCGCGCGTAAATACCAGAGCGAACAGTATCGCCTGTCGGTCAGCGGCCTGCGCGGCATGCGCACCAGCCTGATCCCGCATCAGCTGCATATCGCGCACGACGTAGGCCGTCGCCATGCGCCGCGCGTGCTGCTGGCTGACGAAGTGGGCCTTGGCAAAACTATTGAAGCGGGCATGATTATTCATCAGCAGCTGCTGGCCGGTCGCGCCGAGCGCGTGCTGATCGTCGTGCCGGAAACGCTGCAGCACCAGTGGCTGGTGGAAATGCTCCGCCGCTTTAACCTGCGCTTTGCCCTGTTTGACGACGATCGCTACGCGCAGGCGCGTCTGGACAGCGACAACGCTTTTGATACCGAACAGCTGGTGATCTGCTCGCTCGACTTTGTGCGCCGTAACAAGCAGCGTCTGGAGATGCTGGCGGAAGCGGAGTGGGATCTGCTGATCGTCGACGAAGCGCACCATCTGGCCTGGGAAGAGGGTCAGCCAAGCCGCGAATATCAGGTGATTGAGCAGCTGGCCGAGCAGATCCCCGGCGTGCTGCTGCTGACCGCGACGCCGGAACAGCTGGGCATGGAGAGCCACTTTGCCCGTCTGCGCCTGCTGGACCCGGATCGCTTCCACGATTTCGCCGCTTTTGTTGAAGAGCAGCAGCATTTTCAGCCGATTGCCGATGCGGTTTCCGGCCTGCTGGCCGATAAGGCGATCGATAACGACGCCCTGAATATGCTGAACGACCTGATGGGCGAGCAGGATATCGAGCCGCTGCTCCAGGTCGCCAACAGCGATCGCGAAGGCAAGCTGGAAGCGCGTCAGGAGCTGATCAGCATGTTGATGGATCGCCACGGCACCAGCCGCGTGCTGTTCCGCAATACCCGTAACGGCGTCAAAGGCTTTCCGAAACGCGAACTGCATCAGATCCGCCTGCCGCTGCCGACGCAGTATCAGACGGCGATCAAGGTGTCCGGCATCATGGGCGCGCGTAAGGCGGCCGATGAGCGCGCGCGCGACATGCTATATCCGGAGCAGATTTATCAGGAATTTGAAGGAGACAGCGGCACCTGGTGGAACTTCGATCCGCGCGTCGAATGGCTGATGGGCTTTTTGACCAGCCATCGCGACAGCAAGGTGCTGGTTATCTGCGCCAAAGCCACCACCGCGCTCCAGCTGGAGCAGGTGCTGCGCGAGCGCGAAGGCATCCGCGCCGCCGTGTTCCATGAAGGGCTGTCGATTATTGAACGCGACCGCGCGGCGGCCTGGTTCGCCTCCGAAGAGGATGGCGCGCAGGTGCTGCTCTGTTCGGAAATCGGTTCCGAAGGCCGTAACTTCCAGTTCGCCAGCCAGATGGTGATGTTCGATCTGCCTGCCAACCCGGATTTGCTGGAGCAACGTATTGGCCGTCTTGACCGTATCGGTCAGGCGCACGATATCCAGATCCACGTGCCTTATCTGGAAAAAACCGCCCAGTCGGTGCTGGTGCGCTGGTATCACGAGGGGCTGGACGCCTTTGAGCATACCTGCCCGACCGGCCGCGCTATTTACGATGCGGTCAGCGATCGGCTGGTGAACTATCTGGCCTCGCCGGAAAACAGCGAGGGGCTGGACGACTTTATCGGCGACTGCCGCGAGCAGCATAACGCGCTGAAAAGCAAGCTGGAACAGGGCCGCGACCGCCTGCTGGAGCTGAACTCCAACGGCGGTGAAAAAGCGCAGGCGCTGGCGGAAACCATCAGCGAGCAGGATAACCATATCGAGCTGGTTAACTTTGCACTCAACCTGTTTGATATCGTCGGTATTAATCAGGAAGACCGCAGCGACAACCTGATCGTGCTGACGCCGGGCGATCATATGCTGGTGCCGGACTTCCCAGGCCTGCCGGAAGATGGCTGCACTATTACTTTCGATCGCAATCAGGCGCTGTCGCGCGAAGACGCGCAGTACGTCACCTGGGAGCATCCGATCATTCGCAACGGCCTGGATCTGATCCTGTCCGGCGATACCGGCAGCTGCGCGCTCTCGCTGTTGAAAAACAAGGCGCTGCCGGTCGGCACGCTGCTGCTGGAGCTGATCTACGTGGTAGAGGCGCAGGCGCCGAAACAGCTTCAGCTGACGCGCTTCCTGCCGCCAACGCCGGTGCGGATGCTGGTTGACCGCAAAGGCACCAACCTGGCGGGCAAGGTCGAGTTCGAGAGCTTTAACCGTCAGCTGAACGCGGTCAATCGTCATACCGGCAGCAAGCTGGTTAACGCCGTACAGCAGGATGTGCACGAGATCCTGAAGCTGGCGGAAGGTCAGGCTGCCGAAGAAGCGCGCAAGCTGATCGAGATTGCCCGCACGGAAGCAAACGAGAACCTGAGCGCAGAGCTGTCGCGTTTGCAGGCGTTGAGCGCGGTCAATCCTAACATCCGTCAGGATGAGATCGACGCGCTGGAGAGCAATCGCGAGCAGGTGCTGGCGGCGCTGGATGACGCGGGCTGGCGTCTTGACGCGCTGCGCCTGATCGTCGTCACGCACCAGTAATTAGCACAGGGCGGCTGCGGCCGCCCCCCACAGGCAAAAAGATGGAACCCTATAATCCTCCGCAAGATCCCTTAGCCGTTCTTTATCAGGACGAGCATATTATCGTGGTCAACAAACCGAGCGGTCTGCTGTCGGTGCCCGGTCGGCTGCCCGAGCATAAAGACAGCGTGATGACGCGTCTTCAGCGCGACTTTCCGCTGGCGGAATCCGTACACCGCCTGGATATGGCAACCAGCGGTATTATTCTGGTCGCACTGACCAAAGCGGCCGAGCGGGAACTGAAACGCCAGTTTCGCGAGCGCGAGCCGAAAAAAACCTATCTGGCACGCGTCTGGGGTCATCCCGCGCAGGAAGAAGGGCTTATCGATCTGCCGCTGATCTGCGACTGGCCGCTGCGGCCAAAGCAGAAAGTCTGTTTTGAAACCGGCAAACCGGCGCAGACCGAATATCAGGTGCTGGAGTATGCGGCGGATAACAGCGCCCGCGTGCGGCTAAAGCCCATTACCGGCCGTTCTCATCAGCTTCGCGTGCATATGCTGGCGCTGGGGCATCCGATTCTGGGCGATAACTTTTACGCGCATGAAGAGGCCAGAGCGATGGCGCCGCGTCTGCTGCTGCATGCCGAAATGCTCACCATCACCCATCCCAAATACCAAACGCCGATGACTTTCCGTCAGCCGGCGGACTTCTGAACAAAGGCCTCTGTCGCCAGAGGCCTTATTCAGCCGATGCAGTGGGAGAGCGCTGTCGTGCTTAATCCATAGCGCACGGCCATTTTCTCCAGCTCCGCCACCTGCGGCTTGCCGCGATTAGGGTGCATTTCCTCATAAAAACACGGCCTGTCCATCAGCGCGTATTTGCGCAGGCCGAAATCGTGATAAGGCAGCAGATCGATGCCCTGAAAACAGCGGCTGCCCTGCGTCATGCTGGCGATGGCGCGCATCATCTTTTCCGCCTCTTTCCTGCTGTCGTTCACCTCAGGTATTACCGGAATGCGGATGCGCAGCGGGATCGTCTGCGCCAGCAGGCGCGTCAGGTTCTGCCGGATGCTGCGGTTGCTGACGCCGGTGTAGCGCTGGTGCAGGACGTCGTCGGCCAGCTTAAAATCAAACAGGATCAGCTGGCTGGCCTGGCAGACCTGCCAGAGCGCGGGCCAGGCGGCAAAGCCGGAGGTTTCAACGGCGGTGTGGATCCCCTCCTGCCTGGCGCGGCACAGTAAGGCACGGGAAAAATCAGGCTGCATGGCGGCCTCACCGCCGCTGAGCGTCATCCCGCCACCTGAAGTACGGTAATAAAGCGCATCCGCCGCCACCGTGCGCATCACTTCATCGACGCTAAGCATTTTACCCACCTTGCGCAGTGCCGCCGCCGGGCACTTCTGCTCATCCGGCCAGCTTTCATAGCCGACCGCCGCCATTTTAACGGCCGATCGGCCCGGACAGTTCTGCTCGCAAGGCGCATTTGCGCAGCGTTGCCGATCGAACAGGACTTCCGGCTGCGGTGCCAGGCTTTCCGGATTGGCGCACCAGGCGCAGCGCATCTGGCACCCTTTCAGAAACACCACGGTGCGCACGCCGGGGCCGTCATGCAGAGAAAAGCGCTGAATGTTGAACACGCTCCCGCTGGCGGCCTCAGAAAGACCGGAGCTGGGTACGGCTGATGATTTCATCCTGAACCTCGCGGCTGAGTTCAACGAAAAAGGCGCTGTAGCCCGCAACCCGGATCATCAGGTTGCGATACTGCTCCGGGTTTTCCTGCGCTTTTTTCAGCGTTTCGTTATCCACGTAGCTGAACTGCATCTGTGCATTGCCCAGCAGGCTGGCGCTGCGCAGCAGAGTGATAATGCCCTGCTCGCCCTCTTCCGTATCCAGAATGCCGTGCAGCAGCTTAAAGTTGTGCACCATGCCGATCTCCATCTCTTCGACATTGATCCGGCCGACGGAATTAATGATGGCCGTTGGGCCTGCATAGTCCGTCTGCTGGGAAGGGCTGATACCGTCCGCAAGCGGCATACCGGCCAGCCGTCCGCTGGGCAGCGCGCCGGTGGACAGGCCAAACGGCGTATTGTTAGAAATAGAGAGTGTCCCGTGGGTGAATGGGCCGTACAGCATTGAGTACCGACGATGTTCGCTTTCGATAAAGCGGATCAGATCGCGCGCTATCAGATCGACCTCTTCAATATCATTACCAAATTTGGCAACGTTCAGGCAGGCGTTGCGCAGCGTTTCGTGTCCGACGAAATTATCACGCAGCGCCTGCGCCATCTGCGCTGGCGTGACCATCTGCTGCTTATAAACCAGCTCGCGCATCGCCATCATGGCGTTGGCATAGTCCGCCATTCCGGTCCAGATCAGCCCCGGCCCGTTGTTGATCGCCGCGCCACCGTGCATCACATCCTTGCCCTGCTCCAGACAGCCTTCTACCAGGCAGGAGATAAACGGCTTGGGCGCCAGCTCTTTATGCAGCTTTTGCATGATCAGCGTGGCTTCTGCGGCCTGTTTCACAATATGGCGCAGCTGTTGTCTGACCGCCTCTTCAAAGGCCTCCTGACTGGTCAGCGCGGCCGCTTCGCCGGTCTGCGGCCCTACCTGGCTACCGCTGGCGCTTCTGCCGTTATTGAGCGCCAGCTCAATAGCGCAGGTAAAGGTGGTATAGCCAACCGACGTCCACTGATAGATGCGGCCGGAACGCTGCGGCTCTACGCAGCCCATCAGGCAGTAATCGCGGGCATCGTCGTAATCGAAGCCTTTACGCAGCATCATTTTGATATGCGCGTCGTCAAAGTGACAGGCAGGGAAACCGATCCCGGCGCGGATCACTTCGACGATTTTGCGCATAAAAGGCTGCGGCGACTGGTTATGAATACGCACCGCGAGGCTTGGCTGATAAATTTTCAGCTTGCGCGAACAGTCCATAATCAGCATAGAAAGCGGATTAGTTGCGTCGCCGCCCTCGCGCTTCTGGCCGCCAACCACCAGATTGACAAAGGGCTGGTAGCCCGCAAAGTACATGGCGGAACTGGCGCTGCAAATCCACATGCACTCGGACATTTTGATCATCCAGCAGCAGAGCAGCTCTTCCGCCTGTTCCTCTGTCAGCTCGCCGCTGGCAAGATCGGCCTTTAGCAGCGGCCACAGGTACTGATCGACACGGCCAAGCGAAATGCCGGTCTGGTTTTCTTCCAGAATAAACAGCGACTGCGCAAACCAGATGGCCTGTAGCGCTTCGTAAAAGGTGGCGGGCGGCTGTTCCGGCACGCGACGGCAAATAGCGGCCAGTTTTTCCAGCTCCGCTTTGCGCTGCGCGTCCGGCGTCTGCTCAGCCAGCGTCTGCGCATAATCGGCATAGCGATTGGCGTAATCCACCACGCCCTGACAGGTTTCCATAACCGCCTGATAGAAGTAGCGCTTGTCCCGATCGTCGGGACAGGCTGGCGAAAGCCGTTCCAGCGCCGCCTGTGCTTCCCGCCGTACGCCGCCCATGCCTTTTTTCAGCAGGATGATGTCATAGCCCGGACAGGTATCGCCGCCGCCGTTTTGCGTTTTAATGCTTAAGTCACAAATGCCTTCGACGGTGCTCCATTCCCACAGCCCGGCGTGGCGCAGACGGGTTTCCGCCACCTCATCCAGCGACCGCCCCTGCCAGAAAGGGAAAATCTCTTCACGCAGTTCGCGCTTTACCTCTTCGCTGATTTCATAGGGATCCTGCGCGCGGGTGGACATGGTATCCAGCTCGTCCGCCACCCAGCGCCAGGCGATTTCTGGCGACACTTCGCCACCGCGCGCCGCGCCTGCCGGATGACTGATGATAAGCTCATCTTCTGCAATCACCAGCGGCGCCGTGCGGCACGCATGACGAAAAGCCATCGCGCGTAATAAAATAGCCGGCATCCCCGGATAGCGACGGTAAATTTCCGTGACCGCTCTGGCACGCGCTGCCGAAATAAAAGGCTTTGCCTGTAAATAACGCTCGCGCAGACGCTCAGCGCGGGGAAGAAGCCGTGTGCTTATATTTTTCATTAAAAGACCCCCATGGTAATGCAACCAATACCGATAAGCCCGATGCCCGGAACGGAATACTTATCGAGTTTATGTTGATAAACACTACTCCAACCAAATTAATAACGACTACGCCCAGCCCGGCCCAAAGGGCGCAGGCCAGCGAGATTTTTTCAGGGACAGCGATAAGAAATAACAGCAGAGCCCATAAGCGGCCAGCGCCGTAAATGCCGATGGCAGCCCGGACATGCCTTTAGACAGCGCCAGCATCATGGTGGCCGTTATTTCAGCCACGATAGCAATACAGAGAAAAAGAAAACATTTATCTTTATTCATATCTTATTAAACCACCCTGATATTTCCGGGTTTTATTTTCTTTATCATAGTGACGAACTTATAAACCCGGCATAAACACTTGCCTTTTCCCCAGGTACGCCCTGCCTGTATATTATTTGCATTGTTTATATTAACAACATGTCACACAGGCTGGGTGCGGCATGATTATGGCCAGACAGATATAACAAGAAAGGACGAGTAAAAGACAAAGCGTTAATAAAAAATCAGCGGGATGTTAAAACGATTATTAATAATAAATCCGGCAAGAAAAAAGGCCGACAAAATGATTCGTCGGCCGCTAACACATTATTTAAACCCTTTTTCACGCTTGATCAGATCGTAAGCCGCCTGGATCTCCTGCGCTTTTTGCTTCGCCATCTCCATCATCTGCGGCGGTAGCCCTTTGGCCACCAGCTTATCAGGATGGTGTTCGCTCATCAGTTTGCGATACGCGCGCTTGATGGTCGCCGCATCGTCGCTGCTTTTCACGCCCAGTACGCTACAGGCATCTTCCAGCGTTGGCCCGCGCTGCGTCTGCGCATAGCCTTGCGAACCCGCACCGTGCTGATAGCCCCCGCCGCCGAACTGCTGACCGCCCTGCATCATCCGTAAAAACTGATCGAACTGCGCATGCGAAATCCCCAGTTCCTCTGCGATAACATACAGCACCTGACGTTCGTTAGGATGGAGCGAGCCGTCGGCAAACGCGGCCTGAATCTGGATTTCCAGAAACATCCTAATCAGATCGAAGCGGCCAAAGCAGGCGCTGCGCAACTCCCGCAGTTTATCGCGCAGCGGGTAGTTGCCCTCTTTCCCCTGGCGAAAAGCCTGCTGCGCGGCCGTTCTCGCCTCGCCGTGCAGCTGCATACGATCCATCAATAATGACGCCATCTGGATGTCCGCATCGGTCACGCGGCCTTTTGACTTGGTCAGATGGCCCATAACCTGAAAGGTGGTGCTGAAAAAGAGCGCCTGACGGGTCTGCTGATTAGCAAAATAGCCCTGCCCCTGAACCGCCCGCGCTTTATCAACCAAATGCCCGAAGAGCAGGCCAATCGCCAGTCCCCAAAAGCCGGTGCCGCTTAACAAACCCAGCACAAGCCCGATTACTTTTCCCCAATAGCGCATATACTCCTCAATTCGCCATGCTGAAGGCTAAAAATTGCATTATCATACCCGTCATTTATCTCTGAGCCTAACGGCAACGCGGTCAAACAGCCTGGATAACACTAGCGCAACGCAGTTGAGTGCGTTAGTCTCTGACCGTTTGTCGGCATGATGCCAGCTATCACGGAATTTTCGATACCGCGTATGAAAAAACGACTACCTACTTTGCTGGCCACGCTTATCGGCTCAGCGCTCTACAGCCAGCAGGGTCTGGCAGATGACCTCGCCTCGCAGTGTATGCTGGGTGTACCGAGCTATAACCGGCCTCTGATTCAGGGTAAAAATACCAATGAACTGCCGGTTACTATCAACGCGGATCAAGCGAAAGGCAACTACCCTGACGACGCGGTGTTCAACGGCAACGTCGATATTCGCCAGGGCAACAGCCGTCTGCTTTCCGACGAGGTGCAGCTGCATCAGCGACAGCAGCCGGGCCAGACGACGCCGGTACGCACCGTTGACGCGCTGGGTAATGTGCAATACGACGACAATCAGGTCATCCTGAAAGGGCCGAAAGCCTGGTCGAATCTGAATACCAAAGACACTAACGTCTGGAACGGCACCTATCAAATGGTGGGCCGCCAGGGACGTGGTACCGGCGATCAGATGAAGCAGCGCGGTGAAAACCGCTATACCATACTCGAAAACGGCACCTTTACCTCCTGTCTGCCCGGCGACAACAGCTGGAGCGTCGCTGGTACGCAGGTGATCCAGGATCGTGAAGAGCAGGTAGCGGAAATCTGGAACGCCCGCTTTAAGATCGGCGCGGTGCCGGTGCTGTACAGCCCCTATCTTCAGCTACCGATTGGCGACCGCCGCCGTTCGGGCTTTTTGATCCCCAACGCGAAGTTCGGCAGCTCCAACGGCTTTGAATTTATTCTGCCTTACTACTGGAATATCGCGCCGCAGGCTGATGCCACCATCACGCCGCACTATATGAGCAAGCGCGGCCTGCAGTGGCAGAACGAATTCCGCTACCTGACCAAGGCGGGCGCGGGCCTGGTTGAATTTGATTATCTGCCGAGCGACGACCAGTACAATAAAGATGCCGCCACGCGCGGGATGACCGACGACAAAGATTCTAACCGTTGGCTCTTCTTCTGGCGGCACTCCGGCGTCTACGATCAGAACTGGCGCTTTAACGTTGATTACACCAAGGTCAGCGATCTTTACTACTTTACCGATCTGGATTCCACCTACGGCGACTCGACCGACGGCTACGTCACGCAGAAATTCAGCGTAGGTTACGCAGAGAAAAACTGGGATGCGACGCTGTCGACCAAGCAGTTCCAGATATTCTCCACTCAGACTAATAACGACGTTTACCGCGCCGAGCCGCAGTTCGATTATAACTACTATCAGAACAACGTCGGCCCGTTCGATACGCATCTCTATGCGCAGGCGGTGAAGTTTACCAACGTTAACGATAATTACCCGGATGCGACGCGTTTGCACCTGGAGCCTACTATCAACCTGCCGCTTTCCAACGGCTGGGGCAGCCTTAATACCGAAGCGAAACTGCTGGCGACGCACTATCAGCAGGATGACGTCGAGTATTACAACAACAACGTTGATACCAACAAAGTCAACCAGCTGAAAAGCAGCGTAAACCGCGTTATGCCGCAGTTTAAGGTCGACGGCAAGATGGTATTCGATCGGAATATGGACTGGTCGGAAGGCTACACGCAGACGCTGGAACCGCGTATGCAGTACCTTTATCTTCCCTATCGCGATCAGAGCACCGTACGCGCTTACGACTCAACGCTGCTGCAAAGCGACTATACCGGTCTGTTCCGCGATCGCACCTATAGCGGCCTGGATCGCATCGCTTCCGCTAATCAGCTGACCAGCGGCGTCACTACACGAATATTTGATAACGATTTGGTTGAACGTTTTAACGCTTCCATTGGTCAAATCTACTCGTTTACTCCGGCCCGTACCGGACTGGAGAACGCAGACAGCGACGATCGCGGCAGCCTGGTTTGGGCTGGCGACACCTACTGGAAGATTAGCGATCGCTGGGGCGCGCGTGGCGGTGTGCAGTACGACACCCGTATCGATAACGTTTCTCAGGGCAACGCCGTGCTGGAATATCGTCGGGATGTCGATCGCCTGGTGCAGCTGAACTATCGCTACACCAGCCCCGAATATATTCAGCAGACGCTGAGCCAGATTAAGAATCCTGGCTACCAGCAGGGAATTTCGCAGGTGGGCGCCACGGCCAGCTGGCCAATCGCCGATGCCTGGTCAGTGGTCGGCGCATGGTATTACGATACCAAGGCCAAACAGCCTGCCGATCAGCTGCTGGGCGTCCAGTACAGCTCATGCTGCTACGCTATTCGTCTGGGCTATGAACGTAAAATCACCAATTGGGAAAACGACAGCAGCACGTACGACAACAAAATTTCGTTCAACATTGAGCTGCGCGGCCTGAGCTCATCCTATGGTCTGGGCACCGGGCAAATGCTGCGACAGGGCATTCTGCCCTATCAGCGCTCTTTCTGATGTTGTGATAATTAGTATGCCAACCCGCAGTGCGGATAGAAAAATGGAAAAAGTATGAAGAACTGGAGAATGCTGATCCTGGGAGCTGCGCTCACTGCCAGCACCGCGTTTGCAGCACCGCAAGTTGTTGATAAAGTAGCCGCCGTGGTCAATAACGGCGTGGTATTAGAAAGCGATGTCGACGGCATGATGCGGTCGGTGAAAAGTCAGGCGCAGCAGGCTGGTCAGCAGCTGCCGGATGATAAAACGCTGCGTCACCAGATTGTCGAACGCCTGGTGATGGACAATATTCTGCTGCAAATGGCGAAACAGGCGGGGATCCAGATCCAGGACGATCAGCTCGATCAGGCGATTGCCAATATCGCCGCTCAGAACAAGATGAGCGTGGATCAGCTGCGTAGCCGTCTGGCCTACGACGGTATGAACTACGCCACCTATCGCGAGCAGATCCGTAAAGAGATGACCATTGCTGAAGTCCGCAACAACGAAGTGCGTCGTCGCGTGACTATTCTGCCGCAGGAAGTGGATTCGCTGGCGACGCAGGTTTCCTCACAGAACAACGCGTCTACCGAGCTGAACCTCAGCCATATTCTGCTGCCGCTGCCGGAAAACCCGACGCAGCAGCAGGTGGACGAGCAGGAAAATCTGGCGGGCCAGCTGGTTAGCCAGGCGAAGGGCGGCGCGGACTTTGGCAAGCTGGCGATCACCTATTCTGCCGATCCGCAGGCGCTGAAAGGCGGCAATATGGGCTGGGGCCGCATCCAGGAACTGCCTTCACTGTTCGCGCAGTCACTGGTCACGGCGAAGAAAGGCGATATAATCGGCCCAATCCGTTCCGGCGTAGGCTTCCATATCCTGAAAGTGAACGACATTCGCGGCGACAAACAGAACATCTCCGTGACCGAAGTGCACGCTCGTCATATTCTGCTCAAGCCGTCGCCGGTAATGACGGACGATCAGGCGCGCCAAAAGCTGACGCAGGTTGCGGCTGAAATCAACAGCGGCAAAACTACCTTCGCGCAGGCCGCTAAACAGCTTTCTCAGGATCCCGGCTCCGCCAACCAGGGCGGCGATCTTGGCTGGAGCTCGCCAGAGGTGTACGATCCTGCCTTCCGCGACGCGCTGCTGAAACTGAAAAAAGGCCAAATGAGCGCGCCGGTGCACTCCTCTTTCGGCTGGCACCTGATCCAGCTGATGGATACGCGCCAGGTTGATAAAACCGACGCGGCGCAGAAAGAGCGGGCTTACCGTCTGTTGTTTAACCGTAAATTTGCAGAAGAAGCGCAAACCTGGATGCAGGAGCAGCGCGCCTCTGCCTATGTGAAAATCCTGGATGCCAATGCTCAGTAATATGCGCGTGGCGATCACTCCCGGCGAACCCGCCGGGATTGGTCCCGATGTCACACTACAACTGGCCCAGCGTGACTGGCCAGTTGAACTGGTCGTCGTCGCCGATCCAGCTTTGCTGCGCGAGCGCGCGGCAAAGCTGGGCCTCCCTCTGACGCTGCGTGACTATCAGCCGGGCGTCGCTGCCCGACCGCAGGCTGCCGGCACCCTGACCGTGCTGCCCGTTACCGCGCCGCAGCCGGTAAAAGCCGGCGAGCTTTGCGTCGCCAACGGGCACTACGTGCTGGATACGCTGGCTCGCGCCTGCGACGGCTGCCTTAACGGCGAATTTGCGGCGCTGGTTACCGGGCCGGTGCACAAGGGCGTGATCAACGACGCGGGTATCCCGTTCAGCGGCCATACCGAGTTTTTCGCCGAGCGCGCGGGCCGTGCCCGCGTGGTGATGATGCTGGCGACGGAAGAGCTACGGGTCGCGCTGGCGACCACGCATCTGCCGTTAAAAGACGTCTCCGCCGCTATTACCCGCGACAGCCTGCATGAGGTGATTAACATCCTGCATGCCGATCTGCAAAGCAAGTTCGGTCTGGCGCAGCCGCATATTTTTGTCTGCGGCCTGAATCCGCACGCCGGCGAAGGCGGCCATATGGGACGTGAAGAAATTGACGTTATCATTCCGGCGCTCGACGAGCTGCGGCGCAGCGGCATCCAACTGACCGGCCCGCTGCCGGCGGACACGCTGTTTCAGCCCAAATATCTTCAACATGCCGATGCGGTTCTGGCGATGTATCATGACCAGGGCCTGCCGGTACTGAAATACCAGGGCTTCGGGCGAGCGGTGAATATCACGCTTGGCCTGCCTTTTATCCGCACCTCCGTTGACCACGGCACCGCTTTAGAGCTGGCCGGCCAGGGCAACGCGGATGCGGGCAGCTTTATTACGGCGCTTAACCTCGCCATTACCATGATTAAGAGCAGTAATGAATAATCGCGTCCATCAGGGCCACTTCGCCCGCAAACGTTTTGGCCAGAACTTCCTTAACGATCAGTACATTATTGACAGCATCGTTTCCGCCATCCACCCTCAGCCCGGCGAAGCGGTGGTCGAAATCGGCCCCGGTCTGGGCGCGTT
The DNA here is from genome assembly GCF_003937915.1 of Erwinia sp. 198. Lineage (GTDB taxonomy): Bacteria > Pseudomonadota > Gammaproteobacteria > Enterobacterales > Enterobacteriaceae > Erwinia > Erwinia aeris. The sequence goes on along the minus strand of NZ_RHUM01000006.1, from coordinate 55,395 downwards.
AACCGAACCGGTTGGCGACAGGCTGGAAGCGATGACGGTGATCGAACTCGACCGCGATCTGGCTGCTCGTTTGCAGACCCATCCGTTTTTAGGGCCAAAGCTGACGATTTTCCAGCAGGACGCCATGACCTTTGATTTCGCAGCCTACGCGCGTGAGAAAGGCCAGTCTCTGCGCGTCTTCGGCAATCTGCCCTATAACATCTCTACCCCGTTGATGTTCCACCTTTTCAGCTATACTGATGCGATCCGCGACATGCACTTTATGTTGCAGAAAGAGGTGGTCAACCGGCTGGTTGCCGGGCCGGGCAGCAAAGCCTACGGTCGCCTGACGGTAATGGCGCAGTATTACTGCCAGGTGATCCCGGTGCTGGAAGTACCGCCGGAATCCTTTACGCCTGCGCCGAAAGTGGAGTCCGCCGTGGTTCGTCTGGTGCCTCACGCCACGATTCTGAATCCGGTGCAGGATCTTAAAGTCCTCAGCAGGATCACCACCGAAGCGTTCGGCAAACGCCGTAAAACGTTGCGCAACAGCCTTGGCCATCTGTTTACGCTGGAAGCGCTGCAGGAGATGAATATCGATCCGACGCTGCGCGCGGAAAACATCTCCGTAGCCCAGTACTGCCAGCTGGCCAACTGGCTGTCTGCGCATCCTCAACAGACGCCGCAGGAGAGTTAAACATGGATACGCCCCGAGTTTGTGTGCATGTACAAAGCGCTTATATTGCGTCGCAATCCGCGCCGGAAGAGAACCGCTACGTTTTTGCCTACACCATTACCATTCGTAATTTGGGGCGTCATGCCGTTCAACTGCTGGGCCGCTACTGGCTGATTACCAACGGCAACGGCCGCGAAACGGAAGTCCAGGGCGAAGGCGTTATTGGCGAACAGCCGCACATCGCGCCCGCTGGCGAATTTCAGTACACCAGCGGTGCCGTGCTGGAAACCCCTATGGGCACCATGCAGGGACACTATGAGATGATCGACAGCGAAGGCGAAGCTTTCCGCGTGGCGATCCCCGTGTTCCGGTTGGCCATCCCCAGCCACATACACTAATTCTGATTGCGATCCGGGCGCTGGTCCGGCGCTGAGGTTCGGATTGTTGATGAGCACTTACCTGATTGGCGATATTCACGGCTGCTACGATGAGCTTCGTTCACTGCTGGACCAGGTAGCTTTCGATCCTGCCCGGGACAGCCTGTGGCTGACGGGCGATCTGGTTGCTCGCGGCCCCGCTTCGCTGGAAGTCCTGCGCTACGTTCGCTCATTGGGCGATGCGGTGAAAGTGGTGCTGGGCAATCACGATCTGCATTTATTGGCCGTGTTTGCCGGCATCAGCCGCAACAAGCCAAAGGACAAACTGACGCCGCTGCTGGAAGCGGAAGACGCCGACGATCTGATTAACTGGCTGCGCCGCCAGCCGCTGATCCAGGTCGATGAAGAGAAGAAGCTGGTGATGGCGCACGCGGGCATCACGCCGCAGTGGGATTTGGCTACGGCGCAAAGCTGCGCCCGCGAGGTCGAGGCGGTGCTCTCCAGCGATACCTATCCGCTGTTTCTGGATGCAATGTATGGCGATATGCCCAACAACTGGACGCCGGAGCTGACCGGGCTGGCTCGCCTGCGCTTCAGCACCAATGCGCTGACCCGGATGCGCTTCTGCTTTCCTAACGGTCAGTTGGATATGATCTGCAAAGATACGCCCGATTCGGCGCCCGCCCCGTTAAAGCCGTGGTTTGCTATTTCGGGGCCGGTATCGCGCGACTACACCATTGCGTTTGGTCACTGGGCTTCGCTGGAAGGAAAAGGCACGCCGGAAAATATTCTGGCGCTGGATACCGGCTGCTGCTGGGGCGGCGCGCTGACGATGCTGCGCTGGGAAGATAAAACCTGGTTTACTCAGCATTCCAACCGCGAGCGTGCGCTGGAACAATAACGAAAAAGGGCGGAGATTATCCGCCCTTTTTGTTAACGTCGATCCAGAATTTCAAAGCAGTAGCTGTGCGTGTTTTTCTCGTCAGCGTCGTGAAATTCGCTAAAGGTCGATTGCCACTCGTCCGGCTCGTAGTCCGGGAAAACCGTATCCCCTTCCACTTCCGCATCAATATGCGTCAGATACAGACGATCGGCCCGCGACAGCAGCTGCTCATAGACGCGGCCGCCGCCAATTACCATGATCTCTTCCACTTCACCCGCCGCTTTCAGCGCTTCCTCAATGGAAGTGACCCAGCTCACGCCTTCCGCGTCGCCCTGCTGGCTGCTGATCACAATATTCAGCCTGTCCGGCAGCGGACGGCCGATCGACTCAAAGGTGCGACGTCCCATAATGACCGGTTTGTTCAGGGTGTGCTTTTTAAACCAGGCCAAATCGGCTGGCAGATGCCACGGCATGGCATTTTCCATCCCGATAACGCGGTCGGTCGCCATGGCTGCAATCAGGCTTATCATCTGAGAATACTCACAAGGTGTAAAATTGGCGCCATCATACGGAAAGGCGAAAGTTTCGTCGATAGCAAAACCAGGCGAATTAAGTAAAGGTTTATCGACGGCGTGTTATTTATTAGCGCTTCAGGCTAAAATAGCCACGGCAAACCCTTTGGGGTTTCTCTCTTCTGCTGAATTCTGAGAACACCATGTTAGAAACCAGTTTACTTATCGTCACTATTGCGACGCTGGGCATGCTTTCGCCCGGCCCCGATTTTTTTCTGATTATCAAAAATGCCGCGCGCTATCCACGCCGTGCCGCGCTGATGACGGCGCTTGGCGTTAACTGCGCCGTGGCGACGCATATGGCCTATTGCGTCGCCGGGCTGGCGGTGGTGATCACCACCACGCCGTGGCTGTTTATGCTGCTGAAGTATGCCGGGGCGGCTTATCTGATCTACGTCGGTATTCAGGCGCTGCTTTCACGCGGCGGCGGTAAGATGGATCTCAGCAACGTTGCGGCGGAAAGCACCTCGTTAAAGAAAGCCTTTATGCAGGGCTACCTTTGCAATCTGCTGAACCCGAAGGCCACGCTGTTTTTCCTGTCGATGTTTACGCAGGTGCTGAACGTGCATTCCAGCCTGGGCGAGAAAATTTGGTATGCAGGCATTATTATCACGCTCTCTTCCATCTGGTGGCCGACGCTGGTGGCGCTGATCCAAAGCCCGCCCGTACGCCGTGGCCTGGCCCGTGCGCAGAAGTTGATCGACAGGCTGCTGGGCACCGTGCTGATCGCTTTCGGCATTAAAGTCGCGCTCTCCTGATTATCAGGAAAGAAGCAAAGGCCCGGTTGGCATTGTTGCCAACCGGGCCTTTTTACTTTGCGACTTTAGCGACAATACGGCAGCAAAAATACCCGCTTCCCACGCGTCGGACGGGCTAAGATCGCAGGCTTATTCCACGATGGGTTACCTGACGAGCTTTCCGGCCGGCGTCGCCTGACGTTTAAACTCGTCTTTCGCTTTTTGTAACTGTCGCATAAAGCTCTCATCAGCATGCAGACGCGCCACGATAGCCCCGCCGACGATGCGCGCGGCGTTAACATCGCTCTGCCAGTGATAGCCGCAAATCACCCGGCTCTGGCCCATTTCATAGCCGCGCCTGAGGATTTCATCCTGTCTGTCGGGGTTGATTTCCGTCAGCACCAGCGCCGTAGCCCAGCCAATGGTCGTATGCCCGGAAGGATAAGCGCCGTTGGTAGACAGCTCCTGCTGCTGATCGGTGCGGCAGGTCGGTTCCTGATAAAAAGCAAAGGGACGAATGCGCATATAGCGAATTTTGGCGCTGCGGGTGGCCAAATCGCCGGCGTCCTCACGCATTTTCATCACCAGCCGATAAAGCTCCGGCGTTTTGCTCTTGCTGATTTCTCGTCCGAACGCGCCGGAAAAAGCCGCGGCCACGCCATCGCCTGCCACATGCGCATCTTGCCATGCCTGCTTGCCTCGGGGCGTATCGCGCAGGCTTTTGCCCAGCTCGTATTGCGCTTTGTCGTTGAGAAACTCGATGCTGTCCGTAGCAGGCGGCGGGGGCAACAGCCTCAGGCTGTCGGGGGATTGCGCCTCCTGCAGGAAATAAAAGTCAGGTTGCGTGGTGACGTCTTTCGCCGCAAAGGCCTGCGAAAAAAAGGCCATGCAGGCCAGAGCTATTAAGCGTTTTTTCATTGTTTCATCCCTGATGTTGAGTAAAAGCGCCGACGGTTCGGCAACGGGACAAGCCTATAGCATTTTTTGACGAATCAACTTTAAAGGCGTCACAAAACGGGTTATTGGGGCGGAAACACGGCGGAAATAAAAAAATCCCCGCGGTGGCGGGGATTGGAGGAAGAGAACGCTTTAAGCCTGTTTGATCTGCGCGTGCATTTCCTGCACGGAAATCACCTGCTCGGTCGGATCGGCATTCAGCGACATAGCCGTTGCGAAACCGCCGTTCAGCGTGGTGTCGTAGTGCACCTTGTACTGCAATGCGCTGCGGCGGATCAATTTGGAATCCTCAATTGCCTGGCGTCCGGCCGTGGTGTTAACAATGTAGGCATATTCCCCGTTTTTCAGGCGATCCTGGATATGTGGACGGCCTTCATGCACCTTGTTAACCAGACGCGGATTGATGCCCGCTTCGCCCAGCACTACCGCCGTGCCGTGAGTGGCGTCCAGTTCAAAGCCCAGTTTTTGCAGCTTGGCGGCCAGATCCACAATACGCTTTTTGTCGCCTTCGCGAACGGAGAGCAGCGCGCGGCCGCTTTTCTTCATATTGCTTTGCGCGCCCAGCATCGCTTTCGAGAAAGCTTCGGCAAAGGTGCGGCCCACGCCCATGACTTCGCCGGTGGAGCGCATTTCCGGGCCAAGGATAGGATCGACGCCCTGGAATTTATTAAACGGCAGCACCACTTCTTTCACCGAGTAATAAGGCGGGATCACTTCTTCCGTTACGCCCTGCTCAGCCAGCGTTTTGCCCGCCATCACGCGCGCGGCGACTTTCGCCAGCGGCACGCCGGTGGCTTTAGAGACAAACGGCACGGTACGCGCGGCGCGAGGGTTAACCTCAATCAGATAGACTTCGTTATCTTTTACCGCGAACTGCACGTTCATCAGCCCGCGCACGCAAAGCTCAAAGGCCAGTTTTTCGACCTGCTGACGCATCACGTTCTGGATCTCTTTACTCAGCGTGTAGGCCGGCAGTGAACAGGCCGAGTCGCCGGAGTGCACGCCAGCCTGCTCGATGTGTTCCATGATGCCGCCTATCAGCACGCGCTCGCCGTCGCAGATGGCGTCAACGTCCACTTCCACCGCGTCGTCCAGGAAGCGATCCAGCAGCACCGGCGCATCGTTGGAAACGGAAACCGCCGTCTGGAAATAGCGCTTCAGGTCAACTTCGTCATAGACGATTTCCATCGCCCGGCCGCCCAGCACGTAGGAAGGACGCACCACCAGCGGATAGCCGATAGCCACCGCTTTTTCTACCGCCTGTTCCAGCGCCGTGACCGTTGCGTTGGCCGGCTGCTTCAGGCCCAGGCGATCCACCGCCTGCTGAAAACGCTCGCGGTCTTCGGCGCGGTCAATTGCATCCGGGCTGGTGCCGATAACCGGTACGCCTGCGGCTTCCAGCGCGCGCGCCAGCTTCAGCGGCGTCTGACCGCCATACTGCACGATCACGCCTTTTGGCTTCTCGATACGCACGATTTCCAGCACGTCTTCCAGCGTGACCGGCTCAAAGTAAAGACGGTCAGAGGTATCGTAATCGGTAGAGACGGTTTCCGGGTTGCAGTTAACCATAATGGTTTCATAGCCATCTTCGCGCAGCGCCAGCGCGGCGTGTACGCAGCAGTAGTCAAACTCGATGCCCTGACCGATACGGTTTGGCCCGCCGCCCAGCACCATGATCTTGTCGCGATCCTGATTGGGATTGGCTTCGCACTCTTCTTCATAGGTGGAGTACATATAGGCGGTGTCGGTAGAGAACTCTGCCGCGCAGGTATCCACGCGTTTGTAAACCGGGTGCAAATTATACTGCTGGCGCAGCTTGCGCACTTCGGATTCGGCTACGCCAGCCAGCACGGCCAGGCGCGCGTCGGCAAAGCCCTTACGCTTCAGCGTGCGCAGGAAGTCGGCAGTCAGGCCGTTGATGCCTTCGCGGGCCACCTGCTCTTCCAGGCGCACCAGCTCTTCGATCTGCACCAGGAACCAACGGTCGATGTTGGTCAGGTTGAAAACGCCGTCCACGGACATGCCCGCGCGGAACGCGTCGGCCACGTACCAGATACGGTCACAGCCGGCATCTTTCAGCTCACGGCGAATAGTGGTCAGCGCTTCCGCATCGTTCAGGTCGACTTTCGGGTCGAAACCGTGCGCGCCAACTTCCAGGCCGCGCAGCGCTTTCTGCATTGATTCCTGCAGGGTACGACCAATCGCCATCACTTCGCCCACGGACTTCATCTGCGTGGTCAGACGATCGTTGGTGCCCGCAAATTTTTCAAAGTTGAAGCGAGGGATTTTGGTGACGACATAGTCGATGGAAGGCTCAAACGAGGCCGGCGTGCGGCCGCCGGTGATATCGTTCATCAGCTCGTCCAGCGTATAGCCGACGGCCAGCTTGGCGGCGATTTTCGCAATCGGGAAGCCGGTCGCTTTAGAAGCCAGCGCTGAAGAGCGGGAAACGCGCGGGTTCATTTCGATAATGATCAGACGACCGTTTTCCGGGTTTACCGAGAACTGGACGTTGGAGCCGCCGGTTTCCACGCCGATTTCACGCAGTACCGCCATCGAGGCGTTACGCATGACCTGATACTCTTTGTCCGTCAGCGTCTGCGCAGGCGCTACGGTGATGGAGTCGCCGGTGTGGATGCCCATCGCGTCAAAGTTTTCAATCGAGCAGACAATGATGCAGTTGTCGTTTTTATCACGCACCACTTCCATTTCATACTCTTTCCAGCCGATCAGCGATTCATCAATCAGCAGCTCGTTGGTTGGCGACAGGTCCAGACCGCGCTCGCAAATCTCTTCAAATTCTTCGCGGTTGTAAGCGATACCGCCGCCGCTGCCGCCCATGGTAAAGGAGGGACGGATAATGCACGGGAAGCCGACGTCTTCAGCAACCTTCAGCGCCTCTTCCATAGTGTGGGCGATACCGGAACGCGCGGTTTCAAGGCCGATTTTCTTCATCGCCTTATCGAAACGCTGGCGGTCTTCCGCTTTATCAATGGCATCCGCCGTGGCGCCAATCATGGTGACGTTGAACTCTTCCAGCACGCCCTGACGCTCCAGCTCCAGCGCGCAGTTCAGCGCGGTCTGGCCGCCCATGGTTGGCAGTACGGCATCCGGACGCTCTTTCTCAATGATTTTGCGCACCACTTCCCAGTGAATCGGTTCGATGTAGGTGGCATCGGCCATTTCCGGGTCGGTCATGATGGTTGCCGGGTTGGAATTCACCAGGATAACGCGATAGCCCTCTTCGCGCAGCGCTTTACAGGCCTGCGCGCCAGAGTAGTCAAATTCACAGGCCTGGCCGATAACGATCGGACCCGCGCCCAGGATCAGGATACTTTTTATGTCGGTACGTTTTGGCATTCTTTCGCTCCTGATTATTTATTTGAACGGTAGGCTTCGATCAGTTCGATAAAGTGATCGAACAGCGGTGCGGCGTCGTGCGGGCCCGGGCTGGCTTCGGGATGGCCCTGGAAGCTGAACGCCGGCTTATCCGTGCGATGAATGCCCTGCACCGTGTGGTCAAACAGCGAGGTATGGGTAATACGCAGGTTCGCTGGCAGGTTGTTGTTGTCTACGGCAAAACCGTGGTTTTGCGCGGTGATCATCACGGTATTGTTATCGTGATCTTTCACCGGATGGTTACCGCCGTGATGGCCCAGCTTCATCTTCACCGTTTTCACATCGCTGGCCAGCGCCAGCAGCTGATGGCCCAGGCAGATGCCGAATACCGGGATCTCCGTGTCCAGGAAAGTTTTAATCGCGGCGATAGCGTAGTCGCAGGGTTCCGGATCGCCAGGGCCGTTAGAGAGGAAGATCCCGTCCGGGTTCATCTTCATCACTTCTTCCGCTGGCGTTTGCGCCGGGACAACCGTCAGGCGACAGCCACGATCCACCAGCATCCGCAGGATATTGCGCTTCACGCCGTAATCGTAGGCCACCACGTGGAAAGGCAACTCTTCTTCTTTCTTTGGCGCAGGCAGGCCGTCCAGCGTCCAGCTGCCCTGTAGCCACTTGTAGGTTTCCTGCGTGGTGACTTCTTTCGCCAGATCCATACCCTTCAGGCCTGGAAAAGCTTTTGCTTTTTGCAGCGCCAGCTCGGCATCCGGCGCGTCGCCTGCGATGATGCAGCCGTTCTGCGCGCCTTTTTCACGCAGCAGACGGGTCAGCTTACGCGTGTCGATATCGGCAATGGCGACGATATTCAGACGTTTCAGGTAAGCGGAAAGCCCCTCTTCATTACGGAAGTTGCTGGCGATTAACGGCAGGTCGCGGATAACCAGACCTTCGGCATGAACCTGAGCAGATTCTTCATCGGCGATATTGGTGCCGACATTACCGATATGAGGATAAGTGAGAGTAACAATCTGGCGGGAATAGGAAGGATCAGTGAGGATTTCTTGATAACCGGTCATTGAAGTGTTGAAAACAACTTCACCCACTGCCGTTCCTGTTGCCCCGATGGCCCGACCGTGGAATTGGGTTCCGTCTTCCAGAACCAATAGCGCTGACTTAATCAAAACATCCTCCAGAGAATAAACAGTCACATTATTTGCATATTAATTCAGGATACACCTTTAGATCAATGCAAAACCTGCCTGCCTGCTCGATTTTTGGCAAATTGCGCGCATTCTAATGATCGCCCCCGCTGATGTCTACCCTGAGCCGTAGTTTTTCATAGTTTTTTGCGCCACTGGTGTAAAAAGCTGATGATATCCACCAAAAACAGTAGCTATCGCGGCAATAAAAACGGTTGCCTGACGAAATGAATGGGAAAAATCCAGATAGACTGAAAAATAATGGACCAAATGGTCAAAATTAATAACGCAACCCTATAAAAATGCAGAAAACAGCATAAAATACACCTCTAACACTAAAAATAACCCAAGAAGGATTTATATACAAAAATAAAAAAGGGTAGAAAAACTACCCATTAAAAACAATAAATTATGAATGCTTCTTCATTTTTTATGATAAAGATTTATCGATATTAAGCACGCTTCTCATATCAAATAGACCCTCTTTACTCACAAAAACCCAGCAGGCAGCACGAATAGCGCCTTTAGCAAACGTCATGCGGCTTGAGGCCTTATGCGTTATCTCTACACGTTCGCCGATATCCGCAAACAGCGCCGTGTGCTCGCCAACAATATCGCCTGCCCGTACGGTAGCAAAACCAATGGTTTGTGGCTTACGTTCGCCGGTGTGCCCCTCCCGACTGTAGACCGCATGCTCTTTCAGATCCCAGTCCATGGCATCCGCTATCGCTTCGCCCATCGCCAGCGCGGTGCCGGAAGGTGCATCAACTTTATGGCGATGGTGCGCTTCAATAATTTCGATGTCCGCATAATCGCCCATCACCTGCGCGGCCTGCTCCAGCAGCTTCAGCACCAGATTGACGCCCACGCTGAAGTTGGCGGCAAAAACGATGGCTATCTCTTGCGCAGCCGCGCCGATCGCCGCTTTACCGGCCTCGTCAAAACCGGTGGTGCCGATGACCATCGCTTTTTTGTGCTGACGACAAAACGCCAGATATTCCAGCGTGCCTTCGGGACGGGTAAAGTCGATCAGCACATCAAATTCATCGGCAACCAGCCGATCGCTGACCTTCACGCCCAGCGTGCCGGTTCCGGCCAGCTCGCCCGCGTCGATGCCGACTAAAGAAGAGCCGTTACGCACCAGCGCCGCTCCCACGCAAACGCCTTCTGCTTCGTGGGCGGCCTGAATTAACTGACGCCCCATGCGTCCCGCTGCGCCAACAATAGCCAGACGGATCTGTGCCTCATTCATAATATTTCCTTTAAGTCTGTGCATACAAAACGAAGACAGGTTAACGACGCGCCAGGCTCTGCGCCACCCCAAAAGCGGTCGGATAAGAATTTTGTGCCGGGCCGGAAAGATTATCAGCGAAACCAATCATTCAGGCCCGGAAAAGAAATGAAAACCGCACCAGGGCACGCCTGTTTACCGGAAAGGGCCGTCTTTGATCCAGTCCGCTTTTTCTTTTACGGCAATCGCGGATAGGCATCGGCAATCCTGTCGCCGGTGAAATTCGCAATCCAGCCTTCCTGATTGTCGAAAATACGGATAGCGGTAAAATGCGGCGACGATCCCATATCAAACCAGTGCGGCGTCCCCGCAGGAACTGAGATGAGATCGTTCTTTTCACAAAGGATTTGATAAATATGTCCGTCCAGATGCAGACAGAACAGACCCGCGCCCTCAACGAAGAAACGGACTTCGTCTTCGCCATGCGTATGTTCGGAAAGAAACTTTTCCCGCAGCGTTTCTTTCTGCGGATTGTCCGCGCGCATACTGATCACGTCCCAGCTCTGGTAGCCTTTTTCCGCCACCAACCGATCGATAGCATGCTGATAAGCGTTAATAACCGCTTCCGGCTGCGGATCCATGCCTAAATCGCGATCCGCCTGCCAGCGCTCAAAACGCACGTTTTTGCTACTCAGTTTCTGACGGATCGCTTCTGCATCGGTACTTTGCCAGATGGGCGTTTTCGCTTCGCTGTCGGTAAAAATGGTCAGTGCACTCATACAAACGACTCCAGAGTAAGGTGATCGAACCGGTTGATCTGAGGATGATGGCTGACGTCGTCCGCTTCATCACGAATTAACTGCACGGTATACCAGCCCGCTTCCCGAGCCGCGTCCAGCTCCTGACGAATATCTGACAAAAACAACAGCTCGGCCGGCGCCAGTCCGATATCTGCGGCAATATTGCGGTAGGAGGCCGTTTCGCGCTTGGCCCCAACGTGCGTATCGAAATAGCCGCTGAATAACGAGGTAATATCACCCTCGTCGCTGTAGCCAAATAATAATTTCTGCGCGGCTACCGAGCCGGATGAATAAACATACAGCCCGATCCCGTCTTTCTGCCAGGCTTTCAGCGCAGGCAGCACGTCTGGATAGAGATGGCCGGTAAAGCTGCCGTTAAGGTAGCCGTCGCGCCAGACCATGCCCTGCAACGCTTTCAGCGCGGTGGATTTGCGATCTTCGTCCATAAAGCCGAACAGCACGGTGATTAAATCCTCTACCGTGGCCTGCGGCTGCGCAATTTCATCACGCAGATCGCTCAGCGCCTGCGCCACCTCTTCCCGGTGCTGAAAAGCGGCAATAAAGGGCGCCAGATTTTCGCGCGCATACGGGAAAAGCACGCTGTGCACGAAACGAATATCGCTGGTAGTGCCTTCAATATCGGTGACAATGGCGCGGATCATTGGGCCTCCAGAAGCCGACGTTGTAATTCACACTGGAAAAGGAACTCCAGCCCTTCAAGATGGCGACGCGCTTCATTCACGTCTCTGCCCCAGCAGGTCAGACCGTGGCCGCGCAGCAGGAAACCATAGCGCAGCGGCTGGCCTTCCGCGTAGTGCTCAATACGTTTCGCCAACGCCTCAATATCCTGATCGTTATCGAACAGCGCAATAGCCACGTCTTCCAGATGCGAGCTTTGCCCGGCCAGGGTTTTCTGCATTTCATAGCCTTGCAATACTAATGCGGCTCGTTTCTCAACTCTTGAAAGAACGGTCGCATTTACCGTATGAACGTGCAGCACCGCGCCCGCTTCGGGAAACAGACGATAGATCAGCGTATGCAGGCCCGTTTCTGCGGAAGGCCTGCGGCCGGAGGGCGCATGGTTAGTGGCGATGGCGACCTGAATAAAGTCCTCGCGGGTTAGCGAACCTTTGTCTTTGCCGGATTCACTCAGCAGGCAAAACTCGCTGTCCTGCCGCACCGACATATTGCCGCCGGTGGCCGGTGCCCAGCCCTTCGCGCCGATCCAGTGGCAGGCCGCCACCAGCTGCTCCAACTGCGATGTTGTCATAGCCTTCCTTTTCAACCGTTAAGCACGGCATAACCTTAGCGTTTAGACGTCTAAGCGTCTCGATTGCCAAATACTAGCATCGACGCTATAGTGGCGGCAACGGGCTAAAACACCTCCATAGCGTTCCGCAAGGGTTACCGATCATGAGCCAGACGTCGATTACGCCTGAGAGCAAACTCCCCGCTCTTGGCACCACTATTTTTTCGCAAATGAGCGCGCTGGCACAGCAGCATAACGCCATTAATCTTTCCCAGGGCTTCCCGGATTTCGATGGCCCGGATTATCTGAAAGCGCGTCTGGCGCACCACGTCAGCGCTGGCGCTAATCAGTATGCACCGATGACCGGCGTGCAGCCGCTGCGGCAGGCGATAGCGGTTAAAACGGCGGAGCTTTATGGATATAAACCTGATGCCGATAGCGAAATCACGGTGACGGCAGGCGCGACCGAAGCGCTCTATGCCGCCATTACCGCGCTGGTGCGGCCGGGGGATGAGGTGATCTGTTTCGATCCCAGCTACGACAGCTATGCGCCGGCGGTAACGCTGGCTGGCGGCATAATGAAGCGCATCGCTTTGCAGCCGCCGACTTTTCGCGTTGACTGGCAGGAGTTTGCTGCGCTGCTCTCGCCCCGCACCCGACTGGTTATCCTCAATACGCCGCACAATCCTTCCGCTACCGTCTGGCAAAAAAGCGATTTTTCCTCGCTGTGGCAGGCGGTGAAAGCGCAGGAAATCTATGTGCTGAGTGACGAGGTGTACGAGCATATCTGCTTTGCCAAAGAGGGCCACGCCAGCGTGCTCGCCCATCCGCAGCTGCGTGAGCGTGCGATCGCCGTTTCTTCTTTTGGCAAAACCTTTCATATGACCGGCTGGAAGGTCGGCTATAGCGTAGCGCCGCCCGCCCTGACGGCCGAACTACGCAAGGTGCATCAGTACCTGACCTTTGCCGTCAACACGCCCGCGCAGCTGGCGCTGGCCGATATGCTGAACGCCGAACCAGAGCACTACCGCGAGCTGCCGGGGTTCTATCAGGCGCGCCGTGACCGTTTTGTGCAGGCGCTGGCGAAAAGTCGCCTGGAAATCCTGCCGTGTGAGGGTACCTACTTTCTGCTGGCCAACTACAGCGCCGTTTCTGATTTGGACGACGTCGCCTTTTGCCGGTGGCTCACCAAAGAAGTGGGCGTGGCGGCGATCCCGCTGTCGGTTTTCTGCGCCGGGCCTTTCCCGCATAAACTCATCCGTCTGTGCTTCGCCAAACAGGAAGCCACGCTGGATGCGGCAGCGGAGCGACTATGTCAGCTTTAAACCTGAGCGTGCTACAGCAGCCGCTGGTCTGGATGGACGGCGAAGCCAACCTGCGTTTTTTTGACGGGCTGCTGGCGGGATTGACGGATCGCGATCTGATCGTGCTGCCGGAGATGTTTACCACCGGTTTTGCGATGGAGGCGGCAAAAAGTTCGCTGCCGGAAGCACGCGTCGTGGCCTGGCTACAGGAGAAAGCCCGTGCGGCGGACGCCATGATTGGCGGCAGCGTCGCTGTTCAGACGCCTTCGGGCGCGGTCAATCGCTTCCTGCTGGCGGAGCCGGACGGCACGCTGTATCGCTACGACAAGCGGCATCTGTTCCGCATGGCGGGCGAGCACCAGCATTACCTGGCGGGCGAAAAGCGAGAAATCATAGCGTTTCGCGGCTGGCGCATTCTGCCGCAGATTTGCTATGACCTGCGCTTCCCTGTGTTTTCCCGCAACCGCAATGATTACGATCTGGCGCTGTATGTCGCCAACTGGCCGGCAGCGCGCGCGACGCACTGGCAGGCGCTGCTGCTGGCGCGGGCCATTGAAAATCAGGCCTACGTAGCCGGCTGCAATCGCATCGGCAGCGATGCCAACGGCCATAGCTACAGCGGCGACAGCCGGATTATCAGCCCTCAGGGCGAAATCCTGGCGGCTGGCGAGCCACATCAGCCAGCTATCGTTAACGCGCAGCTGTCGCTGGAAACCCTGCGTGAATACCGGGAGCGTTTTCCGGCCTGGCGCGATGCGGACAAGTTCAGTTTTTAGTTGAGCCGTGCAAAAAGTGCAGGATTTAACCCGCTTTGCTCTGCTGGTAACGGTGCTGTTTGCAGCATACTGGCTATTATATTTTCCGATGTAGTTAACACAGGATATTTAAATAAATACCCCTGCGGTTATTCAGAAAGATAGCGGGTATCACCGATTTTTTTAAGCGTGTATATCCCGTTATCGTAATGCACCACGGTTAAACTGGCGTTGCCAATGCTTTCTCCATGATAAGCCTGCGGCGTCAGAAAAGTTAACAGCGTTGGAATAGCACTGCCGTGAGAAACCACCAAAGCGTTGCCGCCCCCTTTTGCCTCCGTCTCTTTAATTACTTGTTTTACGGCTGATTTTAATCTTGCCACGATGGCGTCATAATCTTCCGCCATGCCGCTTTTGTCATTTTTAGCAATGGCGTCAGCTATTTCCCGATCGCGCATTTTCTGCGTAAAAGCGTCCCAGGTTGACCAGTCCTTTTTAAATTCAATACCCGCTGCGGCAAACAGCGGCTGCCAGAGTTCAGCATCATCCCGGCCTTCGTAACCGCCGTAGCCCCACTCTCTGAGCGTTTTTAGTTCGGTTAAAGCGGGCCGGACGTTTTGATTTTCTTCAAGTATTAGCTTTGCGGTTTCGCGCGCCCTTCCGGCATCGCTGCTAAACGCCGTGGTAAAACGGAGTGTTTGCAATCCCTTTCCGGCCTGTCTGGCCTGTAGAATACCCTGTTCCGTCAGGGGAGAATCACTCCATCCCTGTACCTGCCCCGTGGTGTTAAATAGCGTTTTGCCATGACGAACCAGGTAAATGTCGATCTCTTTTGCTGTTGCCTGTGTTGAAAAAACTGCGCATAACAGCGGTAAAATCAGTAAATTCCTTTTCATGATACTATCCCTCAGGTTGAATATAAGAATATTGCCAGCGCTGTCAGACCACAGATTAACGCAACGGCCGATGATGCGTTTTCAGTATATTTTCCAGCCGGTGATATATTTCGATAAATTCTTCGCTTAATATTTTAAAGTTTTCAGCGCTCATTAACTGATCCTCAGCGTGTACAAGGATTAGCGAAAGCGCCTCGCTGGCACCGTTCATCTCAGCCTTAACCAGCCCAGCATGAACCCGATGTCCGAGGTTGTAGCTCTTTTTACCGCTTTCTATTAGCGCCTGAGCCTGGCGATAATCGCCTTTTTTCGCTGCCTGAACAGCCTCAATAAATGACGATCGCGCCTCACCAACGTGGCAAATCATCTCAAAACAGAGTTCTTCCATTTCCATCTTATTTTTCTTCCAGAATAGCTAATGCCTGTAACAGTATTTTTTCGCCGTTCATCGTGCCGTAATCCATCGTATCAATCACGCGTACGGGAATATCCCTGGCGACGGCCTGTACTTTATCCAGTAAAAAGCGGATCTGCGGGCCAAGCAGGATAATATCGGCGGCGGCCATATTTTCGCCTAGCGCCTGTTCGGGAATGGCTTTAATCGTGACCTCAGACTGCAATTTCTGCGCGGCTTCGGTCATCTTTTTTACCATGATACTGGTGGACATCCCGGCCGAACACATCAGAAGAATGTTTTTCATTTGTGGCTCCTTTTTATTTAGTCCAGAATTTTACCGTTACTTTTAATCACCCGCTGGTACCAATAAAAACTGGCTTTTTTATAGCGCGAGAGCGACGCTTCATTACGGTTAACATAAACAAAACCATAACGTTTTTTATAGCCATTGCTGGTACTCATTAAGTCTATAAAAGACCAGGGGTAATAGCCGATAACCGGAACGCCATCACCCATGGCCAACCGCAGCTGCTGTAAATGTTTTTGCAGATAATCAATACGGTAGTTATCGGCTATTTCACCTGCCACCAGGCTGTCGCAGGCGCCCAGGCCGTTTTCAGTAATCATCAACGGCAGCTGATAACGGTCATACAATTTACGACAGGCAATCCGTAAGCCAACTGGATCGATCTCCCAGTCCCAGTCATTACGCTCCAGATAAGGGTTGCGGTCGCCGGCATAAAGGCCGGGAAAACGAGGGTAGGTAAAACCGCCTTTTTTTCCGTCAGGATTAAAGCCCGGCTGGGCCTCTTCGCTCTCTTCGGGACAATATTTTGCGACATCGCTTTGGTAATAGTTAAAGGCGATAAAATCGGGGCGGGCCGCACTGATGGTCGCCAGCTCGTCTGCCGATAGCCGTATATCAATTCCTCGCCGCGCCATAAAGCTGACTACCGCCGGGTTTTGTCTGCCCAGGCACAGGAGATCGAGTGGATAAAAAGTTCTGAATTCATCTTCATTCAGCGCGGCCAGCACATCCTGAGGCGCGCAGGTCGCCGGATAAGCCACGGCATAACCGATGCAGGGGCCGATTTTTGCCGTTGCCAGCAGCTGACGGCAGCGCGTTATCACGCTGGCATTCGCCAGTGCCATAATGCGGCTGACCTGAAAACGCCAGGCCTCTACCTTGACGCCATCCGGTACACCGCCGATTAAATCGGGATAGAGCACCACATTGTTGGATTCACAAAGGGTCATAAAGGAGCTGACCCTGTCGCCAAAAGCAGTAAAGCAGATTTCGGCAAACCGGGTGAAATCCTCAATCATCTGCTCGCCATACCAGCCGCCGTAAGCCTCCTGTAACGCCTGGGGATGATCAAAATGGTAGAGCGTAACCAGCGGCTCAATCTCATTTTTCTTTAGCTCATCAATGAGCCGATTGTAAAAATCTATACCCGCCGGATTAAGCGTGTGCCCGTCGGGATAAATACGCGTCCAGGCGATGGAAAAACGGTAGGATTTCAGACCCAGCTCCCGCATCAGCGCAATATCTTCGCGGAAGCGATGGTAATGATCGGAGGTCACGGTCGTATCGTGATAGCTGTTAGAAAAGTTTTTTCTGTCCTGAATGGATTCGCCTTTGCCATCCTCATCAAAAGCGCCTTCAACCTGATAAGCAGCCGTGGCGGCTCCCCAAAGAAAATCTGTGGGAAAGTTTTTCATTGCGCTATGTCCTTATTTTGTTGCTGCTGCTCCTGTTGATAAAACTGCTTATCGGCAATGCGGAAGAAGGGATAATAGATAAGCATGGAGAGGAGAATAATCATAAGCGACCATAGCGTGGTGGAAAGGCTGCCGCCGGTCATTAAAAAACCAACAATAAAAGTTGGCGTGGTCCAGGGAAGATTCGCCACGTGCGGCATAGCAATAATGCCGTGCTGCATAAAGAAATAGGTCAGGCCGGCAATCAGGCCAGGCGTCAGTATAAAGGGCAGCATAAACAGCGGATTAAAGCAGACTGGCGTACCGAAAATAACGGGCTCGTTGATATTAAAAATGCCCGGCCCTACCGCCATTCTGCCCAGTTTTTTAAAATACTGGCTCTTCGCCGTCAGCGCCATTAGCAATACCAGACCCAGCGTTGCGCCGGTGCCGCCGGCCCAAATCATCGCATCGGTGGCGTTGGTCGCCGCAAACATCACCTCTTCTCCGGCCTGAAACGCTTTTTCATTCAGTGCGCCGTTTTGCATCAGAAAAGGCATGGCAACGCCAATCACCACCTGCGAGTTAATACCGCAGAAGAACACCAGCGCACAGAGCATATGGTAACAGGCATAGCCGGGCGCTGAATTCAGCACCCAGGTGACGGGTGTCATTACACGGGAAATAATGGCGTTAATATTAAAGTGAAAAATCACCACCAGCAGGCTGAAAATGGCCAGCAGAAACAGTGCGGGCAGCAAAGACGTGAAAGATTCGCTGACTGCATCAGGTACGCCGTTCGGCATCCGTATCGCCAGTTTTTTGTCTTTAAAAAAGGCCAACGTTTTTAAGGTAATAAAGCCAATCAGAATAGCGCTGATTAAACCTGGCGTGCCCAGGCCTTCGATGTTTAGCAGATAATCCCCGCTTGCCGCCTGCTGATACTGACTGACGATAAACAGGCTGACCGAGGTGGCAATGCTGACAAAGATATCCTGCTTATATTCCAGCGCGCCGTAATAAGCTATGCTGGCCGCCGTCAACAGTCCCATGATCCCCGTAGTGGCATTAAAGATGGTGTTAAAAAAAGGTGCGGCCGGGGCCATAAAATTTGCCAGCGGTGCATAGGGAATATTGGATAACAATACAGAAGTGCTGCCTATGATCAGCAGCGCCATACAGGCACACATCGCATTACGGATAACGGTTAGCGCGCGATTACTGCCCACCTTTGCAACCGTGGGCATCAGATGTTTTTCAAGAAAATGATTCAACTGGCTCATTGCTGTTTTCCCTTTTAGCATGAGTGATTGCGCGGGACGGTTACAACCCAACCCTGCTGACCCGCAATCCGCCGAGTATAGCGACGGCCCTGCCGCTTCCCTATACGGAGAACTGCCGTAGCCAATGCGGCAAAATAACCAGGCGCGCTGCTCCGCCACTGTTCAGCGGCATTACGCTTCCCCTGTCCGGTATTGCCACCGTTTCATTTTTCCTCGGGCGAGGCTGCCTGGAGCAGACCCAGCAGCGTTGAAAAGGTGGGCTTTTCACCCAACCGTTTTAACTTTTCTTCATCACACATTAATGTCACCAGGCTTTCATGCAGCGCCTGTAGAGGATCCTTTTCACCTTTACGCAGGCAGAGCATAAAAACGTAGCGTATGCTCTGCTTTTCCCATTTAATCGGCTTTGGCAACACCGCTACCGCCACAAAAGTCTGCTCGCCACAGGGATAAAGTGGATGAGGAAAAGCAACAGCATTGCCAAATTCAGTGGCAGAAAGCGCTTCCCTTTCTATTACCCGCTGAAGAAAATGCTCTTTGTCTGCCAGGTAACCACTCAGCCGCTGGCAAAGTTCCTCAATAAGCGCATAGCGTTCCGTACTTTGTAAATCGGTAAAGAAAAGCGCCGGATGAAAATAGCGTCGGATTGGCGTACGCGGCAGGCGCAAATCTTTTAGCTGGTTTTCCAGTTGATTAAGCTCGCGATCGCCGAGAAAACAGCTCACGCGCAGCAGAGGCACGGGGACGGCGAAAGGAATGTCGATAGTAGAAAGAACGATGTCGTAGCCCGTGAAATCGATCTGATTTAATTCATACAGCTGCACAACTTTAACCTTGCCTGATTCGTCCCGAAAACGCTGCCTGAGGGTGTAAAGTAACAGCTGCGAACTTCCCTGGCCGCTGGCACAGACAAGAATAATATTATATTGCCGCTGTCTGCCACAGCGCTCCAGCGCCAGCGCGAAATGTACGGCCAGATAGCCGGTCTCCGCCTCGTTTACCGCCAGCCCGGTTTCCTGCTGGATAATTTTCCCCGCCAGCACGGCAATTTCAAAAGCGCTCAGGTTCTCCTGTTTGATCTGCTCAAGCAAAGGATTATGGATTTTAAGATCCCAGCACAGGCGATCCAGCATGGGGATAAAATGCAGCAACAGCAAACTGCGCAGCTCGCTGTCGTCGGCCAGATTGATGCCAAACCGGGCTGCTATGCCGGCGGTAATTTTTTCGTATAGCCTGCTGATATCCGGTGAGGTAAAAACGGGCGCGTCCGGCTGTAGATGCCGCTTACCAGCCAGATGAATGGCCGTGAAATAGCGTTCTTCACAAGGCAAAGAAAGTGAAAATTCCTGCTCAATCGCCGCGATCAGCTGTTCCGCGAGCCGATATTCTTCACGCCCCTCCAGCGCGGCGAGATTTTCCGTCGATAACGGTTTATAACGGCACAGTTTGACGCGCATCAGCGCGATTTCAAGATGGATAACTAAATTTTGAAAGCCGGTTTCGGTCAGCGTTATGCCATGCTTTTCCAATATCCGATGCAAAATAGCAACGATTTTTTCACGGCTGCCGTTTTTTTGTAAAGGGTGAGAAGCCGGTACGCCATCCTGTTGAAATAAAGCGGCATCGTCATAATATAAATAACGCGCCATCGCCTGACGCAGGTTTAATTCGCTTCCTTCTACCCTTATCCCGCAGCCTGAACGTCCTTTGAGCGTCAGATTAAACGGCTTTAGTGCCAGGCGAACCTCTTTCATAGCGTCATTCAGCGCAGAGCGGCTTATATAAATTTTGTCGGCCAGCTCATCCAGTTTGATATAGCCCTCGACAGAAAGTAAGGTGCGAATAAGATAACGGACTCTTTGCGCATAGCGCACCGGCACGTCAAAATAATGGCGATATTCGGCCTGGCGGAACGCTGTTTTCAGCTGCTGATATTTTTTTTCATCTTCTATTTGCAGCCGATACCCGACGCCAGGCCGGGAGAGTAACGTGATGCCGTTTTCTGCCAAATCCTTTCTGTAATTGAGCAAATCGCTTCTGAGCGTCCTGGGCTTAATTGCTAACGCACGGCAAATTTCCACGCTGCTTAACGGTTTTTCCGCACGCTGCAACAATGCCAGCAGCTGAAAAATTCGCGAAGGGTAATGTTTCATCATCCTTGAAGCCAGCATTTCAACTGGCCGATCCCTGAATTATATAGCTGAAATATCGACCGCCAAGGTTAGTGCATATCGCCTCGATAAACGCCGCATCGGGTCACATAATTTATCAGCCCGATCGACTTTCCTGCACGCTTACCGTTCCTTTAACACTGTTAAACACAATATTCAGCAGCACGGCGACCACACAGGCAGCGCTGATGCCAGAATGGAAAATCGTTCTGACCCAGTCAGGGAAGCGGTCGTAAAAGGTCGGCATCACGATAGGGATCATGCCAAACGCAATGGCCGTCGCCACCACCACCAGGTTCATATTCTCTTTATAATCGACCTTTGCCAGCGTACGGATACCGGATGCCGCAACGGTACCGAATAATACCACCCCCGCGCCGCCCAACACCGGAGCCGGAACGGCCGCGACTATCCGCCCCAGCACCGGCAGACAGCCAAGCAGTACCAGGATCGCGCCGCCCGCCGCCACCACATAGCGGCTTTTGATGCCGGTAATGGCCACCAGGCCAATGTTCTGGGCGAAGGCGCTCTGCGGAAAGGAGTTAAACAACGGCGCGAGCGCGCTGGTCAGCATATCGGCCCGCAGGCCGCTGGCGATGCGGCTACTGTCCACCTCCGTGCCGACGATATCGCCAATAGCAATTAGCCCGGCGGTGGTTTCGGTGAGCAGCACCAGTACGATCAGCGTCATCGACAGAATGGCCGCCATGTCGAAAACCGGCAGCCCAAAGCTGAGGATGCCGGGCAGCGCCATCACGTCGCCATGCAGCACGCCTGCGAACTGCGTTTTACCGCCAGCCACGGCAAACAGCGTGCCCAATACCATAGCCGCCAGCACGGCCAGCCTTTTTATCGCGGCGTTGCCTACGCGATGAAACAGCAGCACCATCCCCAGCGTCAGCGCGGCCAGCCCGATATTGCCCGGCGAGCCCCATTCCGGCGCGTGAGGATTACCGCCCATTGCCCAGCGGGCGGCGACCGGCATCAGCGATAAACCGATCACCGTAATCACCGTGCCGGTCACCACCGGGGGAAAGAAGCGAATGATATGGGCAAACAAAGGGGCAATCAGCAGGCCAATCAGCGAAGAAGCGATGACAGCGCCGAACACCACCGGCAGTCCGCCGCCGCCGGTCACTAACGTCACCATCGTCGCCACGCCCGCAAAAGAAACGCCCTGCACCAGCGGCAGACGCGAGCCGAAACCGGGCACGCCCAGCGCCTGGAGCAGCGTGGCGCAGCCGCTGACAAACAACGCTGCCGTCACCAGCATCCCCAGTTCGGCGGCGTGCAGCCCGGCCGCCGAGCCGATGATCAACGGCGGCGCGATAATGCCGCCGTACATCGTCAATACATGCTGCAATCCCCAGGCAAAAGATTTGCCTGCCGGGTAACGCATATCTTCTGGCCTGACGCTCATGTTGACCCCTCGCTGCTGCGCTCACCGCAAAGGCGGTGCTGGTTATTAATCTCTCCTCAACATCATTCAGGCTGCGGCCCGCAGGATAAAAGGATCAGCTGCCGCGATAGGTAGACCACGACCACGGCGAAATCAGAAAAGGAAGATGGTAATGGCTGCCCGCTTCCGGCAGCACGAAATCGATTTGGGCGCTGACGTAGAGCGCGTCGCGGCCATCAGCGGCAAAATAGTCGCCGATCTCAGCAGTTAAGCGGTAATGGCCCGGAGCCAGCGGCTCGGGCGTTAAGTTTTTGATGCGGCCATCCGCATCGGTATCGCCCTGCGCCACCGGCAGCCAGCCCTGGCTACTGTTCTGCTCCAGCGAAACGGCGACGCCAATCGCCGGTTTACCCAGCGCGGTATCCAGGATATGCGTGGTGATGGTGCTCATTGAACTCTCCTGTGCAAATGTAGCTGGGTTAGCGAAACGTCTCTTTTAAACGCAGCAGGGTGATTTCCCGCAGCTGATCGAGCGCTTCCTGCTGCTCCTGTTGCGGGTCGTTGGCGAGGCGTCGATGCAGCTCGGCCAGCATCTCTCCGGCGCTTCGTCCTTTGGCGCGGATCAGGAAAACCCGGCCGAAACGCCGTTCGTAAGCGGCGTTTCCTGCCCGCAGCGCTTCTTTCAGATCGGCATCGGCCTCCTTAACGCTGCCCTGCTCGCCGCTGGAAAGCGCGGCCTCTTTGCCGCTGCCCTGCGCCTTCTCACCGATGCGTGGATGCGCGGAAAGCGCCTTGTCCAGCGCCTGAGCGTCCCAGCCGCTCGCCAGCCGCTCGCCGGTTTTCAGCAGCTCGTCCAGCGATGCGAAAGGCCGCGCGGCCACCAATTCGTCCACCCAGCCGGCCAGCGCGACGCAGTGGGCAATCTGCTTTCTGGCCTCGGTGACCGGGGCCTGATTAAATTGTTCAGGCGACACGCTGACCTCCCGTGCTGTCCGCTGCCAGCGCTATCTCGCTTACCGCTTTAGTCCAGGCGCGAACCGCCTGCGCCACGTCTTCCACCCTGACCGACTCCGCCGGATGATGGCTGATGCCGCGATCGCAGCGGACAAACAACATGCCGACCGGCCAGTGCTCCGCCATAGCAATGGCGTCGTGACCAGCACCGCTGGGCAGCGAAAGCGAGCGGCCCTGCACCGCCGTTACCGCCTGGCTCAGCGCCGCCTGAAGCTTTTCGTCGCAGCGCGTCGCCGGGATCTGGTAATACTCTTCGGCGCTGAAGCTTAAGCCGCGGCGCAGCGCTATCGCTTCCGCCTGGGTCAGCAGCACCGACAGCAGTTCCGCCAGCGCCCGATCTTCCGGCCCCCGCACGTCCAGACTCAGCGCCACCTCGCCAGGGATCACGTTGACCGCGCCGGGCTGGCACTGGAGCGTCCCAACCGTTGCCACCAGCTGCGGCCCATGCTTTGGCGCCGTCTGTTCGATAAACACCATCCATTCCGCCGCCGCGGCCAGCGCGTCCTTACGGTGCGTCATCGGTACCGTGCCCGCATGACCTGCCTCACCGACAAAGCAGCAGTTCAGACGACGCGCACCGTTAATTGCCGTAACCACGCCCAGCGCCAGGTCTTCCTGCTCCAGACAGGGGCCTTGCTCTATATGCAGCTCCAGATAGGCGACGATATCTTTTACCTCACGTGCCGCCTCGCCAATAGCCTGTGCATCCAGCCCAACGTCGGCCATCGCCTGCGCCACGGTAATACTGTTGCCGTCGGGGTGGCTGACCCAGCTTTCCGGCCAGCTGCCGGTCAGGCCACGACTGCCCAGCAGCGTGATGCCGAAGCGCGTTCCTTCTTCGTCGCCGAAGCCGACGATTTCCACCGCCAGCGGCAGCCGCAGATTTTGCCGGTGCAGCGCCTGCACGGCTTCAATCGCGGTCAGCACGCCAAGCATCCCGTCGTAGCGGCCCGCATTGCGCACGGTATCCAGATGCGATCCCAGCAGCAGCGCGGGCGCATCGGGCTGCTGCCCCTCATAACGCCCGCAGATATTGCCGACGCCGTCCTGCCAGACGCGCATCCCCGCCGCCGCCATCCATTCTCCTACCAGCCGGTTGGCCCGGAGGTGTTCAGGCGACAGATAGACGCGGGTGAGCGCGTCCGGCGTTTCGCTGATCGCCGCCAGGCGATCGCAGCGTGCCATCACCCTGGCCGCCGCCTGCTGCGCGGCGGCAAGATCCATCAGTTCCATCAGCGGCTCCCGGCGGCGTAACGATCCCAGGCCGCCTGCATTGCCGCGCCCTGAGGCGTTTTATAACCCAGCCAGGTCAACACCGATTCCAGCGCGCTCAGCGTCTGCATCACGCAGTCTTTACGGGCGTTATAGCCCATGGTGCCGATACGCCACACCTTGCCGTGCAGCGGGCCGAACGAGGTGCCGATTTCAATGCCGAAGTCCTCAAGCATCAGCTTGCGCACCTGGTCGCCGTTAATGCCCTGCGGGATCACCACGCCCAGCACGTTGTTCATCTTGTGTTGCAGATCGCCGAAGGTTTCCAGCCCCATCCCCTGAATGCCTTTCAGCAGCGCGTCGCCGTGCAGCTCGTGGCGGGCGATGCCGTTATCCAGCCCCTCCTGCATAATCAGCCGCGCGCATTCACGCGCGCCGAACAGCGCCGACGTCGCTTCGGTATGGTGGT
Organism: Erwinia sp. 198; assembly: GCF_003937915.1. Classification (GTDB taxonomy): domain Bacteria; phylum Pseudomonadota; class Gammaproteobacteria; order Enterobacterales; family Enterobacteriaceae; genus Erwinia; species Erwinia aeris. Next base: position 30,798 of record NZ_RHUM01000006.1, on the reverse strand, counting down.
TAAGCCGCTCCGGCCCCCAGTAATCCATGATCATCCCAAGATCGAAATAGTTGGAATAGATCATCTCGTCATCGCCATCCTGATGCGCCGAGGTACGGATCCCTTCCTCCACGCATTTGCGTTTGCGGATCACCGCTTCCATTTCGGGGCTTAGCGTGACTGGCGAGGTGCCGGACGGCCCGCCAAGGCATTTCTGCATGCCGGCAGAGACCGCGTCCAGCCCCCAGGCATCGGTTTCCAGCGCGTTGCCGGCCAGCGAGGCCGTGGCGTCGGTGTAGAACAGCACGCCATATTTTTTACAGATACCGCCCAGATCGGCCAGCGGCTGCAGCATGGTGGTGGAAGTATCGCCCTGCACGGTCAGCAGCAAACGGGGACGCACGGTTTTGATCGCATCTTCAATCCGATCCGGCGTAAACACTTCGCCCCACGGCGCTTCGATAGTGTGAACCTCTGCGCGACAGCGGCGGGCAATTTCGCACAGCAGATGACCAAAGCGACCAAAAACGGGCACCAGCACCTTATCGCCGGGGCGGATCGCCGACAGCAGCACGGCTTCGATGCCCGCGCGGGAAGTGCCGTCAATCAACAGCGTCCAGCGGTTCTGCGTGCGAAACACGCCGCGATACAGTTCCATCACCTCGTTCATATAGTGCGTCATGGCCGGATCGTACTGCCCAAGCAGCTGGCTGGACATGGCGCGCAGTACACGAGGATCGGCGTTGATCGGCCCAGGCCCCATCAACAGGCGCTGTGGCGGATTAATTTGCGGATAGCGGGTTACATCCATTTCGTTTCCTTCTCTTGCAGATCCGGTACTCAGCTCAGGCCGCGCACCGATGAGATAAATTGTTTCAGCTCCGCCGTCTGCGGGCTGGCGAACACGCTTTTGCTATCGCCCTGCTCCCAGACGCGGCCCTGATGCATAAACACCACGCGATCGCCCACTTCCCGGGCGAAATTCATTTCGTGCGTGACTAAAATCAACGTCATGCCTTCACGGGCCAGCTGCTCAAGTACTTTCAGCACTTCACCCACCAGTTCCGGATCGAGCGCCGAGGTGATTTCATCGCACAGTAAGACTTTGGGCGTCATCGCCAGCGCCCGCGCAATCGCCACGCGCTGCTGCTGGCCGCCGGAAAGGCTGGACGGGTAGTAATCCATACGCTCGCCTAGGCCCACCTTCTCCAGCATTTGCGCCGCCAGCGCCCGGCATTCCGCCTCTTTTTTTTTCAGCACGCGCCTGGGCGCCAGCATGACGTTTTCCAGCGCCGTCATATGCGGAAACAGATTGAAGTTCTGAAACACCATGCCGACGGAACGGCTGATTTCCCGCGCCTGCGAATCGCGATCGGTGATGGTCATGCCGCCCAGCTTGATGCTGCCTTCCTGATAGCCTTCCAGCCCGTTGATGCAGCGCAGCAGCGTGCTTTTCCCCGAGCCGCTGCGGCCGATAATCGAGATGACTTCGCCCATATCAATGTCCAGATCCACGCCTTTCAGCACGTGGTTGGCGCCGTAATATTTCTGTACCTGATTAATGGTGATGAGCGGCATTGAATTTTTTCTCCAGGTACTGGCTGTAGCGCGACAGCGGATAGCAGATCAGGAAGTAGCCCAGCGCCACCAGCCCGAAAACTTTAAAAGGTTGGTAGGTCACGTTATTCAGGATGGTGCCCGCTTTGGTCAGCTCGACAAAGCCGATAATCGACGCCAGCGCGGTGCCTTTGACCACCTGTACGGCAAAGCCCACGGTCGGCGCGATGCCGATACGCAGCGCCTGCGGCAGCACCACGCGATACAGCGTCTGGCCTTTGGCAAGCCCCAGGCAGCGCGACGCTTCCCACTGCCCTTTCGGCAACGCGTTAATGCTGCCCACCCAGATATCAATCAGAAAGGCGCTGGTATAGAGCGTCAGCGCCAGCGAGGCGGCCGTCCACGGCGAGACGTCGATGCCAAACAGCGCCACGCCGAAAAAGGCCAGAAACAGCTGCATCAGCAGCGGCGTGCCCTGAAAAAGCTCGATACAGGCGCTAATTGCCCGGTTGGGCCAGCGGCGACGCGTCAGACGCACCATCACCAGCGGCATCGCTACCAGCGTGCCACCGAAGAATGCGGTCAGCGACAGCAGCAGCGTCCAGCGCGCTGCCAGCAGCAGATTGCGCAGAATGTCCCAGTCGGTAAATGTCGTCATCAGGCCGTTCCTCCCAGCCATTTACGTCCGGCCGCCAGCAGCAGCTGACGCATGGCGATCGACAGCGCCAGATAAATCAGCGTGGTGACCAGATAGACTTCAAAACTTAAAAACGTGCGTGACTGGATCAGGTTGGCGGCAAAGGTCAGCTCTTCATACGAAACCTGCGAGACCACGGACGAGCCCAGCATCACGATAATGCACTGGCTGACCAGCGCCGGATAAATGCGCTTTAATGAAGGTGGCAGAACCACGCGCAGGAAAGTCTGCGACCGCGTCAGGCCCAGCACCCGGCCCGCTTCCCACTGGCCTTTCGGCGTGACCTGGATGCCCGCGCGAATAATTTCCGTGCTGTAGGCGCCCAGGTTGATCAGCATCGCCAGCAGCGCCGCTTCGCCAGCGGTCAGCTTCAGCCCCAGGTTCGGCAGGCCAAACACGATAAAGAACAGCTGCACCACAAACGGCGTGTTGCGGATCAGCTCAACGTAGCAGCCCCACAGGCGGCTGAGCGCCGAAGGCCGTCCGCTACGCAGCGCCGCGCCCAGGATCCCGAGCGCCACGCCGCCCATGGTTGCCATCACGGTCAGCTGAACAGTGACCCAGAGTCCGGCCAGCAGCTGCGGCCAGTAAGGCAGCAGCGCCGGAAAGTCGAGTTGCTCCGTCATTGACCGGCCCTTACGCGCTGAAGTCAGCCGGCAACGGCGCTTTCAGCCACTGCTGCGACAGCCCGTTCAGCGTTTTATCTTTGATCGCCTGTTCGATAAGGCCATCCACCTTCGTCTTCAGCGCCGGTTCGCCTTTGCGCATCCCGATAAAACAGGGCGAGTCTTTCAGCATAAACTTAGCCACCGGTGCTTTGTCCGCGTTCTGACGCGCAATTGCTGCGACCACCAGGTTGCCGGTCGCGACATACTGCACCTGGCCCGACAGATAGGCCGACAGCGTGGTGTTGTTATCCTCATAGCGTTTCAGCTGCGCGTCTTTAGGCGCAATATCGCTTAATGCCATATCCTCTACCGCGCCGCGAGTCACGCCAATTGACTTGCCGCTCAGCCCGGCCGCCGCTTTCAGCTCGGCTTCTTTCGGCCCGAAAACGCCCAGGAAGAAAGGCGCATAAGCGCGGCTGAAGGCGATAACTTTTTCCCGCTCGGGGTTTTTACCCAGGCTGGAGATCACCAGATCCACTTTATCCGTCTGTAAATAGGGTACGCGATTGGCACTGGTGACCGGCACCAGCTGTAACTTAAGTTTCATCTGGCTGGCCAGGTAGCGGGCCATATCAATATCGTAACCCTGCGGCTGTAGCTCGGTACCGACCGAACCAAACGGCGGAAAGTCCTGCGGCACGGCGACGCGAAGCACGCCGCGTTTCTCTATATCCTGCAGCTGATCCGCTTGTGCGGCCTGGGTGAACAGCAATACTGCGCCCGCGATCGCCAGTAACGTTTTTTTCATTTTCTCTTCCCCGGTTAAGCCAACATGAAACGAAAGATTCCTGAAATAATCATTTGCAACTAATGTGCCAGCCACGGAAAAAGGGACCGCCGAACGTGAAACAGCACCTAAAGAAAGGAAAAAGCGGTGTTAAACCAGCCAGAAAGAGAGAGAAAAGGCAGAAAAAGAAGCATGTCGGCAAGCTCAAAAAACGGTTTCCCAACGCCTGCAGTGCTGCCCTGAAATAAAGCAAAGCACCAAAATGGTGCCCTGTCAGCGTTGTTCCAGCTCGTCCAGCTGGCCGTAAAGATTAGCGATATGATGAATGCGCTGACGCCCCTTACTTAACAGCTCATGCAGCAGCGCATTGGTCAGCAGGTTAACCAGGCTGTTGGCGCAGGCATAGCTGTCGAAAGCGGACACGCTGTCCAGCGGCGCACAAAGCTGCCATGTCGCCAGCGCCAGGATCGCCTGCGCCTGCGGCTCACAAATCACCAGCGTGGGCACACCAGCCTGCTGAAGCTGTTGCAGCAAGGGCTTAATGATGCGCGGGCGACGGCGAAAGGCAATCACCACCACTATATCGTCCGGCGTCATATCCGGCAGCTCTTCCGCCAGCGTCTGCCCGGGCTGCGGCACGACGGATACCTCACCGCGCGCCTGCAACAGCTGCTGCCGAAGGTGCAGCGCCACCGGCCAGGAGTTGCGCATACCGACAATAAAGATGCGCCTGCCGGAGGCCAGTCTTTGCACTACCTCGCCGAACTGCGCGGCGTCCAGCTGGCTTACCCACTGCGTCAGGTTCGCCATCTCCTGCTTGTAATGGCGCGCCAGCAGCGTGTTGCCCTGCACCGCGTCGCGATTGTCGGTCAGCGGCATCCCGCTCTGACGTAGCGTACGCAGCTCGTCGCGCATATCGCGATATTTCTCGTAGCCAAGACGCCTGAATAACCGGCTGACGGTCGCTTTAGAAACGCCGCTGAGCCGCGCCAGCTCGGCGCTGTTATAGCTGATCAGATCGTCGAAATGATCGAAGATGAAATCCGCCGCACGCTGCTCCTGCGGGGAAAGCTGGGGGTAATGGTTTCTCAGGCGCTCATCAAGCTGCTTCATGATATGAACCTTGTAACTTTTGTTTCAGAGAAGATAACGTATACAAATAACGTGCCTGGCCGAAAGGTTTATCTTCCACGCCGGCCGCGTTTTTCACCACCCTGCCGTTCCGGCTGTACCAAACTGGAACAGCTCTTGCTTGCCTTTCTGCTCCGTCCCTGAAAATGAGAACGTGATGATACAAAGTAATCTCGCTCCGCTTGGCATGGCCGTAACGCCTCATCATCTCGCCAGTGAAAGCGCACTGGCCATTCTGCGCGAAGGCGGCAACGCTATAGAGGCGATGGTCGCGGCGGCGGCCACGATCGCCGTGGTCTATCCGCATATGAACGGGCTGGGCGGCGACGGCTTCTGGCTGATTATGCCGCCGCAGGGCGATCCCATAGCCATCGACGCCAGCGGCGCGGCCGGATCGCTGGCCGATTTCGCTTTTTATGACGGCGCGTCGGCTATCCCCCATCGCGGGCCAAAATCGGCGTTAACGGTAGCCGGGACGGTCAGCGGCTGGTCAGAAGCGCTGACCATAGCCAACGAGCTTAGCGGCGCCGTGATGCCCGTTTCGCGCCTGCTGGCGGATGCGATCCGCTATGCGGCGGACGGCATTCCTGTCACCCGGTCGCAGTCGACCGCAACCGCCGACAAATACCACGAGCTGGCGGCGCAGCCGGGCTTCGCGGCCGCTTTCCTGCCGGATGGCGAGGTGCCGCGCGCTGGTAGCCGCTTTACCCAACCGGCGCTGGCAAACACGCTGGGCATCCTGACGGAACAGGGTCTGGACAGCTTTTATCGCGGCTCGCTGGCTAATCGGCTGGCGGCAGAGATGTCGGCGCTGGGCATGCCGATTACGCTGGAAGATCTTAATAAGCATCGGGCGAGGCGCCGTAAGCCGTTGAGCATCCGCCACGAGTACGGCGAGATCTTTAATATGACGCCGCCGACCCAGGGCCTGGTGTCGCTGGCGATTTTAGGCATCACTAATCATCTGAATATGGCGGAAGCGGACGAGGTACAGACCGTGCACCGCATCGTGGAGGCGACCAAGCTGGCTTTCGGCCTGCGCGACCGCTATATCACCGATCCGCTGCATATGCGCGAAGAGATGCAGGCGCTGCTTGATTCCGACCAGCTCGAAACGCTGGCGGGACAAATCAGCGACAGCCGCGCGGCCGGCTGGGGAACCGGCAAAGGGCCGGGCGATACCGTGTGGATGGGCGTGATGGACAGTAGCGGCCTGGCCGTCTCTTTTATTCAGAGTATCTATCACGAATTTGGCAGCGGCGTGGTGCTGCCCGGCACCGGCATCACCTGGCAAAACCGCGGCGCGGCGTTCAGCCTGGATCCCGGGCATCTGCTGGCTTTAGCTCCGGGAAAACAGCCTTTTCATACGCTTAATCCCGCCGCCGCACGGCTCAATGACGGCCGCACCATGGTCTACGGCTCGATGGGCGGCGACGGCCAGCCGCAAACCCAGGCCGCCATTTTTACCCGTCACGTGGTGCAGGGAATGCCGCTACAGCAGTGCGTCAGCGCGCCGCGCTGGCTGCTCGGCCGCACCTGGGGCCAGGCTTCCGACTCGCTGAAGCTGGAGGGCCGTTTTTCCGCCGCGACCTTTACCCGCCTGCGCGAGCTGGGGCATGAAGTCGAAGCGCTGGAGGATTTCAGCGAAGCGGTGGGTCACGCAGGCGCGATTGTCCGCCATACCAACGGCATGCTGGAAGGCGCCAGCGATCCCCGCAGCAACGGCAGCGCGGCCGGTTTTTAACAGGAGAACATCATGAACACCGAAATTGACTGGACGGTTTATCTGGCCCACATGGAGCAGGTGCTGGGCGTGCCGATGGACGATCGCCGTCGCGCCGAGCTGCTGGTGCAGTTTTCACGTATTGCTGAGATGGCCGGGCCGCTGATGGCGTTCCCGCTGGATGAACGTCAGGAAATCGCGGGAGTATATAAAGCATGACGCTTAGCTCCCTTTCCATTGCCGAACTAAAAAACGCGCTGCTTAAAGGCGAGCTGAGCGCCAGAGAAATCGCGCAGCAAACGCTGGACGGGATCGAGCGGCTGGATCCGACGATCAATGCCTGGACGAGCGTAACGCGGGATCGCATGCTGAGCGAGGCCGATCGCCTCGATCGCCAGCGTAAAGAGGATCGTCCGTTACCCGCGCTGGCGGCCATTCCCTGCGCGGTAAAAAATCTTTTTGACGTTGCCGGCCATACCACCCTGGCGGGTGCCAGCCTGTTCAGCGATCGCCCGGCGGCCAAAAAAGACAGCTGGGCAGTGAGCAAGCTCAGCGAGGCGGGCGCGCTGCTGTCCGGCATGGTAAATATGGATGCCTATGCCTACGGTTTTACGACGGAAAACAGCCACTACGGCGCCACGCGTAACCCTCACGATAGCCAACGTATCGCCGGAGGATCCTCTGGCGGATCGGCGGCAGCCGTCGCCGCTGGCCTGGTGCATTTTTCACTGGGCACGGATACCAACGGCTCAATCCGCGTACCGGCTTCGCTGTGCGGTATTTTTGGCCTGAAGCCGACGTTTGGCCGCCTGTCGCGCAGCGGCAGCCAGCCCTTTGTCGCCAGCCTCGATCATATTGGGCCTTTCGCCCGCAGCACCGAAGATCTGGCGTTGGTTTACGATGCGTTGCAGGGCCGCGATCTGCAGGATGATTTTCAGGCGGAAAAAGCGTTCCAGCCGGTTCATCGCCTGTTGGAGCATGGCGCGCAGGGCCTGCGGTGCGCCGTGCTGGGCGGCTATTTTCAGACCTGGTGTGATGACCATGCCCGCGCGGCCGTCACGCAGGCTGCAAAAGCGCTCGATGCGCAGGAAGAGGTGCTGATGCCGGAGGCCGCGCTGGCCCGTACCGCCGCGTTTATTCTTACCGCTGCCGAAGGCGGCAACGCCTGGCTGCCCGCTTTGCGCACGCAGCCGGAGCGTTTTGAGCCGCTGTCGCGCGAGCGCCTGCTGGCCGGCGCGATGACGCCTTCCGCCTGGTACGTGCAGGCGCAGCGCTTCCGCCACTATTTTCGTGAGCGGGTGCTGCCTCTGTTCGAGCAGTTTGACGTGCTGATTGCGCCTGCCACGCCCACCAGCGCCACGCTGATTGGACAGGAAACGATGCATATCAACGGCAGCGATTTGCCCATCCGCGCCAGCATGGGCATGTTGACGCAGCCCATCTCCTTTCTGGGGCTGCCCGTGACGACCGTGCCGCTGCATACGCCGGGCGGCATGCCGATCGGCCTACAGCTTATCGCCGCGCCGTTTAAAGAAGAAGCCTGCCTGCGCGTGGCATGGACGCTGGAGAAAATGGGCATCGCTAAAGCACCTGTAGCAGGAGGATTAACAGAATGATGGATAAAATTAATCGCCCATCGGTGCTGGCAGAGGTTACCGACGCTTTCTATCGCTACGAGCAGGCGCTGACCGGCAACGATATCAACGTGCTCGACGAGCTGTTCTGGCATGACGAGCGCACCGTGCGGCTGGGCGCCGGGGAAAATTTGTACGGGATTGAGGCAATCCGCGCTTTCCGCGCCGCGCGTCCTGCACAGGGCCTGGCGCGTCAGCTGCGTAATACGGTAATCACCACGTTTGGCGATGATTACGCGGTATGCAGCACGGAGTTTACCCGTGAGGGAACGGAAAAGATTGGTCGTCAGCAGCAGACATGGGTGAAGCTGCCGCAAGGCTGGCGGATTGTCGCCGCGCAGGTCAGCCTGATAACGTGCGGCGGATAATGCCGTTTCACCAGGAGTGGATCCGCAAATCCGGCAGAAGCCCGATCGGCTATTTTCTGGCCTGAAAATGCTTTTACCAGGGTCTGGCTCTTTTCTGTCACCTGTTGGCGGAAGAGAGCCAGGCCTTAAGGTCGTTTAATCCGTAACCGGATACGCATTAAAAAATGGACCGCATCAGTTTATTTAAGCGCTTAATTATCAACCAGCCTCTATCGATTTACCGTCGCCCTTAAAAATCCTGTTTAATTTCTGTGCGCAGAATAAAGCAGCGTGACGAAGCCCCAAAAAAAGCAGGCCCGATAAAATATATGGCATAAATTACGATAAACATATGATTAGCTACCATGCATATTTGCAGTACCTTCTGTACGTCATGAGCAAGGTTATTTTTTGTTCAATAATTAATAGCGCACCTCCGCGTATTGATTGAAAATTACACACAATCTTTCCTTATTTTCCTTCCTGTCAGCACCATATTTTATAAAAAAAAGATCGTTTTAGCTTACCAACAGCATATGTCAGCTGTTTAAAATAGATGCAAAGCATAAATATATATTACAAGAAAGAGTCTACCAACCAGGCTAAAGATAAAAAAGACTAAAGTATAGTTATGTTAATAATTGTTAACAAAGAACGAATCATGATAAAAATTACATTTAAAACAATAATTTACATACAACCTCAAAACCATTGATATTAACAATGATCCAATTTAGATTATGTGACTGCAAATTAAACATAAAGCAGTACGAATGAATTAACCGGCTACGACTAATGCTTAATGGGGATAACAATCCCAGCATACGGCCAATGCAACCAGTTTATATACAGGCTGGAATGTATAAAAAATCTACAGCCTGTAAAACAAATCGTATAGGGAGAATCATCATGTCTAAGCCGAACCTTTCCTACCAGGAAACCTATGCCTGGAGCGGACGCGTTTTAAATGGCCTGAGAAAATCAGCCGCAGAAAACAACTTTACCGAAATCCTGCCCAGCATTGTTTCTTCCAGCTTTGAACCCGGAGCCAGACATTCAATTGCAGTGCTGGGCGATAAAGATCTGCCAGAAATCGTTGCCGATGGGCCTGGAAACGTACAGGTAAAAGGAAAAGAAAAATATTATCTTCCTGTAAGCCACGTCGTTGAAAAACAAATGTCATTAGAATTTCTGGATAAAGTGTACTGCGTTGCGCCTTGCCTCAGATTAGTGATGGAGGGTGAAGAAAACTCAGGAAAGCACCTTTATAACTTTTTCCAGTTTGAAATCGAGTGGCGCACCAGCAGTATGAGCGACGTATTCAAACAGGGTGAAACAATACTGACCTCAATGGCAAAATCGATTTTGGAAGACCCTACGCTGCAGCACTCAGAAACGGGTTTACGCAATATCAAGGCATTAGCAAAATCAGGTTACCCCACTATTACTTTTGCGGAAGGTCACCGGCTGATTGGCAATTCACCCGATCTCAAAAGAGATTTCACCGCAGAAGAAGATGAAAAATTAACGCAGCTTTTTGATATTCCATTCTGGATTTATGACTATCCGGAAGGTGTCCGCGATTCTATTTACCATCAAAATGAAAAAGGAAGCTATGACACTTACGATCTTATGCTGCCTTTCGGTTATGGTGAATTAACAACGGGTGGTATCCGGCCTAAAACCGCACAAGATATTCATCAGCAATCACAAAAACTCGGTAAGTCGTACAGTAATGAATACGCGGCATGGAAAGATAAGTCGCAAATTCAGACCGCAGGTTTTGGTATCGGACTCGAACGTATTATCAGGTTTATGAGCGGCTGCGAATCCATTCTCGATATCGTGCAGTATCACGATTTAGGGCCGAACCGCACTATTAACGAAACTTTCTTTAAAGAAAAAGAATCGGTTTAACCATTTTCCCGAGGGCTATATGATTACGGAAAAGCTCAAGAGAGATGAGTCCTTATATGCTGTCCCAACCAGGGATAGCGCGGCGATCGCAATGCCAACAGCATGTCGGGAACGATTCAGGCAAGATTATGCTGATAAAAACCTGACAACCAACGATGCTATTATTGCGCTTCACAGAGAAATTAAAAGCATCATCGATCCCAAAGATGAAATATCGAGTCAAATACGTGAGTGCGTAGCCCGTCAGGGCTACGCCATAGTCTCGGGGTTTCCAACAGACGACAGCAAACCAGACACGCCGCTGAAAAAAGTAGTAGATATTCCAACAGGGAATTCGATTACAGAAAAAACGCTGGTATATTTATCCTCCTTATTGGGTATGCCTCACTCTTACGAACAGGAAAACAGCGGTCGTTATATACACAATCTTTATCCTGTAAAAGGTGACGAAACGGTCGCTTCAGGTACAGGTTCGGAAGTGGATCTTGAATTTCATACGGAAATAGCCTTCGACGATAATAAACCAGACTATCTGCTGTTAACGGCAGTCAGAAGCCGCACTGAGCAAAACGTGCCCACGACGTTAGTCAACGTGCCAGAGGTGCTCGCACAATTATCTGAAAAAGAGATAAAGCTGCTTCAGGAGAGAATATACTTTGTAAGAGCGCCTTATTCCTTTTCAGGTGGCGATGATATTTATTACCGTAGATCCTTAGCCGATTTCAGCAAAGGCGGAAGTTTCTGCTTCAACTTTAATCGCGGCGTGGTTCATTGCGGCACGCCGGAAGCCAAATCGCTGTTTGAGAAACTAAGAGCCCTGTTTAATGAATATGCTTTTGAAGCTCTGCTTTCACCCGGTTCCGCATTAATTATTGATAATAACCAAATGCTACACGGCCGTTCGCTGTTTAAACCGGTATTTGATGGTAAAGATCGCTGGCTACAAAGACTTTACGTAAAGAAAATTCAGGAAGCCGTATGAAAAAACATATTATGGTTGTAGAAGCGTCTTTTCTTGGCGTTTCCTATATCGCTCGTGCGATCAGAAATCTTGGCTATGAGCCAATTTTCCTGACTAATTACTGGAACCAGGAAGGCGATGCCCTGATCCAGCTGGCGCAGGAAAGGGCTATTTTTTGCGAAACCACAGAGATCGAAGATATTAAACGCGTGGTTAACGCGTTCGGCAGAGAGAAAATTGCGGGACTGACTACGCTTCTGGACAGCCGCCTGGCCATTATCGCCACAGCAAACAAAGAGCTTGGTCTTCCTGGGGTTTCAGCCAGCGTGCTTAATCTGAAAGATAAAGCCTGGGTTAATGAAATTATTCCTGAATATATTCCCGCCTCCCTGGGCATTGAGTGGCAGGTCACGCCTGAAAAAACTATCGAAGACTTTATTGCTGCTTCAGGTGCAGCAAAATACATTGCTAAACCCGGCCTGACGGCGGGCGCAATAGGCACCTTTACCTTCCAAAGCTTTGATGAATTCAAGGAAAAAATCTCTCTCGCTATTGAGAAGATCCCGGATTACCTCAATCCTAATCAATATATTATTCAGGAATTCTTTGACGGTGAACTGGTCAGTATAGAGGGTTATGCCTGTCAGAATAAGGTCGATTTTATCGGCGCTACAAAGCGTTTTAAGTATGGAAATACAGAAGTACAGCATAAATTCCCCTACCAGAACGACATGGGCGTTACGGCTTACAACAAATGTAAAAAAGTTGTCAGTACGCTAATCGACCGAGCCGATTTTAACTATGGCTTTTTCCATATTGAGTTTATGGTCAACGGCGATGAAGTCAGGCTTATTGATGCCAATATGGGCAGGCCCGGTGGCACGAATGTGATGGAGCTGATTGCATTTGCCTATGATGTCAGTCCGGTAAAAATCTTTGAGCATGCTATCAGCGTTGCTGTCTTGCAAAAGCCTGTTATTGAGAACAGCTTTTTTGACAGCCCGGTTCGCAAGGACGTTACGGGGATCCTTTATGGCCTGGCGGAAAGCGCAAGACTGTTGCGATTTGATCTTCCTGACCCCGCTTCTTCACATCATCTGGCTGTCAATATGGGCACGGTCATTCCCGCGTTAGGGGAAAGCAACTGGTCTGCTATAGGGACGCTGACAGGAAAATCTGAAGATGTTTTTGATGATTTAGCAAAAATAAAGATGATTACTGATAAAGGTGAATATGGTGCCGTCATTACCAAATAAGCAGTCGGGCAGCCTTTCAATTGGAATAATTATCGTTTTACTGGTCGCTATGGGCCAGTTTAACAACACGCTATTTATTCCTTCCTTACCCCATATGCGTTCTCCACTGGGCACTACCGATGCCCTTTTACAACTTTCAGTGACGTTAACGCTGGTGTCTTTTGGTCTGTCGCAGCTTTTTTATGGCCCGCTCTCGGACTATTATGGCCGCCGCCCTGTTGCCCTGATCGGCTTATCGATTTTTTTCCTTGGTAATCTTGCCTGTTTTCTGGCCACGTCCGGCCCTGCTTTCCTGGCCGGCAAGATCGTTACTGGTCTGGGAGTAGGCTGTGTCGGCCCGGTCGCTCGCGCCATCGCTCGGGATATGTCACACGGTAAAAAATTACTGAAACTTATGGGCATATTGGTCATGTTTATGTCCGTAACGCCCGCGATTTCACCTATGGCAGGCGGAGCCATTCAAGGTTTTTTAGGCTGGCGGATTAATTTCGCCATACTGTGTGTGATGGCCTTCTGCTTTATTGCTTATCTCTACTTTTCGCTTCCTGAAACCAACGAAAATGTCGGAGACGAAGCAAACAAGTTTACGCTGGTCCGACTGGGAAAAAACTACCGTGATATTTTTAGCCACGGTGAGTTTATGAGAATGGCATTGTTTAATATGTTGGGTTATGCCGCAGAGCTGGTTTTCCTGCTTTCTGCTTCTTATATCCTTCAGGATAACTTCCATCTTTCTCCACAGGAGTTTGGTTTGGTTCCGCTGGCTATTGTGCCCTGTGTAATGGCCGGAAATTTTATCGTCTCGAAACTCTCTGCCCGCTTTGAGGTGACGACAATTTGCACTGTCGGCGTGTTACTCATCCTTACCGGCTCTGCATCCATGCTGATCCTCAGTAAGATGTTACCCAACGCTATTATTTCCTTCATTATTCCCATGACCATCGTCGCGCTTGGCGAAGGAATCGTGACGCCCAGCTCGACGGCCAGATGCATGGATCTGTATGGCAAGAAAGCAGGTTATGCAGGCGCAGCCGTAGGCGCTATCGCGATGACGGGCGCAGGATGCGTGATTGCCCTTTCTACGCTGAATCCTCTTCGCAGCGCGCTTGATATCTCTGTTGAGCTGTTAATAATTTCTTTTTTACTGCTGGCGCTATGTATGATGAATTTTGTCCGTTATCAAAGGGAGAGAGCGTAATGCCTTATAGTCTTGGGGTGCTGGCCGGTATGGGGCCGCGCTCCACCGCGCCTTTTATCGATATGTTGGTGGATGAGTGCCAAAAGCAATACGGGGCCAGGTTCGATATCGACTATCCCAAAATGCATATTATTTCCTTGCCTACGCCTTTTTTCCCTGACCGGGCGGTTGAAGATGCCGCAATGTCAGCGGCACTGCGCGATGGCATTAGCGATCTGGTAAAAGTCGGGGTTAATTTGATCGTGGTACCCTGCAATGTAGCCCATTGCTACTTTGCTGAAATGCAGGAGGCCAGCGCCGGCATTCCTGTCCTGCATATTGCCGACTGCGCGCTTGAACGCCTTGCCGCAGCGGAGAACATCGCCGTGATTGCTACTGAGGCTACGCTTGATGCGGGTTTTTATCAGCAGCGTCTGCATCTGACAGGAAAGCGCTGTGTCTCTTCTGAGCCATTACGCGCGAGCACCACGCGTTTGATAGCGCTGATTAAGCAAAACGGATTTACCGATCCTGAAGTGATAACGCAGTGGCGGGCGCTGATTGCTCTGGCGCAGGAAGCTGGCGCCCAGGCGCTGCTTATTGCCTGTACGGACATCAGCCCCTTACTTAAAAGCCATCCTCAGCAGTTGCTGCCGATTGTTGATACGGCAGCAAGCCTGGCTGAAGCGGCTATTCGTGGCTTTGCCAGCTCCAGGTCGATCCGTTAGCTAACTTTTCCTCTGCTGGCGATCCTGTCAGGATGGCACATCATGCCTTCCTGACAGGTTTACTTACGCCTCCGGCGCCGGGTGCGTCTTTATCCAGTGGTCAGCAATCTGCTGACGCGTGCAGATCCAGACCTTATCATGCTGCTGCACATGATCCAGAAAGCGCTGCAATGCGCGGAAGCGGCCAGGCCTGCCCAGCAAACGGCAGTGCATGCCGATGGAAAGCATTTTCGGCGCGGTTTCACCCTCTTCGTACAGCACGTCAAAGCTGTCTTTCAGATAGGTGTAAAACTGCTCCGCCGTGTTAAAACCCTGCGGCGTGGCGAAACGCATGTCGTTGGTTTCCAGCGTATAAGGTACGATCAGGTGCGGCTTGACCGTCCCGTCCTGACAGGTCACCTTTGTCCAGAACGGCAGATCGTCGCCGTAATAGTCGCTGTCGTAGGTAAAGCCGCCCTGCTCCACCACCAGCCTGCGCGTATTCGGGCTGTCGCGTCCCGTATACCAGCCGGTTGGCGCTTTGCCGAAAAGATCGGTCAGCGTATCCACCGCCTGCTGCATATGCTGCCGCTCGGTTTTTGCATCCATCCCCTGATAGTGGATCCAGCGCCAGCCGTGGCTGACCACGTCGTAATCGGCGTTTTTAATCGCCTCGACGATTTCCGGATGACGTGCCAGCGCCATCGCCACGCCAAAAACGCTTAGCGGCAGGCCGCGCTTCTGGAACTCGCTGTGGATGCGCCAGAAACCGGCGCGCGAGCCGTATTCATACAGCGATTCCATCGACATATGGCGCTCGGGATAGCTGGCCGCACCGATAATATCCGATAAAAACTGCTCGGAGCCGGTATCGCCATGCAGCACGCTGTTTTCCGCGCCCTCTTCATAGTTCAGAACAAACTGCACGGCGATACGTGCATTATCCGGCCAGGCCGCATGGGGCGGCTTTCCGGCGTAGCCGATCAGATCGCGGGGATAGTTTTTATTGAAGCTGTACTCTTTCTTTTCATCAGCATCGGTCATGATCGTAGTCCTGTTCCAGAGCAAGATAACTTAGTTTAGGCGCTTAAACTGACCCGACAGGTTTTTTCGCAGCGGATAGTCCAGATCGCCATGCTTACTGGTCGACAGCCCCAGCGCCACCAGCGATTCCACCATTTTTACCGCCGCGCCCACGCCGTCAATAACCGGCATATTCAGCTCCTGCGTCAGTTCCCGCGCCAGCCGGGCCATACCGCCGCAGCCCAGGACAATGGCGCCGCTGCCGTCCTCTTTTTTTGCCCGGATGCAGCGCTCGCGCACTTTTTCCTGCGCCAGCCCTGTGCCATCCTCCAGCGCCAGTACCGGCAGATCGATAGCATGCAGTGCGGCGCAATGCGGTTCAAAGCCGTACTGCTGTAAAAGATGACGCGCGATAATAACGGTGCGCGGCAGCGTGGTGACGATGGAAAAGCGCGTGGCAACCATCGTAGCCATATGCATAGCGGCTTCCGCAATGCCGATAACCGGTCCCGCGGCCAGTTCGCGCGCCGCCAGCAGCCCCGGATCGCCAAAGCAGGCGATGACGTGACCGCACACGTTCTGCTCGCGTCCGGCTTTTATTTGCTCCAGCACGCCGATAGCGGCGACGGCCTCGTCAAAATGTCCTTCGATTGAGGGAACCCCCTCGGAGGGACAAACCGCCAGGATCTCCGTCGTCGGCGACGCTACGGCGCGCGCCGCTTCGCCAATCGTTTCGGTCATCGCCAGGCTGGTATTAGGATTGATAACCTGAATAAGCTGTTTAACGGTCATTTGCGCCTCCAAAACCGGGGAACAGACTGGCAAAATCCGGCAGCGTTTCGCCGCCGCGCTCGAAATGCAGGCTCGCTACTATATGCGCGAAATGTTGCCGCATTGCTTCAGTAAGCGGCACCAGCGCTTTTTGTCTGAGCAGGCCGATCAGCCTGTCGTGGTCGTCACAGCGGCAACCCTGCTGCCACGGCGCGCCCCAGGCCGCAATCACCAGCGACGAACGCTGGGTCAGCCGGGTCACCATCTCGGTCAGCACCTGGTTACCGGAGATCGCCTGAAGCTGAATATGGAACGCGGCGGAAAGCCGGATCGCCGCCGGGCCGTCGCGCTCGTCATGCGCCTGCTGTTCCTGCTGGATCAGTTTTTCCAGTGCGGCCAGATGCGGGGACTGACAGTGCGCCAGCACGGCGGGAAGATTGGCGCATTCGATGAGTTCACGCGTACGGAAGATGTCCTGCGCTTCTTCTGTCGAAGGCGTGGCAACTTGTGCACCACGCTTGGGCGTTAATACCACCATCTGCACCGCGGCGAGGCGAGTCAGCACTTTACGGATGCCGGTTCGGCTGACGCCGAAGACGTCGGCAAGCGCTTCTTCCGGCAGTTTGCTGCCCGGCGGCAGCTGGCGCTCCACCATCGCCTTCATCAGCGCCTGAAAGATAGCTTCGTCTTTGTCATTCAGGTCGGTAGCCCTTTTCAGGCCGCTTTCACTTTTCATTTCCTGGTCCGCTCAGGTTTATCCTGCTTAAAATCGTACACACGATTGACTTATTTTGTATACATGAATTCAACTTTTGGCCTGGATCCTGCAATACCTCTCTCAACCGTTTGCTATTTCGTTGAATTGTTGAGGAGCAGATTTCATGCCAAAGCGTCTACATGTTACTCCGGCGTCCGCAGAGGAAGCGCATGCCAGCTACAGCCCGCGGCTGTGCAACGAGGATCTGGCCCCAACGCGCGAGCAGAACTGGAGCTGGTACAACATCTTTTCTTTCTGGATGTCGGACGTGCACAGCATGGGCGGCTACGTGGTGGCGGCCAGTTTCTTCACGCTGGGTCTGGCGAGCTGGCAGGTGCTGATTTGTCTGCTGGCGGGGATTTGCATCGTGCAGCTGTGCGCTAATTTGATCGCTAAGCCCAGTCAGATGACCGGCGTGCCTTATGCGGTCGTCTGCCGTCAGGCCTTTGGCGTATTCGGTGCCAATATTCCGGCAGTGATCCGGGGTCTGATCGCGTTCGCCTGGTATGGTATTCAGACCTGGCTGGCCGCTAACGCGCTGATGCTGGTAACGCTGAAGTTTTGGCCTTCGCTGACGCCGATGACGCAGGTTTCCTGGCTGGGCCTGTCGCAGCTCGGCTGGCTCTGCTTTGGTTTTATGTGGCTTGCTCAGGCGCTGGTGTTCTGGCATGGCATGCAGGCGATCAAGCGTTTTATCGATGTGGCCGGCCCGGCGGTCTATGTGGTAATGGTGCTGCTGGCGGTCTGGATTGTATACAGAACGGGTTTTGAAAGTATTTCCTTTACGCTCTCCACGAAACAGCTCAGCGGCAGCCAGCAGCTCTGGCAGATGGTGACCGCGACGGCGCTGGTCGTCTCTTATTTCTCCGGGCCACTGCTTAATTTTGGCGACTTCGCGCGCTATGGCAAAAGCATGAAGGCGATCCGCCGCGGCAATCGCTGGGGCCTGCCGTTTAATTTTTTGCTTTTTTCCGTGGTGACGGTGGTGATAGTTTCCGGCACACAGTCGCTGTTCGGCCATATGATCACCGACCCCATTGAAACGGTCAGCCGCGTGGGCAGCGATTTGGCGGTGGCCGTTGGCCTGCTGACGATGATTACCGCGACGATCGGCATCAATATCGTCGCCAACTTCGTTTCGCCCGCGTTCGATTTTTCCAACTGCTCGCCGCAGAAGATCAGCTTCCGCACCGGCGGCATGATTGCTGCCGTAGGATCGGTGCTGCTGACGCCGTGGAACCTGTTTCAGTCGCCCGAGCTTATCCACTATACGCTGGACGTGCTGGGCGCCTTTATCGGCCCGCTGTTTGGCATCCTGCTGTGCGATTTTTACCTGGTCAAACGCGGACAAATCTCGACGGACGATCTTTTTAACGCTACGCCGCAGGGAAAATACTGGTATCGCGGCGGCTTCAATCCTAAGGCGATTGCCGCGCTGCTGCCTTCGGTACTGATTGGGCTGGCGATTAGCTTTTCGCCTTCGCTGCACGAGGTGGCCAACTTCAGCTGGTTTATCGGCGTTGCCCTGGCGGCAGGCTGCTATCGCTGGATGGCACGCGAAGAGTGCGTAAGCGCTGTGCCGCGTTACGCGGCGGTAGAAAAAAGACGAGCCTGAATGATAAGGGCAGAAAGCCTGTTACCGGCAGGCTTTCGCTTTAAAACGTTCAGCTTTGCGCGCCTTCCTCTGATTTGATAGCTTCTGTTTTTAGCGCTGCTTTAAACCCGTCAGCGTAGTGGCTCGCCATTTTTGAAGTTAGTTTCTGTCTGCTAAGAGTACAGATCGGCTCACAATCAAGCCTGACCTGTACTCTGCGATGCCCCGTCAAAGGCTATGTTCGGTACGGGCAATAATATCGTCCTGCGCGTCGGGAGAAAGCGCGGTAAAGAAGGCGGAATATCCCGCAACGCGTACCACCAAATCGCGATAATTATCGGGCTGCGCCTTCGCGGCCAGCAGCGTTTCCCGCGAGACGATGTTGTACTGAATATGCCAGCCTTTGTGCGCCTCAAAGAAAGTGCGCAGCAGCAGCAGCAGTTTCTGCCTGTCGCCCGGACTATCCAGCGCGGCGGGATTCAGCTTCTGGTTAAGCAAAACGCCGCCCAGAATCGATTCGGTGGGCAGCTTGCTGACTGAACCGATCACCGCCGTCGGCCCCAGGCGATCGGTGCCTGACGCCGGGCTGGCCCCTTCCGCCAGCGGCGTTCCCGCCTTACGACCATCCGGCGTCGCCATGGTCTGCGCGCCAAAAGGCACGTTGGCAGAGATAGACGAGGTGCCAGCATAGTAACCGCCACCGATGGGGCCACGGCCATGGCGCGGATTAACGTAATTTTTCAGCTCGTCAATATAGGTTTGATAAGCGCGCGTCAGCAGGGCATCAACATAATCATCATCGTTGCCATATTTGGGCGCGCCGTTGATCAGACGCTGGCGTAGCTGCTCGCCGCTCAGACCGTCAAAATCGGTAGCCAGCGCCTCGCTTAACGCCTGCTGCGCTACCGCTCCCTGCTCAAACACCAGTTTTTTCACCGCAGCCAGGCTGTTGCCCAGGTTGGCGATGCCCACCTGCAATCCCGATACCCAGTCATATTTTGCGCCGCCCTGCTTGATGCTTTTTGCCCGCTCAATACAGTCATCCACCAGCGCCGAACAGAGAATATCGTGCGCGTTCTCTTCCAGTACCGTATCCACCACGTACTCTATTTCTATCGATTTGCGGGTGTAATAGCGGATCTGCTCATCCCAGGCGCTTATAACCCGATCGAAGCTGTCGAAATTGCCTGCGGAAAGCGCTTCGTCCTGCGGCAGAAACGTTTTGCCGCTGGTGGCGTCGCGTCCGCCTTCCAGCGACGCCAGCATGACGCGGGCGAAATTAATAAAGCTCATCCCGGTACAGCGATAGCCCCACTTGCCGCCCACGGCCGTTTCGATGCAGCCGATAGCCGCATACTGATAAGCGTCGGCCGCTGAGACGCCCAGCCGGATAAATTGTGGAATAACGATTTCATCATTGTTAAACGCCGGCATCCCAAACCCGCAGCGGATAACCTCCACGCAGGCTTCCAGGAAATCATCGCTCATTCCGGCATGGTAGCGCACGCTCAGATTCGGCTGCGTCGAACGCAGACGGCCGCAGGATTCCAGTATCGCCCACGAAAGCGGGTTGACGGCATCCACCGCCTTGCCCGCCAGCAGATCCTGTCCGCCGATAGTAACATTCTGGTAAAGCGGGCTGCCGGCCGAAGCTTTGGAGTGCGAACCGGATCGGATTTTATTGACCTCCAGCAGCTTCAGCCAGCAGCTTTGCAGCAGCTCGATCGCCTGCTCGCGATCCGTATGCTGTTCCAGCTCCACGTCGCGGCGATACCAGGGATAAAGGTATTGATCCATGCGGCCAAAAGAGACCGAATGACCGTTAGACTCAATTTGCAGGATCAGCTGAATAAAATAGCAAAGCTGGAGCGCCTGCCAGAAGGTCTGCGGCGGCCGATGGGCGATCACGTCACAATTTTCCGCGATGGTCAGCAGCTCCGTACGGCGCGCGGCACTCTTCTCTCCCTGCGCCATTTCGCGGGCCAGAGTGGCATAGCGCTTGATATGCTCAGTTACGGCCTGAAGAACGATATCAATGGCTTTCAAAAACTGTTCGCCATGCAGATCTTCCAGATGCGTCAGATCGATGCGGCTGCGGCGTTCCGCCACTTTCTCACGCAGGCCATCCAGTCCTTTCTCCAGCAGCAGCGGGAAGTTGACGGCCAGATGGGCATCGCCGGAGGTCATATTCCCCTCCGCTTTGATAATACCGGTTGCCAGCAGCGCCTTTTGTTCATCAGTAAACATGCCGTAGCAGCGATCCTGTACCGTCTGGCCGCGCCACCAGGGGCAGATTTCATGCAGCACCCGCTTGTCCTCTTCAGAAACAGAAAAGCCAGCGCCGGGACGATCCGCAAGATCGTCAATCTCTTTTTCGATCCACGCTACGGTATATTCCGGGAAAATGGGCGCGGCGCGCACTTTGCTGGCCTGGTTGCCTACAATCAGCTCATCGTGCCTGATCCAGATCGTTCGCTCCGCCAGATGATGTGCCAGCGCCAGCGCGCGGCGAACCGGTACGGGTTTATCCTGATGCTGCTGATAGATTTCGCTATAGTGCCGCGCGCGTTCGGTACAGACCGGAGGCTTGCTGATAGCGATCAGGGCTTCTTTATGCGTTTTTATACGGCTGCTTAAAACATTGAGATTGAGTCTGGTCATCATTTTATCCTCTTAGCGTGGTCATCAGGCCTTTTTGCCGCGCGTACGACTGCGCAAAGGCAAAGATTTCCGGATTATCGAGCGGCCTGGCTGGCGCAAGATAAGGCTGATTAAGCAAGGCATATTTGCTTTTACCCAGCGTGTGATAGGGAAGGAAATGGATCGCTTTAGCCCGTAATCGATCGGCGGTAAAATCTACTATGCTGCGGATCGACTGCCGATCGGCGTTAAAACCCGGAATAAGCGGTACGCGGATGACGATCTCCTTGCCCGTTTCCGCCAGCTTGCACAAATTAGCCAGCACCCGCTTCGCCGAACCGTTCGTCCATGCCTGAAAACGCGCTTCGTCAGTGTGTTTAAGGTCGGCCAGGAACAGGTCGATCCAGGGCAGCGAGGGCTGGATATAACGCCACGGCACATGCAGACAGGTTTCCACGGCCGTATGGATCCCCTCCTGATGGCTGAGGCGTAAGAGCGCTTCGGTGAGTGTTGGCGTCATAAAAGGCTCGCCGCCGGAAAGCGTTATACCGCCCGCGCTGCGCTGATAAAAAGGCTTATCCCGCCTGACTACGGCCAGAATTTCCTCTGCGCTTTTTTCTTCACCGCAGATCGTCAGCGCCTGGGTGGGGCAGCAGTTTTCCAGTGCGGTAAAATGGCTGGAACGCATCTTCTCCCGGAAAATGACAAGGTGCCCGTGTTGACGGACGATGGCGTCCGGCACGGCCAGCTGGCATAACTCGCAGCCCGACAGGCAGGCTCTTTTATCAAACAGCATTTCCCGCTCGCGCGAGCAGCTTTCCGGATTCTGGCACCAGCGACATTTCAGCGAGCAGCCTTTTATAAACACCACGGTGCGAATACCGGGCCCGTCATGTGTGGAATAGCGCTGAATATTAAAAATCATAAACCGCCTCCGCCATGTTACGTACGAAGAGTTAAATACTTTCAAGCGAAACCAACTTTGATCCCGGGCAATAAACAAGTACACGCAGCGGGTAATATTCCGGAACTGCGATCGTCGACAGGCTTAAGGAGCTATATGGAACTCTATCTTGATACTGCGGATGTGGCAGCGGTAAAACGTTTAGCGAGGATACTGCCGCTGGCGGGCGTGACCACCAATCCGGCTATTGTCGCCGGCGGGAAAACGCCGTTATCCATTCTGTTACCTGAGTTGCAGGCGGCGCTGGGCGGCCAGGGAAAAATTTTTGCTCAGGTTATTGCCGCCCGGGCGGAAGAGATGGTGACGGAAGCGTTGCAGCTGCGCGCGATCCTTCCTGATGTGGTAGTAAAAATTCCGGCTACGTCAGAAGGCCTGGCGGCAATCAGGCAGCTGAAAAAAGAGGCTGTTCCAACGTTGGGCACCGCAGTTTATGGCGCAGCGCAGGGATTGTTTTCGGCGCTGGCTGGCGCGGAGTATGTCGCGCCTTACGTTAACCGTATTGACGCCCAGGGCGGAAATGGCATTCAGACAGTAGAAGCACTTCAACAGCTTCTTGCGCTGCATGCGCCGGGGGCTAAAGTGCTGGCGGCCAGCTTCAAAACGCCTCGCCAGGCGCTGGAGTGTATGCTGGCTGGCTGCGAAGCGATAACATTACCGCTGGATGTGGCCGAACAGATCCTCTCTGCGCCAGCGGTTACCGCCGCGGTCAATCAGTTTGAACAGCAATGGATAAAGGCTTTTGGAACGGCGAGGCTGATTCAGGAAGAGAAAAGCAGAAAGGAATAAAAAATCACGGGCCGTATGCCGAAATGACGAAAGCCCGATGCATTGCTGCATCGGGCTTTCCGGATACTTGGCGGAACGGACGGGGCTCGAACCCGCGACCCCCTGCGTGACAGGCAGGTATTCTAACCAACTGAACTACCGCTCCGCGCTTTGTTCCCCGTCGGGAACGGGGCGAATATTACGGTGCGGCCCGCATCCCGTCAATGCTTTTTCTTAAGCCTGCCGATCGACTGCCTGTTTTTTCGACTTTTGCGACATTTCAGCGTCTTCAGGCACGCCAGAGGCAGCTTCCGCCCTTCTTCATCACCAGATCGAGGCGGGATTCGTGTTCGGCAATCTCTTCGTCCGTCGCCGCTATCACGCACAGGCCGGAAGCCGGACGCGTAATGCGATAGATGGTTTCGTCGTTGCTCTGCTCCTGCCTGTCGCCCTCCATCGAAAACTTCAGCGACGTCTGCCCGCCGGTCATGGTCAGGAAGACCTCGGCCAGAATTTCGGAGTCAAGCAGAGCGCCGTGTAGCGTTCGCTTACTGTTATCTATTTCATAACGCGAGCAGAGCGCATCCAGGCTGTTGCGCTTGCCGGGAAACAGCCTGCGCGCCATCGCCAGGCTATCGGTAATCTGGCAGAAGGTTTCGGTTTTGGGAATATTGCGGCCAAGCTTGCCGAATTCGTAGTCCATAAAGCCGATATCAAACGAGGCGTTATGGATCACCAGCTCGGCGCCTTCTATATAGGCCAGGAAATCGTCGGCAATATCGGCGAAGGTCGGCTTATCCGCCAGAAATTCGTCGGCGATACCGTGTACGCCGAACGCTTCCGGATCGACAAGGCGATCGGGCTTGAGATAAACATGGAAGTTGTTGCCGGTGAGACGACGGTTTACCACCTCAACGGCGCCGATTTCAATAATGCGGTGCCCTTCATAGTGCACCCCGATCATATTCATACCGGTGGTTTCAGTATCGAGGACGATCTGACGCGTTGTATTTACTGTGCTCATAGGACCCGTTTATGTCAGACTTGGCTTTTTTTCACAGGGAGTCTACCAGAGATGCCTAAACAGGTAGAAATTTTCACCGACGGTTCTTGTCTTGGCAATCCTGGCCCGGGCGGATACGGCGCAATTTTACGTTACGGCCAGCACGAGAAAACGTTCAGCGCCGGCTATCAGCTGACCACCAATAATCGTATGGAGCTGATGGCGGCTATCGTCGCGCTGGAAGCGCTGACCAAACCATGCGACGTTGTGCTCAGTACCGACAGCCAATACGTGCGTCAGGGCATTACCAGCTGGATCCATAACTGGAAAAAGCGCGGCTGGAAAACGGCGGACAGGAAGCCGGTTAAAAACGTCGATCTCTGGAAACGGCTGGATACGGCGCTGGGCCAGCATCAAATTACCTGGGAATGGGTAAAAGGCCATGCCGGCCACCCGGAAAACGAACGCTGTGATGAACTGGCGCGTGCGGCGGCCGGCAATCCGTCACTTGAAGACATCGGCTATCAGTCAGCATCCTGATGGCGTCGACGCACCCGGCTGGTTGCGCCAACGGCGGGTGCAAGCCTTCTTTGGGCCGCGGCCTTTTTGGCCGGATTCATCGTTAACGGGAAAGTCCGCTTGCGCGCAACGATAATGCTCAGGCAGCCCAGCGCCGGAAGATGCGTGCTGATGACCTTACCGCCCTGACGATTCCACGGCAGCACCTGAAAGCGCGAGCGCTGCACCACCTCGTAGTTTAACAGACTGAGCCAGTCCATAAGCCTGGTCTGGGTAAACATTCGACTGTTCCACGGCACGCGTTGGCGCAGACCGGGCACCAGTTTGCCCGTCCCCAGCACGCTGAACAGATTGAAGCCGCTGATAATCATCCAGCCGTCATCGATCAAAACGCGATCTACCTCGCGCAGAATACGATGCGGATCGCTGCTCCAGGCCAGGCTGTGCGCCAGTAAACAGGCATCAACCGATTTTGATTCAAAAGGCAGGCTGCCGGCGTCGGCCAGAACCTGCAAATTGTCGCCCTGTAAGCCGACGTTGACCTGATGCGAAATGGCGCAGCTTGCCGTGTCGATTTCCGCACTCAGCGAGCCGATTTTCAGCAAATGAAAACCGTATAGCCTGTCCAGACAGGGTTGCAGATGCCGGGTCAGCGCGTCACGATAGTAGTCTCCCCAGGGGATGTCCGCCCAGGAATACGGCACGTGACGAATATGGCGTGTTTTAGCGGGCTTCATGCTTTACCATCTTCTTTCCATTGCGGCCAGTCAACGAGGCGATAATGAATCTTACCAGCATTCCGGCTTTTCAGGATAACTACATCTGGACATTAAATAACGATCGGGGCGACTGCCTGATTGTCGATCCGGGCGAAGCGGCGCCGGTACTGACGGCCATGGCAAAAAACCAGTGGCGACCAGCGGCGATCCTGCTGACACACCATCATCACGATCACGTTGGCGGCGTGAAAGAACTTCTGCAACATTTTCCCGATCTGGTGGTGTACGGTCCGCAAGAGACACAAGATAAGGGAAGCAATCGTCTGGTTGCTGAGGGTGATAAGGTCGCTATTTTGGGCCTCGAATTTAGTGTTATTGCCACACCGGGACATACTTTAGGACATATCTCATACTATAGCGCGCCTTATCTTTTCTGCGGTGACACGCTGTTTTCCGGCGGCTGTGGACGTCTGTTTGAAGGCACTCCTCAACAGATGTTCAATTCTTTTCAAAAGCTTAATCAACTTCCGGAAGAGACGCTGGTGTGCTGCGCGCACGAATATACGTTATCAAATATGAAGTTTGCCTACTCGCTGCTGCCCCAGGATACGAAAATAGCGGGCTATTATCGCGAAATTAAGGAGTTACGTGCAAAAAATGCGGTTTCATTGCCCGTAACGCTCGCTTTTGAGCGGCAAATAAATGTTTTTCTGCGCACACAAGACACTGATTTACAAAAATTTATTGGCGTAGAAACACCTCCGCAACAAGAATGGCAAGTTTTTGCAACTCTACGCGAGAAGAAAGACCACTTTTGATTTTTCGGGTTGTGTTGCGCAGCCCGAGCACGTATAGTTGCTCGTCTTTTAAGCGAACAATGACACACACATGAAGGCTAAAGCGATATTACTACTCGCCTCGGTCCTGCTGGTGGGGTGCCAGGCGCCTAAGCACGACGCCCCCGAACAGCATGCACAGAGTTTGTCTTCAGCCCAGAGCAGTCAGAACGCAGATCGGTTGTTATCGCCACGCTGGCAGGACGATGGAACCAGCCTGACGAAAGATCAGGATCTGTGGAATTTCATTAGCGACGAGCTGAAGATGAAGGTTCCGGAAAACCCCCGGATACGCGAACAAAAACAAAAGTATTTAAGAAACAAGAGCTATCTCCACGATGTAACGTTACGGGCTGAGCCGTATATGTACTGGATTGTCGAGCAGATTAAGCAACGTAAGATGCCGATGGAACTGGTACTATTACCCATAGTGGAGAGCGCTTTTGATCCTCATGCGACCTCTTCTGCCAATGCCGCAGGCATCTGGCAGATCGTGCCGCAGACGGGGCGTAATTATGGCCTTAAGCAGAACCAGTGGTATGACGGTCGCCGCGATATTGTCGCCTCTACCAAAGTCGCACTGGATATGATGCAGCGGCTGAACGGGATGTTCGGCGGTGACTGGCTGCTGACCGTGGCCGCGTATAACAGCGGTGAAGGTCGCGTGCTGAAAGCGATAAAAAGCAACAAGGCTCGCGGTAAGGCAACGGATTTCTGGTCGCTGTCGCTTCCGCATGAAACCACGGTTTATGTGCCGAAGATGCTGGCGTTAAGCGAGCTGTTGAAAAACAACAAGCGTTACGGTATCCGTCTTCCGGAGCCTAACGAAACTCGTGCGCTGGCGCGTGTTGAAGTGGGGCAGCAGATTGAGCTGACGCAGGCGGCTGAAATGGCCGGCATGTCGCTAAACAAGCTGAAGAGCTTTAATACAGGCTACAAGCGCGGTATGACGGCGCCTAACGGCCCGCACTATATCATGGTGCCGAAGTCGCACGTGGCGCAGCTACGCAACTCCCTGGCAACAGGTGATATCGCGGCGGTGCAGCCGACGGCGCTGGCCAGTACCAGCACCTCTTATAAGGTGCGTAATGGTGATACCCTGTCAGGCATTGCAAAACGCCTGAACGTGTCGGTGAAGACGCTACAGCAGGCCAATAACCTGCGCGGCGTGAACATCAAACCGGGGCAGACGCTCAGCCTGGGCGGCGGCGAAAGCGCAGCCAGACTGGCCGATAATGGCAACAGCATCACCTATAAGGTTCGTAAAGGTGATTCTCTGGCCAGCATCGCAAAACGTCACGGCGTGAACACGAAAGATCTGCTGCGCTGGAACAGCGGCGGCTCGGCGAATATTCAGCCCGGCGACAGGCTGACGCTGTTTGTCACCAACAACGCTACGCCTGACAGCTAAAGCTCAGTTTAAAAACCAGTCTTCGGACTGGTTTTTTTATGCCCGTCATTTCTCGATCTCCTCCCTGTGCTTTACTGCCCTTCAGTCCGACGCTCCTGAGGACGCCACGACGAATGATTTGATTGTGCTGCTGAACCAGCATCGACTGATTAACTCAGCCACGTTTATGAAGAAGTCATGCCGGTCTGGCCCGGCGACGGGCGTTTTTTCATGAACCGTGCAGAAACATTTACCGCAGGCGACGATAATTAAAACTGTCAGCTGAGCTTCGGCGATCGTTGCGGTATGCATACAGCACGCCGGTACATTTTATACCGGACGGAAAAGGCATTGATAAGGTTGATATTCGCCAGCTGACCGGGCGCAATTGCTGTCTGGATATGACTCATTTGCCGCAAAACAGCGCGATTACTCTTGCGACAATCGCGCACCGGGAAGCCAGAGACGGCGAAATAGCGGCGAAAGATATCGTCCTGTTTCGTACCGGCCACGATAAAAGTGGCGTTGCCGTCCCGATCGTACCGCGTTTATGAGCGGCTGGCCGGGGCCGTCAGCCGGATGCGCCGTGGCTCTGTGCCAAATTAAGGCTTGAACTCAACCAGCAAAGGATTATGGTCGGAAGCACGCGTCACCAGCACGGAGGCCTCCGCTACGCCCATATCGCGGTAGAAAACGAAGTCCAGCGGCCTGCCAAAGGCTTTACGGCGATGGTCGTCGGTAAAGTTGACTTCGTGCAGCCCCATATTATGAGCAAAGGAATAAAGCGCATTGATCCGCTGGCGGCTCCAGGCGTTAAAATCCCCGGCCATAATCACCGGCCCTTTATGGTGAATAATCTGTTCGCCTATAGGGCCAAGCTGCTTGCTGTATACGTCGATCCCCAGGCTAAAGTTGACCGCATGGATATTCACCACCATCAGCATCTTACCGTCCGGTAACGGATAGGCGGTGACAAGGGCTGATTTAGCCAGCCGCAGCAGCGGTTCACGTTCGCGCAGCGGATAACAGTAGACGGGATGCGCAGCGGCCAGCGTCATCACGCCGGAAGGATGCTGCGGCAGGACGAATGCCGGTACCTGATCCGCCGCCAGATAGTTACTGGTGGCAAAACGGATCAGCTCTGGCGTCGTCTGTGCTTCCTGTAGCAGTACCAGCTGAGCGTCTTTACCGAAGTTTTGTAATACCGAAAGCCACTCGGCGCGCTGCTGTTTAAATATATTCCATACCAGCACCCGGAGCGTAGCGTGCTCTGTCAGCGGCGCGCCGGGCGGTAACGCTTTGCCCATATGCAGCATGGCGCCCGGCGGAAAAATACGTTCCGCTGGCTGCCCTGCTACATATCTCATGGCATAAGTTTTTTTCCGCACGTTAGCGTCTGACCTCTGCGTGTTGATCAATGATCCTGCATTCAGTTATAGGGACTTTATGGCCGGGTTTCAATCGGAGGCGCCTAATAAGTGCCAGCCAAAGGTAAGCAAATACAAACTTTTGTCTGCCCGCCGCCTGTAACTGTAGTCGATTTAACGCACCGGCTCCGGTTATGTACCTGATAGCGTTCATAACAGTGCCGAGATCTGACTTTTTACAGGCCAGACGAGCACCGGGCGTTTTCAGACAACGCCGTCGGACTGCTTTATTGCTCTCACCCCATCTGGTGGGCCAGTCAGCTTCACCGGCTGTCTGGCTTCCCCTGCTTCCTCATGCTTTAATTACCGCCTGCAGGCTCCAAAAAAAGCATTTCGTTCAGGAAGTAGTCATGAAGGCAAACTCAGAGGAACTGGCGATTTTTGTCGCCGTGGTGGAAAGCGGCAGTTTCAGCAAGGCCGCCGAGCGGCTGAAAATGGCAAATTCTGCCGTTAGCCGTGCGGTAAAAAAGCTGGAAAACAAGCTTGAGGTAGAGCTACTGACCCGCACCACCCGACAGATTAAATTAACCCAGGAAGGCGAAGCCTACTTCAAGCGGGTTCAGGCGATCCTTCAGGAGATGTCCGCAGCGGAAAACGAGCTGGCAGAACGGAAAAGGCTGCCAAAAGGATCGCTGCGTATTGATGCTGCTACGCCGGTGGTTCTGCACCTGTTAATGCCGATGATTAAACCTTTTCGGGAGCGCTTTCCTGAAGTTACCCTCTCTCTGGTTTCATCCGAAACCTTTATCAACCTGATTGAACGTAAGGTAGATATCGCTATCCGGGCCGGTAATCTCACTGATTCCAGCCTTCGCGCACGCCTGCTGTTTAACAGCCGACGTAAA
The DNA here is from genome assembly GCF_003937915.1 of Erwinia sp. 198. Classification (GTDB taxonomy): domain Bacteria; phylum Pseudomonadota; class Gammaproteobacteria; order Enterobacterales; family Enterobacteriaceae; genus Erwinia; species Erwinia aeris. Next base: position 1,064 of record NZ_RHUM01000006.1, on the reverse strand, counting down.
ATAGTCGCCAGCCCTGGCTGGCTGCAACAGTTCGGCACGCCGCAAACCGTAGAGGATCTGGCACAGCACGACTGTCTGGGCTTCGTCGAGCCTCTGAGCCTGAACCGTTGGCCCATCGCTAATGCAGAAGGGCAGCTTTATGACATTACGCCGGCCAGTACCTCAAACAGCGGCGAGACGCTCAGACAGCTGTGCCTGGCCGGCAACGGCATTGCCTGCCTGTCGGACTTTATGATCAATAAAGATTTAAACGATGGCTCGCTGATTGAGGTGATGGCCGACAAGCTTGTGCCGGTAGATATGCCTTTTAACGCGGTTTACTATGGGGATCGCTCGGCTAACTCACGCGTTCGCTCTTTTATCGATTTTGTCAGCGAATGGCTCAGGCAACATCCGCTTTAAAGAAAAAAGATAGCCAAAGGCGTACCCTGTCCCGGGAGGGATAAGGACAGAACACAGGCAGCACGGTTACCAATGCCTACACGCAAAAAAAAGCCCTGAGCGTTAGCTCAGGGCCTTATATAAAGTGGCGGAACGGACGGGGCTCGAACCCGCGACCCCCTGCGTGACAGGCAGGTATTCTAACCAACTGAACTACCGCTCCACCGATTCTGTACTGAACTCAGAATGTTTTCCGATCTCAGGTGTTTCGCCCTTTCCACGTCACCGGAAGGTCTGAGCGCAAACGGTTTACTCACGTTTACTGCTCTTAATTGATGCCTGGCAGTTCCCTACTCTCGCATGGGGAGACCCCACACTACCATCGGCGCTACGGCGTTTCACTTCTGAGTTCGGCATGGGGTCAGGTGGGACCACCGCGCTAAAGCCGCCAGGCAAATTCTTTTACCGCACTCAAGCCATATTAGTGGTGCTGATACCCAGAGTCGAACTGGGGACCTCACCCTTACCAAGGGTGCGCTCTACCAACTGAGCCATATCAGCACGCTTATTACTTACAGTAAGCGGGATAGTCACGCTTAATGCTTAAATTGATGCCTGGCAGTTCCCTACTCTCGCATGGGGAGACCCCACACTACCATCGGCGCTACGGCGTTTCACTTCTG